>JAAWQC010000067.1 GCA_022800315.1 Clostridiales bacterium
ATCCCTTGATGAAGGAAGGACAGGCTCCTAAACATGCATAAGTAAAGTACGTTATTGGGAACCTGTGTCGAAGAATTCGCCTGAATTCTTCCCATCCCTGATGAAGGAAGGACAGGTTCCTAAACATGCATAAGTAAAGTACGTTATTGGGAACCTGTGTCGAAGAATTCGCCTGAATTCTTCCCATCCCTTGATGAAGGAAGGACAGATTCCTGAACATGCATAAGGTGTTGAGGAGCCTGGCTGACCTTGCAGCAAACACAAAGCCCGACCGACTGACGGAGGAATGTTCCATGACCCCTTTCAATTCCGGCACCTGGGAAAAACAGATCGACACCCGCGATTTCATTGTGCGCAACTATACCCCATACGACGGCGACGAAAGCTTTTTGGCGCCGCCGACGGCACGGACACGTGCCCTGTGGGACAAGGTTGCCGTCCTGCTGAAGGAAGAACACGAACGCGGCGGCGTTTACGATATTGATACCGGCGTGATCTCGGGCATCGACGCTTACGCCCCCGGCTATATCGATAAGGATGCGGAACAGATCGTTGGTTTGCAGACCGCGGCTCCTCTGACCCGCGCGGTGATGCCCTTCGGCGGTATCCGCATGGTTCACAGCTCATTGGAGGCCTATGGCCGCAAGCTCTCCCCCGAACTGGAGGAGATATTCAAATACCGCAAAACCCACAACGACGGCGTGTTCGATATCTATACCCCCGAAATGCGCGCCGCCCGCAAGAGCGCCATCATCACCGGCCTGCCCGATGCCTATGGCCGCGGCCGCATCATCGGCGACTACCGACGTGTGGCCCTCTACGGGGTGGACAAGCTGATCGAGGAAAAACAGCGTTCCCACAACGCCTGGGATTTCAGTGTGATGGATTCCCGCGCCATCCGCCTGCGGGAGGATATTGCTGAACAGCTTCGGGCGCTTCAGGCGCTGAAACGCATGGCGTCCTCTTACGGCTTCGACATCTCCCGCCCCGCCCAGGATACGAAGGAAGCCATTCAGTGGCTCTACTTTGCCTATCTCGCCGCGGTGAAGGAGCAGAACGGCGCCGCCATGTCGCTGGGCCGTGTCTCCACCTTCCTCGACACCTATGCCGAACGGGATCTGGTGGACGGCCGATATACCGAGAGCGAGATTCAGGAGATGGTGGACCACTTCGTCATGAAGCTGCGGATGGTGCGCTTCCTGCGCACCCCTGCCTACGACGAGCTGTTCAGCGGCGATCCCACCTGGGTGACCGAATCCATCGGCGGCATCTGCGCTGACGGCCGGCACATGGTCACCAAGATGTCCTATCGGTTCCTGCACACTCTGACCAACCTCGGCCCGGCACCGGAGCCCAACATGACCGTACTGTGGAGCCGCCGCCTGCCAGAGAATTTCAAGCGCTACTGCGCGAAAATGTCCATCGAGACCTGCTCCATCCAGTACGAGAGCGACGAGCTGATGAGCAAAAAGTTCGGCGACGACTACGGCATCGCCTGCTGTGTGTCCGCCATGCGCATCGGCAAGCAGATGCAGTTCTTCGGCGCCCGCGCGAATCTGGCCAAGGCCCTTCTGTACGCCATCAACGGCGGACGAGATGAGAAGAGCGGCGCGCAGGTGGGCCCCGAAATGCTGGCCTGCCGCGGCAAGTATCTGGACTACGACGATGTGATGAAGAAATACGACGCCATGCTGGACTGGCTGGCAGGGCTGTATGTCAACACCCTCAACGTCATCCACTTCATGCACGACAAATACTGCTACGAAAAAATACAGATGGCCCTGCACGACGACGAGGTGTTCCGTACCATGGCCTGCGGTGTGGCGGGACTGTCGGTGGTGGCCGATTCGCTGGCCGCCATCAAATACGCCAGGGTCCGTCCCATCCGGGATGAGAACGGCCTGGCGGTGGACTTTGAGGTGGAGGGCGAATATCCCCAGTTCGGCAACAACGACGACCGGGTGGACGACATCGCGGTGGATGTGGTCAAACGCTTCATGACCAAATTGCAGAAGTGCCCCACCTACCGGGAATCCAAGCCCACCATGTCCATCCTGACCATAACCTCCAACGTGGTATACGGCAAAAAGACCGGTTCCACCCCCGACGGCCGCAAGGGCGGCGAACCCTTTGCCCCCGGCGCCAACCCCATGCACGGGCGGGATAAGAACGGCTGCGTCTCCTCCATGATGTCGGTGGCGAAACTGCCCTATGATTACAGTGAGGACGGCATCAGCTACACCTTCTCCATCGTGCCCGGCGCACTGGGCCGTGGGGAAGAGGAGCGGGAGGACAATCTGGTGGGCCTGCTGGACGGCTATTTCGGCGAGGGCGGCCACCACATCAATGTCAACGTCCTCAACCGCGAGGTACTGCTGGACGCCATGGATCATCCCGAAAAGTATCCCCAGCTCACCATCCGGGTGTCGGGATACGCGGTCAACTTCATCAAGCTGTCCCGCGAGCAGCAGATGGATGTCATCAACCGCACCTTCCACGAACGCATCTGAAAAAGACAGGCGGAAAGGGCCGGCGCATAGGCGCCGGCCCTTTCTGTGTCATCCGTCCTGTGGGGCTATTTTCCGAAAACACAAAATAAACACAAAACCTCCGTGAAAGAGACACAGACCCCCGCTATAGTGATAAGGACTTTTAGGAGTAAAGGAGTCCTGTCCATGAGTTTTCTGAAGCGCGCGCTGCGCGCGGTTACCCGGCGGTGGGGCAAGAGCCTGCTGCTGCTGGTGATTTTCTTTGTCATTGCCAATCTGGTGCTGGCGGGGTTCTCCATCCGCGAAGCGGTGGACGCCGCCAAAGATTCTGCCCGGCAGCAGCTGGGCGCCACCCTGACCCTATCCTTCAACCAGCAGAAGGCGATGGAGGAAGCCATGTCCTCTATGCAGCAGGAGGGACAGAACGGCGGAGGTCAGGGGGGCGGCAGGCAGAGCCGGCCCGCCTTTAGCCTCCAGACCCAGCCGGTAACTGAGGAAATGGCTCTCAAGGTGGCGGGCCTTCCCCACGTACAGGCGTACAATTACGTCGTCAGCGCTTCCGCCTCCGCCGGCGATTTCGACCCGGTGGACACCGGCGGCGATTCCGGCGGGTCGGTGGAGGCTGTGCCGGATGTCGGCGGAGGATGGGGCGGCGAAGGCTCCATCAGCTTCACCATACCCGACGTATCCCTGACCGGCGTGTATTCCTCCTCTCTGTACGACAGCTTTGCCAGCGGCGCTTTCACGCTGGAGGAAGGGGAGCATCTGGTCTACAGCGGGGACAGCGACGTGCGTCCGGTGCTCATCGAGAAGAACCTGGCCGCCTATAACGGACTTTCGGTGGGCGACACCCTCACGGTGACCGCTATGACCGACGATGAATCGGAGGAAGCCTCCGCCCCGTCCTACACCCTGACCGTCGTGGGCATCTATTCCGCCGGCAGCACCGACAGCGGCGGCAGCCTGGGCGGCTTTCAACTGAGTTTCAGCCAGGGTTACAACCAGCTGATCGTGGACTATAAAACCGCGCTGGACATCAAGGGCAATACCACCGCCAGCATCATGGGCGGCATGGGCCAGTCCTCCGAGGGTATCGACTCGGTGACCTTTTATGTGGACGATCCCCTCAACGTGGACGCCGTCATCGAAGCCTCCAAAGACCTCGACATCGACTGGGAGACATTCAAGCTGGACGCTAACAGCGCCGCTTACGAGACCATGATCGCGCCGCTGGAGAATATCGCGTCCTTCTCCACCCTGCTCGTGGTCGTGGTGTCGGCGGCGGGGGTGGTGATTCTCGCCCTCATCCTCGCCATGTGGATACGGGAACGGATGTACGAGACCGGTGTGCTGCTCTCCCTCGGCGAAGGGCGGTTCAAGGTGATTCTCCAGTATGTGTGCGAGGTGCTGCTGGTGGCCCTCGTCGCCTTTACTCTGGCGATTTTTTCGGGGATGTTCGTCTCCCAGAAGATCGGGGACCTGCTGGTGGCCCAGCAGAACAGCTCCTCACAGAGTGCATCGGACAACGGAGGCATGGCCATGCCCGACAGGCAGGGCGAAGGTCAGTGGCCCGGCGGACGTGTTGATTTTATCGGCGGGCAACAGGGGCTGACGCAGGCCACGGCTCAGAATCTCGACGTGTCGGTGGGCTGGGCGGCCATACTCCGGCTGTACGGCCTGGGCATTCTGCTGGTGCTGGCCGCCACCGCCATCCCCTCCGCGCTGGTGATGCGCTATAAGCCGCGCACCATCCTGACCCGCGCGGGCTGAGAAAGGAGCTGTCGTCTATGTCACTGTTAACCTTTGACTCGGTATCCTATAAATACGCAGGGTCAAATACACCGGAAGTATTACAAAATGTCAACATATCCTTTGAAAAAGGGGTGTTTTATTCCATCATCGGTCCTTCGGGGTCGGGTAAGACCACCGCCCTGTCGCTGGCCGGCGGGCTGGATATCCCCACCGGCGGCGTAGTGCGCTTCGAGGGCCGGGATATCCGCGAGATCGGCTATACCGAATACCGTCGCCGCCATGTGGCACTGGTCTTTCAGAGCTACAACCTGATCCCCTATCTCAACGCGGAGGAAAACGTGTGCCTGTCCATGGAGATCGGGGGAACCTATCCCCATGAACGGAAGGAGCGGGCGCGGCAGCTGCTCGCGTCGGTGGGGCTGAACGAGGCGGACATCCACCGGCCGGTGCCCCGCCTGTCCGGCGGCCAGCAGCAGCGGGTGGCGGTGGCCCGTGCGCTGGCAGGGGACGCACCGGTGATCCTGGCGGACGAACCCACCGGCAATCTGGACAGCGAATCGGCCACCGAGATCGTCGCCATGCTGCGCAGCCTCGCCCACGAGGCGGGACGCTGCGTGGTGGTGGTCAGCCATTCTGCCGAGGTGGCGAAGGCCTCCGACGTGGTACTGCGGTTCCACCACCATACGCTGGAACCGCTGGAGCGCAAGGCTCCCGGCCGGGGCAACGGTCCCGCCGGCGGAGAGGCGCCGTAGAAGGGTCAGGGAGGCCGCCGGAGGAATTCCTCCGG
>JAAWQC010000068.1 GCA_022800315.1 Clostridiales bacterium
TACTTTCTCATCGTTGAGAAAGTGGTGCCTGCGGAGCAATCGCCGCATAAGCGCAATAAACATATAAAAACCCACGCTGAAGTGATACACTCAGCGTGGTTTTCTCTTTATTCCTCAGGGTCCCGTCGGTTATTCGGCGCGGCGGTCTCATCGGGGGCGGGCGGGTCGGAGGGATTGTCCAGGCCGGAAGGATCTCCCGCGGAACCGGCGGCGTCCCCTGCGCCGTCTCCCGCGTCGTTTGCCGCGGCCGCGCGCTGTTCCTTCAGCTCAAAATACTTATCCATCACCTGACGGCCCAGGGCGGTAGAAGGGGCGGAGGTGCCGTCCTCCAGCAGCACGGCGATAGCGATCTCCGGATCCTCCACCGGGGCGTAGGCGATGAACACCCCGTGGTCGGAGCGGTCCTTGCTCACCTCGGCGGTACCGGTTTTCGCCGCCACCGTATAGGGCGCGTTGCCGAAGGATTTGGCGGCGGTGCCGCTGCCCTTGGTGACACCGACCATACCTTGCCGTACCAGATCGATGGCCGACTGGGACCAGTTCACCTGGGCGGCGACCTCCTTCTCCACCGGCGTCACCGTTTTGCCGTCGTAGCTGCGGATGCTGTCGATCAGGTGGGTCTTATACCGGGTGCCGTTGTTGGCGATCATCATGCAGTAGGAGGCCAGCTGGATAGGGGTAAAAAGGTTATCCGACTGGCCGATGGCGGCAGATACGGTATCGCCGGGATTCCACTGGAGCCCCTTGGCCTGCCGCTCATCCGGGCCCGCCAGCACGCCCTCCGCCTCACCGATCTCGATGCCGGTCTTCTGTCCGAGGCCGTACAGGGCGCTGTACTCGTTCATTTTATAAATATCCAGGGCGAGACCGGTATTGTAGAAAAAGATATTGCAGGATTTGATCAGGGCGTTCACCACGTTGATGGAGTTGTGATAGCCCAGGCATGTGGGCCGGTAGTCGGACCATTTGGTAAACACCCGGTGGCAGGTGAAGGTATCGTTCCCCGTAATCACCCCTTCGGTCAGAGCGGCCAGTGCCACACCAGGCTTCATGGTGGAGCCGCAGGCAAAGGCGCCGTTCAGGGCCCGGTTGAAAAGAGGCCGGTCGGGATCGGCGATGAGCTGATCGTAGTTTTCTTTGTAGGTGGTCAGGTCGAAGGTGGGCCAGCTGGCACTGGTCAGCACCCCGCCGGTTTTCGCATCCAGCACCACCACCGCGCCGCTGCGGACGTCGCCGCCCTTGAGCGGAGCGGCCGTCTCCCGCAGGTTGGTGATGGTGGAGGCCAGGTATTCCTGTACGGCCGCCTGCAATTCCATATCCAGGGTAAGCACCACCGAATTGCCCGGTACCGGTTCCTTGGTCACCGCGTCCTCCACGATGACGCCCTTGGAATCCTTGGTCAGGGAGCGGACACCCGCAGTGCCCCGCAGATACTCCTCCGCTGCGGCTTCGATGCCGCTCTTGCCGAGTACGTCGTTGAGAGCGTATCCCTTATCCTTGAGCGCCTGGTATTCGTCGGGGAAGATGGGCCCCACCGTGCCGATGAGGTGGGAGGCCACATCGCCGCTCCGGTATTCCCGTACCGGGGTGGTCTGCACGTCCACACCGGGATAGATGTTGTTGTGTTCCTTGATTTTATAGGTGGTGTCCGGCGACACGTCGTCCGAGAAGGTGAAGGGGTTTTTGAGCGAGAAATCCCGCTGGTCCATCTCATACCGCACGCCGGCGGCCCGGCGCTGCTGCTCCGGGGTGTAGTCGGTGAGCTTGTATTTCTTGACCAGCTCGGCCATACAGTTGTCCGCCGTGGCGTATTCCGCCATGTTCAGATACTTTTTCAGCTCGGCAATTCCCTTATCACGGTCGGGCTCGAAGGCGTAAGGGCCGGATCCCGTGATGGGCAGGGTGTCGTTCCATTCTTCCCCCGCCTCGATAAGGATATCGGTGAGGGAGAGGATGATGGCGTTTTTCTCCTTCTCCTTCTCGTCGGTCTTGCCGCGGGGGAAGAAGGCATAGTCGAAAATCACCGAATAGCTGGCGTGATTAACCGCGATGGGCTTTAGATTGGTGTCCAGTATCTCGCCTCGGGCGGCGGAAATCGGCACCTCGGTTACCGTGTTCCGTGCGGCGATCTCGGCGTACTTGTCCCCCTCGACGATCTGGATCTGGAACAGCCGCAGGCTGTACAGGCCGAAGATAAATACGATCAGCACCGCCGCTGCCGCAACGCGGCGGCGGACCGAGGTATTCATCGGATTCACCATATTACACTCCTTTTCGCCCATGAGGCGTCGTCTGTTACCGCAAGCCGTATAAGCCGTTCTCCTCAAGAGAACACCGTCAACTCCGAACGGTTCCGTTACCCCCGCACAGGCGGGCGGCTAACCGCGCCTGCTTGTTCTCCCGAAACCTGCAGGATTGACCGGAAACGCCGATCCTCCCTGCTTGCTGTCCCGAACCCTGGAAGAATTTCCGCTGCGGCCGTGCCGCAGGAGGCGTTTCACGCCGACAGGAAATTCTTCAGAGAGACTGATGGGAACGGTGCGGTGGAACACCGGTCCGCTCCCTATCAGTCCCTCCTGCGCAGCAGCCGGGCGGTGAACCGCACCCCGCCGTACAGCAGGGGGGAGAGCACCAGCGTGTACACGATGTTGGGCAGGGTCAGGTGAAGCAGATGGTACAGGGGTTCTCCACCGCCCAGCAGGACATAGTTGAAAAACCAGTCGAACAGCCCCTGAATCAGCAGAGCGGCGGTCACCATGAGCAGGGCGGACAGCAGGTTGTTGCGGATGAGCAGGCGTACCAGCAGCCCGCAGGCACAGCAGATGGCCAGCAGCAGGATGGCGTTGAACCCGAACAGGCGGTCGGCGTACAGGTCCCACAGAAGGCCGCCGGCAATCCCCGCCGCCGCGCCCCCGATCGGGCCGACGAACATGGCGATGCTCACCACCACCGGGATGATCAGGATGGGCCGCCCGCCCAGCACCTCGGGGATCAGGCGGGGCGCGCCCTGCAGCAGACACGCCAGCACGATCAGGATGCCGTAGGCGGTCCATTTGAGATAGCGGCCGCTCAGCCGCCGCAGCGGGTCACGGCCGTCGATTTTATTGGATTCTTCCACACGGTCGCCCCCTTGCGTTCTTTCCTATCGGCAGTCATCTTCAGTCCACCGTTTCCCCCTGCCCGCCGAAGGAGGTGATAACCAGTACCTGGGACAGGGTACCGAAATCGGTGTATGGCTTGATGCGGGCGTACAGGGTAACGCCGTCCGACTCGGGCACGATCTCCTCCACCTCGCCGATGGGCAGGTTCGCGGGGAAAATCCCCCCCTTGCCTGAGGTGATGATGATGTCGCCCACCTCGGTGTCCCCCTCCTTGGACAGAAGGCCCAGCTTGAGCTTGAAGTCCTTGGCGAGGGACAGGGTGCCGCTGGTCATGCCGTTCTCCCCGCTGCGGCTGATGGCCGCGCTGACCTGGGTGGCGGGGTCCAGGATGGAACGCACCTTGGCGTAATTGAGGCCGGTCTCGTACACCACCCCGGCCAGCCCCTGGGGGGTGATGACCGGGTCGTTGACGCTGATGCCGCTCAGGGTGCCGGCATTGATGGTGAAATTACAGTATTTGTCGGCGGGATCGATGTCGATCACCCGGGCGGAGGCCCGTTCCACCGAGCTGTCGGATTCCACGATCCGCAGGTATTCGTTGAGGTATTCGTTCTGCCGGCGCAGCTCATCCAGCTCGATCTGCTGCTGCCGGTATTTGTCCACCTCTTCCTGCAGGCGGTCGTTTTCCTTGCGCAGCTCGCCGGAATCGGTGAAGATGCCCACAAAGGACTGGAAGCCGTCCGACACCGCGCTGGCCGCCGTCTGCAGCGGGGTCATGATCGCCCCGGACAGCATGGCGGGGATGGTGGCCATGCCGCCGGTGGAGGCCGCGTAAATCATAATGCCCACCAGTACCAGCGCGATTGCCGCCAGCACCTTGAAGCCGAACCCTTTAAAAAAGTCCTTCACAGCGACCTCCCGTTGCTATAAATCCCCGAAAGGGCGCGCCGCTGCGCGGCCGCCCCTTCGCTGTCTGATCGGATACGGATGTTATTTCACCCGGTTGGAGCGGAAGTTGCTCACGATACCCAGGTCGAGGCACTTGCCGGTGCCGTTGACCACGCAGTCCAGCGGATCCTCCGCCACGTGGACGGGCATGCCCGTCTCACGGCATACCAGCACGTCGAGGCCGCGCAGCAGGGCGCCGCCGCCGGTGAGCATGATGCCGTTGTCAATGATGTCGGCGGACAGCTCGGGCGGGGTGCGCTCCAGGGTGGAGCGGATGGCGTCCACGATAGAGCTGACCGGGTCGGCCAGGGCTTCCCGAATCTCATCGGAGGAAACGGTGATGTTCTTGGGCAGGCCGTCCACCAGGTTACGGCCCTTGACCTCTAGGGTTTCCTCTCCCTCGTAGGGGAAGGCGGAACCGATCTTGATCTTGATATCCTCAGCGGTGCGTTCACCGATGAGCAGGTTATACTTCTTTTTGATATAGGAGATGATGGCCTCGTCAAAATCGTCGCCCGCGGTGCGCACCGAACAGGAGGTGACGATATCGCCCAGCGAGATCACGGCCACTTCGGAGGTGCCGCCGCCGATGTCCACCACCATGCAGCCCGCCGCTTCCTCGACGCTCAGTCCCGCGCCGATGGCGGCCGCCATCG
>JAAWQC010000069.1 GCA_022800315.1 Clostridiales bacterium
ACCGGCTGATCAGCCGGTCCTTTTCTTTATATCTGCCGGGTGTGCCCTACAGGGTGGTTTCCCCGTCGTGGGATAGGAGGGAGACATCCTCCACCCCTTGAAGCGCGGCCACCTCTTTCATCAGGGCGGCGCCGTCCTTTATCCGCAGCTGGATGACCATGTCCATGTGGTCACGGGAAAGGTTGCGGGATTTGACCTGATAAGCGCGGGTGTACTTTTTAACCGCGGCGATAATCGGCTCCTCCAGACTGGCGTCCCCGCCGCTGACCACCAGCAGGAAGGGGGCGCGGGCCATGGGTACCACCGACAGCAGCAGCAGGGCCACCGTCACGGCGATGGCGCAGATGGCTGCCACCCCGTACAGGCTGGCACCGCAGATGATGCCGGTGCCGATGGACCAGAAGAGGAACAGCAGGTCCATCGGGTCCTTGATGGCGGTGCGGAACCGGACGATGGACAGGGCGCCCACCATGCCGAGGGAGATGACGATATTGGACTGCATCGCCAGGATGATGCCCGCCGTCACCACCGAGATGACGGTCATGGAAATGGCGAAGCTCTTGGAATAAAACACGTTCTTGGTGGTCATGCGGTAGATGAGGAATATGTACAGGGCAATGAGAAAGGTGATGCCCAGCGTGACGATGATTTTGGGGGTGGTGACCTCGTTGTCCGCGAAGCCCTCCAGCACCGATTTTTTAATGATGTCTCCGAAATTCATAGCGGTTACCGCCTTTCATTAATAAGGGAGCCGTGCCAGCGGCGCGTGGGTACGGCACAGGTAGTATTTGGAGAAAGAGGTGCGGCTCAGCCGTCCCAGCTGCAGGGTCCGCGCGATGGCGTCGGGCAAAAACTCGTCGTATTTGACCTCCAGCACATGCTGTCCCGGCGGCAAAACGGGAGTCAGGGGCACCCGCTCGTCCAGGAAGCGGCCGACCCGGCCGCTTCCGCCGATGTTTTCGTCCAGGGTGACCCTCACGTTGCCCGCCGCGGTGAGAAAGGCGGTACGTTCGTATTCCACGATAACCACGGGACGCATCAGACGGGTGCGCATCAGCAGGCACAGCCGCCGCAGCTCAGGTGGCATGTCGGAACCGGGTTCCGGGGGCCTCCCCCGCATCAGGGATTCACACTGCCCGCGGGTCAGCAGGCAGCGGCGTTTGCCAGTCAGCCCCTTGGTTTTGCTCTTGATCTCCAACGCGATCCGATCGGCGCTGCCATCGTACAGCCGCAGGCGGAACTTCCGCCGGTCGTCCACCCCGGCCTCGTTCTCCCGCATACAGGTATTGTCCGCGTCGTCGAAGTACAGGCTGCGGATGGTGTACCGGCCGCCCTCCCCCGCGTGGGAATCGAGCGGCATCAGGCCGTTCAGGCGGCTGCGGATGATCGCCAGGTCCTGGGCGTTCACCAGCAGCTTGAGTTCATGGCGCAGGTGTCCTTCCTCCGCGGGCCGGAGCAGGTCCGGGAAGGGATTGGGATAGGCCAGCCGTTTCATCAGTCGTCCCCTCCCCCGTTCTGCGGCAGGCTGCGGACATGAGAATCCAGCCGCATCAGCCGGCCGACCACATACTGGCGCAGGGCGCTGGTGTTGGTGGTGTGGCCGCCCAGTGGCCACCGCGACCCTTCCCGTGTCAGCACGCCGGAGGCGTCCAGCTCCTTTTCGATGGCGTCGATGCGCCGTACCAGGTTTTTCTCGTTGAGGGCGTCCCGGCGCAGCACCTTCAGGCGCTGGCGCAGCAGTGTCTGGATATCGCTGCCGTTCTCCCGTATCATCCGCTTGGTGACCCACCAGAATCGGAACTGGTCGATGACGCCGTAATCCTCCGCTGTCAGGCGGGGCATATCCCCCTGCCACACGTTGGCGAAGGTCTGGTCCAGGTCCCACGGCATAAAGGTGAATTTCCCGGTATCGCCCCGGTAGATGAAATAGGTGTTCTGTATCACGTTGTCCACGCCGGTGACCGCCTGATAGAACAGGTAGTAATCCACCGCGCTGTTGATATCCGCGATGGCGCCGAATTCCGCCTCCCGGTCGGCGACGGCATCCTCCCGCGACGCCCGCACCAAGTCGCGGAAAGGCCGCCACCACTCCTCGTACGGTTCGCTGATTACATCGGGATAGCGCAGCTCGTACCCGCCGGAATAGTACGGCGTTTCGGGTGTCTCGTATTCCTTCCACCACTGGTTCTCATCCGCGATGCTCCAGTACAGGCGGTCGGAGTCCTTGGTCTCGTCGGCGCCGGTCAGCCCCAGCATCTTCGCGTCAATGCGTTCGGTCAGACCGTAAAGGCCCCAATAGGTGTCGTCGATGAACACCTCGACGTATTCCACCCGGTAGCCGGCCGCCTCGCCGGGGGTTTGGACATCCTTGTTCATGTTGAGCCATACCTCGGCGGCCAGCTTCTCCCGGATTTTGGTGGGCTCGGCGTACAGAGCGTTGAGTATCCAGTCCCCGTCCTTCCGCATACCCAGCAGGGGCACCTTGTTCTCGATGAGCAGGGAGTTGTCCTGCTCATCGGGGATCAGCAGCTCCATGCGGTAGCTGTTTTTCGGATAGTTGACGCTGCTGCGCCCGCGGACGTGCAGGCGTGCCTCGGACACGAAGACCTCGCCGTACTTGCGTTCCTCCTCCGCCCCGCGGGGGTCGAGAAGGGTGACGGTTGCGTAGGAATCCTCCCGCCGGATGGGGGCGTCCTCACTGAGCCGTTCTTCATAGTTGTTCTCCACATCCTCGGGCAGGCGCACCACGTCCTCCTCGGCGTCCTTCAGGGACTCGTGTATCTGCGTCCCCTCCGGCAGGTCGTGGAGGCTGACCTGCATCAGGGGCAGGGTGGAGAAGGTCAGGTAAAAATTCCGGTAGGTCTCCCCGTCGTAGATCATAAAAGGGATGCGGCTGCTTGCCTCCAGCACGTCGCTGCGGCTCTCGCGGGTGAAATCCTCCAGAAAACACAGCCGCCCCTCGGGATTCTCCCCGTCCAGTGTGAAGGTCAGGTCGGGCCAGCTGTTTTTATCGTCGGCTATGGAAAAATAAAAGGTGGCGTTCGGCCGGTCATAAAAGGGCGCGACGCCGTTGATTTTCAGGTCGGGAATGGGCAGGGGCGTCCCCTCTTCCCCTTCCGCCGTCGGCACGACGTCGCTTTCCTTGACCTCGCGGCGGGTATTGCGGATCTCCTGCGCCGCCGCCGGCTTGACATAGAGGGAAACAGAATATCGGGAGGACTGGTCCCAGGCGGTCAGGAACAGCACGACAAGCAGCGCCGCCACGTTGACCCCCAGCAGTATTTTTTTCAGCAACGGACAGGTTCCTCCCTTCGCTTTACTCAATTAACGGTATCATAACAAATCTATATGGTTTACACAATGTCATTTATTCCGGAATTTCTGAACCGAAAATGGGAAAAATCACGATGAAAAACAATCACCGTTTCGTGAAGGAAGGCAGATTCTGACAGGAAAATTTCCGGTTTTTCTCGCATAAAGCCGCCTGGAAAACAGATACTAGCCTTGCCAAGATTTCCGTGTTCCGCAGGGACGGCGGCAGGAACCGTCCGGCGGAGCCGTTATAAAAATGGATTAAGTGGAGGAAGCAGGAACATGAAAGCAACAGGAATCGTCAGAAGAATCGACGACCTCGGTCGTGTAGTCATACCGAAGGAAATCCGACGCACCATGCGCATCCGGGAGGGCGACCCGCTGGAAATTTTCACCGACAACGACGGCGAAGTGGTCTTTAAAAAGTATTCCCCGGTGGGGGAGATGTCTCCCTTTGCCCTGCAGTACGCGGACGTGATGTCCCGCGCCTGCGGTCTGCCCGTACTCATCTGTGACCGCGACCACGTGGTGGCCGCCGCCGGCGTGTCCAAAAAGGAGTTTCTGGAGCGCCGCATCAGCGGGCAGATGGAAGAGATGATGGAACAGCGCCGCACCCATATCACCAAGGCGGGGGACCAGAAGCGCCTCCAGCCGGTGGAGGGCATCGAGCGCTACGCGGCGGTGGCGGTGCCGATCATGGCCTCCGGCGACGTGATCGGCGCGGTGTGCCTGATCCTGCCCGAGAGCGGTGCCGTCCCCGGCGAGGGCGATGTCAAGCTGACCCAGGTGGCCGCCGCCTTCCTCGGCCGGCAGATGGAAGAGTAAACGCTTTTTACGAGAGAAAACCCCCGCTCCATGGATGCTGCCACGGGGCGGGGGTTTTATGGTAAATCGACAGCCCGCTGACGGGCGCACACACGGGTGCGCCCCTACGGCGTCTGTCTCAGATAGATAAAAACCGGAAGGCTACCTTCTGTCCCCTGCCCGCGGATAGGGTTTCGGCTCGTCGGTAAGGCCCATAAGATAATCCACACTGGTATGATACAGCACAGCGAGATGCTCCAGCAGTCCGCACGGTATTTGCCGTTTCCCCCGCTCATAGCTGGAATAGGTCTTTGGTCAACATACAGATATTGGGCAAGCTGCCGCTGTCTGAGATCGTTGTCCTCCCGCAAGTCGCGCACACGCGTATATTCCATCATCACCTCGACCCCATTGTACAGCAAAAACAGAGGTTCTCGGTGATTTGTCAGAAATTCTGGCATTACGAAACAGACCGAGAAAAGGCGTAGGGGAGGGGCCATGGCCCCTC
>JAAWQC010000023.1 GCA_022800315.1 Clostridiales bacterium
GGTTCCTTTCCGCTCAATAAACGGTATACCTCGCCTGGAACCGGTGCTGAAGAATGCCTTCGCCATTCTTCCTCTTCCTTTATGTCTCCTTCATCGGTTATCGTTAAAGCTCTTTTCGTGGTAAAAGAAAACCAGTGATCCTGTCCTGAACAGTATACCATTCTTCCCTTTCCCCGTCTTGTACGATATTGCTTCCAATGGAGTTGACGCGATAAAAAACCCGCTGCGCGCTTCTTTACAAAAGCGCACAGCGGGTTTTTATGCGGAAAAAAGGAATCAGGAATCCTCGCGCGGCTCTTCCCCGTCTTCCGACTGATGGCGATACTTCTCCCGTGTTGCGATCCCGCCGCGGATGTGACGCTGGGCTTTATTGACGTCGAGCACACATCGAACACGACTGTAAAGTTGCGGGTTCACCGCTTTCAGACGGTCCGAGACATCTTTATGTACAGTGGACTTGGATATATGAAACTTCTTAGCGGCGGCGCGCACCGTCGCGTTATTTTCAATAATATATTCGCCCAGCTCAACGGCTCGCTCTTCAACTGCTCCCTTCACGCTATCACCTCTCGAATTTCTTCAATAGATGATATGCGGCGTTATGCGCGAATATGCGGATGGTTCCCAGCGGACAAAAACAGCCGGCAAAAGCAAAATGCTTTTGCCGGCCGCTGCCTACGGACGGAACCAGGTCCGACACTGTTTTACTGCTCTTTTTTTCCTTTCAGACGACCGCGTAGCCCGCTCAGAAACGATTTGGCCACAGGCAGTACCGTACCCATAAGATACCGGAAATCTTCGGTACGGTGGAAGATGAGAAAATAGAGCCCGTTAGGTATCAGCAGGCAGAAAGCCGCCCGGCCCAACAGGCTGAACCAGGTAACGGTTTCAAACACCGAACAAGCCAGCAAAGTCAGCCCTCCCGCTGCCACAGTCAGGAGGGTATATATCCCGTATCGCAAAAAATAGCCGCGTACTGGCTGATCAAAGGCATATTTATATAGTATATAGGGTTCGATCCAAAAACAGGTGGTCAGTGTACTGACCGCCGTACCGATAAAAATACCAAACACGCCAAAGGCGTTGGCTAAACTGAAAGATACCACCAAATTAATTGCTGCCTCAAACAGTGGTTTAAAACGATCTTGCCAGTAGATTCCGAAGGCATCTCGAAAGGTCAGTACCGCTTGGCGCATCCCCGTCAGGTAAAAATTCAGCACCATAATGAAGACGACTTCCTGGCCAAACAGTAGGTTTTTTCCAAAGCTCAATTCAATAAAGGGATTAAAAAGAATAAACATACAAATCGAACAAAAGCTGTATATCCAAAAATTCATCAGAAAGACGGGCTTGAATACGGCCAACGCTTTATCTTTTGACTCGGTGGCTCCCAAATTGCCGATGCTGGCCGTCATTGCCTGAAAGACCTGCGTAATAATGGATTTCAGCGCGTTGATTACCAGCTGATAATTGGAATAGAAACCTACCGCCCATACACCAACCTTGGCGGATATCAATAAGTTGTCGGTGGAGCCCACCACAATACCGCCAACCTTGTGAAATATCATAGCGGATGTATTCCGAATGATCTGCTGACGAGTTTCCCCGTCGAGCTTTTGGCTGGTTTTCTCCTTCAGAAACGGATACATTTTCTTCGCTTTATAGGAAATAACAATATTCTCCAGCAGGGTAAAACCGATCTGAAGGCCGAGAAACACGAAATAATTACGTGTGAGATAAAGAAAAATGATCTGAGCGATGTTCAGAAGAGAATAAAAGCCATAATGGGTGATTGTATCGACATAGCGGCGTTGATCTGCAATAATCAGCGAACGGCGGTATGAGAAAAAATAAGATATAGCTGTATTGGCAACAAATAAAAGAAAAATAACCCGTATATAAGGCACATTCGGCATGGATTCCATAAATATCTGGATAAAGGGAGTCATCACCAGTCCGAGAATTAAAACGAGGATACCGATCAGGATATAGGCGCGCTGAAACAACCTCATGAGCACCTTGACTTTTTCCACGTTTTTCTCAGCCAGCGGCTTATATAGGCTGTACACGATTGCTGGGCCTATGCCGATCTCCACAAGGGAAAGCATGGTTAAAATATTGGTAAACAAACCGTTTATGCCTAGATAATCCTCACTGAGAACGTCGATGAAAGCCCGGCGGGCAATATAGCTGATGATCAGGGCTACCCCCTGTCCCACCAAACCGGCCACCACGTTGACCATCGAATTTTTAGTCCTCATAAAACGAAAAAACCGCCTTATTTCAATTTGAATACAATATTCTCGCCATTCTCGTCAACGATACAGGATGGTACCGGCGGGATGAATATCATAGGTCGATAGCAGACCAAGAGTCTTCTCAAAATCCCCGTAGGTCGAATGGCAGGTACGCTCTACTAAATAAAGCTTATCCGCCATTTTGGCATATTCCAACGCTTGAGCGTAGAGGCGCACCGGAGGCAAACATAACAACAGAATATCTGCCGTCTCCTTTTTTTCTTTCAAAAAGGCCCCCAGCTTTTCCGGTGAAGGATTATCTGCCTTGGCGACACCATCCTTTACAGCTATCTCTCCGTCCCCCTGAGGGGTGACATATATCAGCAAAACACGGCAATGGGAACGCAGCTTGTCCGCGATATTGGCGGCAACCGCCCACTGCCCCTCCTTATTGGTGTTGCTGGAGGTCAGCGCCAACGTGTTCCCACCCTGATTGTCCACCGTCTCTAATATGGCATTAGCGGCAAAGGCATACGACTGTTCGTTCTGCTCATCCTTCGTTTGCGCATAGTCGGCTGTTTTCATGAATTTCTGCACACCTTTCTATATCTGACGGCCTTTGATATTCCACTCGGCCTTTATTTTTTATACTTGCCCAGTTCACCGATTACCGGAAAACCATAGGCCTCAAAATCGCTTTTTCGGTTCATTGTGGGACGGAACAGCGCGATAAAGAAAACGACGATACAATAGAGCGCCACTGTGAGAATCCCCAAAATAACCGCCTGCTTTTTCAAACTGGGTGTCGTGCTGACCGTCTGATTCTGCGAGGCGGCCGCCGCGCCTTTCGAGTCCAGCAGTTTTTGCTCCTCTTCGGTAATCTTAAGAACCTGATTCACCTGACTCATCTTGGTGATCTTCGCAGGTTCCAGCTGTGTGGCAAGAACCTTTTCCAGATAGTCGCTGGCTGCCTGTACAATGACCATGGACAGATCCTTATCATAGGTCTCAGCAAACATATTGATAACCGAGGAATCGGTAATCAGGCTGGTATGAAAAATAGTGGTTAGACTCTTCAGCGAAACATGGTCAGCGGTTAGTTCAGGTTTTTTCTTCAACAATCCGCTTTTTTCAAGAAATTCCTCTTTAGAATACTGTTCCATCACCTGATTGAAGATATAATCCCGGCAATAGTCGGTATTAATCATATTCATATAAATAGAGGCCAGATAGCGAGACGTTCCTAAAGTGTTGCCCGATTCGCCAATGGTGTAACGGGAATCATCCTCAGTTGCCGAAACGCTGTAGTAAACGGAGGAAGAGAATATGTCCGGTCGTGTATCCTGGGGGCCTGCTTCAGCGTCAGAGCGGGTAAAACGCAGCGCCAAAACCACAACAGCGGCCAGTACCAGTAAAATAATCAGATAGCGGATATACTTCCACAGGGCAATCAGCACATCTTTCAGTCCAAAGTGTTCAAACATAACCGTTCATCCTTTTTTCTTTATATTATAGAGTCTTTGAATCAGCATTTATTGCAGGGATTTCATGCACCGAGACGGCTGATAACCCCGCAGGAGAGGCGAATAGCTCTTCACACATAAGCCCGCTCCAAAATGACTGAACAGGGCGGCAAACAGGAATGGGATGCTAATCACAAAATCCGACCATTCCAAGGCTGCGGACCTCGGCGTCAGAAATATTTCAGTCAAGGCAATCAGAACCAATGCAGAGGACCAGCAGTTTTTACGAAACCAATAAACAAAATAGATCATCAGAAACCCAAGTAATAGGCTGAACAGAGCCATTCCTATCCATCCGTAATCAAAATAAGTTTCCAGCACATAGGAAGATCCATATCCATGGCCCTCCAGATAGGTATCGCCCAGCGCCGCATAGGACATGGCGTGTGCAAAGCTGTTGCCCTGCGTAGCACGCACAACGTTGTTGCCAACCCCCAGCGACGAGGCGCCAAACAGCATCTGGGCTAACGCCCCATGCTGTAAATATTCGATGAAGCTGCCAAATGTATAATTCTTTTGCCCAAAGCTTTCGATGATCGGCATCTTGTCATAGGCAATATTGAGAATATTGAAAGAGACGCCCTGTTTATGGAGAAAATCCACGATAATGTTCCACAGACCGCCGCCGTTTGTCATCTGTGTCCCTTCTCGGATATAGTTATACGCTCCTAAAAAAACGACCCCTACCGGCGTGACGATGGCAATCAGCAGTTTTTCCGCCCAGCCGATCCATTTCCGTGTATTCTCCATGGCGTCACGAAGGAAATAATACAGAAAAATAAAAATAGCGTTTAGCACGATGGGATTGCGTAAACCTATCTTCAACGATGGCAGCGCCGACAGCAAATACAGACACAGCGGTGGAAAAGTCATGGACTTCGGCGGCATCGTCGCCAGGAAAATGCAGAGGAAGAATGGCATGGTATCGGCAAAAACCGTGATTACCCGCGGCAACCGTGATGTGTAGGTGGTAAAAAACTCAATATACTCTTTGCCGCTCATGTAACTGAGCTTGTCCACTTCTACCAGGAAGAAGCAGCAGATTGCTACATAAAACATGATCATGGATACAAACTGAAGATTTTCCCTGTATCGGCCCCCGTATCGGTCTGTGGGAGCTTTGCTGATCTTATCGCTCCAGTTTTTCTCTTTACGCTGAAGGACCGCCTCTGCCAGCAAAGCACCGAAAAAGAGGAACAGCATGTTCACAAACAGCACCAGCAGAGTAAAACGAACGGCCTCGGTGCTGAAATCGCTCCACCAGGCTTCACCGCGAAACAGATCGATCACGGGGCGGATGTATAGAAATACGAAGGTGGTGATGTTAAATAACAAAAAAATGATACGGCACTTCAGTTTTTCACAACAATAAACAATGTTGTGAAAAAAGAGGATGAGAATGCCGACCAACATCACATTGAAAAAATCCAGTACGCCTCCCGCCAGATACAGTGCGAAGGCACTGACCATAAGGGAATAACGAATACATTTGGCCATGGAATAGCTCCTTTTATCTAACCTGCTGCCGTAGGCAGTCCTCAATCAATTCTTGCCACTGCTTCAGGATCTTACCACGCGAGAATTTATCGATCGCATCGCGGCTATGATCAGAAAACTGGCGGCGCAGCTCTTCGTTCTCCATCAATTGCTCAATGGCTGCGGCAAGCGCTGTCTGGTCGCCCGGGGGAATCAGCAGGCCGTTGCGGCGATCCAGAATGATCTCTTCCGGGCCGGTGGGACAGTTGTAAGCAACCAGCGGCAATCCGCAGGATTGTGCTTCCAGCAGGGCGAGCGGCAGTCCCTCGTAGTAGGATGTCAGCACATACAGACTGTATTGGGGGTAAATTTCCCGCATATGGGAGTGAGCCCCCATCAGCTTAACACGCCCTGTGAGGCCTCGAGTCTTAATATCCGCTTCAATCTGTTCCCGATCCTCGCCGTCTCCGTATATATGCCATTCCCAATCCGGATAACGTTCCAGGACCTTTTGAGCCACCGCCGTCAACCGATCATAGCCCTTGACCTTGGTCAGCCGGCCGGCAGTCACAATGCGGTGGGAATCCAGCCGGCAGTCTGGGGCCTTTTCCAGCCATTCGTCGCCTATCCAGTTGTAGATGCAGCGAACTTTATGAGCGGGAAGACGGAATTGCTCCCGGAAATTAGCTGCATCCCGCTCGGTAAGGGTTACTACCTGAGTGCAGAAACGGGAGCCCAGCCACTGCCGAAAACGATGTTTTCTGCCGTAAAAATGATTGTCCAGATTGGAATGCTCACAGAAAACCGTTTTGACCTTCGTTCCGATGGCTGCCCCCACCATTACCGAGTTGACCCCAGCCGTGATGGAAAACATAACGTCGATAGATTCCTGCCGGATATAGCGTCGCAGACCGGAACACAGGCTGATCAGATGAGGAGGAATCGAACCGCAGCCATCTTTCAGTCGATGGATATTGACACGGGAATCAACCGGAAAGCAAGGCTTATCCTTTTCAAAAAAAACACTGATGAGATGCACATCGTACTGCCCAATCATAGCATTGGCCAGAGAAATTGCCACCCGTTCCGCACCGCCCATCAGGGTGATATCGTATACCAAAAAGCCTATACTCGTCACGGTACGTTTCCCTCCCTGTATCAGATCGCCTCAATGGCTTCATAGTTGCGGCGGCAGTTATCCGTATCGTGGAGCGGGAAAAAGCCGCCGACGCGCTGCCGATACCGCTCCTCCATGACAAATGCCCCCTCCTTTAGCATCCCGGACAGGGTCTCCAGCAGCTCTTCTTTTTCGGTGCATACCGGACCGAAGCCGTCGCGGTAATCGAAATAGCCCTGGGCATATTGACCACGCCGGAACTTTTCCTCGTCGAACTGATAATACAAGGTGGGCTTCTTCATATAGGCAAAATCAATGGCCACACTGGAATAATCCGTAATCATAACCGCCGACTCCTTGAGCAGCTGCTGGATATCGTGCTCGGTCCAGCTGGCCATCCGTATGCGGGGGCTGCCGGTACGGAAATATTTCAGATTGGCCTGCATGTTCCGATGGGGATAAAACAAAAGCTCCAGATTGTTTTGCTCGAGGAACCTGTGCAGGGCGGGATCGTTAAGAAATTCATTCCATCGCAGAAAGTATTCTGTTTTGGTAAAATCATCTATATTATCAAATTCATAGGAAGATTTCACTTTATTGTTGAGCCACTGCCTCCAGGAAGGCATAACGAGGACCTGGCGCGGTTTGACCTCGATGTCGTGCAAGCCGTCGAACCGACAGAAGCCCAGATACTGCACAAATCCCTCCGGATATCCGAAGCGCTCCTGAATAAAGTCGTATTCCGGCCGGGCGCCGCAGACAAAAAGCCGCATTTTCGTATCGTTGTAGTACAGCCATTTTCCATCACTCAGTGTAATGCCGTGCTGCAAAAAAATACGGGTGTTTTTCAGCAGGCCATAAACCTCCAGCAAATAACAAACCGCCGCATTGGGCTTGCCGTCCTTTTGGGTGCTGATGTTTTTTTCCGCCGCCAGATAATAGATCCAATGGGTCAGTCTCCCGTACGGGATCACCTTGCCGAGGATGCGCACCTTGTCATAATCGGCGGAGGATGGATCGATGACAAACACCGTCTCCTGCTCCGGATGCTCCCGGCAAATATAGCGAAAGAGCCAGTAACCGTTGTCTCGCGCCTCTCCCCCGCTCTCACAGATCAGCCAGAGATGACGGTGCCGGCAACGGAACAGCAGTGCGCAGGGCAGCGCTATCAGAAACAGAAAAAGTGCCCCGATATCCCGCGGACGGACATACCGCAGTTTTTCAAAAAAACGGCTCATCCTTCACCGTTCCTTTCCCCCTGGCGCAGCGCCTGCCGCACCTCGTCCACAGCGGGACACAACCGGTTCTCCTGCCGCGCCTTCCAGAAGGGCAGGCGGCACAGACCCGCCAGCGTACCGGCGCCGTACCATAGATGAAACAACAGGAATACAAAAGGCAGCAACAGCCCCTGGACGCAGAATTTTTCACCGCCGGCAAAGGCCCGTATCGTCATCAGGACGGCGGCCAGACCGTAGGCCGCCCACATCAGCACAGCGAGCAGCGGATGGCCCAACAGGGCCAATACCGACGTAACAATCACTGCCAGAAAAAACGCGAAAGGGACAAAATGATACAGGGAGAAACAGCGGGGGCACACACCCATGGTCAGGCCGATCCACCGGCCGTTGAGATACTTTTGCCGCAGCAGGCGGGACAGGGTGCTCCGCGCCTCGCGGGACGAGGAGATGGCCGGGTCCAGCAGCATACGGAACCCGGCCTGCTTCATACGGTAGTGCATTTCGTTGTCCTCGGTGCGGGCCAGACGTTCGTCATACCCGCCCACCGTTTCAAATACCCGGCGGGAATAGGCCGCAAAGGCCACCGTCTCCACATATTCTTTTTTCGTGCTGCGCCGGAATTTGGCCGCCCCGCCACCGAAGGCGGAATTCTCCGCCATCAGCAGCACCCGCTGCCAATGGCTGTCGCCGGTCAGAACGCTGGTGACCGTCCCGCCGCAGATCGATTCTCCCTCCCCGATATCCTCTGCGTTCCGGCGAACGAAATCGGCTGGGATGCGGGTATGGGCGTCCACTCGCAGAATGATGTCGCCGCGGGCCTCCCTCAGGGCCACATTCCAGCCTCTGGGCAGGGTCCTGCCGGGGTTGTCCAGCACACAGACCCGCTGAAAGTCCGCGCGATTGCTTTTCTGAAACTTTTCGAAAACCGCCCGGGTCCCATCGTCGGAACGGCTGTCCACCAGCAGAATCTCCATCTCCCCGTGATCGTAATCCTGGGCGGTCAGGTCCCTGAGAATATCCGGCAGGACCGGGGCGGCGTTGTACGCCACGATGATAAAGGAAACCAGCATGTAACTCCTCCGCTACCGGCGCCTGCCCGCCGGCCGTCAATCGGCCGGATAGGGATCAACGCCTGAAATCCGCTCCCCTTACAGCAGGGAGCACACCGTGTCCAGCAGATAGTCGATCATCTCGTCGGTCAGGCAGGTGTGCAGCGGCAGGGTGACTTCGTTCTCAAACAGCCGGCAGGCCTGGGGATAATCCTCGGGGCGGAAGCCCAGCTCGCGGTAAGCGGTATGCATGGGCAGCGGCTTATAATGGACATTGGCCGCAATATCACGCTCCGCCAATTTTATAATAAACCGGTTGCGTTCTTCCAGGCTGCGGCCGGTCAGGTTCATCAGATACAGATGGCCGCTGGAGGCATGGTCGGGCCCATAATGGTTCAGCACCGTCACCGGCCTGCCGCGCAGCGCCTCGTCGTACCGTGCGATCATTTCCCGGCGGCGCTCCAGCATCTGAGGATACCGCTTCAGCTGCGCCAGTCCCAGCGCCGCCATGATGTCGGTCATATTGCACTTATAATAGGGGGCGACGATATCGTATTCCCACGCGCCCAGCCTGGTCTTGGCCAGTGCGTCCTTGGACTGACCGTGCAGGGACAAAAGCATGTAACCGTGGTAGAGCTCTTCATCGTCCACGCCGGGCAGGGAACGCCAGGTCACCGCCCCGCCCTCGCCGGTGGTCAGGTTCTTAACTGCATGAAAGGAAAAGGTGGTGAAATCGGCGATTTCGCCGCACATTTTCCCCTGCCGCTGGGCACCGAAGGCGTGGGCGGCATCGGTGATGATCACGACCCGCCCGATTTTCTCCTGGAGCGGACCGGCGGGATGAAACAGAGCCTTTTTGCGCTCTACCGCAGCGAATATCCGGTCGTAGTCACACACGATTCCCGCCAGATCCACCGGAATGACCGCCTTAGTCTTCTCGGTGATCGCTTCCTCCAGCCGGTCGTAATCCATTTCATACGAACCGGGCGCGGTATCGACCAGCACCGGTGTTGCTCCCACGTGACAGATTACGCTGGCCGACGCGGTATAGGTATAGGCGGAGGTGATAACCTCGTCGCCCGGACCGATGCCCAGCATGCGCAGGGTGCACTCCATCGCCGCCGTGGCCGAGTTCAGGCACACCGCCTTCGGGGTATGGCACCACGCGGAAATCTCCTGCTCAAACCGTTTGGTTTTCGGTCCGGTGGTGATCCAGCCCGACCGCAGGGTATCGACAACTTCCTCTATTTCCAGTTCTCCAATATCCGGGGGAGAAAAAGAGATATGCATATCCGTTCAGACCTTTCAAATAGGTTTCCGCACAGGGAGCGGTCCATGGCCGACGCTGTCAGGCGATACGGGGAGCCTCCACATGGAGAAACTCAGCAAGCTCCGCCGTGAACAGCTGGCGCTCATAAAGCAGTTTTCGGGTGGGTTCGTTGCTCATGAAGAAAAAAATCACTGCCAGATACGTATCCCAGGACATTTTCCGCTTGTGATTTTCAATCGCCACAATACTCTGGCGGGAAATATCCAGCTTGACCGCCAGCTCTGCCTGCGACAGACCGAGACAGGCGCGCAGCGCCGGCAGTTCCGGGATCAGCCGTTCAATCAGTTCCGCCTTCCGTATTTCCGCCGCGTTTTCTGTCATATGAACGCCCCCCAGCCCTGTCGTCGTGTAAACAATCTCATAATCGTAAAGGCAGCCGGTTGACTCGAGAGATCCACTGCCCCGACCTCCCCTGACAGAAGGCAGATTTTCCCTCTTTTTATAGTTAACCAGCTTTTAACAGTATAGTGAAAGTCACATTATTTGTCAATAGTGTATCCCTTACACCCCGGCGGTCATGGCTCTGTTTCTAGGGTTAGTATACCCCCGCCGCGCCTGTCCTCATACATATTTTACTAAATCTGCCCACCGTCAGGGTTGGCTTTCTCCGTTCTGATGCCTCCACGATTTGCCAGCGGCAGCGAAAGGCGACAGTAAAACCGCCCTCTCCCGTAGGGGAAAGGACGGTTCATCCGTTATGTCCGCGCCGCGCGGTTTTCTTTCTCACCCCTGACCTTATGCATCTCCAGCTGGGCCATCACCAGCCCGTAATAGAGGCCCTTGAACCGCATCAGCTCGTTATGGGTGCCGACCTCAGCGATATGGTGGCGGTCGAGCACCACGATCCGGTCGGCCTCCCGCAGGGTGGACAGCCGGTGGGCGATGGCGATGGTGGTCCTGCCTTTGGTCAGGCGGTTCATAGCCTGCTGTATCTGGTATTCGGTTTCGGTGTCCAGACTGCTGGTCGCCTCGTCGAGGATAAGCAGGCGGGGATTGTGGAGGATGGCGCGGGCGATGGCGATCCGCTGCCGCTCGCCCCCCGACAGGGTATAGCCCTTTTCCCCCACATATGTATCGTAGCCATCGGGGAATTTCACGATGAATTCGTGGGCGTTGGCCATTTTAGCGGCGCGGATCACCTCCTCGGCCTTCGCGTCCGGTTTGGCGAACCGGATATTGTCGAAAACCGTGCCGGAGAACAGGAAGGTCTCCTGCAGCACCACCCCGATCTGGCCGTGCAGACAGTCCCGCTCCAGCGTATCGATGGGGATGCCGTCGATGAGGATATGTCCGTCGTCCGCGTCGTACAGACGCATCAGCAGGTTAATCATGGTGGATTTGCCGGTGCCAGAGGCGCCCACCAGCCCGATCATCTCCCCCGGCTGAATGTGCAAATCGATGTGTTCCAGCACCGGTTCGTAAGAATGGTAGCCGAAGGTCACATCGTCGAAAACGATATCCCCCGTAATCTCATGCTCCACCGAACCGGGGGCGTCGGTGATATCCGCCTGTTCGTCCAGCACATCGTAGATACGCTCCAGCGCCGTACTCACCCGCATCAGCATCCGGGGCAGGCGGCTCAGATACTGCAGGGGCATATACACCATGTTGGCGTAGGCCATAAACTGCACCAGCTGGCCGGGCGTCATCGTTTCGTTCAGGACATTGAGACCGCCGAAGTAAAGCACGAACAGGGTGCCCGACGTGATGATAAAGGTGACAAAGGGGTAAAGCGTCGCCCAGAAGGTCTCGTTGCGCCGCTGGATATCGGTCTGCCGTTCGGTATATTCCTGGAACCGCTCGGTCTCCCGCTGCTCCTGTCCAAAGGATTTGACCACCCGAATACCGGCAATCACGTCCTCCAGCCGGCCGTTCACCTTGTCGTTCATCCGCCATTGCTGCCGCCACAGCCGCCGTTCCTTTTTTCGGAACAGACGTACCAGCAGCAGGGCGAGAGGGGCGAAGGCCAGCGTCAGCAGCGCCAGCCGCCAGTCGATGACCATCATCATGATCAGGGCGCCCGCCATGATGAAAATCTGGGTAAACATATTGGCGAAGACTTCTTCCATAAACTCGCGGATACGGGCGGAATCCTCCACCACCCGATTCATCAGCTCGCCGGTCTCCCGACTGTTCAGGAAGGTCATGGACAGCTCGCTGATCTTGGCGAACACCCGCTCCCGCAAGTCCTTGGCAATGCGGGTTCCCAAACTGTTGCTCCACAGCGTCTTGCCCACATGCAGGGTGATCTGCACCGCCAGGATGATCAGCATCACCAGCAAAAAGCCGCCCAGCTGCTTCGCGGTGCCGCTGGCGGGCACCAGTACCTGGTCGATAAAGTCGCGTATCACCGATTGCTGTCCCATGCTCAGAGCGGATATTCCCGCCATAAACACCGTGATCAGCAGCAGGGGCGCCGCGTACCGGCTGCACAAATCCCACAGCCGGCGCAAGGTGCGCCCCCGTCCCGCGCAGCGGGAACACTGGTTGGTGCCGGGAAGGGCCCGGCCGCAGGTGGGGCAGTGGCGTTCCCGTTCGGAGCTCTGCACCTCCCGGTCCACCTGACGGCAGAACAGGGTCGCGCCCCGCGCTGCATAGGACTGCCGCACCAGATGCCGCATGGAGAAACGGCACAGCAGCCGCTCCTCCCCGCCGGCTTTGGCCAGCAGCAGCCCGCAGTTCACCTGGGGGCTGCACAGGATTTCGTCCGTTTCCTCCAGCGCCACCGTATCGGCGAGGAGGCCGTCCATCAGGAGAAACAGATGGCGTTTTGTCACCACCGTCCAGCCGGCGGCGTCCCCCTCCCCCTCCCGGGTCATATCGCAGGGGACGCAGTACACGATTGCTTCGCTTTTCAGAAACGGGCGCAGTGTTTCCGCCTCCCGGTCGGGGAGGGTATATTTCAGATTCATGGTTCACCCCATCTTTCTGGTCGCGTGTCGGCGGTCAAGGGGTCTGAGGGCCGCCGCCCTGTAATCAGATGAACAGGTCCAGCTCCCGGATTTCCCGTGAGCTCAGCTTATTCAAGTCGGGTATCTCGAACCGGTTGCCGTCGATGTCGTTGATCAGGTACCGGCCTCCCCCGATGCTGTATACGCTGCCGCCGCCCATGCGCACAGTGAAGCGGCAGACCCCGCGATCGGTGGTCACGTCCCAGTAGGAATAGCCGTATTCTTCTTTAATGCTCTTGATTCGGCTGATCTGCGGGATAAAATACCGCAGAGCCATCTGTTCCTCCAGCATTTCCTGTGTTTCACGGGGCAGCGCCCCCAACTCCTCGATCAGGCCGATCTCCTTCCCGTCGCCCTCTGGCTCCCGGATGGAAATATAGCGGCCGGGATCCGAAAAGGGGAAGCAGCGGTGGACCGACACCCGCGTAAAGCTTTTGACCTCGCCGTCGGGCGCGGTGTAGTCCATGCCGACAAACCCGCCGCCGGTGCGGCGGAACACGGCGTTATCCGCCGTGATCGGCCGGATGGCAATCAGCTGTTCAACCGCCTGTTTTTCCTGTTCCAGTATATCGTTATGTTCCAAAATGACATCCCTGCCTTTCGTTGAGCGGCGGCATCAGTCCTCACCGATCCCCCGCATGGCCAGCGCCTTCGACTGGAGCTGCAGCAGCTTGTAGTAAACGCCCCGCTTCTCCACCAGCTCCTGATGGGTTCCGTTTTCGATGAGCTTGCCCTCCTCCAACACGATCAGACGGTCGGCGGAGCGGAGGGTCGACAGCCGGTGGGCGATAGAGATGGTGGTGCGTCCCTCGATCAGGCGGTCGAGGGAATCCTGAATTGCCCGCTCGGTTTCGGTATCCACCGAAGCGGTCGCTTCGTCCAGCACCAGAATGCGCGGATCGGCCAATACAGCCCGGGCGATGGAAACGCGCTGCCGTTCCCCCCCTGACAGCTGCCGGCCGCCGGTGCCGATCAGGGTGTCGTACCCATCGGGCAGACGGCAGATGAAGGAGTGGGCGCTGGCCGCCTGGGCCGCCTGAACGATTTCCTCCCGGGAGGCGTCCGGTCTCGCATAGGCGATATTTTCCGCGATGGTCCCCATGAAAATATAGGTCTCCTGGCTGACCATCGCCACCGCACCGCGAAGGGAGGCGAAGGCAATGTCCTTCACGTTGACGCCGTCCAGCAGCACCTCGCCGCCGTCAGGATCGTACAGCCGGGTAATCAGGTTGACCAGAGTGGATTTGCCCGCCCCGGATTTGCCCACGATGCCCAGCATTTCTCCGGCTTTTACCTGAAAGCTCACATCTTTCAGCACCGGCTTGTTCGCTTCATAGCCGAAGGTGACGTTTTTCAGCTCCACATCGCCGTGTATATCCAGTGTCACCGCCCGCTCGCTCTCCACAATTTCGGGCACCGTGTCGATAATCTCGAATACGCGCTGCCCCGCGTTCATGCTGGAGGTCCAAAAGCGGAAAATGTTCGAGAAAAATTCCAACGGCCCCTGCATCATATTTAAATAATTGATGAAGGTCAGCAGCATACCGTATGTAAAGGCGGATGACTTGTCTGTAACCAGCAGGGCTCCCACGAACCAGACCAGCACCACCGGCACCTGCTGCGCAACGCTGTAGGCGATATCGTACAGGCTGCCGTAACGCACCACGTTCATTTCGGCGTTCCGCACCGTACCATTGACCTTGACAAAGCGCTTGTTCTCATGCTCCTCCTGACCGAAGGCCTTGACCACCCGCGCCCCTTCGAAGCTGTCGTGCAGGAGCGAATACATGCTGCGGTTGGTCCGCGCCCGGCGGCCGTGGGCATGCCAGAAGCGGGGAAGCATCCGGTAGCTGACAAAAAACAACGGCGGCAGCAGGATGAAGCACACGATGGCCAGCCGCCAGTCGGTGACGAACATAATCACCGCCGCAAAACCAAAGGTCGCCACATTGTACAGCAGGAACGGCAGTCCGTCGATAAAGAAGCTGGTGACGTCGTTGGCGTCGTTGTTGACCCGCTGCATCAGGCTGCCGGTTTGCCGCCGTGTAAAGAACCCGATGGACAGCTTGGACAGCGAAGCGAACACCTTCTGCTTCATCTTGCAAACCACGCTGGGGACGATGAAGGCGCTCTGCCGCCCGTGGATCACGCCGGTGACGTGCATCATCAGCTGGGCACCCGCCGCCGCGATCACGAGCAGGAGCAGCATCAGGGCGAAGTTGCCCGGTATCCCCAGCCGATCGGCAAGCCCGCCGTCCCGGCCCAGCACTTGGTCGTACAGCAGGGAGCCGGTCAGCAGCGGCCAGATTACGTTGAACAGACCGGACAGGGTCAGAAAAATCAGCATCACGGCGACCCGGCCCTTATACTCCTTAAAGTAAGCCAGTATCCGCCAGAAGATGGTTTTTTTCTCCATACAGCGGGGGCAGACGGCCCGCCCCTTCTCCGGATAGGGGGCCCCGCATTTCGGGCAGCAGGTGTCCTCCTCCTCCTTCGGCGGTTCCTCTCCCTTCATCAGCAGGCACAGGCGGGTCATCTCCCGCACACGGCTGGAGGAAAACCGGCACAACCAGATTTCTTCACCGTCCAGCTTGACCTTCAGCAAACCGCCGACCACCTGTCCCAGCACCTCCGGTTCGCTCAGCCGGCCGCGGTCGAATTCGTAGGTTTCGGCGATTTTTTCCCTGGCATGGGCGGCCGCCAGCTCCTGCGTCCCGGTGTTTTCCGCCCCGCGGCCCCGCCGGCCCGTGGTTTCGGGCATACCCGAATAGTTCAGCTCTCCGGACAGGGAGGATACCATAAAAATCAGTTTGTCCCCGGTGAGCGCCAAATACAGGTTGCGCAGTTCACCGTCCTTGGTCAGATCGGCGCAGGCGGCCGCCAGCACCTCATTTTCCTCTACACCGCGCCGGCGCAGTTCTTCCCGCGCCGCGCGGGATATCCTCTTCGTTTCATCCATAAGGCCCTGCCTTTCTCTGTTTGCCGCGCATAAACTGCAGCGGCAAGTCCTCACTTTCCTCTTGTCTCAGGCATCCTGCCTCAACCGTAGGGACAGGAAAACAAAAGGCTCAGGTCGATGTTTTGTCCTCTTCTGCTCTATATCATCCAGACACCGGCTGGCATCCGCCGGCGTGGGTCAGCCCCGGGCCCGTATCTGGGCCATCGCATCGTCCATCGCCCGCTGCACCGCCAGTGTGGCGGCGGGCGGGACACTGTCGCTGAGCGTCCTCCCTTCGGTAAGCAGACGGTGAAACTCATCGATTTCATAATGAAACCCGTCGATTTCTTCAAAAAGTCGACGCTGCGGGGCTTCCCCGCTGCGACAGACGGTCATTTCCCGCGCCCCGAAAAAGGAAGGTACCTCAATATACCCGCCGTCTCCCATGATGCAGGCGCTTCGCGGCCCCACCACATCCGACCCGCAGGTCAGCTGAGCCACTGCCCCCCGGGGGAAGGTCAGGGTCATCGCCGCAAAGGCGTCCACCCCTGTGGGCGCGGAACGCCCCACCGCCGTCAAGGTCTGATAATCGTCCCCCAGCACGGCAAAGGCCATATGCAGGCAGTAAACCCCCAAATCCAGCAGGGCGCCGCCGCCCAGCTCCGCGCTGAAAATACGGCGGGACGGGTCGTAGGGCGCGGCGTCGGAAAAGTCCGCCTGAAAGCCAAGAATCGTCCCCAATGATCCCTCCGCGCACAACCGGCCGATCTCCTGCCAGACCGGCAGCAGCCGGGTCCACATGGCCTCCATCAACAGCACCCGGCGCTCCCCTGCCAAAGAAAACAATTCCTCGGCCTCCCGTGCGTTCATGGCCAGCGGCTTTTCACACAGCACCGCCTTGCCCTGTTCCAGACACAGGCGGACGGCCGCCGCGTGCGCCGGATGAATGGTCGCCACATACACCGCGTCCACCCGGGGGTCCCGCGCCAGCGCCTCATAGCTGTCATACGACGCGGGAGCCCGCCACCGGGCGGCAAATTCTGCCGCTTTTTTCTTCTCACGTGAAGCGACCCCGATCAGACGGGCATCCCGCCGCCCGTCCAGCACTGCCGCCATACGGCCGGCGATGAAACCGCAGCCGATGATTCCCCAGTGTATCATAATCTTCCCTCTTTTCTATAACCGTGCCTGTCAAAAAGGGTATAGACAGCCCGGCGCCTCCACCCTCCGCTGTGCGATAGGATGGAAGCGCCGAATACAGTTCCCTAAATAACAGGCTTTTATCCGTAAGGAGACGGCGTCTGCGTCTCCCCTGTTTATGAAGGAATGAGCGGGCCTGTAAGCCGAGTTCTGTCGTGAACAGCCATCTATCTCGACCGTACGTTGCCGCACGGCTCAAGCCGCCCGTCGAAGCCCATCGGGCCGATGGATCGCTTCTGTCGGCGTTGCTTCGGATAGGGTTTGCAGGGCCGCATGGTCTCCCATGCGCCGGTGAGCTCTTACCTCGCCTTTCCACCCTTACCGCCGATAAACCGGCGGCGGTATATCTCTGTTGCACTTTCCCTGGGGTCACCCCCGGCGGCCGTTAGCCGTTATCCTGCCCTGTGAAGCTCGGACTTTCCTCATAACCGGCCCATCGGACCGGTTACGCGGCTGCTCAGCCCGCTCATTTGTTCTATATTATACGAATCACTTTATGACTTGTCAATAAGATATTCGACATATTACAGCAATTTTTTCATCTTTTTGTGAGGGATAGGCCCGTCCATGTGTTCCTCACCCATAGGTTCGAATCCGAACTTTCGGTAAAATCCCATGGCGCGGCACTGGGCATCCAGCTCGATAGCCGCGGCGCCCTTTTCCCCCGCCCGTTCGATCAGCAGGGACAGCATCCGCGCCCCCAGCCCCTGTCCGCGGTAAGACTTGCGCACTGCCACCCGGCCGATGCCGTAGGTGCCGTCCCCTATCATAAACAAACGCCCCGTAGCCGCCGGAAGCTCCCCGTCGTATAAAACCAGATGGTCCGACAGGGGGTCCAGGCCGTCCAGCTCCATGTCGACAGTATAGCCCTGTTCCCGGCAGAAAACGTCGATCCGCACGTCGAACGCATCCTGCAGGTCTTCCCCCGGTACCAGCCAGCGCTCCCGAAGCCCATCCATTTTATCCATTCCCCTACCCCTTCAATCCCACGAAATGATTTTTCTGTATATCTTACCACAATCCCTCTTTTCATAAAAGAATGACTTTGCCGAACATTGGAAAACTTTGCCTTGACATTGCCGTATGTATTGGATATAATATCAAAGCGCGTTAAGTGACCTATGAGCCATTAGCTCAGCTGGCAGAGCATTTGACTTTTAATCAAAGGGTCCGGGGTTCGAATCCCCGATGGCTCACCAACCGCGCAAGGACGGGGCCGGCTTCCGGAAGGGAGCCGGCCCCGTTGCTTTATTCCCCCGTTTCCCCATCCCGCAGGCAGAACAATATCCGGCGGATGCATACAGGCGTCCGCCCCACCTAATAGGGAGGTCGCTATTATATGCGAATACGCACGATCGTTTATTACCGATACTCACAAAAAGACCCCGGGGCTTTCGCCCCGGGGTCTTTTTCCACGACTTAATCCGCAAAAAAGGCCACGCCGGTACAACCCGGTCCCGCGTGGGTCCCTACCACTGGGCCGATTCCGCTCAGTCGGGTATCGGTCAGTCCCAGCCGCTCGGTCGCCAGCTCACAGAGCGTCTGCACCAGGTCGGGGGCATCGGAATGTCCAAAAATACAGGGTACGTCGCCTTTCAGCCCCGCCTGTTCGGCATACTCGACCACCTTTTCCAGGGCCGCCGCCTGGCCGCGCACCTTGTCGATGTTGATGACCTTACCGTCCTCGATGGCAATGATGGGTTTGATCCCCAGCAGGGAACCGGCCATGGCCGCCGCGCCGGACAACCGCCCGCCCATCCGCAGGTATTTCAGGTCGGATACCAGCGCGTACAGACGAGCCTTGGGCCGCAGCTCCTCCAGCTTCTCCGCGATCTGACGCGCGGAAGCCCCCTGCTCCCGAAGGGCCACCGCCTGCCGGACGAACAGCGCCAGGCCGAAGGTGACGTTACAGGTATCCACCACGTAAATCGCCGCCCCGTCGAAACTTTCACGGGCGATGCAGGCCGAATGATAGGTACCGCTGAGTTCCTTGGAAATGGGGACGATTACGATCTCGTCCCCCGCCGCCACATAGGGCGCCAGCTTCTCCTCAAAATCGGCCGGCGAAATCTGCGTGGTTTTGGGCAGCGAGCTAGCCGCCCGGATTTTCGTATAAAACTCGTCACGGGTCAGGTTGACCCCCTCGAGATATTCCTCGTCGCCAAAGCTGACCCGCAGGGGCAGAATGTCGATTCCCAGCGCCTCCTGTTCGGAAAGCTCGATATCACAGGAACCGTCGGTGATAATTCTGACCGCCATCCGATGTGCCTCCTTCAATTAATTTGATTATCAAACTATTCGAGAGTATAGCACCAACCGCGGTATTTGTCAACAGGGGGCTCTTTCCCTCCCTCAAATTCGGAGAAGCGATGCGGGCGGCTATTCGACGTATTCCTTGCTTCGGGTAAGCAGGTATGATAATCTTAACATAATAAGCCGGTCAATAAGCAAATAAGGGAATACAGGGGTAACGGCATATGGAGTTAAAAGAAAGAGCACACAAATTGATGCAACAGATACCCGCCGTCTTTTTAGCGTTCAAAGATGAAGATACCCCTGTTCTGGCAAAGGTGATGGCCAGTATTACCTTATGCTATGCTCTTTCGCCTATTGATTTGATACCGGACTTTATACCTGTACTCGGCTATTTGGATGATGTCATCCTGTTGCCCGCCTTGTTGGCACTCACCATTCGTTTAATACCGAAAGAGGTATGGGAACGAAACCGCAGGGCATCCGCCGATATGTGGAAAGGCGGAAAACCCAAGAGATGGTATTACGCCCTCCCGATCATAGCCGTTTGGCTATTGACATTATGGCTGATAATCCGAACTATCTGGTTTTGAGCGGCAGAACCGCCCTCATTCTCAATCGGCGTATCCGCTTCCCGGCTCCCTGGACGGTGATACAAGCAAAGCCGCGGCATTCAAATGCCGCGGCTTTGTGCTCCGGTCAGCCCTTGATAGCGCCGGCCGTCAGACCCCTGATGATATTTTTCTGCAAAAAGATATACACGATCAGGACAGGGATAACGATGAGGGTGACCACGGCGCACATCATACCGTAATCGGTGCCGAACTGGGAGCTGACCTCGTTGAGGAAACGGGTGATGGCCCAGGTTTTCGGGCTTCGCAGGAAAAACAGCTGGGTAAACAGGTCGTTGTACGACCAGAGAAAGGCGAAGATGGCCACCGTGGCGAAAGCGGGCCGGCAGATGGGCACGATCACCTTGTAGAATACCTGAATAACATTACAGCCCTCCAAAAAGGCTGATTCCTCCAGATCCACCGGCAGCCCGCGGATATATCCCATCAGGATCACGATGGCAAAGGCCAGATTGCCCGCCGTCTGCGGCAGAATCACACCGAGAGGATTGTCCACCACATGGATGGATGACATCATCTGGAAAACCGGGATGATGGTGGAGAAGACAGGGAACATCAGACTGGCGATAATCAGGGCATCCAGTGCCTTGCGTCCGCGGAAGCGGTAGCGGGTCATGGCGAAAGCGGCCATACCCGCGAACAGCATCACCAGAATGGTTACCGAACCGGAAATGATCACGCTGTTCAAGTAGGCCATCCCCACCGACTGCGGCGGGCGGGTGAAGGTCTTGATATAGTTGTCCAGTGTGGGTTCGAATAGCAGGGAAAACGCGTTGGTCTGGATGATGTCCCGATTCTTAAAGGAGTTGATGACCACCCAGAGAAAGGGCAAAACGGTGGTCAGGCTCCACAGAATCAGAAAAGCGTAGATCAATATCTGGGACACGCGGAAACGTTTGCGGCGTATGGCAGCCATGGTACGGCACTCCTTTACCAGCAGATTGACGCCCGGTCGGCGGCGGATTGGTTACTAGACCGGTTCCCGCCCGCGTTCCGTGGGGCGCCCTCAATAGTCCTTTTCCTTGAAAATCAGCTTGCTGACCTGGGACAGCAGGATACCCAGCACCACGATGAATACGGCGATGGCCGCCGCGTAGTCCACGTTGCTTTTTTCAAAGGTCTGGTAATACATATACGTGCCGGTCAGATAGGCGTCGGAGAAATAGGGCGGGAACATAACCCACGGCATGTCGAACACCTTGAGGGCGCCGGTGATAGACAGGGTCAGGCAGGTGATCAACACGTTGCGCAGGAGGGGCAGGGTGATATACCGCACCTGTTTGAGACCGGTGGCGCCATCGATCTCCGCCGCCTCCTTGACATCCTCGGAGACATTGTTGAGACCGGTCACCAAAATGACAAAATAGAAGCCCACATACTGCCACACCACGGGAAAAGCCATGGTCAGAAAGGTAAACTGCTCACGGAAAATGATGGTTTCGCCGCCCAGCGATTCGATGATCTGATTGATGGGACCACGGGTCATCAACAGCAGATTGAACAGCAGACCGAGGGCGGTGGCGGACACCACGATGGGAAAGAAAAACAGGGTGCGGAATACCTGTGAACCGCGCCGGATGGAATCCACCAGCAGGGCGAGCACCAGCGCGATGCCCACCTGGAACACCACCGTGCACACCATAAGCAGCAGGGTATTTTTGATGGCGGTCATCATGTTGGGATCGGTGGTGGACAGGCCAGGGATAATCTTCAGGTAGTTTTCAAACCCGATATAATCCCCCGCCGGCGCCCCCAGCTGGGTGATATTGAAAAAGGAATTGACTATGTTTTGAAAAAAGGGATAGTACAGGAATATCAGCATGAAGACAAAGGCCGGCGCCAGGAATAGGATAGCCGGCCATTTCTTTTTATAAATCATGGGTCCCACAGGCGTTCCTCCCGCTCCTCAAAATCGGAAGGCGGGGAGACGGAACCGGTGTTCCGTCTCCCGCGCTTTCCTTCAGCCCGATCACTGGGGTCAGGTCTTGTTGTGCTCTACCATTTCCTTCAAAACATCCGCCGGGGTACGTTTGCCGGTGGCCAGCGCCGTCGCGTTCTGCAGGTAAATCTCGAACGCTGATTTCTCCATGATGTCCTGAGGGGTCATGGGGGTGGCCGGCGCGTCTTTCAGCAGCTGGATGAACTGGCGGTTCACATTGTCCAGGGCGGATTCGTCCGCCACTGCTCCGTCGGAAGCGGCAAACCCGCCTGCCGCCTCCACATATTTGGCGATGGCCTCGTCGGTGGTATTGTATTTGATGAAATCGATGGCCGCGGCCCGCTTCTTTTCATCGTTCCAGCACTTTCTGGTGATATACCAGCCGGAGGAGAAACCGGAGATGATGGTTCCCGGTTCATTCTCCGACGTGGTATAGGACGGGAAGGCCACCACCTTGATGTCCTTCTGGGTCACCTGCGCGCCGCTGGTATCGTCGGCGGGTACGCTGAACCAGGAACCGTCCAGATACATGGCCGCGCTGCCGTTGAGAAAGTAGGTGCGGCTGTCTTCATTGCTCATGGAGGCGGTGTCTGTCGGGAAAGCGCCCGCGTCGTACAGCACTTTCAGCAGGCCCAGCCCCTCCACCCAGGACTGAGGGAGCTCCTCCATGGTTTTGGGGTTGTGGTTCATGGCCTCGGCGCCGCCGATCGCCAGGATGGTGTGGTCAAAGTAGTAGTGAGGTTCACCGCCCAGCGAAACGGACATTGGTATTTTGCCGGCCGCCTTGAATTTTTGGATGGCATCCATCAGGGAGGCCCAGTCGGTGGGCAGGTTCGCGCCCACCTCGTCGAACAGCTTCTGATTGCAGAACAGGGCCTCTGCGAATCCTTTGATGGGCAGGGAAACCGGCTTGCCTTCGCCGTTGAGGTTGTTGTCCACTGTGAGCACCGACTCCCGGATGTTCTTGCCGTACTCGGGATCCTCCGCCTGGATGGTGGGGACATCCACCAGCTTGTCCCACAGGGGCTGGACCACCGTGCCGTTGAAGAAAAACAGCACGTCCGGCTCCGCACCGGTGCTGAAGTCCGCGATGACGCGGGATTTCCAGACGTTGTCCGCCTTGGCCGAGTCGTTGGTAATATCGTTGCCCGTCTCAGCCTTCCAGTCGTTGATCATGGTGGTAAACAGACCAGCCGCCGGGTCGTCGCCGCCGAACTGGGTCACCACCTTCAGGCTGACCTTGCCCTCGCCCCCCTTGTCCCCGCTGGAACAGCCGGTGAGGCAGCAAAGGCACAGCAGCGCCGCGGTCGCCATTGCCAGTATCCGTTTCATCTGTATAGGTACCTCCTCGTATTCCATTTCAAACGATTGTCGGCAACAGTATGCCCGTTAACGAAAGGGAATATGCGCGGCGGCGCCTCCAAATGAACCGCGTAAAAATCGTGTGATCTATGAATAAAACACGGATTTTGGATACAAATTGTTCAGAAACGTGCTGTAAACTATTTCCTGTTGTGTTCCGCTCCCTGCGGCAGTCGTTCGCAGGGGAGCAATAACGCTTACGCCGAAATCTGACGGCCGCTTGACGCGGCCGGGAAAGAGAACAGCCATGAAAAACGTATTGGAAATGCTGGAGCGTTCCGCCCGCACCTACGGCGACAAGATCGCCTTTACCGATGAGCGCGGCGGCGTTGCCTATTCCGATTTTCTGACCCGCTGCCACCGGGTGGGCAGCCGACTGATCCGTCTGAACGCGCGCCGCTGTCCCGTCGCGGTGCTGATGGAAAAAAGCGTGGACGCCCTTGCCGCCTTTTTCGGCGTGGTGTACAGCGGTAATTTTTATGTGGTCATCGACTCCCAAATGCCCGACGACCGTATACGGGCTATCTTCGGCACCCTGTCCCCCCTCGCCGTGGTGGCCGACCGGGACAATCTCGAAAAAGCGGGTCGGGTGTTCCCCGACGGGCCGGTCGTCCCCTATGATGAGGCGGCGGTCTATCCGCTGGACGGAACAGGGCTTACGGAGATTCGCCGGGACAGCATCGACACCGATCCCCTGTATGCCCTGTTCACCTCCGGTTCCACCGGGACGCCCAAAGGGGCGGTCCTGTGCCACCGCAATGTGCTCGCCTATATCGAATGGGTCATTGAAACCTTCGGTTTTGACGAACAGACCCGGTTCGGCAATCAGACCCCCTTCTATTTCAGCATGTCGGTGCTGGACATCTATGCGACACTGTGGAGCGGGGGCACACTGCATATCCTGCCAAAATCCCTTTTCACCTTCCCCGTCCCGCTGCTGGAATATCTGAACAGCCATGAGGTCAACACCCTGTACTGGGTGCCCTCCGCCCTGAGCATCGTCGCCAATTGGAAGGCGCTGGACGTCCTGCCGGTTCCCACCTTGAAAACCGTTCTCTTCGCCGGAGAGGTCATGCCGGTCAGGCAGCTCAATTACTGGCGGGACAAGCTCCCCGACGCTCGGTTCGCCAACCTGTACGGCCCGACCGAAGTGACCGACATCTGTGCCTGTTACGTGGTGGACCGCCCTTTCTCAGACGACGAATCACTGCCTATCGGATACCCGTGCAACAATTGCGGCATCCTCCTGCTGCGCCCGGATGGTACCCCCGCGCCTCCCGGCGAAGAGGGGGAAATCTGTGTCCGGGGTTCCTTCCTGGCGATGGGATATTATGGGGAGCCGGCCAAAACGGCGGAAGCCTTTGTACAGAATCCCCTCAATCCCCGCTATCCCGAACGGATTTACCGCACCGGCGACCTGGCGAAGGTAAACGAGCGGGGCGAGCTGGTCTATCTCTCCCGCAAGGATTTCCAGATCAAGCACAGGGGCTACCGCATCGAGCTGGGTGAAATCGAGGCGGCCGCCGCCTCGCTGGAGGGGATGGAAACCAGCGTGTGCGTGTACGACGACGAAAAAAGCCGGATAGTCCTGATCTATCAGGGCCGTTCGCTGGATGACAAAACCGTCCGGGAGTCCCTGAAGCGAAAGCTTCCCGCGTATATGTGCCCCGATCGCCTGATCCGTGTGGAACAGATGCCGCACAACCGCAACGGCAAGATCGACCGGGCGTATCTGAAAAACAACTACACCGCTCTCAATAAAAAACAGGAGGACGTTGTTTGAAAGGATGATAAACATCATTCAAACGGGAGTTTTGTCCGGATCACCCGAGGAGCAGGCGGCAGGCCTTACAGCGCGGCGACACTCTGCCCTGTAAAACGGACAAAACGGCCCAACCTCTTCGAAAGGATGGACTATTTACATGGAACAGCTGTTGGAAATACTGGAGGACATCGATCCCACAGTGGATTACCGCACCGAAACCGATCTGGTCGGGGACGGCATCCTCAACTCCCTCTCCATCATGACCCTGGTGGTGGAGATTCGGGACGCCTTCGACGTGGACATCACGCCCCAGGATATCCTGCCTGAAAATTTCCGGTCGGCACAGGCGATTTACGCCCTGATCCAGCGCCGCCAGTCGGAGGAGTAGGACCACTCCATGAATTATACGACTTACAGTTACCTGCTGCTGTTTTTGGGCGGTACTTTTTTGCTGTACACCCTGGTTCCCCAAAAGCAAAAATGGATAATTTTGCTGGCCGCCAGCCTGTTTTTTTACGTGGTGTCCAGCGGTCCCCTGATCGTTTTTCTGCTGGGCACCACCCTGTCCATCTATCTGTCGGCCCTCTGGCTGGACAAACTGGCCGCGGTGCAGTCCCTCGTGAAAAAGGGCGCACCGAAGGAGGATCGGGATACGCTCAAGCGCCATATCCTTTGGCAAAAGCGGGCGGTGCTCCTGCTGCTCCTGCTGTTCAACTTCGGCCTGCTCCTGTTCATGAAGTACTTCGGCTTCTTCTGCCATAACGTCAACTGGCTGTTTGCCTTCGTCGGCCTGGATTTTGAGCTTCCCCTGGTAAAGATGGTGCTGCCGCTGGGCATTTCCTTTTACACCCTGCAGGCGGTAGGCTATGTGGTGGACGTCTATCGGGGCAAATTTCCGGCGGAGCGAAATTTCGCCCGTATCACCCTGTTTTTAAGTTTTTTTCCGCAAATCGTGGAGGGGCCCATCGGCCGGTACGACGAGCTGGCGCCCCAGCTATACGAAGGTCACACCTTTGACTACGAACGCTTCACCGGTTCCCTTCAGCTTATTTTGTGGGGTCTGTTCAAAAAGGTGGTGATCGCCGATCGGGCCAACGCCCTGGTCAGCGCGGTATTCGACCATTACGAACAATACGCCGGACTGCTGATCGCCCTGGCCGTGCTGGCGTACACCCTTCAGTTATACGCAGAATTCTCCGGCTGTATGGATATCGTCACCGGAAGCGCCCGTCTGTTCGGCGTAGGGCTGTCCCCCAACTTCCGCCGCCCTTTCTTTTCCCGCAGTGTCACCGAATTCTGGCGGCGCTGGCACATCACGCTGGGCGCCTGGCTGCGGGATTATGTCTTTTATCCCCTGTCTCTCTCTAAGCCTTTCGGCAGGCTGAGCAAAGCCGCCCGCAAACACCTGAGCAAACACCTGGCAGCCTCCCTGCCGGCCATCGCCGCGCTGTTTTTTGTCTGGTTCGCCAACGGCGTCTGGCACGGCGCGGCATGGAAATACATCGCCTACGGCCTGTACTATTACGTGATCATTGCGCTGGGAATGCTGTGCGAGCCGCTGTTCGCCAAGGGCATCGGCCTGCTGCACCTCCGCCGTGAATCGGCAGGCTACCGCCTGTTTCAGATGCTGCGCACCTTTCTGCTGGTCAACCTGGGCATGCTGCTCTTCCGCGCCAAGAGCCTGTCCGCGGCCGTCGCCATGTTCGGCTCCCTCTTCTCCTCCGCCGGCCCGTCCCTTATCCAAAATGGCGTGCTGAACACGCCGGGAATACGCCTAGCCGATTTTTACGTGCTGTTGGCTGGCGCCGCGATATTGCTGATTGTGGGAATCCTGCAGGAGCGTGGAATCGGCGTACGCGCCCTGATCGCCCGTCAGCCGCTGGTGATACGATGGGCCGTTTACCTCGCCGCTGTTTTTGTGGTGGTCATTTTCGGCGCCTATGGTATGGGATACCAGCGGGTCGCCTTCATCTACGCTGGATTTTAGGAGGAATGGGAACGATGAGGATACGTATACCGGGCCGTACCACCCTGTTCCGTCTCTCCAAAGCTGTCGCTTTTACGGCAGTCTTTTTGATTCTGCTTCATTTACTCTCCCCCCTGCTTGCCCCCAAATCCAACGGCCCCGACCAGGGGATGCTTACCTATATCCGTGGGCGCAGCGCGCTGGCCGAACCGACGGATACCCTGGACATTCTCTCCATCGGCAACAGCAATCTGTACGCCAGCTTTTCACCGATGGATTTGTGGAAATCCCACGGGTATGCCGCCTATAACGTGGGAGAACCGATGGTCGATATCTACCATACCGCCACACTGCTGTCCGATATACTGGAGAAGCAGCATCCCCGGCTGTTGATCATCGAGGCGGATGTCCTGTTCCAGCGCAGCCAGGATACCGAATACGACGCCGCCATCGCCGCCGCAGTGGATGAGGCATTTCCCGCCGTCCAATTCCATAATCGGTGGAAAAGCCTGGGGCGAAGTGATTTCACCCAGAAGCCGCGAAATAACTGGAAAAGCCGAAAAAAGGGCTATCTCCTGCTCAAAGGAACCGAGGCGTATATCCCTTCCTCCTCGTCCTATACGGTGAAGGAATCCATTCATCCCCTGATCGCTGCCTGTGCCGACCGTATCCTTTCCCAATGCCGTGAACGGGATATCCAGGTACTGATTACAGCGGCCCCCTGTAAAGCTTGGAATGCTTCCCGTCATCAGGCGGTGCAGCACTACGCGGATAAACGGGATATTCCTTTTCTCGACCTGGCGCAAAACAGCGATGCCTACGGCTTCAGCTGGGATACCGACTCCTCCGACGGCGGTTTCCACCTGAATCATCGGGGGGCACAGAAACTGACCGCCTATCTGGGTGGGTACCTGGAGGATCACTATACCCTGCCCGACCATCGGGGCGAGGCGGCTTACGCCTCCTGGGACACCGATTATCAGGCATATCAGAAGGACAGCGACGCATTTTACGCCGCTGACGCCAGCTGACAAACCGACATCAGACAAAAAAACAGGCCCGCCGTATCGGCGGGCCTGCTTTTTAAAGCAAAATCTCTTCTACACCTTCAGGAAATCCTTCATGATGTCGCAGGTGGCTTCGGCGGTGACACGCTCGGGCATCTCACAGAAGATGCGCAGCAGCGGTTCGGTACCTGAGAAGCGGGCGATAATCCAGCCGTCGTTTTTGAAGTACACCTTGCAGCCGTCGAGATAGGATACCTTATCCACCTCGTAGGGGAAATCGGGCAGTTTCTTGTCCTCCATCAGTAGCTTCATAATCTCCTGCTTGCGCTTCTGAGTGAAGCGGTAATCCCGCTCCGCCATGAACAGCTGGCCGTATTCGCCGATGATGCTGTCGTAGATTTCCGACAGCTTCTTGCCCGTGACCGCCAGCATCTCCACCAGCAGTGAAGCGGCGTAAATGCCGTCCTTGCCCTGGATATGACCGCGAACGGTCAGGCCGCCGGATGACTCGCCGCCGATGACCGCGTTGGTCTCCAGCATCTTGGAGGAGACGTATTTGAAGCCCACCGGCACCTCGTAGCACTGCTCGCCGAAGGCGCGTGCCACCTTGTCCAGCAGGTGGGTGGTGGCGATGTTGCGCACCGCCGGGCCGTGCCAACCCTTGAACTTAATCAGATAGTAGTACAGGATGACCAGTATCTGGTTGGGATGGACGAAGTTGCCCTTGTCGTCGATGATACCCAGCCGGTCGGCGTCGCCGTCGGTGGCGATGCCGATGTCGCAGCCGTGCTCCATCACATAGTTTTTCAGGGAACCCAGCGTTTCCACGTTGGGGGCCGGCAGCCGGCCGCCGAAGAGGGTATCGTGACGTTCGTGTATGACATCCACATCACATCGAGCAGTGAGCAGAATGGTCTGCAAAGAGGTCTTGGACACGCCGTACATGGGATCGAGGACGATCTTCAGGCTGCGGCTGCGGATGGCGTCCATATTGATGCCCCGGATGATGGAATCGAGGTAGGCGTTCTGCGGGTTGACCGTCTCCACCAGACCGGTGCGCAGCGCCTCTTCGTAAGGCACTGTCTTCACATCCTCCGGCTTCAGCGCAGCGATGTACTTCTCGATATCGGCGGTTACCGTTTCGTCCGCGTCCCGGCCGCCTTTGACAAACACCTTGACGCCGTTGTAAATCGCCGGGTTATGGCTGGCGGTCACGGCCATGCCGTAGCACATGTCGTAGTATTTCACCGTGAACATGATCAGAGGGGTGGGCGCGTCCCGGTCCACCAGCTTGCAGGGAATTCCCTCGCCAGCCATGACCTCACATACCCACTGGGACGCCTGCAGCGACAGGAAGCGGCGGTCGTATCCCACCACGAAACCGGCGCTGTCCACACCTTCATCCTTCATTTTCCGCGCCAGCGCGGTGGTCAGCAGCTGCACATTGGCCTTGGTAAAATCGTCACCGATAATGGCGCGCCAGCCGCCCGTACCAAATTTTATCATCGTTTCGATCATCCTTTCGCTGGGAGCATCCGCCAGGGCAAAGGGCTTCCCTCCTGCCCGGCGGGTCTCCGACTCTTCCCTGTCGCTGGCCGCCGGGTTGTTCCGGCGGCACCGTTTTTACATCGTCACCACCACGTCGCACACCGAACCGGCGGACTGCAGCGGGATACAGTTGCTCTCCGTCTCGTGGCCGTTCACCGTCAGGGAGCGCACCCCCTTCTGCCTTCCGTCGGGATTGAGCACCGTGATGCGGTATTCCGCGCCGCGCCACTTGCGCACGGCGGTGAAGCCCTTCCAGTCGGAGGGGATACACGGATCCACCGTCAGGCAGTCGAAACCGGGACGGATGCCCAGCAGATATCGGGTGGCGGCGAAGTAGGCCCATCCGCCCGAACCGGTCATGAAGGGATGGCGCGCACGCCCGTGGGAGGTATGGTCGCGGCCCATAATGAACTGGCAGTAGGAATATGGCTCCGCCTCCCGGATCTCGATCATGTCATTCTGATTCTCAGGCAGCAGGGCGTCGTAGAACTTCATGGCGCGGTCGCCGCGGCCCAGCTTGGCCTCGGCCACCCAGGCCCAGGGGTTGGGATGGCTGAAAACGGCACCGTTTTCCTTGACGCCGGGGTACACGCGGGTAACAAAACCGATCTCGTCGTCCGGCACGGTGAAGGAGGGGGCGTTGAGCATCAGACCGTAGGGGGTGTACAGGTACTCGTCCACGCTGTCCATGGCGCTCTTCCCCTTTTCGTCGTCCGCCACGCCGGAGATGACCGCCCAGGTATTGGATTCCATGTGTACCTTGCCCTCTTTGTCCTGCTGGGTACCGATTTTGCGGCCCGAAGCGGTGATGCCGCGGACGTACCATTTGCCGTCCCACAGCTCGGCATCGCAGGCGGCGCGGACCTTATCGGCCATCGCCTCGTACTTTTTCACGTCGCCGTCCCTGCCCAGCCGGCGGGCTACCTCCAGGAAATTCTGGATGGCCCAGTAATGGAGGAAGGACACCATGGCGCTTTCGCCGCCGCCCAGGTTCAGGCAGTCGTTCCAGTCGGCGCGCAGGCCCTTGCAGATGCCGGTGGCACCCACCTGCTCGGCGGAGAAGTCCAGGATGCGGGTCATGTGCTCGTACACGGTGCCCTCGCCGCCGTCGGCGTAGGTCACCATCTCGTCCAGCAGAGACATCTCGCCGGTTTCCTTGATATACTCCACGATGGAGGGTACCAGCCACAGGGCGTCGTCGGAGCAGACGTTTTTCAGATCGCCGCCGATGATATCCTTCACGTTCACTTCCGGCACCACCGTCGGGGACTTGAAGGGCTTGACCTCTTCCTTATCCGGGTCGAACCACTCGGGCTGGAACAGGTGCAGGCCGTAACCTGCTTGGGTCTCGCCGCGGAGCAGCTCGATAATGCGCTGCCGGCATTTTTCGGGATTGGAATGGGGGACCGTCATGGCGTCCTGCGCCGTGTCGCGGTAGCCCAGGCCGGTGCGCCCGCCTACCTCGATGAAGGAGGCGAACCGGGAGAACAGAATATTGACCTCGCTCTGGTACAGGTTCCAAATGTTCAGGGACGTGTTCATGTTGGCGCTGGGCGTGTTCACCTGCAGTCGGGACATTTTGTCGTCCCAGTAGGCGGCCAGATCGGCGAAGCACCGGTCCACATAGGCGTGGTCGCTGTACTTGGCGCGGGCCTCGGCGCCCTTGTCGGCCCTGCCCTGACCCATCATGAAGATCAGGCGCACCTCCTCGCCGGGGGCGAGGGTGAGGCATTTCTGCAGGGCGGCGCAGTGGTTGCCCGTTTTTTCAAAGCTGCCGGACAGCCTGCCGTTCATCACACCCACCGGATTGCTCTCGTCGTGGTACACGCCGATAAAGCTGTCCCGCAGGGCGTCGAAGCCGTCGGGGCGGAAGCTGGCGGTGAAGAACTGATAACCGAACTCCTCATAGAACAGGTCGTACAGGATCATGCCGTCCTCATAGGAGGAACCAGAGCAGTAGTTGGACATCTGGAAGTTCTGGTTATCAAATTCGATGTGGTGATAGGACCATTCCACATAGGAATAGGCGCTGATGCGGCGGGTACGGTCGGAGTCGTTTTTGATGCGCACATCCCACAGCTCCACCGGGTCATTCAGCGGTATAAACACCGTCTGTTCGGCGGTGAGGCCGCCGTAATTGCACTGATACCGGCTGTAGGACAAGCCGTGACGGCAGGTATAATGCTCCAGGGGCTTGGCGACAGGCTGCCACGAAACCGACCAGAAATCGCCGGTTTCGTCGTCCCGCAGGTACATATAGTGGCCGGGACGGTCCAGCGGCACCCCGTTGGGGCGGAAGCGGGTGATGCGGTGGTATTCGGGGGATTTATAGAAGGCGTAGCCCCCCGCCGTCTGGTTGAGCACCGCGCACATATCATTGACCCCGATATAGTTGGTCCACGAGGCGGGAGTGTCCACCCGGTCGATGACGTATTCGCGTTTTGCGTCGTCGAAATGTCCGTATTGCATGAATGTGTTCGTCCTTTCCACTGTATACTGCCTGTTAGTATGGCTCCATGGGAGAAAAACTTGCGGCGGAGGACGGCGAACTCGTCTCCTCCCGACCGTATGCTCCCTATTATATCAGATTTCCAATAAAGTGAAAGAGGGGAATGATAAATTTTTAACCGGAATTGTGCGGCAGCGGCAGTTGCGTCACGGCGATGGGCTCCGCCTATTCACAGGGCCGGTCCATGGCCGGCTTGTGACCTGCAACTCCCTGCCGTCGCTTGCGGTCATTACAGGTACGCGGGGAGCAGCGAAGGCATCGTCCGTATGCTATAATACGATCTGACAGCGGTATATTCGCAGAGGAGAGTAATTCTTACCTCTCTTATATTCGTGTCTAAAGGCATCCACTTGATATCCACTTGATAAGGAGCGCATATCCATGAAGAATCCCCTGTCCCTTCCCCGCTGTGAACTGTGTCCCCGCCGCTGCGGCGTACCACGGGGAGAAGGCCCCTCCGCCGGCTTCTGCGGCATGCCCGCGCTGCCCTCCGCCGCCCGTGCCGCCGTCCACCGCTGGGAGGAGCCCTGCATCAGCGGGCCCGCTCCCGCATCAGCGGCGGACGGCGGGTCGGGAACGGTATTCTTTTCCGGCTGCACCCTGTCCTGCGTTTACTGCCAGAACGCCCCCATCAGCCACCGTAAAACCGGTAAAACCATAACAGTGGAGCGGCTGGCGGACATCTTCCGCGAGCTGACCGACCAGGGGGTGTACAATATCAATCTGGTCAATCCCACCCACTTCGTCCCCGCTATCCTGCGAGCACTGGAGCTTTATCGCCCTCCTGTCCCCCTCGTCTACAACTCCGGCGGATACGAACGGGTGGAAACCCTCCGCCTACTGGAAGGTGCGATAGACGTCTACCTGCCCGACCTGAAGTACCGGGAGCCGGAACTGGCGGCCCGCCTGTCGGGAGCAAAGGATTATGCGGAGCGGGCCTGTGAAGCCATTCTCGAAATGGCGCGGCAGACCGGGCCCATGGTATTGGACGAACGGGGTATCGCCCTGCGGGGAACCATGGTGCGCCATCTGGTGCTGCCGGGACACACCCGCAACTCACTGGCCGTCCTTGACTGGCTGAAGGAACATCTCCCGGCGGGCTGCTACGTCAGCCTGATGTTCCAGTATACCCCTATGGAGGGACTGGAGCGGTTCCCCGAACTGACCCGCCGTCTCACCCGGCGGGAGTGCGGCAAGGTGCTCGACCATCTGCTGGAGCTGAATCTCACCGACGGCTATGTACAGGAGCGGGAGAGCGTCGGTTCTCAGTTCATTCCCGCTTTCGACCTGACGGGAATCGTCGGATAAGTTTCCCGCAGACCGACGCCGCCTGTCCGCTGTACGATCATTCGCAGGCGGCAATATCCAAACAGAGGGGCCCGTCGGGACGGGCCCCTCTGTCCTTCTGATTATTTACGTGTTGTCGTTGCTGATCGGACGGCGGATCACCAGCCGCAGCAGGGCTTTCCCGCTGAAGGGGATGAGCGGGTACAGGTAGCTCTTGCCCGCCGCCGTCTCGGTAAAAGCGATCATGAGGATCATTACCACCATCCCCGCGGCAAAACCCCAGATATTGAACAGGGCGCTGAGCACCAGGAACAGGATGCGGAACAGTTTGAAGGCGTACCCCAGTTCGAAACTGGGCTGGGTGAAGCTGGCTATGGCGACGAAGGCCATGTACAGCAGCACCTCCGACACGAAAAAGCCGGTGGCCACCGCGAAATCGCCCAGAATCAGTGCTCCCACGATACCGAAGGCGTTGTTGAGCACCCCCGGCGTGTTCAGGGAGGCCAGCTTGATGCCGTCGATGATAAACTCCACCACCAGCAGCTGGACGATCAGGGGCACGGCGTTGGGCTCCTTGATGCGGATGAAGTCAAGCCAGCCCGGTATCCAGTCGGGGTTTTTCATCAGCAAAAACCACACCGGCGTCAGGAAAATGGTGAGCAGGAACACGACGTCCCGCACCAGCCGCAGATAGGTGCCCACCAACGGCGGGAAATAGAAATCGTTGGTATCCTGGACAAAATCGAATACCGAGGTGGGCAGGATCATCACCGACGGAGAATTGTCCACCACCAGCAGGATACGCCCCTCCGCCACGCTGGCAGCGGCGCAGTCGGGCCGTTCGGTATACCGCACCTTGGGAAAGGGGTTGTACCACTGGCGCGGCACCAGACATTCCGCCAGGCTCTCCTGCCCCATAGCCAGGGTTTTGATGTCGATGGCCTTCAGCTTTTTCCGTATGCGGTCCAGCAGGCGGGTATCCGCCCGCCCGTCCATATAACACAGCACCACGTCGCTTTTGGAAACGGTGCCGATCTGGAAAATCTCCATGGTCAGCCGCGGGTCGCGGATACGGCGCCGGATCAGGGCGGTGTTGTGTACCAGTGTCTCCACAAATCCGTCACGGGAACCGCGGAGCACCCGGTCGTCGTCCGGCTCCGCCATCCCACGGGTGGGATAGGTCCGGGCATCGATCATGATCGCCTGCTCGAACCCGTCGATCACGAGGGCGATGGTCCCCGACAGCACCCCCGTGCGGATATTGTCCAGCTCCACGACGCCCGCCACCTCCACATAGGTGACGAACCGGAGGGAAAAATCACGGGCTGTCCGCATCCCCGCCATATCGTCGGGGGTCAGCTTCATCACGTACTCCATGATCTTTTCCATGATCTCGTCTTTGACAAAACCGTCGATAAAGAGAAAGGCGGCTTCCCGTCCGCCGATGATCACGTGCCGCGATACCACATCGTAGCTCTCGTTCACCCGCAGCGTCGATTCCAGCTCGCGGATATCGGTGGGATAATCGCCGGTCATAGCCAGTTCCGGTTGCTTCTTCATCCGTCCAAACCCTTCCGTTTCCAATAGTTGGGGATAGTATTGCCCATAAGCGGTAAAATATGTCGGCCGCCGGCCCGGCCCTTTTTGGAAAACGGCATTGTGCTTTCGAACGCCGTCTGATATACTAATTATATTATCAGCTGCTTCATCAGTTTTCCTGAACAATCAGAACGGAGGGATTCCCCCATGTCCGACGAATATCGCAGCGACGGCTTCGCCGCGGATACCCCCGAAAAGGAGCCGGAAACCGGCAAAAACAGCGCTTTTGCACCGGCGGAAGAAACCGCCCCGGTGACGAATGCCCCGGCGGCCGCGCAGACGCCGCCCCAGCAGTATGTGCCGGGTACGCAGGCCCCCCAGTACCAGCAGCCGGCCGGCGGGGTTCCCCCCGTGCCGCCCTATCGCCCGGCCGGGGCGCAGGGAGCACCTAACGGTTATCCGCCCGTCAACAACGGGCAGACGCCTCCCTATCCCCATCAGGCGGTCCCGCCGCAGCAATACCCACAGCAGGGCCAGTACCCTCCACAGGGTCAAATCCCTCCGCAGGCGGGGTATCATCCTTATCAGCAGCCGGGCCGCCCGCCCTATCCCACCTCCTACACCCCCTATCCGGTATCCATGCCGGAACCGGGCCGGGGCACCGCCATTGCGTCGCTGGTATTGGGCATCGTCTCCATCGTTTTCATGGCCAGTATCGTGATCCCCATCATCTGCGGCATCATCGGTCTGGTCCTCGGCTGCACGGCCAAATCCCGCGGGCAGGGCGGTCTGGCCATTGCCGGTATCGTACTGTCCTGCATCGGCCTTGCCATGGGCATCCTGTTTATTGTGCTGATCGTCGTCGCCTCTGGCGAATACTATTACAATTACGACTGGTATACCCGGGCGGCCTCGATGCTGCACCGATAAGGTACGTCACAAAAAACGCTCCGACTTCCCGTCGGGGCGCTTTTTTCGTCCCTGATGTAAAGTTTTTCCAGAAAAATACAGGGGATTACGGGCCAATTCGCTGTTGTGCCGCCCGTCCCTTTATGCTATACTGAAAGCAAAATAGGGGGAATTTCCCCCGAATTATCGTAATTTCGATCCGGCCGGCCCGATGCGGAGAGGGTCCGGCCGCCGCCGCTCGTAAAAGAAAGGTTTGGTAGAACAATGAAACCGACAGCTACACGGATACTCGCCGGCATCCTCTCGTTTTGCCTGCTGCTGGCGCTGTACGGCTGCAGCGACGCCTTCCCCACCTCCAACGACCAGTTCGCTATTGATACGGTGGAACCCGTTTACCACGAGGGGACAGGGACAGCGTCCTCCACCACCGAAACGACCATAAACACCACGGGGACGACCGGGGAATCCACCGAACCGTCCGAAACCACCACCACGGCCACCGAACCTACCCCGACCAAAAAGCCGGCGGACGAATCGACGTGGCGCGAACCCGCCAAGAACAATACCGATGGTGTGGCGGACATGGACGACGAGGAGTGGAAGGAATACGAGCAGGACGACCCCCAGTATCCGCCCCATGTGGACGAACCCGAACCCCCGGTAGAGGATACGCTTCCGTCGGTGGCCCCGCCCTCCCCCACGACCACCACCACCGCGCCGCCGACCACCACGACCACCACGGCGGCGACCACCTCCCCCACCACCGTACCGGGACCGGGCACCACCACGACCACCACCACAGCCCCTCCCACCACCACGACGACCACCCCGCCCACTAATCCCAAGCCTAGCACCGGCTGGTATTATGAAAATGGCAAAACCTATTTTTACAACAACGGGTCTCCCGTGACCGGCTGGCAGACCATGGGCGGCGTCCGGTATTACTTCGACGGCAGCGGCGTGCTCTCCTCCAAGGTCGGCATAGACGTTTCCACCTATCAGGGGGTCGTGGACTGGAACGCGGTCAAGGCCTCCGGCGTGGAATTCGCCTTTATCCGCGTGGGCTTCCGCGGCTGGGGCGACGAGGGTACCCTGCGTACCGACGCCTATTTTGAGCGCAACATCAAGGGGGCTATCGCCGCCGGCATCGACTGCGGCGTGTACTTTTACACCCAGGCGATCACCACCGCTGAGGCGGTGGAGGAAGCCCGATACGTCCTCAACCTGATCAAGGGGTATAAGCTGACCTACCCGGTGGCGTTCGACACCGAATATCTCAACGAACCGGACGCCCGTACCAATAAGGCGGGGCTGACCACCCAGGACCGCACCAATTTTGCCGCCGCCTTCTGCAAGACCATCAAGGACGCGGGATATTATCCCATGATCTATGCCAACAAAAGCTGGTTGGAAAACAACCTGTACACGAGCCAGCTGTCCCAGTACGACGTGTGGATGGCCCAGTTCGCCAGCACGGCCACCTATAAGGGGAACTTCAACATCTGGCAGTACACCAGCACCGGTTCGGTCAGCGGTATCAAGGGCAACGTCGACCGCAACGTGGGACTGGTCGATTACGCCGATATCATCCGCAAGAATGGATGGAACCATCTGTAATATCTAAAAAAGCCGTTGGGCTCCTTCCATATAGGGGCCCGGCGGCTTTTTACGAGTAACTGTGCTTTTCCTGCCCCCCTGTATATAGCCTATCTACCCATATCGACAGCTTCCCAGAAGTGTTTTGTCAAGTTATGATAGAGGTATTGTAACAAGGGGGCATAAAAATGATCAAACACTTCACCCTTCGCATTCCAGATGACCAGCTGCGGCGATTACATGATTTGGCGGCGTACAGTGGACGTTCCATCAACGGGCAATTGCTCGTGATAATCCGTTATATTCTCGACGAATATGAACAGATTCAACAGGGCTCCACTCCCAGTCCCCTTATTCGGAAAATCATACGGTAAATGTGTTCTTTTTATTGGCGCCTATGCGGCGCGGGCACCCCCTTTCTGCCCCGCCAGAAAGGGGGGAAAGAGCGGCTCAGGGGGCGCGCCGGTTATCATCATACGAGTTATAGCGCGGTCTCTTGCGGCAAAGGTCGCCTCATTTCGGCGGACACGCCGCCTCATGACGCTCCCGCCGCTGCGCCCACCCCGTCTCCCTGTTTCCG
>JAAWQC010000024.1 GCA_022800315.1 Clostridiales bacterium
GTCCCGCCAGAAAGGGGGGAAAGAGCGGCTCAGGGGGCGCGCCGGTTATTATCATACGAATTATAGCGCGCCCCCTTGAGAATCCCCCGATCATCACAAGAATAGCGTTATATACCGTGTAGAGGGATGAAGAACCTTTGGTCATAGCCATACGTGACCAGCCAGGGTCCAGGGACGTAGTCCCTGGTCATGGTGGGGAGGGGGTTTTAAGGGGGAACCCGTTTGAAAGGTTCCCCCTTAACGATTCTTTCCCACCACTTTCTTTTCGCAAAGAAAGTGGTGCCTGCGGAGCAAAACAAAATCTATAAAAATCTCATGCCACAATATTGTGGCATTTCCTGACACCCGCATTTCCTCTGTGTTATGGTGATGGAAACAACAGAGGGAGCGATAAAAATGATGAGAAAATCAGAAGAAGAAAACGTCCTGATCCTGTACCGCTGCCAGGCGAATCTATCCACCGCGGTCAGCGGCTATGTGGAAATCTCGCGGGAATACGCGCCCCGCAGCATCGAGCTGCTGGAAACAGCCTTTTACGATTCCGCCACGGTGGGGGAGACGGTTGTCCGGCGCGGCGACCTGCTGTTCCATCAGGCGCGGGACGACGCGGCCTGTTACTATGTGGGAGACGACCGGTTCCGCCGGGTGCGGCTCCGGGATGGCGACCTCGAAGCCCTGCTGCGGGAATGGAGCGAACGGGAACGGGAATTCCTCATGAAACGGGAACAAGGCAAATATCTGTGATTGGTCCCCGCTGCGGTCAGGGGAATACCCACTTTTTGTCCCCCTGAAAGGGACGAAAAAAGCCCTGCCTCTTGCGGCCGGCGGCGATACCCTTGACAAGCGGGAACGCCGGTGTTAGTATGAAGGGCATCAGGAACAATACGCTGAAGGGGAAAGCCTTCCGGACAGCCTCACAGAGAGCGCCGCCCGTGATCTGCCGACGGCAGGACGCGGATGCTGTAAGCGGCGCAGGCAAAAAGGAAACCGCTACCGCCCCCGAGTGCGCGCCGAAAAGGGCAACGCCCGTTAAGACGCGCCGTCCGGCCCCGTTACCGGCCGCATGAGTGGGGAAACCGTCGGGTTTCCCTGTACCAGGGTGGAACCGCGAGGCAGTATGCCCCGCCCCTTTCGAGGGGCGGGGCTTTTTAGTTTTCCGCGTCAGAGTCCTGAGAATACAATCAGAGCCCGAGAGGGGCGACAGGCGGGGAACCGGCCTCAGGTCGGTTCCCCCGTAAAGAAAGGAGACGGCTATGTTACACATTACCCTGAAGGGCGGCGACGTTCGCGAGGTGGCGGAAAACACCACCATCGAAGCGCTGTGCCGTGACATTTCCATGGGGCTGTTCCGCGCCGCGTGCGCGGCCCGGGTGGATGGCCGGGTAACCGACCTGCGCGCCCCCCTGACCACCGACTGCACGCTGGAGATCCTCACCTTCGACGATGAGGACGGCAAAAAAGCGTACTGGCACACCACCTCCCACATCATGGCCCAGGCGGTCAAGCGCCTGTTCCCCGACGCGGTGCTGGCGATCGGCCCCGCCGTGGACAGCGGTTTCTATTACGACTTTGACCTGCCCCGGACGCTGACCCCCGAGGACATGAACAAAATCGAAGCCGAGATGAAGAAGATCATCAAGGAGAACCTGCCTCTTGAACGGTTCGAGCTGGACCCCGCCGAGGCGAAGGCCCTCATGGAACAGGACGGCCAGATTTACAAGATGGAGCTCATCGACGAGCATTCGGGCAAGGGGGAAAAGATCACCTTCTACCGGCAGGGGGACTTCACCGACCTGTGCGCCGGCCCCCATCTGATGAGCACCGGCGGCGTCAAGGCGGTCAAATTACTCAGCTGCACCGGCGCCTACTGGCGCGGGGACAGCACCAAAAAACAGCTGCAGCGCCTGTACGGCATCGCCTTCCCCAAGGCCGCCGAACTGGAAGCCCATCTCACCCGGCTGGAGGAAGCCAAAAAACGGGATCACAACGTGCTGGGCCGCCAGCTGGGGTATTTCACCACCTGTGACCTGATCGGCCAGGGGCTGCCCATCCTGCTGCCGAACGGCGCGCGGGTTATCCAGCTGCTCCAGCGGTTCGTGGAGGACGAGGAACAGAAGCGGGGCTGGCTGCTGACCAAGACCCCCTATATGGCCAAGAGCGACCTGTATAAGCTGTCGGGCCACTGGGACCACTATCAGGACGGCATGTTCATACTGGGCGACGAGGAGAAGGACAGCGAGGTGTTCGCCCTGCGGCCCATGACCTGCCCCTTCCAGTATCAGGCCTACCTGAACCGCCAGCGTTCCTACCGCGACCTGCCACTGCGGTACAACGAGACCTCCACCCTTTTCCGCAACGAGGCGTCGGGCGAAATGCACGGCCTGATCCGGGTGCGCCAGTTCACCATTTCCGAGGGCCACCTGATGTGCCGTCCCGACCAGCTGGAGGACGAGTTCCGCAGCTGTCTGGAGCTGGCCATTTATATGCTGAAAACGCTGGGGCTGTACGAGGACGTGTCCTACCGCTTCTCCCAGTGGGACCCCGACGACCGCGGCAAATACATCGGCACGCCGGAGCAGTGGGACGAGGCGCAGAGCGTCATGCAGAAAATCCTCGACCATCTGGAAATCCCCTATAAGATCGGCGTCGGCGAGGCGGCCTTCTACGGGCCCAAGCTGGATATCCAGATCAAAAACGTCTTCGGCAAGGAGGACACCCTCATCACCATCCAGATCGACCAGATGCTGGCGGAAAAATTCGGCATGGAGTACGTGGACGCCGACGGCAAAAAGAAAAATCCTTATATCATCCACCGTACCTCTATCGGCTGCTATGAACGCACGCTGGCCCTGCTGATCGAAAAATTCGGCGGCGCCATGCCCCTGTGGCTGGCTCCCGAGCAGGTGCGCGTGCTGCCCATCGCCGACCGGGTGGCCGATAAGGCTGCCGAAGCGGTGGAGCGGCTGCGGGCCGCCGGTTTCCGCGCGGAGGCGGACCAGCGCAACGAAAAGATCGGCTACAAAATACGCGAAGCACAGATGGAGAAAATCCCTTATATGCTGGTCATCGGGGACCGGGAAGCCGAGGCGGGCACCGTATCGGTCCGCTCCCGTTCCGGCGGCGACATGGGTGCCATGCCGCTGGACGACTTCCTCGCCATGGCGAAGGAAGAGGTCGACACCAAAGCGATCAAATAAGTACAGGTCCGTATCGTCCGTCCACCGGACTCCCCGAAAACGGGCGGGCCCGGCGGACGAATGGCTCTTGATTTTTCCCTCATTCTGTGATACTATTTGGAGGCGGCCATTTGGCCGTCTTCCATGCGCAGGGTTAGTACATCGGTAGTGCGTCGGCTTCCCAAGCCGAACAGGCGGGTTCGACTCCCGTACCCTGCTCCAAAAAAGGATCGCTATCCGAACAGATAGCGGTCCTTTTTCCGATAAGGGGGCGGAGCGGTGCTGATTTTCAGACCTGTTAAAAAACATTGACAAGCTAGCGTTCACTAGCTATACTATGGCTAGTGAACGCTAGCTTTGCTTTTGAAAGGAGGGATTGCATGGCCTATACCGGGACGAAGGCACGGATACTGGACGCGGCGCTGGACCTGTTTTCGGTTCAGGGGTTCGAGGGGGTGTCGGTCAAACAGATCGCCGCTGCCGTGGGTATCAAGGACAGCTCGCTTTACAAGCATTTTGCCAGCAAGCGGGAAATCTTCGACACCCTGCTGGAGCAGATGAACGAGCGTTATGCGGAAACCGCCGCACTTTATCAGCTGCCCCAGGGCCAGATCGTCCAGATGGCGAAGGAGTACGGCCGTGGGGACCTGGTATGGCTGAAAAAGGGCTGTGAAGCGATTTTTCTCTTCTTTCTGAAGGATCCTCAGGCCTCCCGGTTCCGCCGAATGCTGATGATCGAGCAGTATAAAAACAGCGAAGCCTCCGCCACCTTTCAAAGCTGGTTTGTCGACAGCGCCCTCCATTTCCAGACGGCCCTCTTCGGCGAAATGAGCAAGCAGGGCTATTTTCGCCCTGCCAATCCCGAAACGATGGCTTTGCAATTTTACGCCCCTTTTTTCCTGCTGCTCTGCCAATACGACGGCAAGCCGGAAAAGGAAGGCGAGGCTGTGCGGCGGCTGATGGCCCATGTCGAGCAGTTCGCCGCCGTCTATCAGATCGAAAGCGGGGAAAACAGATGAATCTCAACCTTTTTATGAAAAACGGCATACAGGGTATCCTGCGGTCGATGAGCCGCTTCTATCTGGGCGATCCGGTGGGCCGCGCCTTCCTGGTGAAAATGCTGCTGCAAAGCAAAAAAAGCGCCGAACAGAGGGAACGCCATGAAAAGGCGGGCACTCACATCCCGCCGTTTCTGATCGCCAGCATCGCTTCGCGGTGCAACCTCCGCTGTGCGGGCTGTTATGCGCGGGCGGGCGGCGCCTGTGGTGAGGACGGGGCGGCGCGGGAGCTGACCGCCGCGCAGTGGGCGGATATCTTTGGGCAGGCCGCCGAGCTGGGCGTCTCCTTCATTTTACTGGCCGGCGGCGAACCGCTGATGCGGCGGGATATCCTCGAGGCCGCGGCCGCCACCCCGATCGTTTACCCGATCTTTACCAACGGCACCCTGCTGGACGGGGACACGCTTTCGCTGTTTGAGCAGCACCGGAACCTGATCCCTGTCCTCAGTATCGAGGGCGGCAGAACCGCCACCGACGCCCGACGGGGGGCGGGGGTCTACGATCAGGTGGACGCGGCCATAGCCCGGCTGAGAGAGCGCGGCCTGTTGTATGGCGTTTCCATTACGGTGACCAAAGAAAACCAGCCCGTCGTGATGCGAACAGACTTCGTTTCCCGTCTGGAAAAGCAGGGGTGCGGCGGCGTCATTTATGTGGAATACGTACCGGTGGAGGCGGGTTCCGAGCACCTGGTGCTCGACGAGGCCGATCGGGTGCGGGCCGCGGACAGCGCCCGTGAACTCAAAGATAGCTTCCCCCAGATGGTGATCCTCTCCTTCCCTGGGGATGAGGAAGCGATAGGAGGCTGTCTGGCGGCTGGCCGGGGATTCTTCCATATCAATCCCGCCGGCGGCGCGGAACCCTGTCCCTTCTCCCCCTACGCCCGGCAGAATCTGCAGGAACACTCCCTGCTTGAGGTACTGGGCTCGGCGTATTTCCGCAGACTTCGTTCGATCAGCGAGGGTGCGGGCGACCCTGCCGGCGGCTGCACTCTCTTTCAGCACAAGGACGAGGTGGAAGCTCTTTTGGCCCAGGAGGGCTGTTTCTGAAAACACGAGAAATTACCTGTTGCATAAATAAAGGATTATGGTATGCTAAACCAATAAAGAATGAGGGAGGCCTATCGCCATGACAATGGAACGAGTGCTTGAGGTCCTGGGGACCCCGGAGCTTTTTGAACGCTATACTCCCGGTTTGGAACGCTTCAACGCCCAATGGACCCCCGGGGAGAAGGAACCGGTACTGGAAACCGCCAAATTGGGCTGGATGGCGGAGCAGGGCTTTATCGACAGCGCCTGTTTTGAAGATGTGGATACCTGCCTGAAAATGGTGGCGGCGGATGAGGAACTGGATTTCGTCCTGCGGTTCCTCGCCGACATGCTGTTTATCAGCGGTAAACCGTGGGATATGGACGTCTACTTCACACCTTCGCCGCCCGCTCTGGGCAAGTATGGCCCCACCTTCGCCCTGATCCTGTTCCTCTGCGCGCTGGAGGGCGGCGTTACCCGCGCCCGCCGGCACGGTATCCCCGAAGACATGGTGGCGCAGATGAAGGGCCCCTTTTTCGATATTACCGGCGGCAAGCCCGATCCGGTATGGGGCGCCCGCGGCGGGTTCCACTGGAATGTCAGCTGCTCACAGGGAACCATGTTCTTTGTGGACACCTACCGGTATGAGCTGCACACCATGCCCGACGGTTACCGCCTGTACCGCCGCCGTTCGGATGGCAAGCTGCTGACCGTCTATACCGCTGCCAACCGATTCGACGAGTTCGGCCAGTTCGCGTGGAGTGACGAGCAGGTGGCCTTCCGCACCGAAGCTTTCGGCAAAAAGCCCGGTGGTTACCCCATCCATCCGGAGGGCCGTGTCGTCAACCGCCCCCTGGAACTGTCTGAGGACGAGTGGGAGCCGGTCTTCTGCGAAGGCGACCGGTCGCTTGGCTACCATATCCCCAGCAAAATCCCCTATACCATCGAATCCCTCCAGCATTCCTTTCAGGAAGCGTTGGAATTCTACAAAAAGTATTATAGCAAGCTGAATGTACGGGGAATTCAGTGTTATTCCTGGCTGTACAGCCCTCAGATGCGGGAGATCATGTCCGCTGGCAGCGGCATCAACCGGCTGAATTCCCACCTGTACCTCAGTCCCGTACCGTCGGGTCCCGATGGATTTTACGAATTTGCCTTCCACACTGAGGGGGAATTCGATCCGGACACCGCCCCCGCCGATACCTCCCTGCAGCGGGGATTTATTGATTATATCCGTAAGGGCGGTCGGGTGCATAACGGTTTTATGTTCCTCCCCGCCGCGGATGTACCGCGTTTGTGTGACGATCCCCGGTCGCTCTACTGTTACGACCTGTTTGAGGACTGATAGAAACACCGGCGCGGGATTGATCCGCGCCGGTGTTTCTATCGATTCGCTTCCTCCGCCTGCTTTCAGCCGTTATCCCTGAATCAGAGCACCTGATATTTTAATATGGTGCTTATATTTCACTTGTTAAGAGTACTCATATGTATCCCCGGTTTCAAAAACTTCCTCTGACCTACCGTACCCTCGATTTCTCCCGCTGCCCCGCCCCTTGTTAAGGGGGCGCTTTTCTTATGGGAACAGCCCGATTATGTCAGTGTGTCGGGGGTATCCCGTCCGACAATGTAAAGAAATAGTCGTCATGACCAAGAGGGGAGCAGGTCGCCAGGTCGGCCGCGAATGCGAAGGAATACTCTGTCGGCAGCTCTGTGGCGGGACTCGGGAGGGACCATGCTTCTCCCTTTCCTCCGTGTGTGACAAATCAAATTCTGTTATCCCTATCCGTAATCCGCACGTTTGGATCGATCGGCATCTGAAGTCTTGTGACTGGTTGCTCCCATTGCAGGACAAATAACCGTCCTATACAGAAAAAGCCGCCCGGAAGGCAGAGCCTTCCGGGCGGCTTTTAGTCTTCACTTTTCAGTGTCATTTTTTATTTCCAAGTCCACGTTTTGAATTTCACCATTCTCCACCTCATAATCATCAATACATTTTTGCGCTAAATACTCCATCTGTCCATTGAAAGACCGATGGTTCTTCTTTGCTATATACGTAATTTTTGACAGCATATCCGCTGTAAACCGTACTCCTGTTTGAATCTTACCGACAGGCATTCTAACACCCCTTAAACAGTATGATAACATTCTAAACGAAATCTTCTTGACAATCTACAACCATAATGTTATCGTATTGTTATCATTTATGAAGGGGGATGTCTGATGATTAAAGAATCTACACTGCTTATCTTCTGCCGAAATGTCAAATGGCTGCGTGAATACTATTGTTTAAGCAAAGAGAAAATGGCCAAAATCATGGGAATCAGCGTCGCCTGTCTCCATCAAATAGAAGCGGGACAACTTCCCGCTTCGGTTCTGGTAGACTCCGTTTTTGAGTTGGCCTCGTATTTTCATCTAAAGTCCTGTGATTTGTTGCTCCCCTTGCAGGACAGATCACCATTCTTTACATAAAAAAACCGCCCGGAAGGCAGAGCCTTCCGGGCGGTTCGATGTGAAAACAAACTTATTTGAGTTCGACCTTGGCGCCGGCTTCTTCCAGCTTCTTCTTGATTTCCTCGGCATCGTCCTTGGAAGCGCCTTCCTTGACAGCCTTGGGAGCGCCGTCGACGACTTCCTTGGCTTCTTTCAGGCCCAGGCCGGTCACTTCGCGGACAACCTTGATGACGTTGATCTTGTTGGCGCCGACTTCGGCCAGGATCACGTCGAACTCGGTCTTCTCCTCAGCAGCGGGAGCGGCAGCGCCGCCGGCAGCGGGAGCAGCGGCCACGGCCACGGGGGCGGCGGCGGAAACACCGAACTCTTCTTCCAGAGCCTTAACCAGCTCGGACAGCTCCATAACGGTCAGAGCCTTGACGTCTTCGATCATCTTCAGTACTTTATCAGACATTGTAAAATCCTCCATTTTCATTTGTTTTAAGGGGCGGCGCCCCGTTTTTTCGCGCTGCATTGTGCAGCGCGCTTGGTCGCTTACGCGCTTGGTCGCTTACGCGCCCTGCTTCTCCGCGATCGCGTTCAGCGCTACGGCCAGGCCGCGCAGATTGGCGTTAAGCACACAGACGAAACCGCTGATCGGGGCGTTCAGGCCGCCGAGGGCCTTCGCCACCAGAACCTCCTTCGGAGGCATTTTCGCGAGTTCCTTCACCTCACCGACGTCGATAACCTTACCCTCGACGAAACCGGCTTTGATCTCCAGCGCCTTGTTCTTCTCCGCGAACCCGCTGAGAATTTTGGCGGCGGCGACGTGGTCGGAGCTCAGCGCCAGGGCGGTGGTGCCCTTCAACACATTGTCCAGCCCTTCCAGGCCGGCGGCGGCGGCGGCACGGCTGAGCATGGTGTTCTTGATGACCGCATACTCGACGCCCGCGGCGCGCAGCTCCCGGCGGAGCTGGGTGTCGTCGGCTACCGTCAGGCCCTGATAGCTGACAACCACGCCGGCGACGGCGTCCTTCAGCTTGCCGGACAGCTCCTTGACATACTCCTGTTTCTGCTGCAGAATCTTTTCACTTGGCAAATCGTTTCACCTCCGCTCGTTTGGGGATCGCTTGCCGTTTTCCAACGAAAAAGCCCCTTCCGTGTGACCACAGAAGGGGCGAAATGACATGGACGCAGCCACAAACCTGTCAATCAGGCGCGGCGGCTTCATGCTTTCGACCTCGGCGGGCGGAACCGGAGTCCCGTTAGGCGGCGATGCCGCGCCCGCTGTCTGTGGAAGAACAGCAAGAATGAGTATAGCACAGGGGACAGCCCCTGTCAACCGCCCCCGGCGGAAAACCGGTGGGGGCGGAGGCTATCGTACGGAATGCTCAGCCAACCTTGGCGGGGTTGATCTTGATGCCGGGGCCCATGGTGGCGGACACCACGCAGGAGCGGATATACTGGCCCTTGCTGGCAGCCGGCTTGGCGCGGACGATGGCGCCCAGCAGGGTATCGAAGTTCTGCTGGAGCTTCTCAGCGCCGAAGGACACCTTGCCAATGGGGCAGTGGATGATGTTGGTCTTATCAAGGCGGTACTCGATCTTACCGGCCTTGGCGTCGGCAACAGCCTTCGCCACATCGGGGGTGACGGTGCCGGCCTTCGGGTTGGGCATCAGGCCGCGGGGGCCGAGGACCTTACCGAGGCGGCCGACGACGCCCATCATGTCGGGGCTCGCGATGACCACATCGAAATCCATCCAGCCGCCCTGGATCTTGGAAACCAGTTCCTCAGCGCCGACATAATCGGCGCCCGCGTCGGTAGCGGCCTGCATTTTGTCCGCCTTGGCAAAAACCAGAACGCGGACCTTTTTGCCGGTGCCGTTGGGCAGCACGACGGCGCCACGGACCTGCTGGTCGGCGTGACGGCTGTCGACGCCCAGCTTCACATGCACTTCGACGGTTTCGTCAAACTTGGCCTTACCGGTCTTGACGGCCAGGTCGAGGGCCTCGTTGATCTCGTAAAGGGTGCTGCGGTCGACCAGCTTCTGGCTGTCGACATATTTCTTACCGTGTTTCATTCGTTATCCTCCTGTTGAGTGGTAAAATCGGAAGTTAATTGTATCCTCCCACCCGGAGCGGGCCGCCCAAACGGCGGAATCGTCAGTCGACGACCTCGATACCCATGCTCCGCGCCGTGCCGGCCACCATGCTCATAGCGGCTTCGACGCTGGCGGCGTTGAGATCGGGCATTTTGGTTTCGGCGATTTTCTGAACCTGCTCGCGCGTAATCTTGGCGACCTTCGTCTTGTTCGGGACGCCGGAGGCTTTCTCGATACCGCAAGCCTTTTTGATCAGGACGGCCGCGGGGGGCGTCTTGGTCACAAAGGTGAAGGAACGATCGGCATACACGGTGATGATGACCGGAATGATCAGGCCCACATCGTTTTTCGTGCGCTCATTGAATTCCTTGGTGAAAGCCATGATATTGACGCCATGCTGACCGAGAGCCGGTCCGACAGGGGGCGCCGGCGTGGCCTTGCCGGCCGGAATCTGCAGCTTGATGTAACCGGTTACTTTCTGAGCCATTGTTAAATTGCACCTCCAAATATTGTGGTAAACCTCGGAGCCGCCCGGCGGTTACCCGCGGCGGTTCCTCCCACATCCGGACGGACGCTCTGCACAGAGCGCCTCCGGCGCACAGGGAAAAGCGCCCTGCGGCGCAGTTGTGCCGATTGCAGACGGCGGAAACTAGTCCATCCGTTCCACCTGGTCCAGCTCGAACTCCACGGGGGTTTCCCGCCCGAACATGGAGAGGGTGGCGCGGACCATTTTTTTGTCGAGGTCGATCTCCTCCACAATGCCGGTGAAGCCGGACAGGGGGCCGTCGATGATGCTGACGGTATCCCCGACCGCATAGTTGACTTCGATCTCCCGCTTTTCAACGCCCAGCGCGGCCACCTCCGCCTCGGTGAGGGGGATAGGCTTGCCGTTGGGGCCGACAAAGCCGGTGCAGCCGCGAGTGTTGCGCACCACGTACCAGGAATCATCGGTCATGACCATTTTGACCAGCACATAGCCGGGGAATATCTTTCTTTCCACCTCGTGCTTTTTGCTGTCTTTGATCTCGATGACGGTTTCGGTCGGAACGCGGATCTCCTGGATCCAGTCCTGGAGCTTCCGGTTCTCCACAATCTTTTCCAGATTGGTGGCCACCTTGTTCTCGTAGCCGGAATAGGTATGCACGACATACCACATTGCCTGTTCGGACATCACTGATCCTCCCTTGCGTGAAGCCGCGGTGAAACCGTGCTCCGGTTTTACAGCGACAGCATCAGATTGACCAGGGACGACAGCCCGAAGTCAAATAAGCAGATGAGCACGCCGAGCACGGCGCACATGGCCAGCGTCACGCCGGTGTTGCGGGTGACCGTTTTAAGGGTCGGCCATACGATTTTTTTGAATTCGCCTCTGGTATCACGGAAAAACTTGACGAATCGCGTCCCCAGACCGGGTCCTTTGCTCTTGGCGTTCTTGTCGGCATGTTTATCGACCTTGGCTTCCGCCTTTTTCTCAGCGGGCTTGTTATCCTCTGCCACCTCGAACCCTTCCTTTCCTGAGCGCCTCACGGCGCGTGTTGGGATGCTCCGGACTATTTGGTTTCCCGGTGAAGCGTGTGCTTCCGGCAGAAACGGCAATACTTGTTCATTTCCAGTCTGTCCGGATCGTTCTTCTTATTTTTCATGGTGTTGTAGTTGCGCTGTTTGCACTCCGTGCAGGCTAACGTGATTTTGACTCTCATAACGGCACCTCCCGATTGTCGGAATTTTCTGATATACGCCCGGCGCAGGGAAGTCCCGTCCGGCCGTATATGGCCTCCCTCAAACGGCCCGGGTCGATACGGGCCGGGGCGTTTGCGCGCCTAAAAATGGGCACAAAAAAAGAAACCCCTTTTGAGGTAAGTAATACTATAGCACAGCTTTGTCAAATGGTCAAGTTCTGTTTTGATGTCCGACAGCCTTTCCGATAATTGTGTACCATACAAACGCTTTTTGAGATAGTTTTCTCATATTTCCCTTATTTTTCCTTAATTTAACTATATGGGGTTTACTTTTTCCGCGAAATCGTGTATAATTTCAACAACACGTGCTTTTATAACATCTTTTCCCTATATTTTCCTTGTTTGTGCCATGAAACTCCAGCGCGTGTTTTGAAATATAGCCGCTTGGTTAGCGTACGGAACCGGCGGATTATATTAAAAAATATGATGTATATAAGGAGTGTAATGAAAATGAAACGCAGCAAAAATCGGATGTCCAAAATTCTCTGCGGCCTGATGGCTGCGATGGCCCTGTGTTCGGCGGGTATGATGACCGTCAGCGCTTCCAACTACCATGACACCGACTTTGGGTTCCATTTTAACCGAGGATACAACAGGACTGAGGCACGGGCGAAAGAAGATGCTACCAGTGCGTTCATGAACTGCAAATGGGCAGATAACACCGTTTATAATGCCCGTGTCTACGCCTCGCCTGACCTGACAGGTACCCCTTTCGACGTGTCCGGTGGTCATGTCTACCGTTTCACTCAAGGAACTCACGGCTATTTAATCAATTATGCCTATGAAACAGCGCAACAATATGGCACCGATTGCTACGCCTTAATTCAGGGAGAACGGATAAGCGGTACTTTCGCCAACGGTACTTGGAGTCCCGACAGCATCTAAAGTTTTTTTAGGAAGGCGGCCGGCATGAGGCCTACATGTTTGCGCCGGCCGCCTTTTCCTATATAAGTGAGAAGGAGGCGTTCGATGAATAAGCCGAAACGTTGGATTCCCATCCTGCTTATTATGCTGGCGGTCTGCGTCTATACCTTTGTCTTTCATCCCGACGAAGAGCTGAAAGCCCTGCTTGACAATCCGTCTGCCCAGAATCCGCCCGGCGATTGGATGGATGACAGTGCAGCCTCCCTCGTTCAATCACCCGCACAAACCGGCGGCGAAATCGCCGCGTGGCGAACATCGGAGACCACCTCTTCCACCAACACCTCAGCAGATTCCACAACAACGACTCACACAGTCGACTCCACAACAGCCGAAACAGGAAGCCCGACTGCCGCTGATTCTACCGTTGCATCAACAGTAGAACCGGCGCGAACCACCGCGCCGGTTCATATTGGTGGAGAGGGGTATCCCACCGTCTACACCCTCAACACAGGGTACACGATCGGCCCCCTCCTGCTATCTAAAAGTCTGGAAGGCGCTAACCAGGGCAATTTTAACTATAATAAAAACAAGCAGCACGTAGATGAACAGGGGACCCTGACCAGCGCCCATACCTACTGCTTCTTCGATATTACCATTGAAAACCTGGAGAACGCTGGGAGAGAATATCTGCTAAACAATATCTCTCTGTACGCAACCGAAAACGGAGCCAGGAAATACATTTATGAGCTGCGTTATTTCGATCAGGGGGCCGACCCCCATAAAACGGATTTTTTCCATGTGTTTGTGGCTGGCGGGGAAAAGGAGACCTACCGTGTGGGCCTGATTCTTGATGACGCGAGAATCCGCGAATACGGCTGGGTCCTTGCCATCAATCCGGAAGGGAACCTGATGTTCGACTCAGCTCGCCTTATGTCCATTACCATGCCGTAAGGAGGTCCCTCTCGTGAGAAAACTGCTGAAAATTGAGCTGCGGCGCGTCTTTGCCTCGCCTGCTCTCTGGGCCGCCCTGCTGGTGGGGCTGGCCATTGTCGTTGTGCAGTATGCGCAGGACGTATTGCCTATGGTCAATTATTTGGATCTCAGCGTGGGAGGAAAAGAACTGGGGATGTACCCCCATTCGGTTTTTAACAAGTGGATAGGGGGAGGTATGAGTTCCTTCACCCCGTATCTGTACTTTCTTTTGCTTCCGCTGCTGGCCACCATCCCGTTCGGCGGCTCCTTTTATGAGGATTTGAACAGTGGGCTGGTGAAAAACCTCTTTATTAAAACGGAAAAGAAAAACTATTATGGCGCTAAGTATCTGGCCGTGTTTTTATCGGGCGGCTTGGTCATTCTAATCCCCCTGCTGGTCAATCTGGCCCTCACCGCCGCCACCCTGCCTTCTTTGCTGCCCGAAGTCGGAACCCAGCAGTTCCCTCTGTTCGCTACCAGTATGGGGGCCTCCCTGTTTTACTCCCATCCCTACGGATTTGTCTTCGCCTATCTGCTGCTGATTTTTGTTTTCAGCGGCTTTCTGGCAACCATCGCCCTGTGTGTCAGTTTTTACGTCAAGAACCGATTTGTGGTGGTACTGTCCCCTTTTATCCTTTGTCTGTTCGTCCATTCGCTGTGCCAGCTGCTCGGGAACTCCTCCTTGGACCCCACCGACTTTCTCAACCCCTCCAACGCCAATACCACTCTGCCGCTCGTTCTGGGTGAGCTAATCGTAATCGCCATACTGACCGTTTTTTTATTCGCTGTCAAGGGGAGCCGCGATGATACCTTCTAAAACGCGCGGCTTTATCCGCCGCATCGGGTACGCCTTTGGTTCTCTGCGCATGCTGTCCCTTTTTTACGCTTTCCTGATACCGCTGTTTCTATATATACGTTTTCATTTGGCGCTAAAGTCGGCGGTGTTCTACCACCTGCCCTTCAGTACGGCCGACGCCTTCGTCGCTGTGAGCGATCCTTCCTTTTTCGCTCTGATCCTGGTGCCGATGACCCTGTTTTTTGTCTGTTTACTTATTCGCCATGACTTCGCCCTCACCGCCGTTTTACGCGGACGGCATAAAGCCCGTATTTTCTTGAGGCAGGTCCTGACGATCGCTTTGTATCTCCTCGCCTTCATCCTGTATACCGGGGTGTGGACAGGCGTGTTCGCGCGGTTCTATTGCACCGGCGGAGTCAATTGGGATCAGCTGGCTAGCCTGTATTTTCTGAGTACGAAGCAAACCACCCTCCAGCCCCTCTGGCGTATCCTGCTTGCCTTTTTCATCTCCAGCTTTCTTTCTCTTCTGGCGGCCAATGCCCTGCTGCTGCTGCTGCGATGGACGACCGACCGATATATTCTCTCCTGGATTCTGCTTCTTACCGTCTGCGTCGTCGATTCCAAGACCGAAAAGGGCCTGTTTTTCTTTCCCTCCGGCGTCTGGTATGACAATTGGGCGTCGCCCTGGCCGATCGAACGGGTTTTTCTGCTACCCCTCGTCTGCCTCGCAGCCATCTTGATCCTCGGGGTCTGGTATGCTAAACGGAAGGATTTTTTGCATGGATAATCAACGCAAACCGGTGGGCGGCGTTACCCGTATGATACGGCAGATCCGGTACGACTGTTCAGCCGGAATCGTGCGGGTATGGTATAAGTTCCTGCCGGTCTCACTCGTATTCTTATTAGCCGCCGCGCTCTTTTATCGGGAAGCCGATGCTTTGCGCTGTCAGCAGCTAACCGCTTCTGCCCCAACGCTTGCCGATCTGGTGATCCATATGTTTCAGGGGATGAAGGTCTACGATCCTTCCTCAGGCAGCGAATTCGACATACCGGTGGTCTACCTGTTTATCAGCCTCTACACCGCCTATCTCATCGGAAATTACGCGCAAAAAGACCTGCGCAGCCACGGTCTGTATATATTGCTTCGATCAAAAAAAAGGGGTCAGTGGTGGCTGAGCAAATGTGTCTGGAACGTTGCCACCGTCCTTGTTTTTTACCTTTTTGCCTATCTGGGTATCGTGCTGGCGGCGATGTTTACCGGTGCCCTGTCGTTTCAACCATCCGGTGATATCCATCGGATGGTAGCGGATATAGCGGAAGAGGTCTTTCAAAATAACAGGTGGGTCTTCATTGTCGTCCTGATGCCGATACTTACTTCTATTGCGCTGGCCCTCCTCCAGATGGCCCTCTCTTTTTTCCTCAAGCCGGTATTCAGCTTTATCGTCATCGTCTGTATCGTCGTTGTCTCCGCATATTACTGCTCACCCTTCTGGATCGGCAATTACGCCATGCTGCTGCGCAGCGATCTGGTCATCCCCGATGGCATCCCGATTTATGTGGCTGTGGTTACCGACGTGCTGGTCATAGCGGTGTCCATCGCAGTGGGTTACGGGTATTTCAGACGCTGCGATATTTTAGATAAACAATAGGAGCGGTGGGAAAGGACAATAGTTTATGCTGATCGATATTAACGACTATACCAAAATCATCAACGGCGCTACCGTGCTGGATCACGTTACCCTACATATGGAGGGCGGCCGCGTGTATGGCCTGAAAGGTCCGAACGGCAGCGGAAAAACCATGCTGATGCGGGCCGTCTGCGGCCTCATTAACCCGACGAGCGGTTCGGTGGTCATTGACGGCGAGACACTGGGAAAGGATATTTCCTTTCCCCGAAGTATCGGCGCGCTGCTGGAAAATCCGGCGTTCATCTCCAGCTATACCGGCTTTCAGAATTTGAAGCTGATGGCTTCCATACAGGGTCTCATCGATGACCATATGGTGGAGGAAGCCATTGCCTGTGTCGGGCTCGATCCTCACGATAAAAAGAAATACCGCAAATACTCTCTGGGGATGAAGCAGCGGCTGGGCATCGCCAATGCGATCATGGAAAATCCGGAGCTGCTCCTCCTGGACGAGCCGTTGAACGCCCTCGACAAAGGCGGCGTTGCGATCGTCCATCAGCTTCTCCACGAGTTCCGTGACCGAAAGGCGATTATTCTGTTGTCCTGTCACGATTCACAGGAGCTTGTATCCCTGTCCGACGAAATCATCACGATTGAAAACGGCAGAATCGCCGGGCAGGAAACCGTGGATAAATCTAAAATGGAGACGGCGGGTGATGCACAATGACGAAGGGAAAACGCGCTGTAATCGCCTGTTTGGCGGCAGCAGGAGTTATTGCCTGTCTTGCCGCTTTTATCCCCCGTTATCAGCAAATCAATCAAAAATACCCCCCTCCTCCTGTTGAGACATACGCTATCGGAGAGCCACTGTCTTACAAGGGGGTAGAGGTCACCGTACAGGAGTCTCTTATTGCCGCCTGGCCGGATATGCCCGCTCTGTTTCCTGACACCACGTTCACCTATAACCCGGTGACCAACGGGGAAGTCGGCGCCGAGGAACAGATGAAGCTGGTTCTCGTAACAGTGAATCTTAAAAACACCGGAGAGGAAAGTCAGAGCATCACTCTGTATACCATGGTAGCCAAAACGCTGACCTGGCGCAACGGACTGAATCTGGAGCTTTTCATGGACCTCAACACCACCGCGGATCATACCCCCACGATCCGGCCCGCTCTGGCCCCCGGTGAGGAAATGACGGTTATTCTTCCCTACACCGCGATTAAACAGCAGTTTCCTCCCGGTGAATGGGCCGCTTTTAAAGACCTTTCCTTTGAATTGCAGTTTGACCTGTATCCTGTAAAAAAGATATTTAAGCTTACCTGAGGAAAAGCCGTGGAAAGAAGATTCTTTCCACGGCTTTTTTAAATGATCTCCCGCTCATCCCGGCCGGGCAGGGCGGGGAAGGGCGCGGCGGGCAGGGTCTGGTACCCGCAGGCCACCGACACCCCCATCGGGATTCCTCTCTGCCGAACTTCACCGGTCAAACGACGAAGTCAAACTCAAAATCGTAAATGCTCACCGTATCGCCCTCGGTGGCCCCCGCTTTTTCCAGCGCGTCGATCACACCGGCGGCACGGAGCACCCGCTCAAAATACTGCAGGCTTTCGTAATCGCCGAAGTTAACCCCCCGCATCACCTGCAGCAGCCAGTCGCCCTCCACGAAGTACACACCCTCATGCACCGTGACTGTCACCGACCGGTCACGCAGAGCGTCGGGATCTGGCCGCGCCTCCGGCTCCGGTTCGTAAGAGCGGATGGGGGGCAGCTCGCTGAGCAGGGCGGCACAGCGGTTCATCAGCGGTTCGGTGCCGTGGGCGATGGCCGCCATTAGGGGGAAAAACTCGTATCCCCGTCCCCGCACGGCGGCGGCGAACGCCTCCACCTGCTCATCGGAGGCCAGGTCGCATTTATTTCCCGCCACGATCATTGGGCGGGACGCCAGTTCGGGGTTGAAGGCCTCCAGCTCTTTGTTGATCGCCTCGAAATCCTCCAGCGGGTCGCGGCCCTCGCTCCCCGCCACATCCACCAGGTGGACCAGCAGGCGGCAGCGTTCGATGTGGCGCAGGAATTCATGGCCCAGCCCCACGCCCTCGCTGGCCCCCTCGATGATACCGGGGATATCCGCCATGACGAAAGAGGTCCCTTCCCCCACCCGCACCACGCCGAGGACGGGGGAGAGGGTGGTAAAATGATAATCTGCCACCTGCGGCTTCGCCTCGCTGACCACCGACAGCAGGCTGGATTTCCCCACGTTGGGGAACCCCACCAGCCCCACATCGGCCAGCAGCTTGAGCTCCAGCCGGATATCCAGCGCTTCACCGGGAGTCCCCGGTTTGGCAAAGCGGGGGGTCTGGCGGGTGGCGGTGGCAAAGTGGGAGTTACCCCAGCCGCCCCGGCCGCCCTTGGCGGCCACAAAGGGCTCGTCCCCCGACAGGTCGGCCATCAGCCGCCCTGTCTGCTGGTCGTAGAGCAGGGTGCCCCGGGGCACCTTGACAATGAGGTCGGGGCCGGTTTTCCCCGAACAGCGCTTATGGCCGCCGTTCTGCCCGTTCTCGGCGATATATTTGCGGCGATAGCGGAAATCCGACAGAGTATTCACGCCGTCGTCCGCCACGAACACGACGCTGCCACCACGGCCGCCGTCGCCGCCGTCCGGCCCGCCGGACGCGACGTATTTTTCCCGGTGGAAGGTGACGGCGCCGTTTCCGCCGTCCCCCGCCCGTACCTTGATCACTGCGGTATCGGTAAACATGGGAATCCCTCCTTGTATCAACAGGGTGGTCCGCCGGAGCGGGGGATATGCATGGCATCCGTCCGTTCCAGCCGTATTCTATAAAAAAGATCCCTGCCGGGAACCGGCAGGGATCGCTTTTCCGTGTGGGAGCGCAAGCGCTCCCCGAACGCAAAAAGTCTTACTGGACGTTTTCCGCGTAGACGCTGACCTTTTTGCGGTCCTTGCCCACCCGCTCAAAGCGGACCTTGCCGTCCACCAAGGCGAACAGGGTGTCATCGGAACCGATGCCCACGTTGTTGCCGGGATGGATATGGGTGCCGCGCTGGCGGACCAGGATGTTGCCGGCCAGTACGAACTGCCCGTCGGCACGCTTGACGCCGAGGCGCTTGGACTCGGAATCACGGCCGTTTTTGGTGGAGCCGACGCCCTTCTTGTGAGCGAACAGCTGGATGTTTATCTTCAGCATGGATTACACCTCCGTAATTGTGACTCGAATGTGATCGGGATACTGGGCTGCCAGTCCCTCCAAATGGAGCCGGAGCCCTTCCAGAAGGTCGGCGCACCGCGCCGCCTCGTCCGGACAGTCTGCCTTCAGGCGAAGAGAAAGGAACGCGTCCCGTTCCTCTACCGCGGCAGGGCAATGACAGACGTCGGTCAGGGTGTTGACGGTGAGGTAAGCCGCGGAGGAAACCGCCGCACACACGATGTCTTCGCCCTCGGCGCCTGCCCCGGCGTGTCCTGTCAGCTCAAAGCCGCAGAGCACACCCGAACAGCTGTAAAATTTACTGCGCGTCATCGGCGGCTTCCGCCTTGGCCTTGGCCGCGCGGGGAGCCTTGGCGCTGACGGCCTCAATCTGCACCTTGGTGTAGGGCTGACGATGACCCAGCTTGCGTTGGCTGCCCTTCTTGGGCTTGTAGGTGAAGACGGTAATCTTCTTGCCCTTGCCGTTCTTGAGCACCTTGGCCTCAACGGTCGCACCCTTGACGTACGGCGCGCCCAGCTTAAGCTCCTTGTCGTTATGGACGGCGATCACCTTGTCAAAGGTGACGGAGGAATCCTCGGCCGCATCCAGTTTTTCGATGAAGAGAACGTCGCCGTTCTGCACCTTGTACTGTTTGCCGCCGGTCTCGATAATGGCGTACATTTTCGAAGCACCTGCTTTTTTCAGTCTCGCTGCACCGCGGGCGGGGCAAATCCCTAAAAAAGGGCCCACTTTCAGCCCGGGGCATGCGGCATCCGTCAGTTTATCACAGTTTTACCGGCCTGTCAAGCTTACCCCCGGATTCCTCGCAGCACGCACGGTCCGCGTCGTTTTCGCCGGCGGCTTCCCCGCTGAGTCGGCCCCTCGCGCCAATATCGCCATCACTGCCGGCAGCAGCAGGGCGGCCGTCTTAATCAACAGTCGCCCATAATAAACTCCCAGGTACTCCATTGTGAGCGGCTGGAATAATGCCCGCCGAACCGACCGTTTTGTGTGCGGGATTGTTATTCTATACAATCGGGATAGATTTCCCATCCGCCAACGGACGGTTGAAAAGATTGTGGAAAGTGTAGAAAGTCGGGCCGAAAGACCGTCGATTTGTCCATAGAATGTGGAAAACTTCCGCCAATCGGCAAAAAGAAAGGCAGCCACCGGCTGGCAGCTGCCTTTTTTCTCTTGGTATTGGACAGATTATCTGGCCTTGGCTTTGCGTGTGAACAGCAGCACACCGGCAGAAGCCGCCAGCGTCAGAGCGCCAAGCAGCAGCCACGAGGTATTTTCACCGGTCTTTGGATTGTCGCCCTTGCCGGTGGTGGCCGAAGTGGCGGCTGTACCGTCCGTCGAAACGGTGGAATCGGTCGCGTCGGTCCCGGTCGGTTCAGTGGCGATGGGATCGGAAGGATCGGTTACGCTGGGTTCGGTGGGATCGGTGGGTTTCGGGTCGGTGGGGGCGGGCTTCTCCACCCGTTTCATGAGGGAGATATCGTTCCAGGTCAGGGCCCGGCCTGCATCGCCGTAAACCGACAGGGTGATTTTGGTCAGCCTGATCTTGCCGGTGCTGCCCAGCTTGTCGGACAGATTGAGGTATTCGTCGATGGCGCTGTCGATATCGGTTTCGGAGCCGTAAACCATCTGGGAAATCTGCACAGAATGCTCCTGGCCCTCTTCATCGGTATAGAAAAGATAGCCGTTGGCGGTGCCGCCGTCGGGGGTCATTTTCAGATGCAGATAGGGATTAGCGGACAAATCCACCTCCTGATCCAGCGCATAAGCGACGGAGGGCCAATCGATATCGCTGGCGGCGGCGCGGGTAAGGGTCAGGCTGCCGTCCTCGTTCAGGGTCACATCGGCCACACCCAGGTCAGGAGTAACAGCGTCGGCCGAGGCGGGCAGCAGGGAAGCGATCTGCTCGTAGGCCGGAGGCTCCGGGTCGGCATCGCCGGTTTTGGTCACGCTCAGTTCGCGGATAATGACCGGTTTGCCCTTGGCGCCCACGGCGAAAACCTTAACGCCGGAGAACAGGACGTTGCCATCCTCGTCAATAGCGGATGCCGGAATCCCCAGCTTAGAGAGGGGAATGGACCCCTTGACCGTCTGGCCAGCCACGACGTCGTCGCCGCTCAGCTGAAGGCTGGGATAAAATTTCTTGATCACGCGGGGCAACGACACATAATTCTGGTCATAGGCGAGGGTGGGAGTGGAACCATTCATGAACAGTACGATGTTTGTCCCCGCCCCGTCGGTGGTGAAATCAAAATTGAGAGTACTGCCCTCCACCGGGATGTTGACACCCTTGTCCAGGGAAGGGGAGTAGTGATAATCGGGCCACAGACCAGTGGTGTTGGCAACGTGCAGGGCACCGTCCACATTTTTCGCCTGAATCGAACCCTCCACAGGCTCCATCCAGTCGGCGGGGTCAAAAGAGATGATGCTCTTTGTCCACTGGCCGGGCTCCACGTCCGGCCGCTGAGGACGCTCCACCGGGGGGACGCTGGGGTCCCGGCGATAGTGTTCTTCCAGATAGGCGGTGAGGGTCGCGGCATAGGCGTCACGACCCACATCCGAGAGATGGACACCGTCAGCGACCAGGAATTCGCTGAGCTCATAGTCGGCGCACATCTTGCGCATATCCACCAGATCGACAGCTTTGGCCGCGGCAACCTCGCGGATCACGGCGTTATACTCGTCGAGGGCGGCGGTGATCCCCCCCTGTCCGTAATCGCCGGGATAGGCATCCTCGCGGACATAGGGCGCGGTGAACAGGACCGGCACCGCGTCCAGCGCCTCCACCTTATCGACGATGGTCTCGATGTTCTTTTTAAAGTTGGGCAGGGATACCTTGGGCTGAGTGCCCGAAAGACGGACGAAATCGTTGGTGCCGAAGGCGATGGTGACGAAATCGGGGTCGTTCGCCGCCACGTCCCGTTCAAAGCGGGCCAGCCCGTCCGCCGACGTATTGCCGCCGATACCGGCGTTGACCAGCGCCATGTTCAGGTTTTCCGCCGCCAGCTGGGACCAGCTGCTCAGCGCGGTCAGGCTGTCGCCGAATGCGACCAGTGTCTTGCCATCCAGCACCGGCGCGTCCGCCGCGGGAGCGGCGGTGGCGGCCACGGCAGCGCCCGACGCCGCGATGACCAGCGCCATCGCGCTGGCAATCCATTTTTTCATGTTCATTCCTCCCATAAAATTGAAACTGTTGCCTGATTCCAACGGTTTTAGTATAGCAACCCTCTTTTCAAAAAACAATCGTTTATGATAGTTTCCCAGCCAATTTGTTATACTAAACTAATATGGGGAACAAAATTTGGGCAGAGGAACAAAAATCCTACGGATTCGATTGAGTTTCCCTCCGGTATGCGTTATGATAAAATATACGGGTTCCTATCCCTCTTTGCTATGGGATACCTTTTGTGGAACCCGTATCGAAGAATTCCTTCCAGAATTCTTCCTTTCCCCTGCCCGTTTCCATATTCGGGTTCCTATCCCTCTTTGCTATGGGATACCTTTTGTGGAACCCGTATCGAAGAATTCCTCCCGGAATTCTTCCTCTCCGTATATGTATAATTAAAGAAAGAGGGCGGTGCTATGCCGGCGGATTACGCAGTATTACAGTTGTATACGGACCGGGCCGGCGAAAATAGCCAATCCGCCCTCATCGGACATCTTACCGCCATGATGAAGCGGGAGGGACTGTCCCCCTGCGGTCGGGAGGAAGCGGAACAGACGGTGGCCTTTGCCCCCTGTGCCGCGGGGTGGGCCGTATACGACGACTGCGCGGAGCGCCTCTGTATCCCCTCGATGGACACCCTGGGGCGCGGCCTCAGCAGGCGACTGCGCTGCCGCGGGGCGGGCCTTCTGTTCTCAAACGGTGAGCTGTTGATGCGGCTGTACGCCAACGGACGCACCCGGGATACCTACATCACCTCCCGCCAGATGTTCGGCGGTCAGATACGCCTGTATGCCTGGGCCGACTGCCGCCGCCACGCCCTGCACTGGCGTCCGCTGCTGAAGGAGCCGGCTGGCGTCCGCGAGTTGGCGGAGACCTTCTCCCAGGGACAGCATGCGGCAGGGCAGGAGGCGGAACCGCCTGTCTTTGAACGGCTGCGAACGCTGCTGGGTATGGACCAGGCGGCCTGTTACGGCTTCAAGTCGCTGGAGCTGGAACAGCCGGAGGGGCTGGTCACCCTGTATTTTGCCTGCGACACCACCGTCAAGCAAAAGCTGACCGATCGCTTATTCGGTACTGCGCGCGGTGTGGGCACCACTGCCGGCGCCTGTCTGCGGCAGACGCAGCGGGCGGACGCGGGGGAAAACTCCCCGGCACCCAAGCATTGACCGGCCGCTTCACCCCGTCTGCCGGCAATCGGATAACCATAAAAAACCCGCCGCCGGGGTATCCCGGCGGCGGGTTTCCTTCTATCTCTTCTGTTTCTTCCCGGTTAACCCTTGGACTCGGTCAGGGTGACGGTGATTTCGAATTCGCTGGTCTGGCGGGTACGAGAGTCTACCCGCAGCAGGGTCAGGGTCATCTGTTCCCCCACACTGTGCTTGGCCAGCTCGGCACGCAGCTCCTTCTGGTTCTGCACACGGACACCGTCGATCTTGGTGATAATGTCACCCACCTGGGCTTTGGTTCCACTGAGCACCGAATCGTCGTTGATGCTGCGGATCATGAAGCCCTCATAGCCGGTCTGGGTGACATCGCTGCCCGTGATGCCCAGCATGACGCGCCCCTTGACATAGCCGTATTTAACCAGGTCGTCGATGATGGGTTTCGCCTCATTGATCGGGATGGCGAAGCCCAGGTTCTCATACCCGCTCTTCACAATCTTGGCGGAGTTGACCCCGATCACCTGTCCCAGCCCGTTGAGCAGGGGGCCGCCGGAGTTGCCCGGGTTGATGGCCGCGTCGATCTGCAGGCATTTGATCGCGTAATCGCTGTTTTCATACACGTCGCGGTTCAGGCCTGAGACCACGCCCTGGCTGACCGAGCTTTGCAGTCCGCCCGCGTTGCCGATAGCGACCACCTTATCGCCCAGTTGCAGCTGAGTGGAGTCGCCGAACTCGGCGGGCACCAGATTGGCGGCGCTGACCTTGATGACAGCCAGGTCGGTGTAGGTATCCGCGCCGATGATTTCGGCGTTCTCGAACACGGTGCCGTCGTTCATGGTGACGTCGATGCGGTCATAGGGCTGGTTGGTATCCTCGTTGATCACGCAGTGGGCGTTGGTGATGATATAGCCGTCGGCGGTCATGACGATGCCGGACGCGCCCCCCACCTCGGTGGGGGTAGAACCGCCGAAGCCGAAATTGTTGCTCTGCTGGTTCTGATACATGGTGATGACCACCGAGGAATTGATGTTTTTCTCCACGATCTCGCGGGTGGTCAGGCCGTTGGTGTCATCGGGGTCGTTGATTTGCAGGGTGGGGGCGTTGGCATTCACCCTGCTGGAGGAGCTGGAGCCGCCGCCCGAAGAGGAGCCGGAGCCCGAGCTGGGGGAGTTGCCGTTCACTTCCATGGCCAGCAGCACCGAGAGGGTGACGATGGCCGCAGCGCACAGCACACCTACCGAGGCGATGATGGCCGCCATGGGGCCTTTTTTCTTTTTAGGTCCTTTGGGAGGCTGGCCGCCCGGCGCGGGGGAATAGGAGGAAGAGGGCTGCTGATACTGCTGCCAGCCGTAGGGATCGTACCCGCTCTGGGAGCGGTAGCCTCCCGACGCACCGGGTGTGACTGGGTTCTGTCCGGCGGGATTCTGAGGGGAAGGGCTCTGCCCGCCGTCGCCGGAGGAATAGGGGGAGGCGCTCCCGGAGGTGTTTTGTCCGTAGCCGCCCGCCGGCGAGCCGTTTCCCGCCCCCGACTGCCAGGTGTACCCGCTCGAAGGGGTCCCCGCGTAGTAGGAGGGGTTGGGGTCGTCCGGTGTTTTGCCGCCGGACGAAAAACCCTGCCCTCCCTCGGAGGAGGTCCAGCCGGTATAGCCGGTGGTGTCCCCGACGCCGCCGTTCTGGGTGCCGCCGTCGGTGTCCTGAGCGGAAAATCCGCCCGTGGCCGGTTCGTTATTTTCGATTTGTTTGTCCTGAGGGTTTTCGGAGGGCTCGGGATGCCCGCCGTTCGTATACCAATCTGCCATTGTGTGCACTCACCTTTCCAGTGTTTGAGGCGTTTCTATTGCCGAGGGATATCGAGGAGGTTTCCCCGCCGTTCGTTGTGAGTTTATTGTACCCGCCCTATGTGTTCTTTTGTTGAAGAATTTGCGAGGAATTCATAAATAAATGCCGGACGGGGGCTATTTCGTGCGCCGCTTGGTCCCGGCGGGTTTGATCGTCTTCGGCGGTTTTTCCGTCGGCGGGAACTCGGCGGGGGGCACGGCGTCGGGCAGCCAGAAGGAAAATTCACAGTACTCGCCGGCCACCGAACGCACCACGATTTCCCCGTGGTGCAGGCTGATGACCGTCTTCACGATATAGAGTCCCAACCCCACCCCGTTTTTATCCAGGCTGCGGGATTTATCCGATTTATAGAAGCGTTCGAACACATGGGGCATCTCTACGGCGGGGATGCCCGCGCCGGTATTGCGGATGGAGACGGTGGTGCGCCCGTCGGCGGGGACGTGCTCAATGCGGACGGTGATCTCGCCGCCCTCGTTGGTGAACTTCACCGCATTGTCCAGCAAATTGTAGCACACCTGCCCGATTAGGTCGTAATCGGCCATGACCTCCCGTCGGGGGCAGTCCTCCAGACCGGTGATCCGAATCTGCTTTTTCTCGATCCGCTGTTCAAAGGACAGCAGGGCGGTGCCGATGACCTCGGTCAGGTCGAAATTCACCGGCGTCACCTTCAGCTTGCCGCTGTCGATACGGGACAGGTCCAGCATGGTCTTGACCAGGCGGGACAGACGCTTGACCTCGTCGGAAACAATCTTGAGATAATGGTCCCGCTTCTCCGTCGGGATGGTGCCGTCCAGAATACCGTCGATGAAACCGGCGATGGTGGTCATGGGTGTTTTCAGCTCGTGGGAGACGTTGGCCACGAAGTCCCGGCGCATCCCCTCCACCGAGGAGAGGGAAACCGCCATCGAATTGAGGGCGGCGGCCAGCTCGGCCACCTCGTCCCTGCCGCTGACCGGTATGCGGTAGCTGAAGTCGCCTACCGCGAAGCTGCGGGTGGCGGCGGCCATCTGCCGCAGGGGGCGCACCAGACGGAAGGTCATGGCGTACAGGGCGATAAACGCCAGGGTCAGCACGCCGAGGGCGGACAGAAAAAACATCTGTAAATTATTGGTCAGATAAAAGCTCAGTCCCTCTGCCGGCGCGGAGACGAACACGTACCCGATAATCTGGCCGTTTTTGACCACCGAAACCCCCACGGTGTACTGGCGCTCCGCGTACAGGTCGTCCAGGGTGCCCACCGTGAAATACTCCTGTCCCTTTTGCTTGCGGAGCGTTTCCATCACCCCGGCGGACAGCTGCCGGCCCCGCATCAGCTCCGCGCTGTTGGCGGAATAGAGCAGTGCCTCCCCGTCGGTGTTGGTGAGGAATACGGCAGAGCCGATGGAATCGGAGAGGATATTGATAAAGTTGGAAAGCTCGTTTGTCTTGATCAGGTAATTCCCGTCGTCCACCTGGGTGGTGTTTTCGGCCGCACTCAGGGCGACGTTGCGGGCGTTTTCCTCCAGCAGGCTGCGTTTTTCCGACACCCAGTAGCGGGTGGAAAACAGCATCTGCATACCGCCCAGCGCGGCAAAGCTGACCACAATAATCAGGGAAATCACCGAAAAATACTTGGCGAATATACTCTTAAACATGGAACGGATCAGGCCTTTCCGTCGGAGGCCGCGTTCGGGGAGGGCTCCCGCAGCTCAAATTTGTAACCCACGCCCCACACCGTTTTGAGCGTCCACTGGTCGGACACGCCGTCCAGCTTTTCCCGCAGACGCTTGACATGGACGTCCACCGTGCGGCTGTCGCCGTAGTACTCAAATCCCCATACCTCGTCCAGCAGCTGATCGCGGGTGTAAACCCGGTTGGGGTTGCTGGCCAGATGATAGATCAGCTCCATTTCCTTGGGCGGTGTGTCCACCTGCTGGCCCCTGACCCGCAGCTCGTAGTTCTCCATATTGATATACAGGCCGTCGTAGCTTACCTCTTTGGATTTCTTTTCACTCTGGATGCCGCTGCGGCGCATGACTGCCTTGACCCGTGCCACGACTTCCTTGGCCTCGAAGGGCTTGACCACATAGTCGTCGGCCCCCAGCTCCAACCCCAGCACCTTGTCGAACACTTCGCCCTTGGCTGTGAGCATGATGATGGGACACTGGGACTTCTTGCGAATTTCCCGGCATACCTGCCAGCCGTCCAGCTGGGGCATCATGATGTCCAGCAGGATCAGGTCGGGCTTTTCCCTGTCGAACAGTTCCAGCGCCAGGGCGCCGTTTTCGGCCAGCACCGTGTCAAAGCCCTCTTTTTCCAGATACAGACGCAGCAGTTCGCAGATATTGCTGTCGTCGTCGGCCACCATAATTTTGCTGTTTGGCATACGTGATCCTCCTCCCGGCGGGAGTATTTTTCATTCTGCTATCAAAATTCCAATCGCATTATATTGACTATTTTATCAGATAATGCCTGCGGTGTATGAACAGTCTTTAAATGTTTCACGGCGGCGTCTGAGGCAGTTTCGACGTATTGTTTTCCCTCTGTGGGGTTACAATAACCTGTAGAATCCTCACGGCGCCGCCCGCGGCGCCATTGACGGCGATCAGACGACGGAAAAGGCGGTGGGTACCGGCATGGAATTTCGCGCGGGCGGGCGGGCCGCCGTGGTGCTGACCCTGTGGCTGCTCTTTCTCAGCCTGCCCCTGATGGCGGTGGCGGGGATCTGCGTCGCGCTGTTCGGCCCCCTGCTCTGGTTCGCTGTCGCCCTCCTCGGAGCCGTGCTGTGCTTCGCCATCGTCTGGTACCCGCCCCGGTACGCCGCCGCCCTGCGCGGCGATTTTGACGGCCGGGCGGTCCGTGCGGTCAAGGGGGTGCTGTGGGAGAAGCGGCTGTTCATCCCCATGACCGCGCTGCGCACCTTCGAATTCTGGGACTCCCCGCTGCAAAAAGCGCTGGGCTGCCGCACGCTGGTGATCCGTTTCGCCGGCGGGAGCGCCCTGCTGCCCCTGCTGGACGCGGAGCAGGCGGCGGCCCTTTCCTCCCAGCTGGAAAAGGCGGAGGAGGAATAGCCCGCCGCCCTGTCACCTTTGCGTGAAAGGACCGGTTTTGCCTATGAAAACCAGTATTCCCGACTCGGTCGGCGGTATGCGGCGGCAGCACGGCGCCTATTTCCTGTACGATGCCCGCAAATGGGTGTTCCTCCTGTTCATCCCGGTGCTCCGCGCTATCCTGACCCGGCCGGATACCATCGCGGAAACGGTCAGTGCCCTGCTGGCTTTCCTGCGGGACTTCGGATTTGCCTGCCTGCTGGCGGGCTGGTTCGTGCTGCGCTGGCGGCGGGCCCTCTACCGGTTCCGCGGCAGCCTGACCACCCGCCGCGGCGTTTTCCTCACCCGCACCCTGCAGGTATCAATGGAGGACGCCGCCTCCATCGAGGTGGAATGCTCCCCGCTTTTGTGGGCGATGCGGTCTCGCCGCGTCCATGTGAACACTGCCGGGCTGCGCCGCCGGTCGGACGTCACCCTCTACCTGCCCGCCGACGAGGCGCGGCTATTCCTGCCCCCACGCGGGGCGGAAATCGACGGGCGGTTCGCTGCCAGTCCCTGGCCGGTGGCCGCCATGTCCGCCTCCAGCTCCAACGCGGCGCTGGGCCTGCTCACCCTGGCCCCCGCCCTCAAGCAGGCGGGAAATATCCTGGGCCGGGAGCTCCCCGCCGAGATGATGACGCTGGCCGACCGGCTGCTCAGCCTCGGACTGCCGCCCCTGCTGGAAACCACCGCCAACGTGCTGATCATCGGCTGGTCCTTCGCCTTCATCCGCAGCTTTTTTCGCTACGCGGGCTTCTGCGCCCGGCGGCAGGGTGGCTGCCTCCATCTGATCTCGGGGCTGATGACCCGGCGGGATGTGCTGGTGGACTGCCGCCGCATCACGGCGCTGGAGCTGCGCCAGACCCTCTTTATGCGGATTTTCCGCCTGTACACCGCCACCATCACGGCGGCGGGCTACGGGCGGGAACGGGGAGCCCGCCCGGTGGTGGTGCCCGCGGCGCGGGCGCGGGAGCTGTGCGCGGCGCTGGATACCCTGCTGGGGGATTATCCCCTGTGCTCCAGCGGTCTGCGGCCCGGCCGCCGGTCACTGGGGCGGTATATCCTCCTGCCCCTGTGGGTGACGGCGGGGGCCCTGCTGCCCTTTCTGATGGGCGGGGTGTGGATCATGGCGGGGGTGGTGTGGCTGGCGGCGGGGCTGTGGTGGCTCGCTATCCGGTGGATGGGTTTTCACCGGGCCACCTTCGGGGTGGGGGACGATGCCGTCGTCCTGCGCTATTCCCGCGGGCTGGCCCTGTACGAGGTCCATGTGCCGCTGGAGGTCGCGGACTGCCTGATCGTCACCCGCAGCCCGTGGCAGCGCCGGTCGGGAACCTGTACGGTGGAGCTGCGCTGCTACGGCGAAAAGCGGCGGCGGCACCGGGTGTGGGCGCTGCCCTACGACGCGGCGCTCCATCTGGCGGGACGCTTGACAATTAAACCGCCTACGGCGGTTTAATTGTCTGGAAGAACGGCTTATCGGGGCGAACCCCCTCCGCGGCAAAGCCGCGCCAGCCCTTCTTCCCACGCACGATGTTCGACTATCCCGCCTGCGGCGGTTTAATTGTCTGGAAGAACGGCTTGTCGGGGCGGGGATTTGGCATACCGCGCACGTGTCTTCCGCCAAAGTCGACTATAACGCCGAAATTGCCGCGGGAGGGGACAAAGCCCCTCCCCTACAAAGTTATCGTACATTTATGATAATTATACGCCCACGCTGTTTTCGCAGGTGCTTCCTATGGTTTATCAGCCATAAAAACCTCTAATAAATACCCCCATGATAAAAACTCCGATCACTTCTATCGTGTCAGCAGGGGAGGGGCATGTCCCCTCCCGAAAGGCCGGGACACCAATCTCTAAATTGTTATGCCGCCGCCCTGACGGATGCTTATAGCCCCCCTGTTATACAACAAGTGCCGCGCATCGTCTGCTGCGGGTATCCTGAGGCGCCGATTTTCCTTCCGTTATGCCCCGCGCCTTTTCTTCCGTCTTTCCCTTTTGCTCTCCCTGTTGTATAATCCTGTTGAAGGTGTAACAAGGAGGCGGTCCCCATGCCGAAACAACCCAATCAAAAGCTGCGCCTGCTCACCCTGATGTCCCTGCTGCTGGAACAGACCGACGAGGAGCATCCCCTGACGGTGCCCGAGCTGCTGGAACGGCTGGAGGCCCGCGGCCTGTCCGCCGAGCGCAAAGCGGTATACGACGATATCGAGGCGATGCGGGATTTCGGCCTCGACATCCTGTGCAACCGCAAAAAGCCCGCGGGTTATTTCGTAGGGGAGCGGCAGTTCGAGCTGCCGGAGCTCAAGCTGCTGGTGGACGCGGTCCAGTCCTCCAAATTCATCACCGGGCGCAAATCCGCCCAGCTGATCAAAAAGCTGGAATCCCTGACCAGCGCCCATCAGGCCGACCGGCTCCAGCGGCAGGTGTTCGTCCGCAGCCGGGTCAAGACCATGAACGAGAGCATCTACTACAATGTGGACCGGCTGTACGACGCCATTGCGGCCGACCGGCAGATCACCTTCAAATACATGGAATACGCGGTGGACAAGCAGCTGCGCTTCCGCCGGGACGGGGAGCGGTATGTCGCGTCGCCCTATGCCCTCGCGTGGGAGGACGAGAATTACTATCTCGTCACCTATTATGAAAAATACGGCTGCATCAGCCACTTCCGGGTGGATAAAATGGCGGATATCCGCCTGTGCGAGACCCCGCGAATCGGGGGAGAGGCCTTCCGCGACTTCAATCTGGCGGAGCACGTCAAGTACACCTTCGGCATGTTCAGCGGCGAACAGCGGGAGGTGCTCATGCGGTTCGAGAACCGTCTGGCGGGGGTGGTTATCGACCGCTTCGGCAATCAGACCGACATCCGCCGGGCGGACGACGGGCATTTCGACGTGCGGCTGCCGGTGGCGGTGAGCCCCGCCTTTTTCGCGTGGGTGTTTCAGTTCGGCGGGGGGATACGGGTGCTGTCGCCCCCCGATGTGGTGGAACAGCTGAAAGAACGGGCGGAGGCCCTGCTGGAACAGTATCAATAAAGGGAAAGGGAGGATGTGTCATCCTCCCTTTATATTCGTTACGGCATTCCGATGCGTCCTCTTTTTCCTCTGCGAAAATACTACAGGTCGAATTGAATCAGGAGCATACGATGTATGCGTAGGGGAGGGGCCATGCCCCTCCCGCCAGCCTTCGAGAACAACTCTGTAATTGTGATTTCGGGAGGGGCTGTCGCGGACGGAACGTCCACGGCTCCCCTACAACCATATCCAAGGCTCGGAGCTCTTCCCTGGCCGGTTCTTTTATTCACGTTCGTTTTTATCTTTTGACAATCCGCTTATCGGAATCGGACCTTTCCAGCAGATAATCCATGCTGACACCGTAAATATCCGCCAGCTGGATTAAAACCGACAATGGGATTTCTCTTGCTCCCCGTTCATATGACGAATAGGTCCGTTGGTCGATAAATAACTGCCGGGCAAGCTGCTGTTGTGTCCAATCATGATCTTCCCGAAGGTCGCGCAGACGGTGCAACTGCATGGAATCCCCCTCTTTTCATCCTTTTTCTATAGGATACCATCCCTTTATGCAAAAATGTGGCATATCGGACAAAGTAGTATAAAGTAGTAGGAATACCAATCGGATGATAGATGGTCAGCCGGTGGTGGTTTTGGTGGGGGAAACGACCTTTGAGCGGCAGAATCCCGACGCCGGGCAGCGTCGGGCGCTGCTGCACATCTGGTTTGACTATATTACAGATGAACTGTCAAATGTTCACCGATTTCCTTGATTGCAGTCGGTACAGAGGGTGCGGGGTCCAGGGGCTCGCCCCTGGTCATGGTGGGGAGGGGGATTCAAGGGGGAACCCGTTTGAAAGGTTCCCCCTTGACGCGTCTTTCCCCCGACTTTCTTCGCGACAAGAAAGTCGGGCCTGCGGAGCATCCTCACTTGTTCGGTACGATCTCCAGCCAGTACCCGTCGGGGTCCTCGATAAAATAAATCCCCATCGCGGGATTCTCGAAGCAGATGCAGCCCATCGCCTGGTGCTTTTCATGGGCCGCGTCGAAGTCGTCGGGGCGGAAGGCCAGATGGAACTCGTTGTCCCCTAAATTATACGGCTCCTTCCGGTCGCGCAGCCAGGTCAGCTCCAGCTCGAAATCGCTCTCGTCGTTGCCGATATACACGATGAGATAGCTGCCGTCCGCCGGTTCGATGCGGTGGCGCTCGGTAAGGCCCAGCGCCTCCTCGTAAAAAGCCATTGACCGCTTCAGGTCGAACACATTGTAGTTCTCGTGGATCATCTTGAAGGTCATGGTAACCGTCCTTTCTCTCCCGTTTTATCCGTCCTGCCGGCTGCGGAGCAGGCCGCCGCACCAGTCGAGGAGGGCTTGCCGCGCCTCGGTGAGGGCCGCGGGGCTCCAGTCCCTCATCTGCGCCCGCTTCCCTTCGGTCTCCAATATCCGCCGGTCCGTGCCCTCCAGCAGGGGCAGCAGCTCCCGCCGGGAACCGGCGTAGACGCCGGTGCGGCAATAGGTATGGGCCTGCAGGATAAAAAAGGCGCCTTTATACAGACCCGGCAGGGCCGCCTCCGGGTCGCGGTCATACAGGGCGCTGTGGCAGGCCGCGTGGTAGAGGTTGGCCGCCCCGATGTGCACCGCCTGTGCCGCGTCGGCGGGCCCGGTGGGGGGAACCAGCCCCTCCAGCGACCCGATCAGGGGCCGGGTATCCCGTACCAGCTGGGACAGGTCGTAGCGGGGCCAGCCTGCCAGCTCCTCCCGCCCGCTGAGAAAGCCGCAGGCCCGCTCCCCGTCGGGCATGGCGGCCACCACGCCCCGGTAGACCAGCAGGTCGGCCGCCGAGACGGTGTCCAGCACACTCACCAGGTCGATGTCGCTGTGGTCGGTGGCCTCGCCCCTCTGAAAGCTCCCCTGCAGTCCCAAAAACAGCAGGCGGTCTCCAAAAACGGCACACAGCTTTTCGGTCATTTCCGCCAGCCAGCGGTCGATGTCGAACATGTCGTCCTCCTTATGGTGTCAGAAGCCCAATACTTTCCCGATCAGGACGTTGGAGAGCAGGAACCCCGAACGGGTCAGGCGGATGCCCCCGCCGTCGCTGACGATCAGCTCCGCCGGCAGTTTTGCCGCCCGCTCCCGCCACAGCTGGGGCAGGGGATGGCCGAACCGGGCGGCAAACCCCGCCTCGGTGACCCCTTCGGTCAGCCGCAGGCGCAGCATGAGGTACTCGCTCTCCCCGTTTTCCAGTAACGCGGCGTCCTGCCCTTCCTCCGCCTCGGCGGCAGGCCCCGCCCCGTCTAAAAAGGCCCGCAGGTCCCGCGGGTAATAAAACCGCCGCCCGCCCATAAAGGAATGGGCCGCGGGGCCGATGCCGAGATACTCGTCCCCCTGCCAGTACTTGAGATTGTGGCGGCTCTCGTCCCCCGGCCGGGCAAAGTTGGAGATTTCGTACTGCCGGTAGCCGAAGGCCTCCAACGACGCGCAGGCGATCAGGTACCGCTCCGCCGCCTCGTCCTCGTCCGGCAGGTCAAGGGTGTCCCGCCGGTCAAAGTAGGGGGTGCCCTCCTCGATTTTCAGCAGATAGGCGGACACATGCCCCACGCCCAGTTCCGCCGCCGCCGCCGCCGAGGCGACGAGGGAGTCGGCGGTCTGTCCCGGCGTGGCCAGCATCAGGTCGAGGGAAAGGCTGCCGACGCCCGCTGCGCGGGCGTCGGCAGCGGCTCGGGCGGTCTGCTCAAAAGCGTGCCGGCGGCCCAGCGCCCGCAGCTCGCCGTCGTCCGCCGACTGCATGCCCAGTGACACCCGGTTGCCTCCCGCGGCGGCAAAGGCACACAGCGTCTCACGAAGGCCATCGCCGGGATTGGCCTCCAGCGTGATTTCCGGCGGGTGTTCCCCGCCGAACAGATGGAACTCCGCGTCCGCCGCCCCGATGAGGCGGGCCAGCCGTTTCCCGCCCAGCAGGGAAGGGGTGCCCCCGCCGAAATACAGGGTGTCGGCCCGGCGGCCCTCCAGCCGCTGCGCCCAGCAGGCGATCGTGCCGCACAGGGCGTCGGTGTACCGGTCCAGCAGGGCATCGTCCCAGCCGTTTGCGCCCCGCGGCAGGGAGTAAAAATCGCAGTAGGGGCACTTGGACACACAGAAGGGGATGTGCAGGTACAGGCCGATAGAGGGCCGTTCGTTCATCATGTCCACCTCAACCGGTTCGAATCGTGCAGGGCGTATAACGGGGAGGTTATCCGATATAACCTCCCCGTCCGATCATCAATCCTCGTCCAGCTTGAGCACCGCCATGAAGGCCTCCTGCGGCACCTCCACGCTGCCCAGCTTGCGCATCCGCTTCTTGCCTTCCTTCTGCTTTTCCAGCAGCTTCTTTTTACGGGTGATGTCGCCGCCGTAGCACTTGGCCAGCACGTCCTTGCGCATGGCCCTGACCGTTTCGCGGGCGATGATCTTGCCGCCGATGGCGGCCTGCACCGGCACCTCGAACAGCTGGCGGGGGATGTTGTCCTTCAGCTTCTCGCACAGGCGGCGGGCGCGGGCGTAGGCGTTGCCCTCGAACACGATGAAGGACAGGGCGTCCACCACGTCGCCGTTCAGCAGGATATCCAGCTTGACCAGCCTGGACTCCACGTAGCCCTTCAGCTCATAGTCGAAGCTGGCGTAGCCCTTGGTGCGGGATTTCAGCGCATCGAAAAAGTCGTAGATGATTTCGTTGAGAGGCAGCTCATAATGGATATCCACCCGGGTGGGGTCGAGATACTTCATATCCTTGAACACACCCCGCCGCTCCTGGCACAGCTCCATGATGTTGCCCACATAATCGTTGGGCGCCAGGATATGGGCGTCGGTCATGGGCTCCTCCGCCTTGACGATGGCGCCGGGGTCGGGGTAGTTGGTGGGGTTGTCGATGTGCAGTACCTCGCCGTCGTTCATGGTCAGGCGGTAGATGACGCTGGGGGCGGTGGTGATCAGGTCCAGGTCGTATTCCCGCTCCAGCCGCTCCTGGATGATCTCCATGTGCAGCAGGCCCAGGAATCCGCAGCGGAAGCCGAAGCCCAGCGCCACCGACGTCTCGGGCTCAAAGGTCAGGGAGGCGTCGTTGAGCTGCAGGCGCTCCAGCGCCTCGCGCAGGTCCTGATACTGGGCCCCGTCGGCTGGGAAAATGCCGCAGAACACCATGGGGTTGGCCTTGCGGTAGCCGGGCAGAGCCTCGGCAGCGGGCCGGTCGGACAGGGTGACGGTGTCGCCCACACGGGCGTCGGCCACCGCCTTGATGGCGGCGGAGATGTAGCCCACCTCCCCCGCGCGCAGGGCTTCGCGGGATTCCAGCCGGCCGGGGCGCATCACCCCGACCTCCACCACGTCGAACTCCGCACCGGTGGCCATCATGCGGATGCGGTCGCCGGGCCGGACCTCGCCCGCCACCACCCGGATGTACACGATGACCCCCCGATAGCTGTCGTAGTAGCTGTCGAAGATCAGGGCCTGTAAGGGCAGGGAATCGTCCCCTGTGGGGGGCGGGATGTGTTTGACCACCGATTCCAGCACCGCCTCGATGTTGATCCCCGCCTTGGCGGAAACCTGCGGTGCTTCGGAGGCGTCGATGCCGATGACGTCCTCGATCTCCTGCCTCACCCGGTCGGGGTCGGCGGAGGGCAGGTCGATTTTATTGATGACCGGCACGATCTCCAGCCCGTGCTCCGCCGCCAGATAGGTGTTGGCAAGGGTCTGGGCCTCGATGCCCTGGGAAGCGTCCACCACCAGCAGCGCCCCCTCGCAGGCGGCGAGGGAGCGGGATACCTCGTAGTTGAAGTCCACGTGGCCGGGAGTGTCGATCAGGTTGAAGACATAGGTACGGCCGTCCTCCGCCTCATAGGACAGGGTGACGGCATGGGCTTTGATGGTGATGCCGCGCTCCCGCTCCAGGTCCATGCTGTCCAGCAGCTGGTCCTCCATGTCCCGCAGGGCCACCGTCTTGGTTTTTTCCAGCAGGCGGTCGGCCAGGGTGGATTTGCCGTGGTCGATATGGGCAATGATGCAGAAATTACGGGTCAGCTCCCGCCGGGACTCGCCGTTGTCGGACAAAAGGATCACCTCGTTGTTGGATTGGGGCCTGTGCGGACGCCTCCGCTCTGAATGAGTAGTATACCACGGGGAAAGCCCTGTCCGCAACAGGGGAAGAAAAATTGAGAGGAAGGGAACACCTGAACTATTTTTCACTCATACCGAACTCTCTAAAGCCAATTTAAATAAAAGACCATGTCTGCGGTTAACTGCAGACATGGTCTTTTATCCCTTGGAGTCACCGTGCTTATTCTCCTCAGTGGTCTCGCAAGGGGCGGGTTAGTTCTGTTTTTCTTTTGTTCTCAAATAGTCCGACTTAGTGCCAGGTTTAGGGGTTTTGTATTCAAGCCCATCAATATGCTCATGTAAACTGGGCCGAATGGTATGCCACATAGGATCTAAAATAAAGTCGATCCCTTCCCTCCTGGCGTGTTTGGCCGCCGGCACAAAATCGCTATCTCCTGCAATAAGTATAATCTGATTGACTAAGCGTTTGTATGCCAAGGAGGCTATATCAAGACCTATCTTCATATCCACGCCTTTTTGTTGAATATCCAAACGCAAATCCTTTATTGTTAGGGAATCCACCGTTATTTTCCCGCTTAACAGTTCTTTTACTTTATCAGGTATTATTATATACGCTGCATTGCTATCATTTAATTCGCCCATCCGTAAAGCTAATTTGCGCCGTTTTCTTAATTCTCCTAGAAACTGTATTCTCCATTCATACTGTGGGGTTTTCATAAGCGAGACTGTCTTTTTATCAATGGGGTTGTAGACATTTTTATCAGACGGAGGACAATCATAATAGAATATTCTATACAACTCTCGTTCTTCCGCTTTATGTTTTAAATGTCTATAGCAGTATTCTTCTAATTCATTCGCTCTATCCTGAGGTGATTTGTCGCCAAAAAGAGCATATGCTCTTT
>JAAWQC010000025.1 GCA_022800315.1 Clostridiales bacterium
GCGGATTATATAATCCGCCCTTATGATCGGTAGATGCCTCTCAGGAAAAAGAAGTCGCTTATTCCGCTTCCGCGAGTCGATCCCGCAGATCGTTGTTGTAGTCGTCAACCTCTGCCTGAAGCAGCGGTTTAACTTGGTCAATCTCCGACTGTACTGACGTCTCATTGACGTTGTAGTAGATCGGAGGGACCAACTTGGTATCGATAATATTATAGCAGTCGCCGATACCCAGGATTTTTTCGATAAACCATTTATCGGTAGAGGTATCTTCCAGCATCTGCTTTTCTTCATCGGTCAGAACATTGTCGAGATATCCATAACCGGGATGTGCTTTCTTGATGTTCTGAGAAACCATGGTTTCCAGACGAATATAGGTAGCAGCCGCCTCGGGATGCTGAGCACCCGAGGAAATGGAGTAGCCCCACAGGCTGGCGGGAACGATACGTTCTGTCTCGCCGCCCTTATCAAAGATCGGCAGCGGGGCGATACCGAATTCGTCGCCTTCCAGTTCCTTGGCAACTTTGACCATTCGCTCGTAATGGCCCAGGTTGGTGATGACCATCGCATCGGTGCCCTGCGGGAAAGTGGTCTCCCACGACTGCAGGTTGTAGTCCAGACGACCCGCTTTATCGCGCTGATAGAAGTTATATACTTCGGTCATCCAGCTCATATATTTCGTATCGTCGATGTTCAGCGCAACCGTACCGTCGTCGTTCAGATTAATCATCGGATAAACGGAATTGTAGGGGAACAATGCCCAACCGTTAAAACCGTAATCCTCGCCGCTGGTCATCGCCTTAGCGGTCTTGACAAACTGTGACCAGGTCCAACTGCCCTGCTGGTAATAATCCATAGGAGTCTTTTCGCCAGCCAGATAGAATTTCGTTTTGTTGTAAATAACGTAGGTGAAATCCGGTTTCGAGGTAACCGCCCACTGGGGATGGCCCTGGAAATTGAACTGATCCATCAGTTCCTTATTATAGACCGGATCTTCCAGATCAAAATAGGCTGCAAATTTTTCGTCGTCGATATCGGCGACAAGTCCTTTCGCCGACCAAAGCGGGAAAGTCATGCTGTTTGCCGGGATGATATCAGGAGAGGTACCCGAAGCAACAGCAGTAGAAAGGTATTCGGTCTGCTGGGATTCTGCCACGACATCAACCACGATATCGGTGCCGTAAACCTCTTTCCAGATGTTCGTAGACTGAACCTGTGCCTGAGGATTCTTTTCGGTATCCAGTTTCTTGATGTTCTCATAGGACAGGGACATCATAATATGTAACTCGGAATCCTTCAACTCCGGAAGCATGATATCCGTAGCATAGTCGCTTCCAGTCGCCTGTTTGACAAATTCAACAGCCTTATCTCCACCGTCCGGGCCGTTGTTTCGTTTGCAGCCGGATAAGGCAGCGGTCATGGAAACGAGCATTGCACCTGCCATAACCGTACAAAGTACTTTTTTCACCAAGTCTGTCCTCCTTCTCATGAACTCTTATGCGCCAGGATTGGGTTCGATTGTGAAAACAAAAACTCCCCATTCTATTTCGGAAAGGCTTCTGAAATGACAATGAAGAGTTTTGACTACCGGGACTGACCGTACGGCCAGTCCCGGTAGATCACAAAACCGAATTAGTTCTTCGCTTTTCTGGAGAAAAGAACCACAGCGCCAGCCGCCGCGACCATGATCACGATCGCCGCGTAAGCATAGGTGACGTCACCGGTGGAAGGAGTTTTGTTTCCGCCGTTGTTGCCACCATTGGAGTTACCGCCATTGGTGTTGCCGCCGTTGGAATTGCCGCCGGCGGAACCGCCGTAAGCGGGCTGGGTGTTCTGCTCGCCGCCGTTGCCGAGGAACAGTTTATCCATCTCAACGGTGGTACCGGCATTGCCGATATCCCACACGATCACGGCACACAGATCAATCTTGCCGTCCTTAACAGGATCGCCAGCCTTAATCTTCTCGTTTTCAACAGCCTTTTTGATGGCGGCTTCCAGATCGATACGACCGACATACGCGCCGGCAGGGCCGTCCTGGTCGTAGCCAAAGGTCTTGACCCCGTCGCCTTCCGCAACGCTGTAGAGAAGCTTCATGTTGGGGTTTTTCGCCTGCATGATGGAAGGAGCCAGTTTCAGGGTATTCTCGGTATCATCGGGATTCGAACCAAACACCAGATTCAGATTCCACTTGCCGGTAGCTTTAAAGCTGTAGTACAGGTATTTACCGCTGATGGAAACACCGGTCATGTTGGTTTCCAGACGGGCCGGGAACCAGTTACGGCTCGCTTCGGCTTCCAGCTTGGAGCTGACGGCGAACTTCAGGCCATTGCCGCTGGCTTCGATGGAAAGCGCGGGGTTGGAGCCTTCGCCGTACTTGTTGTCGGTATCGCTGATGTCAACGGTCGCCCACTTGGAAGCGTCCTTGTTGAACAGGTCGGTTTCCACGGTCGCCGTGTAGGGATTGTAATAGGTCTTCTCTTCGGTCGTCAGCTTCGGCCATTCACCGTTGACCAGATCGCCGGCGATGTACAGCTGTTTGATGGTGACGGTGGCATTCTTGGGGCCAACCACGAAGTAGCTGATCTCACCGATTTCCTTTGCCTTGCCGTCCGATTCAACATACTGGCGCAGGTCGATGCGGCCCTTCTGGTTGCCGGTAGCGTCGGGATCAGTAGTGGGGTTGGCAGACAGAATCGCACCCATGCTGATGGGAGTACCATTGCCGATCGGAACATTGATGTTCCACTTGTTGGTGGCTTCTACTTCATAGTAGAGGTAGGGGGTCTTGGCCACATCGACGGTCCATCCCTGGCTCTTCATCTTCAAGCAGGGCCAGAAATCCTCCGCTTTCTGCTGGGTCAGAACCCATGACCCGTCGGACTGTACGTTGTAGGTGATATCCTTGACCAGGTCATCCGGGGGCACTGCTTCGTCGACGATGGGCATGAGGTTGACGCCAGTCGCGTCGGCAGCCGAAACACCCATCACGGCCATTGAGGAAGCCGCAACAGCGGTTACCATCAATGCACTAAGAACTCTCTTCAGTTTCATGTGGAAATTTCCCTCCTAATAATATTGAGTATATGCCATTAATACGGTGAATCCGTATTAATTCCGTTGGATAACGCATCGTCGGACGACGCGCCCTCTGATGCCTCCTGCTTCTGCCGGCTGCTGAGGTATTCAGCCGGTGAAATGCCGTTTGCCTTTTTGAAACTGTTCGAAAAGGACTGCACAGACATATAGTTCAAACGTTCCGCTACTTGTGATACGTTCATTCGCCCTGTCCGCAGGAGTTCTTTGGCTTCCTCCATCTTTTTCTTGATGATGTAATTCCCAATGGTCATATCCATTTTTTCTTTAAAGACATGAGCCAGATAGGTGTAGCTGTAACCGAGTTCTTTTGCTACCGCGCGTATATCGGTGATTTCTTTATAATGCTGATCAATATAGCGTACCACCGTATAAACAGCGCTGCCCAGCCCATGTTCATTAAAAGCGGGAAAGGAAACCGGTGTTTCTTTTTTCTGGAACAAACGGTAAGCATCAATAATGATGCGGGTAACGCAGCTGGATACTACCTGCAGATAATAGTCGTCCTGCATTTGCAGTTCCCGAAATATGTCTGTGAATAGGATAAGCAGGTCTTTATTGTCGCGCGTCAATGTCCCGTGTCCGCCGTTGTAAAACTCTATCAGCTTATCCAGGACATCCCGCGGTACCTCATCACTGAAGGTAAATGCCAGATAACAGTAGCGAAGGGGTACGCCCTTGTCTGCCCGAATAGCATGAATTTGATTTACGCTGCTGATATAAATGTCGTTCTGGGATACGGGGCATTCCTTCCCATTGGTCAGAAATGTCCCTTTTCCCGTCACGATATAGGATATCTCGAAAGTGGTCTGCATATGCGGTTCAATCTGGAAGCCAGATTCACAAAACAGCTCGCCCACCTGATATAGCCGGATGAACCCCAGCTCCAGCGGTTGGTCAAAATACTCGTTGTTGTACTCGTACCGCTTGCCAAGTATCAAGTGGTTGCCCATGCGTGCACCTGCCCTCTGTCGCTAAATGTACAATTCCCGCTTCCTCTCCTTGTACCGATTACACAAATTCCAGGTTGAAATCGCTTTTTCCATTATAGAATATGCAGACAGCAATTTCACTATGCCCATTTGCTCATCCAGTTAATCCAATATGCTGTATCCCGTCGTATCCTATCATTCTCTTGTTTAAGATCACAAAAGAGTTTGAGTATTACTGGTCAATATGACAAGGACCAGACGGAATTAAAACATTACTGTACAATTCAAGGATTTTATAGAAACATTATACACTTATTGACCCGCGAGTTCAAGCTTTTTTCATTTTCCTGCACAGGTAGATACCGGAAGCCGACAGCAGGACCAGAGCGGACGCCGCCGCGACAGCCGCAGCACCTTCGCCGGTTTTGGGAGAATCGCCCTGAGAAGCAGTCGTGGTGGTAGCGGAAGTGTCGGAGGAAGCAGCCGTAGTGGTCGTGCTATCCGAGGAAGCCGTGGTATCGTTATCCGCCGTGCTGCCCGAAGTCGTGGGCTCGGTGCCGGTGGTTTCCGTATCGGACGAGGTGGTAATCACCGGATCGGTGGACGTGGTGGGTTTCGCGGTAGAAGTGGTATGGGAAGGCACTTCCTGTGCTTCCAGCTTCGCCATATACATGGTGTTCACCAGCAGCGTACCGGGATTCTTCAGCGTGATCGTGATGCTGTTGATCGTAATCTTGCCATTATCCGGAACATTCGAGTTGTAGTTGGGGCCGCCGCTGAAGGCAACGTGACCCTTTCCATCGGTCGTATAGGTTCCGGCCGGGATAAAGTCGGTACCCGTGCTGGTTCCCGCGCCGAAATCGGGCCCGAAGTCGGAAATCAGGCCCACCGCGGAAGCGTTCTTGCCGGTGTAATTAAACTGCATATCAAAACCTACGCCGGCCTCGACATTGAAGAACAGGTTCGGCAGCTTATTGATGTTGTATTCCTTATCCAGATTGAAGGTGATGCTGGCCTTATCCTGGGTAGAAACCAGTTTCAGGGTTTCGCCTTCATAAGAGGCTGTCAGGCCGTTGGTGGCCGCGCCGTCCAGGGATTCCGGAAGCATGCAGATGGGCTCGTCGTAAATCGGTTTCGTTCCTTCAGTCGGCGTGGTGGTCTCGCGGGGAGTGTCCAGCTTGACAACAAACAGGCCGTTGCCCACCGAACGCTCGGCGCCAAAATTACCGCTGCCGTCCTTATCAGAAGGTGTATTCACCACTTCCGGCGTATCGCCGTTCATGGTAACCATCGCTGTAGATCCGCCGCCGTCCAGCAGAATCGCATATTGACAGTTCAGATCTTCCGCCATGTAGCGGGCCATTTCATTGGCGTTGAAGCCTTTGCCGCCGCCGGCGTTACGGCCGTCGGTCGCTATGATAACCACCTTGCCGTCCTTGGTGATGCCAAAGCCGGTACGGGACGCCAGGGAATCAAAAGGAGAACCGTCGCCGTCGGGATTGGCTACCGCGTCATAGTCCAGTTCCATCGCTTTGCCGTCCTGGACGATGGCGTAATGGCCGCCGATCGCAAAGTCGACATCATTCCATTCTTCCTGCAGGAAGGCAAAGTTCATCTCAACGGTGTCGCCCTGCGCAAACTTCTTCAGGTCGACCATACGGGAACCTTCCGCGGACAGCACCACGGTACCGGGAGTGATGGCCATATTGCCGTCCGTGCTGATGGCCTCGATCGTACCGACCAGAGGATTGGCCTGGGGACTTACCCCGCCGCTGGTCACCTTGACGCGGAGCTCGATGCCGCCGCTCTTAGTATGGGTGGAGGTACCGTAGTCCTCCGTATACAGGGCCATCGGCGCAAAACTCTCGCGGGTGCGGTTGATGCGGTCGATGGACATACGGTCCTCGTCGCTGGCGCCGCTTTTCTTCAGGGTAGAAATCAGGGTGGGATTGTATCCCGCCACCGCTTTGCCGTCACGAGTAATACCTATGGCATTAAACATATAGCCGTCCGCGTTTTTGTCAGCCACCGGGCTCTCCACGATACGGCCGTCGTCCATGGAAAAGCCCATGGGAATTCCTGTACTATAGAAGAAATGGTCGCCGTTGACGCCGGCGACAACGGTATAATTGTCCTGGGCGTTCAGATTTTTGGCCATATTGGTGACCTTGCTGAGGCCATACACCTTATTCCCCAGAACCAGATCGTAGTTCGGATCACTGTAATCGTAGGTGATCGTATACAGGTTCTGATTGCCGGAAGAGGACTTCGCGCCCTTTTCTGTTCTGAGGACCACCTCAGGGGTGAGGTTCTTTGTCGTAACAGTACCGCCGGTAGTAATAACACTGCCGCCGGCCATCGCCATCAGTACGCTGGAGCCGCACAAGGCCGCTACCGCAACACCGATGCCCAGCTTTTTAACCAAGCTGTTCTTCATTTTGCTTCCTCCTTATTGTTCCGCTTCCGCAGACTCGTGTCCATCGGCGTTGCTCCCCCTCTGAAAACAAGGAACAGCTCCTCCCTGCTGATGGGCACACGTCTACAGAATAGTGCCTAGTTTATATATACATAATATATAAATAGTGCGGCAGGGGCAAGCTTGTCGTTTGTCTATTATCTTGTCCTAAAGTGCTGACTTGTATAAAACGCTATATATTCTTTCCCTATTTTTGTACACTTCCACAATATCCCATGGAGGATTCTGGTTGTCTCTTCTATTCTCCCATGATATAATGGTGCCAATTCATATAACAGGGAAGGAGGGAAAACAGAATATGTCGGATATGCTGGTTAAGCTCTACAATCTGCGGGATTATCCCGATGGTGAAGAAATCCTCCGTCGGGAAGGAATTGAAATCAAATCCGTAATGGCTCCCAATTTAACGCCAGTGAGGGAATGGATCACCCATCACTTCAGCCTGTCGTGGGCGGATGAGGCCACCAATGCCATTTTGACTATCCCTTCCAAATGCTTTATAGCTGTCCGCGGATCGCAGATACTGGGATTCGCCTGCTACGATGCGACGGCGCGGGGGTATTTTGGTCCCACAGGCGTCGATGCAGACGAGCGGGGAAAAGGAATCGGCAAAGCGCTGCTCATGCATACACTGAACGCCATGTATGGCGACGGGTATGTTTATGGGGTGATCGGAGGAGCGGGGCCCACAGATTTTTATGCCTCCTGCTGCGGCGCTACCGTCATCCCTGATTCCGATCCCGGTTTTTATCGAAATATGCTGGATTAATCGGGACTTGTCCATCCGCTGCGCGACAATCGGACATAAAAGAACCGGGCAAGCGATAACCGCTGCCCGGTTCTTTACTTCTTAGGTGGAAATGGCTGTGTCAAGCTTTTTTGCGGGAGAACACCAACAGTCCGGCCGACGCCGCGAGAACCATCGCACCAACCATGGCTACCGCCATATTGTCGCCGGTCTTCGGGCTGTCTCCGGTCTTGGAGGTGGTGTCCGTCGTCGAACCGTTCGTATTCGTCGGCTCGATCACACTGCCATTGGTGTCGGTCGCGCCGGTATTTGTCGTCTCGGTACCGGTGGGTTCCGTACCAGTCGGCTCGGTACCCGTGGGCTCGGTGCCGGTCGGCTCCGTCGCGGTGGGTTCCGTACCCTCACGGCCGATATAGGCGTCACGCACGACGATCTTGTCGGCGTCTTCCGTGCCGCTGACCGACCATATGAGCAGGCAGTACACGTTGGCGCTGCCGTCGGCATTAATCAGGCCGGACTTGATCTGACCCTGCTTCACCGCGTCCTCATAGGCGGCCTTGATATCCAGGCTGCCTTTGTAAGTGCCGGCGGCGCCGTCAGCTGTATAGCCGATAGTGGTACCGTTGACCTCCTTAACCATATAGGAAGCCAGGGTGAGGACCTGATCGGCGTTCTTGCTGGTGCCAAAGTAGAGGTTAAAGTTCCACTGGCAATCCGCGGTGAAATCAAAATACAGCTTGTTGTCAACGAGATTGACCGCATTCTTGGAGGCCAGGCCATAGGCGTTGGCCCACGGATATTCCGCGAAGGGAGCGCGGATGAGCACCAGGCTGCCGTTCTCGTCGTTGGTCACACGAACCTCGGGGTACACGGCGTACACAGGGGACACATACTGCTTGACGTCCGCCTTCATATCCTTGACCAGCCAGGAAGCCGCGTTGTTGATTCCGAAATTGATCTCACGAATCATGCCGGGGGTCGAGGGAGCTGCTACATCGGGGGCCTTCGTGGTGGAAGTGGTGGTTGCCGAAGTCTTGGGAGGCTCGGTCGGGGCAGTGTTGCCCTTGCCCACCGTCACCGTCACCGGTTCGGAATAAATGGTGTAATTGCCGTCGAAGGTCTCCTTCTTGTAGCTCAGCAGGACGGTAGCCGTACCTTCCTTATTCGCGGCAACGGTACCGTTGTCGTAGTTGGTAAAGGTGATATCGTCGCCGCCGATACGGGTCATCTGGCAGGCGAGGCCCTTGGTGTCGCCGTTGAGAGCAACGCCGGTCGCCGTAACCTTGGAAGCGATGTTGGCCTTCAGCTCATAGGTGCCTTCCGGCTTCAGATAACCGAACATATCCTTCAGCCACTCGGAGCTGTTGGAGGTCAGGTTCTGCACACCTATGCGGATGTCGGAGTTAAAGGTGTTCATGGTGGTATAGGTCCACGGATGCATGATGATACCGCGGTGCTTCGCCATCTCCATGAGGGCGGAGCTGGAATAGGCACGGTTGGGGTGCCAGGTGGTCTCGGTCGGGAAGTTAGAATTGATGATAGCCATCAGCTGATCGGTAATGACGTTGACCTTGGAGAAGTCGGCGCCCAGATAACCGATGCTGGTTTCCGGCATGACCTGACGCATCTTCGCGGCCTGGTCATAGTAGAAGGAAATGGTGCAGATCTGGCTGGCCACACCGTACTCGGCGACCTTCTTCTTGAAGGGCTCGACGATAGCGGTATTGCCGTCCTTCAGTTCCACATAAGCGACGACCTTCGGATTGTCCTTGAGGAATTGGAGGAAATCGTCGATGGTGGGAAGCCCTTCGTCAGACAGAGACCCGTTGGGGTTCTTGCACTTCAGATCCTTTAGCTGGTCCCAGGTCGACGTGCGGATATCGCCCGTGCCGTTGGTGGTGCGGTCAACCCTCTCATCGTGGCAGATGACGATCACGCCGTCTTTGGTCATATGGATGTCGGTCTCCACGATGGTGGCGCCCGCTTCCACCGACTTGCGATAGGAAAGCATGGTGTTTTCAGGATAGAGGTTCGGATAGCCGCGGTGGCCCACGGTAAAGGGGGTGCGAACCAGACTGTTGGCCGCAGTAAAGGTCTTATAGCAGTCGAACACCTGCAGGAAGTCGCCGGTGATGATGCCGTCGGGGCCCTTGACCACCTGGCCGTAGGTGCCCTCGGCATTATAGTCGCCGCGGGTCCATACGGTCATCATGCGGACCTGCATATATTCGATGTCCTGCTTCGTAATATACTGGTCATCCATGATCATGATCTTGGCCGTCGATTTGTTAGCCTGCGCGATCATCTCGTCCAGCTTCGCCTGATCCGCCTTGGCGCTCAGCTTGAAGTCCAGCGCCGTGCGCAGCTTGTTCATCGCCTTATGCGCTTCGGTCAGCACGTCGGCATCATCCGAGAAGATGGTCGCGTCGACGATCTTGGCGGCAGCGACGTAATTCTTCAGGTTGGTGATGGCGGATTTATCACTGAGATAGAAGCCCGGGATGATGTTGTCACCGGTCTTCTCCAGCGCCTGCGCCAGGGTGGCGATCTTTTTGCCGTCCGTGTCCACCACGTTCAGGCTGGCATCCAGGTGGAAGATAGCCGTGGCGGGCAGCTCTTTGCCGGTCAGCTTGTTGTAATCCGCCTGGGTTTTGACGTCCAGCAACACGGTGGGCGCCATGGCCAGCTTGGTTTCCGGCTCGTAGACGTTGTAGATGCCCGGGGTTTTGACCACCGGCATATCCTGCGTCTCGGTGACCTTGATGTTGTCAATCTTGATCTTCATATTGGAGGTCTGGAAGCCGATGCCTCCGGCCGCCACATAATCGGAAGCGCTGGTGTCCAGAGTCTTGTCAATCACCAGTTCGTCGCCGATATATTCCTGGATGTGGCCGCCCTTGATGATGACCTTCATCCGGTAGGTCTTGCCCAGCTCCAGATCGCTGCTGGAGTTGACGTTGGCGTACTGCTTCCAGCTCGCGTTGCGGGGACGGAGGGTCAGCTCCACGCCGCCGCCGGGCTGGGTCGCCGCGTTCATGCGAACGGTGAAATGGTAATACGGCGAATAAATGCCGCTGTTGTCGGGGGTGGTGCCGCTGACACGGAACATGCCGCTGGACCAGCGGGTGACCGAACTGGCGGTCAGAGGGGTATAATCGTATTCCAGCGTATAATCGCCCTTGTCCATCAGTTCCTTGCCGAGGTAAACGACGCCGGTGGGGCTGTCGTTGCCAGTGCCATCCACGATCAAGGCCCCGTCCTCAACCGATATCTTACCGTTTTTGAACTCCAGATTATTCTTCCAGTCGCCGCTGAGCTGGGTGACGCCGCTGAAGTTCTCTTCGAACAGCACCTTCGGCTCGGTGGAATCGGCGGCGGAAACCGCCACGGCGCCGGTGATCGCGCCGGCCGCCATCGCCAGACTCATGCCCGTTGCCAGCAGTTTCTTAGCCAATTGGATTTTCGGCATAGATGACTTCCCTCTTTCTTTGCAAAATTGCTGTACACATCGCCGGCACATAGATGACAAATTTTCACAGCTGTGCCATTTTGATATGTATATAATGTACAACATCATTATAACGGTTGTCCGCCGAGAAACAAGATAAGAATCTGTTCTCTATCCCAACTCAAAATGCTTTTCTTAACATATTTCTAACATTGCGATCACATTTTATCCATAATTTCCCCAAAAAACTTGGAAACAGCCCCGGCTGCCAGGCGTATACAGCGGTTAAAACGACTTCAAAAGGAAAAAGCGCCGTCTCAGCCGGCGCTTTCCGCTTCCGCATTGGCCGCGAGCTTCCGAAGCGACCGCATCGCTTCGGCCGCCCGCATCAGTTCGGGTACCATCTTCTGCGCCATGGCGCGCAGCCGGGGTTTTTTCTTTTCATCCTCCAGCAGCGACTGGGCCAGCTGGAGCAGAATATCGCCGGTGAGATTGTATTCGCTCAGCTTGCCCTGCACCAACCCTTTCACCATAGTCGAGAGGTCGGTGTGGGCGCGGAACAGCCGGAATTTCTCGGCCGATACCCGGTCGCAGTCCAGCAGCTCCCGGGCAAATTCTTCGGCGGGAAAAACCCGCAGCTTATCCAGTCCGATCAGACGGGCGTAATACTCCAGCCCGCTGACCGTATCCGCGCCCAGTGCGGCGGTCATGCGCTGGTATTCACCATTGTCAAAATACATCCAGTCGCCCGCGTACCGGCCGAAGGCCTTCATGGTGTCGAACCAGCCCAGCTCCATCTTGGTCTGGGCGGTTTCGGGCTGAAACTCGAAAGCGGTGCCCAGTTTATCCAGCGGCTTGATATATACCAGATCGGGCAGCGGCTCCAGGTCGCCGGGAAGCCCCTCGTCTCCGATGTTGACCACCACGATATGGCTGCGGCGGCGGCGCAACATCATGCGCACTGGCACATTGTCCACCAGCCCGCCGTCCAGGTAGGTTTTGCCGTCGATCTGCGGGCGGATCAGGCCCGGATAGGCCGCGCTGGCCATGATGTAGTCCATCAGGCGTCCCCGGGGGATCTCCTGTTTGTACAGCTCCCTCCCCCGTCGGCCGGTAACCTCATAGGTGACCAGACCGAAGTCGATACGGGAAGCACGCAGCGCCTCCTCGTCGATGAGCTCTTCCAGGCAACGGCGCAGCGGCGAGATATCCAGCCCATGCTTTTTCCACAGCTCCCGCACCAGAATATCCGCGTTCTTGATGCTGAACAGCTTGTCTGGCTTGCGCAGCGGCATCGGCAGCTGAAAACCGCGCTCGATTGACATACTGCGCCACAGCTCCATCGCCCCCTCGTACTGGTCGAGGGCTACCAGCGCGCCGTTCATGGCTCCAACCGACGTGCCCACCACCGTATCGAACCGGATGCCCAGCTCGCGCAGCGCCCGCCACGCGCCGATCTGGTAAACCCCCTTGGCCCCGCCACCGGCCAGTACCAGGCCGTAGCGGCTGTCGGGGTCTATCGTCTTCTGCTGTTCCCACTGATCTGTCATCATTTTTCCTCCAGAGAAACCATCAGCCATTCCCCGCAGCGGACACCGTCCGCTGCGGCCGAAAGAATACCGCCCGCGTAGCCGGCCCCTTCCCCACAGGGGAATACGCCCCGCACAGCGGATTGTCCGCCCGCGTCCCGCAGCAGGCGTACGGGGGACGAGCTCCGGGATTCCACCCCGGTGAGTACGGCGTCTGGCCGGTCGAAACCGGGAAGCTGCCGTCCCAGGGCGGGCAGGGCCGCCGCCAGCGGGCGGGTAATCTCCGGCGGCAGACATTCCCTCAAATCAGCCGGGGTGACTCCCGGCCGGTAAGAGGGTTCCACCTCACCCAGCCGTACCGTAGCGCGATCGGCGAGAAAATCCTCCGCCAGCTGTACCGGCGCCCGGTATCCGCCCCCGCCCAGACGGAAGGCCGCCTGCTCGATACGCCGCTGATAGTCGATTCCCGCCAGCGGATGATCGGAGCCGTAGTCCGACGGTCCCACCCCCACCAGCAGGGCGCTGTTGGAGTTGACCGCGTCTCGTGCGAATTCGCTCATGCCGTTGACCACCACGCCTCCGTCCTCGGAAGCGGCGGCGATCACGGTGCCGCCGGGGCACATGCAGAAGGTGTAGACCCCCCGCTGCCCAGCGGGACGACAGGACAGTTTATAGTCGGCGGCGCCCAGCGCGGGATGGCCGGCAAACTTTCCGTAACGCCCGGCATCGATCAGTGTACGGGGATGCTCAATGCGCACCCCTACGGCAAAAGGTTTCTGTTCCATGGGAAGACCCTGTTCGCACAGCAGCGCCATGGTGTCCCGCGCACTGTGCCCGATGGCAAAGACTGCCCGGTCACACCGGTATTCCTCCCGCCCGTCGGGGCCTTCTGCAATAAGCCCGCGCAGCCGACCGTCCGCCAGTAACAGACCGGATACCCGACGGGAGAAGCGGATCTCTCCCCCCTCCCGCTCGATGGCACGGCGCAGCCCTTTCACCGTATCGCGGAGGCGGTCGGTGCCCACATGGGGTTTGGCCTGCCAAAGAATCTCCTCCGGCGCTCCCGCCGCGGCCAGCTCCTCCAGCACGAAGCGGCAGCGGGGGTCCTTGATGCCGGTGTTCAGCTTGCCGTCGGAAAAGGTGCCCGCTCCCCCCTCGCCGAACTGTACATTGGAGCCGACATCCAGTACGCCGGTACGGCGGAACCGCTCTACATCGGCGGCGCGGGAATCCACGTCTCTCCCCCGCTCCAGCACAAGGGGGTGCATCCCGGCCCGCGCCAGGGTGAGAGCGGCGAAAAGCCCTGCCGGGCCGGCCCCCACCACCACCGGACGGTGCTCCGGCTTATGGGGCGCCTCCGGCAGCCGATAGAGATGCGGCGAGACCCGACGGGCACGGCCGCCGCTGCGTTTTTCCCACGCCTCTTCGTCGCCGGCCACCGTAACGTCCACCGTTAGGCTGAGGCGCACATCGTCCCGATGACGGGCGTCCACCGACCGGCGAGATATCCGCAGGGACTTCAGGGCGGCGGGCGGCGCTTTAAGCACCCGTGCGGCGGCCGCCGCCAACTCCTCCTGTGTATAATCCGGTGTCATCCGAATTTCCGCGATCCGCAGCACGGCGCCGTCCCCTTTTCCTCTATTTTCTTTTTAATACAGCGACAGTCCCGACGAACATCGTAACACACTCGCCGGGAAATGCAATGGGAAACCTTCCCCAGCCTACAGAGATTCCACCATGGATTCCGCCGCGAGACGGGCGGAAGCCCACGCCCAGTGGAGGTTGAACCCGCCGCAGTCCCCGTCAATGTCCAGCACCTCGCCCGCGGCATACAGGCCCGGCGCCAGCCGCGACTCGAGGGTGCCGGGATCAAACTCGGCGGTAGAAATCCCCCCCGCCGTTACCTGCGCCCCGCCAAACCCCTGGGTACCGGTTACCGAAAGCTCCCATCCCTTCATGAAACCGGCAAGCTTTTCGATATCCCGGTGAGTCAGGGTCTGCACCGGCAGGGTGGGCGGAGTCAGACCCGCGGCCTTCAGCAGGGTCTGCCCCAGGCGTTTGTTGACAAAACCGGTCAGGTAGTTTTCCAGCGTGCGTTCTTTCAGCTCCCGCCGCCGCAGCAGAAGGGTTTCCACCTGTTCCTTTGTAAAACCCGGCAGCAGGTCGAGAACGGCGGTCATTCTCCCCCGCTTTTTACGTTCCCAGTCCCCCACACAGCGGGAAATCTGCATCACAGCGGGACCCGACAGCCCGTAGTCGGTAAAGAGCACCTCTCCCTCCTGTGCGCAGAGCTCTCTCCCCTCTAATCGAAAGGCGATGCGGCCTTCCACACGGACGCCCTTGACCGCCTTCACCAGCGCGGGGTCGGTCCGGACCTGCACGATGGAGGGGAACAGCGGCACCCGGCTGTGTCCCAACTCACTCAGCAGGGTGTAGCCGTCGGCGGAGCCGCCCAGCGCCGGCGATGCCGCCCCGCCGGCGCAGACGAGCACACGGCGGGCACCGATGATTTCTTCTCCCGCCGCCAGTGCGAAGCCCCCGCCCTCGCGGCGTAAGGCCGTAACCGCCGTCCCACAGCGCTCTTCGGCCCCATCCGCCAGCAGCTCCAGCCGCAGGCAGTCCAGCACCGCACCCGCCTGCAAGCACAGGGGATAGACCCGCCCGTTTTCCCGCGCCGCGCACTCCACCCCCAGAGAGGAGAAAAAGCGCAGCATCTCTTCGGCTGGCATCCTTTTCAGGGCCGGTTCCACAAAGGTGGGGTTCTCCCCGTGGTAGTGGGCGGGGGATGCATCTACATTGGCCAGATTGCAGGTGCCATTGCCGGTGGACAGCAGCTTGCGGCCCACCCGGGCCCCTTTCTCCAATACGATCACCGAGGGGGACCGGCCCCGCCGGCGGCCCTCCCGACAGGCAAAAATGGCGGCAGATAAACCTGCCGCCCCGCCGCCGATCACGGCGATATCGTATATGTTACCTGTGGACATCGGTATCCCTCCTACCAGCTGAACAGGGCGGGCAGGCCGTAGGACAGCAGCGACATGATCACCCCCGCGATCAGCACGCCCAGCGCGATGACCGGCAGTGATTTCTTCATCCGCATGTCCAGCATGGCCGCCACCAGGGCTCCGGTCCAGGCTCCGGTGCCCGGCAGCGGTATCGCCACGAACAGCAGCAGACCCAGCATTTCATATTTGGTGACCTTGGATTTGTTTTTTTCCGATTTGCGCTCCAGCCATTCGGCAAAACCGTGGAGCAGACGGGTGGTTTTGAGGTAATTGATAATTTTGCGTATAAACAGCAGAATAAAGGGGATGGGCAGCATATTGGCCACATAACAGATCAGAAAGGCCGGTCCCAGCGGCACGTTCAGCAGGCTGGCGGCGATCAGGCCGCCCCGCAGCTCCAGTATCGGGAACAGGGAGACAATAAAGACGATCAGTTCCGCCGGGATAGCTCCTCCCATCCAGTTGGTCAGGTTCTGTACAAGGCTGTCAGTCATAGTCTTGAATCCTTTTTTCCGCCGGCGCCGGTAATAACGCCGTTTATTTTCACGATTACGTCATATCCGCAACGGCCTTATTATAAACGAAAGCGCCGTATTTGACAAGGGAACAACTCCGACTTAACCTCTTCTTAATATTTGGAAACAATGCTTCTCATTTGGAGGGAATTGGGATATAATATCCCCCGAAGAGCGTGGAAGCACCGCCGTCTCTCTACGGCGGTCAAGGAAGGGAGAACCCCCAGTGATTTGGTACAGTGAAGAAAAAGAAAAAGTTTTAGAGACGCTGCAAACCGACGCCCAGGACGGCATCAGCGCCGAGCAGGCTGCCGAACGGCTGGAAAAGACCGGCCCGAACCAGCTCATGGAGAAGGCACCTCAGTCCTTTTTCCGCCGGTTCCTCGGACAACTGAAAAACGCCATGGTGATTATCCTGATCCTGGCGGCGGCAGTATCGCTGGGCCTGAGCGTCTACAACACCTTTCAGGGGTTGGAGGCCGACTGGGTCGAACCCATCGTCATCGTCCTGATCATTCTGATCAACGCTATCCTCGGCGTGATTCAGGAGAGCAAGGCGGAGGCCGCCCTGCAGGCGCTGAAAAACCTGTCCGCCCCCTCCGCCCGCGTCATCCGGGGCGGTGAGATTCGCGGCGGAGAGCGAATCACCATCAGCTCCACCGAGCTGGTGCCCGGCGACATCGTCGAGATGGAAGCGGGGGACCTGGTACCGGCCGACTGCCGGCTGCTGCAGACCGCTTCGTTCAAATGTGACGAATCCGCCCTTACCGGCGAATCGGTGCCGTCGGAAAAGGACGCCGACGGCGCCGTGCCGAACATTGCCCCCCTGGGCGACCGGGTCAATATGGCTTATGCCGGCTGCGCGGTCTCCTACGGCCGCGCCAGGGCCGTGGTGGTGGAGACCGGCATGAATACCGAAATGGGAAAAATCGCCTCCCTGCTCGAAAACGAAAAAGAAACGGATACGCCTCTTCAGCAGAAGCTGGGACGCCTCGGCAAAACCCTGGGCTTTCTGGCGCTGGGCATCTGTGCGGTCATCTTTGTGGTGGGACTGCTGGACCAGCTGCCCATCCTCGACATGTTTATGACCGCCGTCTCGCTGGCAGTGGCCGCCATCCCGGAGGGACTGCCCGCCATCGTCACCATCGTGCTGGCCATTGGGGTACAGCGCATGGTGGCTAAAAATGCGATCATCCGCCGGCTGCCCGCCGTGGAGACTCTCGGCAGCGCATCGGTGATCTGTTCGGACAAAACCGGTACCCTGACCCAAAATCGCATGACCCTGACCCGGCTGTATACGGGCGGCCGTACCCTTCCGGTGAAGAAAAATACGTCCCTGACTCCCGGCGGCGAGGCCCTCATTCGGCTGGCTGCCCTGTGCACCGACGGCGAGGTGCGCGTGAACGACGGGAAGGAACAGCATCTGGGCGATCCCACCGAAACCGCGATCCTCGCCTGCGCTCTCCACAGCGGCATCGACCTCAAAAATCTGCGCAGCGAGCATCCGCGCCTGGGGGAAATCCCCTTCGACTCCGACCGCAAACTGATGACCACCGTCAATCTGATCGAAGGAAAAACCGTGGCCATCGTCAAGGGGGCCCCCGACGTCCTGCTGTCCCGCTGCGTATCGGGGGACACCAAGGCAGCGGCGAAGGCCAACGACGAGATGGGGCGTCAGGCCCTGCGCGTGCTGGCCGTAGGCTATCAGTATCTGGATGAGATGCCGGTGGACTGCCTGCCCGAACAGCTGGAGCACAACCTGACCTTCGCCGGCCTGGTGGGCATGATTGACCCGCCCCGCCCCGAAGCCGCCGAGGCCATACGGGTATGCGACGGCGCGGGCATCCGCACCGTGATGATCACGGGGGACCATGTGGTGACCGCCACCGCCATCGCCCGTAGCCTGGGCATCCTCCACGACGACAGCGAGGCGGTGGACGGGCAGCGTCTCGCCGCCATGAGCGACGAAGAGCTGTTTGCGCATATCCGTGAATACCGCGTATACGCCCGCGTCACCCCGGCAGATAAAATCCGCATTGTCAAGGCGTGGCAGCAGGCCGGTGAGATCGTCGCCATGACCGGCGACGGCGTCAACGACGCCCCTGCCCTCAAGGCGGCCGATATCGGCTGTGCCATGGGAATCACCGGCACCGATGTGGCCAAGGGCGCGGCGGACATGACCCTGACCGACGACAACTTCGCCACCATTGTCACCGCTGTGCGGGAGGGCCGCGGCATCTACGACAACATCCGCAAGGCTGTCCATTTCCTGCTCTCCTGTAATCTGGGGGAGATCATCACCGTGTTTGTCGCCATGCTGGTATGGCGGGAATCCCCCCTGCTGCCGGTGCAGCTGCTGTGGATCAATCTGGTCACCGATTCCCTGCCGGCGCTGGCGCTGGGGATGGAGCCTGTGGAGCGGGACGTGATGGAACGCTCGCCCCGCGGCCGCTCGGAAAGCCTGTTTGCCCGCGGCATGGGCCCCGCCGCCATCTGGCAGGGCTTCCTGATCGGCCTGCTGACCCTGGCGGCGTACTTTATCGGCTCCCGCTGTATGGGCGGGCTCAACATCGCGCTGGGTGAAACCATGGCGCTGGCGACGCTGGCCATTTCCCAGCTAATACACGCCTTCAACGTCCGCTCCTCCCATTCCCTGTTCCAGGTGGGTTTCCACACCAACAAGTACATGCTGGGCGCTTTTGCCGCGTCGCTTCTGCTGACCCTGGCCGTACTGCTTATCCCGCCGCTTCAGACTATCTTTGAGACGACGTCGATGTCCGGCGCCGCCTGGTGGATCGTAGCGGGGCTCGCTCTCGTCCCCCTGCTGGTGATGGAGGTGGTCAAGGGCGTCACTGCCCTCACCCGCCGCATCCGCCGCAAAAATGCCGATTAACACCAGCCGTCCGCAGGAAAAACCTGCGGACGGTTTTCATATAAATGGGGGTATACGGGAAATATTAAAGAAATGATTAAGTTGGCGGCTGTTCGCTTGACGGTGGCCGGTACGGCTGGTATAGTGGGTTTTGGCAGTACTTTCCTGCTTCGTTTTCTGCGCACCGGGGGCGCTCTCTGCGGCATGTTACAGAATTGTAAGGGTATTTGTAAGATAAACCAATAGGAATTTCCCTTCCCATGGTTTATAATAGGGGCCGGAGGTGTAGACGTGAAATATTCCATCAATATGTTTTCCCGCGCGTATACCGTCAAGGGACAAGGGGTTGCCTCCGCACACGACGAGCTGGTCGAGCTGGTGAAAACCGGCCTTTCGGATAAATTCACTCTGAGCGAGAACAAAATGGTGACGGCGGATATCACCCACTATCACACGGTTAACTTCCGCTATTTCCTGACCCGGCCCTTTGTCCGCCGGAACGGCGTCACGGTGGGCTATGTCCATTTTCTCCCGGAGACGGTGGATGAGAGCCTGCATCTGGTCGGCCCCATCAAACAGATTTTTTATAAATACCTGATCGCTTTTTACAAGGGGATGGACCGCCTGGTGGTGGTCAACCCCTATTTTATCGACCGGCTGGCGGCCTACGGCGTCGACCGGAGTAAAATCACCTATATCCCGAACTTTGTGGATGAGAAGGAGTTTTTTCCCTTTGAGCCTACGCGAAAGGCGGAATTAAAAAAGAAATACGGGCTGGATCCGCACAAATTCACGGTGGTCTGCGCCGGCCAGCTCCAGCGGCGAAAAGGGGTGTCCGACTTCGTCCAGTGCGCCAAAGACCTGCCCGACATCCAGTTCCTGTGGGCAGGCGGTTTTTCCTTCGGGCGCATGACCGACGGGTATGAGGAAATCAGCAAAATGCTGGAGAACCCGCCGCCCAACGCCTTTTTCCCTGGCATCATCGACCGGGAAAAAATGAATGAAATCTATAATCTGGCCGATGTCCTGTTCCTTCCCTCCTATGACGAATTGTTCCCCATGATCATATTGGAGGCGATGAACTGCGGCCTGCCCGTGCTGCTGCGGGACGTGGACCTGTATAAAAATATCCTGTTCGATTTTTATCTGAAGGCAAAGGACGTTTCCGGTTTTGAAGAAGAACTGCTGCGCCTGCGCGACGATCCCGCTTATTATCAGGCCGCCGTCGGCCATTCCCAGGAGGGCCACCAGTTCTACAACAAGGATCACGTGCTTTCGCTGTGGGATACCTTTTACACCAGTCTCGTCACAGAGAAAAAAACGGCACAGGCCCGCCTGAAACGCAACGGCTGAATGCGGACTCTGTCATTACATCCGAAAGGCCAGGTCCGCGGCATGAAATTCAAGAAACTGAACATCATCCTGATCGTCCTGTCGCTGGTAGCCCTCTTCGTTTATATGGGCTGCGTGGACGGCTTCGGCAATATCCTCAACGCGGTGAAATCCGCCAATCCTTTCTGGATGGGCGGCTCGGTGCTGCTGATGGTGGTCTACTGGGTGCTGGAGGCGGTTATCCTCCACATGGTGGTGCTGAAATTCCATCGCGGGCAGCGGTTTTCCAGTACCTTCCACACCTCCATGATCGGCCAGTTTTTCAACTGCGTCACTCCGTCGGCCAGCGGCGGACAGCCCATGCAGGCAGTGCACATGGTCAAAGCCGGCGTCCCGCTGGGGTATTCCACCTGCGCGCTGCTGATCAAATTTATCGTCTACCAGACCACCCTGACCCTGTATTCCCTGGTGATCCTGCTGATCAAATACCGGGAGTTTGCCGAAAAGATCAACGGCTTTGGCTTTTTAATCCTCATCGGCTTTTTTGTCAGCGCCGCCGTGATGGCAGGACTGATCTGCATCTGCTTTTTCCGCCGGTTCACCCGCTGGGCGGCGGGGGGGATCGTCTCCCTTCTCTGCAGGATGCGCATCATCAAGGATAAACAGGAAAAGCTGGATTACATCGACAACGAGCTGCGGCAGTTCCATGACAGTTTCCGTGTTATCAAGCAGAATGTGGGCATGATCGTACAAATGGCCCTGCTCAGCGCGCTGCAGCTGACGGTCTTTTATCTCATCCCCTATTTTATCTATCTGTCCTTCGGGCTGCGGGGCGCCCCCATATCCACCGTGCTGTCCGCCCAGTCCTTCGTCAGCCTGATGTCCTCCTTCGTCCCGCTGCCGGGCGCCATGGGCGGCGCGGAATTCAGCTTCCACGTGCTGTTCGGGTCGCTGATGCCGGAACGATTCCTCACCACCGCCATCCTGTTCTGGCGGATGATCACCTTTTACCTTCCCATACTGGTGGGCCTGTTCTTCGTGGCCAACTTCCGTCCCCGCCGCCAAAAAAAGGCGGATATGGCGGAAACAGAAGCGGGCTCCCCCACAGCGGAAGATTTCGAAGCCTCCGGAACACCGGAAACTCCCGCGGCTGCCGGGGATGCAAAAAACGACTCGCAAAAAGAGAGGCAGTAAGCGGCACCGCTTACCTGCCTCCTTTTACACTAATCAGACAAAGGAAAGAGGCGTTATCCATGGATTTGAGCAATGAACTGTACCGGCTGTTTCTGGCCGGTGTCGGCGCGGCCGCCCTCACGGCGGAAAAGGGCAGGGAACTGGTCGATTCCTTCGTGGAAAAGGGGGAGCTGACGGTGGAGCAGGGCAAGGTGCTCAACGAGGAGCTCCGCCGCGACATCAAACACCGGGCCCAGGCGGTCTGTACGCCCGCCCCTGCCGACGAAAACGGGTTGGACGGGCTGTTCGGCAGGCTCGACCGCCTGAGCGACGAGGAGCGCGCCGCCGTGCTCCGCCACTTGGAGCAACAGCAAACCGACGGCGCCGGTAAAACGAACGATGAAACAACAGCAGAATAATCCGGCGGCACCGGAGGATCAGGCGAAAACCGGACCCCGCCTGCGGGAAATCCTGGGGGTGCTGCGCCGCAGCGGCCTGCTGACCCGCCCCACCCCTGAAAAGCTGCGCACGGCCATCGAGGAGCTGGGACCCACCTTCATCAAATTCGGGCAGATTCTCTCCATGCGGGCGGATATCCTGCCCCAGAGCTATTGCGACGAGCTGACCCGTCTGCGCACCGAGGTGCGCCCTCTCCCCTTCGAGGACATACGGCAGGTGATCGAAGAGGAATATGGCGCACCGCTTCAGCGGGTCTTCGCGCAGGTGGACAGGGAACCTGTCGGTTCTGCCTCTATCGCCCAGGTGCACCGGGCAGCTCTGCCCGACGGTACGCCGGTGGTGATCAAGGTGCAGCGCCCCGGTATCCGGGAGACGATGGCGCGGGACGTGGTGCTGATGAAGCGGGTCCTGCGCCTGCTGTCCCGGGTGGGCCGTCTGGGGGATACCCTTGATTTTTCGATGGTTCTGGACGAAATGTGGACCGCCGCCCAGCAGGAGATGGATTTTCTGCTGGAAGCGGAGCATATGGAAACCTTTTCTAAACTTAACGCCGGAGTGCGGTACGTCACCTGCCCCCGGGTGGAGCACCGCCTGACCACCTCCCGACTGCTGGTGATGGAGGCGGTGGACGGCGTGCGCATCGACTGTCTCAGCGAGCTGAAAGCGGCGGGCTATGATCCCGCCGAGATCGGGGAAAAGCTGGCCGAAAATTACGTCAAACAGGTGCTGGACGACGCGTTTTTCCACGCCGACCCTCATCCAGGCAACCTGTGGGTGCGGGCGGGCAAAATCGTCTGGCTGGATTTCGGCATGATGGGCCGTCTCTCGGCCCGGGACCGGGACCTGCTCCGCCGGGCCATACGGGCAATGGCTGCGGAAGAGATCGACGAACTCAAAACGGTGGTGCTGACCCTGGGGGTGGTGCGGGGCAAAATCAACCACCACCGTCTGTACACCGATCTGGACGATTTCGTCACCCGGTACGGCTCCATGGACCTGGGCAGCCTCGACATGGGCGTATTGGTACAGGAGCTGCTGCAGATCGCCCAGGGTAACAACATCGCCCTGCCGGCGGGCATCAGTATGCTGGCGCGCGGCATGGTCACCATCGAGGGGGTACTCACCGCCTGCTGTCCCGAGGTCAGCCTGATGCAGATCATCAGCCGCCATATCCTGGCTGACCAGACCGCCGGCCTCGATGCTGAAAAAGAATTCCGTCAGGCCCTCAAAGGACTGCACGGCTTCTTCGGCCGCGGGGTGGAGCTGCCGGCCCGGCTGCACGACCTGCTGAAGATGACCGCCAAAGGCCAGGCCAAGCTGAACGTGGAGCTGACCGGCTCGGAAGAGCCGCTGGACCGGCTCGACCGCATGATAAACCGGCTGGCGCTGGGTCTGGTTACGGCGGCCCTGCTGCTGGGCTCCTGCCTGATGGCCACGATGGAGGCCGGGCCCCGCCTGTGGGGTCTGCCCCTCCCTGCCGCCGTCGGCTTCCTGTTATCCCTGCTGGCCGGCGCGGCTCTGTGGAGGGCCGGGAGGAAAAAACGGAAATAGCGACAAAAAGAAGCGAAGGGTTTTCCATCCTTCGCTTCTTTTATTTATTATGTCAGGGCCGCCGGTCAGTACCGCACTTTTTTCATCTTCTTTTCCCCGCTGCCGCGGGTATAGAACCAATAGAACAGCACCCCGTTAACCGCCAACAGGAACAGCCGCCCCCCGATAGGGGTCAGCAGGCCGTCCGTCCAATGAAAGAGGACAGTGGCATATCCGCACAGCGTGTTAAAGACGGGATGATCCACCATGCCTACCAGCAGCACGGGAACCGCCAGCAGCAGGGAAAACCCGGCAAGCGCCGCACCGAAGCGCCGGGGCCTGTACCAGCCGCCTTTCCTGTCCCACCGGCTCTGTTTGCTGAGAAATCCAAAGCTGAGCGCCATCAAGGTCAGCCATGAGGCGAAGCTGAGCATCCAGGCCCACACACCCGCCTCCCGTATCGCCTTGCCGGTTTCGTGGGGCAGACAGCTATTGACCAGAAGCTGCAGGGCAAAGCTGACGACAAAATAGGCAATCAGCATCGCTGTCACACACAGGGCGGCATATCCCAGCAGCAGCTCAAAGAAACGCAGTATCACTGTGGCGATGGAAACGGTAAACCGTAGCAGCTTTTTTAAGAAAAGCAGCAGTCCGTCGCGGCGGCACGCAGCGGCACGGCGCCTCTCATTTTTCAACGGAACCCCTCCCAACACAAATAGGTGGACGGACGCCGTCACCGGGACGGCCAGACCAGCTCTTCAAACTCGGAGACAGGCAGCGGGCGGGAAAAGACGAACCCCTGCACCATGTCGCAGCCCGTCCGCCGCAGAAACGTCTCCTGGGGTTTGGTTTCCACCCCTTCCGCCACCGTGTGCATCTGCAGGTCCCTGGCGAGATCGACCACCGAGTGGACCACGGTACATTCCCGCGGATCGTCCATGTTTTCAGCGGAAAAGAAGGCGCGGTCCAGCTTTAGTACATCCACATCCAGATCCTTGAGTATATTCAGCGAAGAATAGCCGCTGCCGAAATCGTCCATGGAACACAGGAATCCCGCCTGATGAATGTGTTCGATCACCTGCGTAAACGCCTGAGGGTTTTCAAATACCATGGTTTCGGTCAGTTCCAATTCCAGTAAACAGGCAGGTATACCGTAGCGGGTGCGAATCTCCACATACCGGTCGAGGCAATCCTGCTCAACAAAATGCCGACGCGACATGTTGACCGAAACGACCACCGGCTCCCTGCCGTCTTCCAGCCACTTTTTCAGCAGCCGGCACACCTCTTCGAATACGTACAGGTCCAGGGGGACGATAAAACCGTTCTTCTCAAACAGAGGAATAAAACTGCCGGGAGGGATCAACCCCTCCTGCGGGTCGTTCCACCGCACCAGCGCCTCCGCCCCCGTTACACGGTTCTCGCGCAGGGACAGCTTGGGCTGGAGGTATACCTCGAATTCCTTATGCTCCAGCGCATCCCGCATCCGGTTTTCGATATCCTTCTCTTTCACCAGCCGTGCCTGCTCCTCCTCGGAATACCGGCGGCAGGCACACAGCCGCGCATTCTCCACCTCGCGTATCCCCTTGCGGGCAATTTGCGCCCGGTCCCGTATTTTGGTCATGGACAGGGCCGGATCGTCAATGTCGTAAATCCCCGCGGTAAACGACAGGATATATTTGTGATTCTTTTCTTCGTTGAAGCGATTGATTTGTTCCGCCGCTGCGCTCAGCCGGCCGGGGATATCCTCTTTATCCCCCGTGTGCAGCAGCAGGACAAAGTTGTCCGCTGAGGTACGGGCGAGATACTCCCCTTCTTCCATAAAGGGCACGAGGGTTTCATAAATATAACGAAGGGTCCGGTCGCCGGCCCCGCTCCCGCCCAAATCGTTGATCAGCTGAAATTTCTGCAGGTTTAGCCACACCAAGGAATAGGTCCCGGCCGGCGCGGCGCGGACGGCTTCCCCCGCCACCCTCTCGAACCGTGTGCGGTTGAACCCGCCGGTCACCGAATCGATATAGGCCAGCTTTTCCAGTTCCCGGTTGCTCTCCTCCAAAGCGATCCGCTGCCCTGTGAGCTGGGTAATATCGTCGAAAATGAACAGGTAGACGGGGTCGCCGCCCACCCGGTCGACACATTCCCCCGCCACCCGCAAAAAAACGTCCTCACCCGAAGCGTTCCCGGTGCGGATAGTAAAGGATGCGGGTTCCCCTCGCCGCAGAGTCTCATGCCGTTCGACCAAAGGCGCCAGACCCTCCTGCGCTCGCAGGAGGGTCATCGGCAGGCTTTTACGCGCTCCGAAGACATCGGCAAAGCGCGGATTGGCCTTCATCAGGGTATAGCCGTCGGTAGTCACCAGATATTTCGCGATATACCCCGGCAGGTTGTTGTAGGTGACTGACTGCTCCAATTGTGTCTGCATCTGGTCGGTGATATCGGTCATGACCGAGTACGACACACCGTATCCCCGCACCGTTTCATCGGTGATGTTTCCCACCAGCTTGATCCAAAGCCGCCGTCCGTCCCGATGAGGCATTCGGCAGACATATTCGTATTTTTTCCGGCCCGCGGACAGGGCGCCGGTTACCACCTCGCCCAGCGCCTGCCACTCGTCAGGAGCGTCGCGGTAGTACAGGTCACACTGATTGTGGAAAAGCGCCTCGTATTCCTCTTTCGTATAACCGAACATACGGTAATACCGGTCGTTGGCCCAGATCACCGTAAAATGTTCGTCCAGCAGATGCTTGCTCACGCTCACGTCCAAGGAGCTCATCAACAGGCTGTAATCCCGATCCGGTTTGAATATATCGGTGTCCCGGTCATGCGGTTCTGACATAAACAGACGTCCTTTCCCGGTTAACTCAAGGGATTGTTCCTATCATATCACGCTGTAAGGGGGAAATCAAACGAGAACCCTGCTGCTTATCCTTTTATCCATAAAGACTTTTGCCGCATACAATGGACTGGCATCTAGAATCATGTGAGGAGGTCACAAACTTGAATCATTACCGCCCCTATTGCTGTTGTTTTCCTGTACTCTGCCCCCCGCCCGGGCCCATCGGGCCCATCGGACCCACCGGGCCGACGGGAGCTGCTGGAGTCACCGGGCCTACCGGCCCGACAGGCGCGACCGGGGCCACGGGGCCGCAGGGCGAACCCGGCGAAACCGCCAGCGGGCTTACCGCCTACGGCGGATTGTACAACGCCGGTACCCAGCTCGTCTTCTTCACGGCGTCGGACACCGATGTGCAGGTACGCCTGAATACCGCCATGCCACTGCGAAACGTGGCCGCCGCCGGCAACAACACCCTGACCATCCAGACGGCGGGAGACTACGAAATCAACTACAATATGCTGCTGAACACCAGCAAGGCCTCGACGGTATCCTATGGGGTGCGGCGAAACGGAACGGTCATCCCCGCCACCAGAGGTTCCCAGACCATGGCGGCGGACGATACCACCGGCCTGTCGTTCGACGGGCGGCTGTCCGCTTCCACCATCGTCACGCTGGCCGCCGGCGATGTGCTGGACCTGGTTGTTTCGGTGGTGCGGACGCTGCCGCCCAATCTGGATGCGGTCATCAACGGCTACGCCAACGCCACCCTGAGCGTCAAAAAGCTCGATATGTAAAAAAGAGCCTCCGACTGTGCCGGAGGCTCTTCCTGTTTACTGATTTTCCGTGGGGGAAACGTCTTTCCCGGCTGCCAGCGTGTCCGTCTCCGCCTTGGAAAAGGTGAAGACGCCGTCGGACACGTCCACCGTAATGGTGTCGCCTGACTGGAACCCCCCTTCCAGCAGCTTTTCGGCCAGCGGATCCTCGATCTTGGACTGGATGGCCCGGCGCAGGGGGCGGGCGCCGTAGACAGGATCGAAGCCCTCAGAGGAGATGGTATCCACCGCCCCGTCGGTGACCCGCACCCCGATGCCCATATCGGACAGGCGGAGGTTGAGGGTCCGAAGCATGCGGCGGGCGATCTCGCGGATATCCTCCCTGCTCAGCTGATGGAAGACGATGATGTCGTCCACCCGGTTGAGGAATTCGGGGCGGAACGCCTTTTTCAGCTCGCCCATCACGTCGCTGCGGATGCGCTCCTGCCCGGCGGTGTCAGCGGGACTGTCCCCGCCGCCGAAGCCCAGGCTCCGGTGCTCGGTGATCAGGCGCGCCCCCACATTGGAGGTCATGATAATCACGGTATTACGGAAGTCCACCCGCCGTCCCTGAGCGTCGGTGAGTACCCCATCCTCCAGTATCTGGAGAAGCAGGTTGAACACGTCGGGGTGGGCTTTCTCGATCTCGTCGAACAGCAGCACGGTATAGGGCTTGCGCCGAATTTTTTCGGTGAGCTGCCCCCCCTCGTCGTAACCGACGTAACCGGGAGGCGACCCCACCATGCGGGACACGGTGTGCTTTTCCATATATTCCGACATATCCAGACGGATCATGGCATTTTCATCCCCGAACATGGCCTCGGCCAGCGCCTTGCACAGTTCGGTCTTGCCCACGCCGGTGGGGCCCAGGAAAATGAAGGAGCCGGTGGGCCGTTTGGGGTCCTTCAGACCCACCCGTCCGCGGCGGATGGCACGGGAAACAGCGGTGACCGCCTCGTCCTGGCCCACCAGCCGTTGGTGGAGCACCTCCTCCAGCCGCAGCAGGCGCTGTCCCTCCGCCTCGGTGAGCTGGGTGACCGGTACGCCGGTCCAGCTGGAGACGATCTCCGCGATTTCCCTTTCGCTCACTTCGCCGGTGATACCGGCGTTTTTCTCCTGCCACTGGGCGCGGAGCTCCTCCAGCCTGGCGGAAATGTCCTTCTCCTCATCCCGCAGGCGGGCCGCCCGCTCGAAGTCCTGCTCGTTAACCGAGGCCTTTTTCTCCTCGTCCAGCCGTTTGACCTCGTCCTCCAGCTTTTTCAGGTCGGGCGGCGCCGTGAAAGCCTTCAGCCGTACCCGTGAGGCCGCCTCGTCGATAAGGTCGATGGCTTTGTCCGGCAGGTAACGGTCGGAGATATACCGGGCGGACAGAGTAACCGCTGCTTCCAGTGCTTCGTCGGTGATTTTTACCTTGTGATGGGCCTCATACCGGTCGCGCAGACCCCGCAGGATGAGCACGGCCTCCTCAGCGGTGGGCTCTCCCACCGTTACCGGCTGGAACCGGCGCTCCAGCGCCGCGTCCTTCTCGATATGCTTGCGGTATTCCTCCAGCGTGGTGGCCCCGATGATCTGCAGCTCACCCCGCGCGAGGGAAGGCTTCAGAATATTGGCGGCGTCCACCGCCCCTTCTGCCGCGCCGGCGCCGATGATGGTGTGCAGCTCGTCGATAAAGAGAATGGTGTCCCCCGCGCGGATGACCTCGTCCACCGCGTTTTTGATCCGTTCCTCAAAGTCGCCCCGGTACTTGGTTCCCGCCACCATGCCGGTCAGGTCGAGGGTGACCACCCGCTTGCCGCGGAGCAGCTCGGGAACCTCGTCGGCCGTGATCTTCTGGGCCAGCCCTTCGGCGATGGCGGTTTTGCCCACGCCCGGCTCGCCGATGAGGCAGGGATTGTTTTTGGTGCGGCGGGACAATATCTGGATCACCCGCTCGATCTCGGCGGAACGGCCGATAACGGGGTCGAGCTTGCCCTCCTTGGCCATGCGGGTCAGGTCACGGCCGAACTGGTCGAGGGTGGGGGTTTTTCCGCCGGCGGCCTTTCCGCCGCGGGCGGAGGCACTCCGGGGCCCTTCCGCCGCTGTCTGGGCGGGATTGGTCCCGATGGCGCGGGCGATGTCGTTGAACAGCTCGTCGACGCGGGCGCCCAGCGCAGTCAGCAGGCGCACCGCCACGCTGCTCTCATCCCGCAGAACGGCGATGAGGATGTGTTCGGTACCCACATAGCCGTGCTGCATGACGGCAGCCTCCGCCATGGACATCTCCATGGCCTTTTTCGCCCGGGGGGTGAAGTCCTCCGGGGTCAGGCGGCAGAATTCCCCCTGGGATTCCGCCTCCACCACCCTTTCCTGATACTGGGCGGCGGTGATGCCGCGTCCGGCCAGCACCGAGGCGGCGACGCCGGTGCCCTCCCGCAGCAGGCCCAGCACGATGTGCTCGGTGCCGATATAGGTGTGCCCAAGCTCCTGGGCCGCGTCAATGGCCAGGTTGAGGGCGTTGTTGGCTTTTTCGGTAAATCCTTTGAATCGATACATAATGATGCGCCTTCCTTTCTGAAGGTTTACATTCAATCCGTGTATAAGACAGGCCGTTATCCCCAGTTGCCGATATAACGGCTGCGGTGAAAGTCGCTGTTAACATATTTATTACGCCAGCCGCTCCCGCACGACCTGCGCCCGCAGGGCGTCCCGCTCAGCGGGTTCCAGATCACGGCCCGCCGCGGCCATCAGGGTGGCCGACTGTACGTCCCCGATCAGGCCGCCCGCCGTATCCAGTGACAATTCGGGTAGCACTCCCACGGCGATACCCAGTCGCAGGTTGGAAATCAGGGTCATGAATTCGTCCCCCGTCAACAGCCGCGCCGTGCGCAGCAGGCCGAGGGAGCGCCAGACCATATCCTCGAAGCGGGGATTCTGCCGCCACTGCTCCCGGCCGGCCCGCTCCTCCCGGATGATCTGGGCGGCGATGCCTTTCAGGTTGTCGATGGCCTCCTGCTCCGAGATGCCCAGCGTCACCTGGTTGGACAGCTGATAGATGGCTCCCTGTGGCTTGCTTCCCTCGCCGTACATGCCGCGGATGGTCAGGCCCAGTTTGGAAACCGTGACCGCCAGCTGCTGGATAGCGCCCCGCTCCTGCAGGGCGGGCAAATGCAGCATGATGGAAGCCCGCATGCCGGTCCCCAGGTTGGTAGGGCACTGGGTCAGGTATCCCAGCCGGCTGTCAAAGGCGAAATGGAGGCGGCTGTCCAGCAGGGTATCCAGCCGGTCGGCCTCCCGGTACGCGCCATCCAGGTCGAGGCCGGAGCGCATCACCTGCAGGCGCAGGTGGTCTTCCTCGTTTACCATAACGGCGACATCCTCTTCCCCGGTGAGCAGCAGGGCGCTCCCTTCACCGGCGCGGGAGAACTCGGGGCTGACCAGGTGCCGTTCCACCATGGACAGTGCTTCCCGCGGCGGCAGCGCACCCATCTCGACGAGCCGGAAGCGCTCTCCCTCCCCGCCTTCCCGCAGGGCGGACGCGACGGTGCGGATCACGGTCTGCTTCTGCTCCAGCGTCATGCCGGCGGGGAAAGGAATGCCGTTCAGGTTGCGGGCCAGCCGCACCCGGGTGCTGATGACCACATCTCCCTCGTCTCCGCTGAGACGATACCATTTTTTATTCTCCGACACGGCTGTTCCCCTCCTCTTCCTTATCTTTTTGCTGTCCGCGGGACTGTTCCAGCTCCCGGATGCGGTCGCGGATCGCGGCACATTTCTCGTATTCCTGCCGTTCGATACAGGCGGTCAGCTCCTCCCGCAGCCCGGTCAGGGTGCGCTCGGTATCCGCCGGTTCCTCCGCGGCCGCCGCCCCGGCGGCCTCCTTCCGTTCTGGCTCCGCCGGCGGCTGAACCGCCGCCCTTTTCTCTTCTTCGGCAATATAGGCCGGCACCTTTCCGGCGTGCTTCGTTTTACCGTGGATACGCTGCACCGAGGGCAGCAGCCGGTCGTAAAAAGCGGTATAGCACCGTGCGCAGCCGACCTTACCCGACTGGGCTATCTCGTTGAAGCTGCTGCCGCAACCGGGGCAGCGCTCGGCGTTCTTCTGTTCGCGGGCGGCGGGCTCGGCGAAAAGGCTGCCCCAGAAATCGCCCAGCTCGAAACCCAGCCCGCCGAGCATGGGGACCAGGCCCTGTCCCAGTCCCTGCTTGGCGGCGCAGTCGGCGCACAGGTGCCATTCGGCGGTTTTGCCGTTGATATTCCGTTTGACATGGGTGGTGGCGGGATTCTTCCCGCAGTTTTGACACATCATGGTTCCCTTCTCCTTTACACACAGCGGCCCGTATAAACGGGTTATAGGATCAATGAGGTGAGCATCTGTTTCATCAGCGCGGCGCGCAGGCGGTCCCGTTTGTCCACCGGCACGTCCCGGTAGCCCCGGTCGGACAGCGCCGCCTCCAGCAGGCGGGACGCCTCCACGGACAGGAGCCCCTGGTCCAACAGGTTGTCCCCGATGGCACGCGCCGCCGAGGAGGACAGCTCCTCCCCGATGGAATTGACCAGATGCATCAGCAGGGAGGCGCCCCGGCCGAACCGGATGCGGTGGATGCGGATATATCCGCCGCCGCCCCGCCGGCTCTCCACCAGATACCCCTGCTCGGGTGTGAAGCGGGAGGTCAGCACATAATTGATCTGGCTGGGCACGCAGCCCAGTTTTTCCGCCAGTTCGTTGCGCTGCAGATCGGCGCAGCCGTCCTCCGCCTGCTCCAGTATACGATAAATATAAGCGGCGATTTCGTCGGTTAAGCGCACGGCTGTCCCTTCTTTCCTAAAAAATCAACTATGTTTTAGACTTTCCCTGACCTTCCGGGTGTGACTCTATCATAACACAAGGTCAGGGAAAGTCAAATTTCCACAAAAAGCGCTGTGAAGCAAATAGAGAAAATGGCGGGGAATTCCCGCCATTTATCGCCGCCTGTTTCATTCCTGCTCCGGATTTCTCCCGTTTTCTCGCCCGGACGCCGTGCCTGACTCACGGCGGTTTCGCACCCCCGCGGGCCTTTGAGCATTCCGCCGCCCGTGAGGGAGGGTATGGGGCTCTTCGGAGAAGGGGTCCGGCGCCAGCGCGGCAGCCGGCGACAGCTCCGCCGCCGCCTCCATATCGTCATCCCTGTAGGGAGCCCGGCCGTGATAACCGATTTTCATCACCAAATCCCGCCCTTCCACATAATCTGTAAAGCGCCCACTTCCTCATCCCTAGCATGCTCCCAAAAGCTCCCGGATATACTTCAGGAACCAACTTCGAGGGGCGCACATAGTATGGGATGTAAGCAACGAAAGGAGGCGACAAGAGATGTGCATCAGCAAACTTTTCGGCAATGGTGATTGCTCCTGGATCCTTTTTGTAATCATCCTTCTCCTGCTCTGTGACGACGATTGCGGTTGTAACAACGATCGCGGCGGCTGCGGCTGTGGCTGCTAACTGAGTCCTCCTGATCCCTGCGCGACCTGCCGGCGCGGCCCTGATGAGGGTCGCGCCGGTCCCTTTATAGGGCCATACTTCCCCATTTATATGTATAGATGGGCCCGACGGCATTATACGTACCCGCCGGTTCTTTTGGTGTGTGGATATGCTCTCCCCCCATATCTAGTGGGGTGCTCCGAAATGTCCTTCCCCTGTCGGTATAACCGGTACAATCGGTACCGGACAGGACAGGCTTCTCCCAAATATTTCAAAAAGCGCGGCTGTCCATACTGCATTTACCCCCGTTTGTCAATCCCTCCAAATGCGGTGAGCCTGCCAAATTTAAGGGGTGGTTTTTATGGAATATTTTCTATATCGCCTCCTTGACAAGCCTCTACATGTTGCCTATAATTGAATCTGCACCCAATCGGTACACAATATATTGTGTAAACGGTATTCACGGCCCCACAATTTGCGGGATGCCGGGCGGCACGCCGCCAGTGCGCAAAATAAGGAGGACAAGCCCATGATTCAGACCATCGTCAAGCGGGACGGACGTACCACGTCCTTTGATCTCGATAAGATCGCCAGCGCGATCTATAAGGCGGCGCAGGCCCTCGGCGGCCACGATTACGACACCTCTCTCGCCCTCGCCAAAGAGGTGGAGCAGACGCTGGAGGCCGAATACGGCTGCAATCCCACCGTGGAGCAGACACAAGATATGGTGGAGAGGATCCTGATCGACCGGGGACACGCCCGCACCGCCAAAGAATTCATCCTCTACCGCGCGGAGCGCACCCGCGTGCGGGAGATGAACACCCGCCTGATGAAGACGCTGGAGGACCTGACCTTCAAGGACGCCAAGGAAAACGACGTCAAGCGGGAAAACGCCAACATCGACGGCGACTGCCCCATGGGCACCATGCTCAAGTACGGCAGTGAAAGCGCCAAGCAGTTTTATGAGATGTTCGTTCTCAACCCCGCCTTTTCGAAGGCCCATCGGGAGGGCGATATCCATATCCACGACCTGGACTTCCTCACCCTGACCACCACCTGCTGCCAGATCGATCTGGACAGGCTGTTCGAGGGCGGCTTTTCCACCGGCCACGGCTTCCTGCGGGAGCCCAACGACATCGCCAGCTATTCCGCCCTGGCCTGCATCGCCATCCAGTCCAACCAGAACGACCAGCACGGCGGCCAGAGCGTGCCCAACTTCGACTATGCCATGGCCAAGGGCGTGACCAAGACCTACCGCCGCCTGTACCGCCAGAACCTGTCCCGCGCGCTGGAGCTGCTGGACGGCTGCGAAGACCCCAACGCGCAGGCCCAGTCCGTCATGGCCAAGGCGGAAGCCGTCTGCGGCGCCCTTCCCGTGCTGGCGGACGACAACGGCTACCGCGAGGCGGAATACGAAATCCTCATCGATCTGTGCGGCCAGGAGCTGGCCGGCAAGATTCAGAAATTCGTCTACAAGCGCGCCCAGGCGGAGACCGACCGCGCCACCTATCAGGCGATGGAAGCGCTGGTACATAACCTGAACACCATGCATTCCCGCGCCGGCGCGCAGATTCCCTTCAGCTCGATCAACTACGGGCTGGACACCAGCCCCGAGGGCCGTCTGGTTATCAAAAATGTCCTGCTGGCCACCGAGTCGGGGCTGGGCAACGGCGAGACCCCCATCTTTCCCATCCACATCTTCAAGGTGAAGGACGGCATCAACTACAACGAGGGGGAGCCCAACTACGACCTGTTCAAGCTGGCCTGCCGGGTCAGCGCCAAGCGCCTGTTCCCCAACTTCTCCTTTATCGACGCGCCCTTCAACCTGAAATACTATAAAGAGGGCGATCCCAACACCGAGGTGGCCTACATGGGCTGCCGCACCCGCGTCATGGCCAACTCCTACGACCCCACCAAGGAGGTGGTGTTCGGCCGCGGCAACCTGTCCTTCACCTCGGTCAACCTGCCCCGCATCGCCATCCGCAGCCACGGCAGCGTGGAGTGGTTCTTCGAGGACCTGGACCGCAAGATCGACCTGATCATCGGCCAGCTGCTGGAGCGGTTCGAAATCCAGTGTAAGAAAAAGGTCCGCAACTATCCCTTCCTGATGGAGCAGGGGGTCTGGATCGGCTCCGAGAAGCTGGGCCCCGATGACGAGGTGCGGGAGGTGCTAAAGCACGGCACCCTGACCCTGGGCTTCATCGGCCTGGCCGAGTGCCTCAAGGCCCTGATCGGCAAGCACCACGGCGAAAGCCGGGAAGCGCAGAATCTGGGACTGGAGATCGTCGGCTATATGCGTAAGCGCATGGACGACGCCTCCAAGAAATACGGCCTCAACTTCTCCCTGATCGCCACCCCCGCCGAGGGCCTGTCCGGCCGGTTCGTCCGCATCGACAAGAAAAAGTTCGGCGTCATCCCCGGTGTCACCGACCGGGAGTACTACACCAACTCCTTCCACGTGCCGGTGTATTACGACATCAACGCCTTTGAGAAGATCGCGCTGGAGGCGCCTTACCACGAGCTGACCAACGGCGGCCACATCACCTACATTGAGATGGACGGCGATCCCACCGAGAACCTGGAGGCCTTCGAGGCGGTGGTCCGCTCCATGAAGGAAGCGGGCATCGGCTACGGTTCGGTCAACCACCCGGTGGACCGGGACCCGGCCTGCGGCTTTACCGGCATCATCGGGGACACCTGCCCCCAGTGCGGCCGCAGCGAAGGGAACGGCCAGCCCGACTTTGAGCGCATCCGCCGCATCACCGGCTATCTGGTGGGCACCCTCGACCGGTTCAACAACGCCAAGTTCGCTGAGGTGAACGATCGGGTCAAGCACTCCCTCGGCACCGGGCAGGGCAACATGGAACAGATTTGATCCGCTGACGGCGGTTCGGAAGGAGGGGCTGGCCCCTCCTTCCTTGTTTGAGGGACGGCAGCTTGGGCGGGAGTACACACATGCCGCTTCGCTCCAGGAAGCTCCCGCAGATCATCCCCCTCTGTCTCCCCTCGTAGGGGCGCACCTCGTGTGCGCCCGCCTCCGTGTCCCTTTTCCGTGCTTCGGGGTACGGCGGCCTCAGCTCTATCCCACAGGAAAGAAGGAACTTCCCATGTCTCAGGTACGGCTGGCCGGGGTCATCCGCGAATCCATCGTGGACGGGCCTGGTTTCCGGTTCGTGATTTTCGCCCAGGGGTGCCCCCACCACTGCCCCGGCTGTCACAATCCCGACACCCACGACCCGGCCGGCGGGTACGACAGCGATACCGGCCGCCTGCTGGCGGAATTCCGGAAGAACCCCCTGCTGGCCGGCGTCACCCTGTCCGGCGGCGACCCCTTTTTACAGGCTCGCCCCCTGGCGGAGCTGGCGGAGCAGGTACGCGCGCTGGGGAAAAACGTGGTCACCTATACGGGGTACACCATCGAATATCTGATGGCCCATCTCGACGAACACGACGGCTGGCGGGAACTTCTGATGGAAACCGATGTTCTCATCGACGGTCCGTTCATCGCGGCGGAAAAGTCGCTGATGCTCCGTTTCCGCGGTTCCCGCAACCAGCGGGCTATCGATCCCCGCGCTTCCCTCGCCGCCAGGACGGCAGTGGAATGTGACATATAAAAAGAGGGACTTACTGCTTTTGTAAGTCCCTCTTTTTTATATGTCACTATTCAGTGGGGTGTTATCGTATAGAGTGGTTTATACAATCCTATTTCGTCTATTTCTTTCTCTTGCTCCGCAGGCACCACTTTCTCAACGATGAGAAAGTATTTCTATTTTGTTTTCTTTTTGCGCTCATGCCGCGCGGGCACATCCTTTCCGTTCCGTCGGAAAGGATGCAAAGGACGGCTCAGGGGGCGCGCCGGTTATCATCATACGAATTATAGCGCGCCCCCTTGAGAATCCCCCGATAATCACAAAAAGAGCGCTTTATGCTGTGTAGAGCGATAAAGGACATTTATTTTTTTGCCATGTTTTGACCAGCTAGGGTCCAGGGACGTAGTCCCTGGTCGTGGTGGGGATGGGGTTTTAAGGGGAAACCCGTTCGAAAGGTTTCCCCTTAACGATTCTTTTCCCCCCTTTTCTTATCGTCAAGAAAAGGGGG
>JAAWQC010000026.1 GCA_022800315.1 Clostridiales bacterium
GTCCGCTGTACAGCGGACGGCCTGCTTGCCTGTTGCCGTTTATCGGTCTCGATTTTCTTTCCCATTGAATTTTCGACCGACTGCTATGGTATAATGTCCACAACCGCCGAAACGGCGGTTGTGGACCGGAAGAATCTCCTTTCGGGACGAAGTCCGCCCCGAAGGTATAGGAAGAATGTCAAAGTCATTCTTCAGCACCGGCTCCCTGCTAAGTATCTTAATTGGGGGACGTATAGGAACCGGTGACCGCGCCGGATATTCTTCCAGGCGGATAAAAATTTATGGTATAATGGTTCAAACGCATAAACAAAGGAGGCGGACCGATGGAAGACTGTGCGCAAAACCGGCTGGCAATCGCGGAGGGTTTTCGAAAATGCCGCCAGATGATCCTCGCACTGGGCGATGAAACCCGGCAGCAGGTAATCATGACCCTGCTGGAGAGTGGTCGGGTCGGCCTGCGGGTCGGCGAAATCACCGCCAAGACCCACCTGTCCCGGCCGGCGGTTTCGCACCATCTGAAGGTGCTGAAGGGTGCGGGCGTGCTGTCGGTACACCGGCAGGGGACGATGAATTTCTACTATATCGATACCAAAGACACCGGGTGGAAAAAGCTCAAAGACCTCATCGACAATGTATATGAGGTCATCCGGTGCGCCAATGAATCCGGCTATCCAGGTCTGGAAGAAGAATAAAGGAGTGATATCATGGATATCCAGCAGGCAATCAGGGAACGGCATTCAGTACGGCAATACACCGACAGAAAAATCGAGCCCGAAACGGCGGCTGCCTTACAGGGGGAAATTGCCGCGTGTAATGCGGAAAGCGGCCTGAAAATACAGCTGGTGACCGATGAGCCCCGTGCCTTTGAGAGTTTTCTGGCTCATTACGGAAAATTCCGCGGCGTCAGCAGCTATATCGCCCTGATTGGCAAAAAAGGAGACGGGCTCGACGAAAAAGCCGGCTACTATGGCGAACGGCTCGTGTTGTACGCTCAGACGCTGGGGCTGAATACCTGCTGGGTCGCGCTGACCTTCAGCAAAAGCACGACAAAAGCGCACTGCGAAATAGGGAAGGATGAGAAGCTGGTCTGCGTAATCGCCATTGGCTATGGTGCGACGCAGGGCATGCCCCACAAATCCAAGCCGATGGAATCTTTCTACAGGGCGGAAGGTCCTCTGCCCTCCTGGTTCGGCGAGGGATTGGAGGCAGCCGTGCTTGCCCCCACCGCGACCAACCAGCAGAAGTTCCTGTTCTCCCTGTCCGGCGGCAAGGTGAAAGCGGAAGCCACCGGCGGCGCCTACTCCCAGCTGGATCTGGGAATCGTCAGCTATCATTTCGAAATCGGCGCGGGAAAAGAGAACTTCCAGTGGCTGAAATAGGACACTGCAGACGGCCAAAGGCCTATACGATTAACCGGGAGCCGCATAAGTGATAAACTTATGCGGCTCCCGGCTCTTCTTCGTACCGGCGGTGTTTTCCTTTATCCCTGTCCGTCGTTCGCCGACAAAATCCTCTCCACCTCGGCACGAGCATCGCACACCGCATCGGACGCCTGCCGTTCCAGTGCCTTCGCCTTTTGGCGCATATCGTTGGTTTTGTCCGCCATCGCTCTCTGCTTTTCCAGGGAAGGCAGCAGCAGGGTCTGCCGCAGGTATTCGTCCATCATCAGGTTGCGGATACCGTTGGTCTGTGTCTGCATCACCTCGGTAAACCCGATATGGTGCATCAGGCGCAGATATTCGAAAACGTAGGCAGGCAGGGCCATTTCGGGGCGGATTGTCAGTTTATGAATGAAATTGCTATAGGAAAGCGTCTGTCTCGCTGCCATCTCTTCTGTGATAAGCGCCACCCGCCCCACCGGCTGGTCATCACTGCCTCCTGACTTTTCGACGAGAATATCGTTGCCCCGCAGAGTGATCCTGTCCAGCATTTGGGGCGGATACCAGCGATACTTTACCCGGCTGTTGTCGAGATTCAGATTATAGCGGTTGTCAAACTCCGTCGCCCGGATGGTGAGGCATGCTGTATAATCCGGCCTGGATTCCGTTTTGTCAAAGCCCCAGCTTCCTGCGGTATCGGCAGCAAGGGCCTCTCGCAGCCGTATTTTTGCAAAAGGAGACCGCTCTATCGCAGCGGAAATCCGCTGGTACTTCTGCGAGTATTGTCGGGGGTCGAAGCGCCCGCCCAGCACTTCGACCGATCGGACAAAAAAGCGGCGCTCCCCCCTGATATCCCCGTTTTGAGACGGCAGGGCGATTTCCAGCGCTTCCAGCAGATACCGGCTGATGTCGTCCAGCAGCGAAGACGCCTCCTGCTCCTTCTGCTTCTTGAGGGTATAGGCATGATCCAGAACCCCCACCGCATGCTTTTGTATCTCGAGGGGCGGGCAGGGTACCGCCAGGTCCAGTAGTCGGCTCAGGCCCAGTTTGGGAATGGTGGTCTGTATGCTGCTTTTTTCGATCTGCCGCTTTACAAAGCCCAGCGACAGCACGTATTTCAGATAGGCGGCGTCCAAATTCGGCGACAGGCCGACAAATTTGGCGCAATTTTCTGTCAATATAAACCTTTCGTCGCTGTCGTTGTGAAATACCGCCGTCCTTCCCACCGTACCCGCAATGGAGATCACGACCTCTCCATTGCGCAGCTCATAACGCTTCAGCTGTTCGAACAGCGCCGGGGAGAGATAATTCGCATTTTCCTTGTCCACTTCGAAATCCCGGATATTCTCCACCCTGACATACCGGTATTTCGTCGGCTCCGCCGAGAAAGACAGCCCCTTCGGTATCCGCTTCCCTCCGCGTATGCCGACCAGCTGTCCCAGCTTAACCAGCTCTCTTGCCTCCTGCCGGTCCAGATAATACGAGGGGTCCAAACGACCGGTCACCACGCCCCAATCGACCAGAAACAATCGCTTCCTCAGGCAATCGGGGCTCCGTGAAAAAAAGCGTCGTCCCCCGCTTCAATTGCGTCGATAAACCGGGCCAGTTCGGCGGCGATGGGCTCCAGCTCGTTTTGCCCCGTCTCTTTCCCGGTGGCGTCGTAGCCGATATCCTCTGCTATTGCCATAAACACGGGATAGGAAGGAAAAGCCCGTCGATAATTCTCTTCGTAGCGTTCGCTCAGCCGCTCCCTGACATCCTGTATCCGTGCATCACACTCCTCGGCGGCCCGTTTCTTTTCGTCGGTCAGCTCTTTCAGGTTATCGGCGGCTTTCCTCTTGGCCTCGCTGATGAGTCGGTTGTATTTTTTCGCTGTCTCTTTCTTTTCATTGAACAGGCGGAACAGGTCTTTTCCCACCTGTGTGTCCTGCAGCAGGGACGACTGTATGGCTTCCCGCGTTCCCCTGCGGCTGGCCTTCTCCGCCCTGCTGTACTTTTTCAGAAACAGGACCGAGCTCTTGACGCCGGCGCCGTTGGCCATGAAAGCGGTCTGGGGCAGGGACACCACCGCCACCAACCGGAAGGTTTCGCCGATATAGTCGCGCACATACTGCATGCTGGCATTGGTCAGCAAGCCGTCGGGCACCACGATGGCGAGATAACCGCCGTCGCGCAGGTATCTCTCCGCCTGCTCGATGAACAGCACCTCGCTGCTTTGGCTGGGGCGGGCCGCGGCCTTGCTGGCCGGATTCAGCCAGTCCACCTCTCTGGCTGCCAGCGAATACTGGTGCAGATAGGCTTTTTCCGTCTGCTTGATGACCGAACCGAAAGGAGGATTGGTTATGATGAAATCGAACGACTCCTCCTCAAATCCGCGATTATCGGTTCTGTTTCTCAGCATTTCGGGGGAAAGCAGGCCGTCGGCGGCCACCACATTGGTGTGCCCGTCATCGTGAATGATCATATTCATTTTGGCCGTCCGGGCGATCTGCTCGTTGATTTCGATACCATATAAGTTATACTGGGCAAAATCGTGCCAGCGGTCAAAGCAGCGCCGGGGTTCCTCCCGCCCTGGTTCCACACGGTAAAAACGCCGCGCCTCCCCGCGCACCTTATCCAGTGCCTGGAGCAGAAAACCGCCGCTGCCGCAGGAGGTATCCATTACCTTGCTCGTATTGCGGATCGGCAGGCAGTCCACGACAAAGCGGACGATCTTTCTCGGCGTAAAGTACTGGCCGAAATCCCCCCGGAAGAAAGAGCCCATAAAGGTTTCAAACGCGCGGCCCTTGCTGTCCAGATCGGTATTCATCAAATCGATGCCCTCAAGATAACCGACCACTGTACGCGCTTTTTGGGCGTCGAGCTTGATCTCCTCCTTGAAAATCTCCGGATCGTTTTTTCGTTCGCCGATCCGCCTGCCTTCTTCATACAGTCGATGGAGGCGCCGCAGCAGCCGGCGGTTAGTCTCCCTTTCCGCTTCTTCTTTTGCCCCGGGGGAATGATCCTTGGGCTCGGCGGTGATCACCTGGAAATCATAGGGTTCCCCGTCGCGCCGGTCCTTCTTTTCGTCATAAATCTTGCAGAAAATCAGCTTGTCCAGTTCGTCAAAAGCCTCGGAGGGATTGAGCTCCCCGCCTCCCCACAGCGCCTGGTGCGCCTGCTTAAAAATGTTGGTCAGTTCGCTTTCCGTCACTTTTTCGAGGGGGAACAGCTGCTGGCCGCCGTCGGTGCGGCCGCCGTTATAGGCAAATTTATAGGCGCTCAGCTTTTGGACGCCGTACTGTGGAATATCCGAAATGGTTTCGCGGATACTGCTCTCCTTATCGAACAGATAATACGCGTTTTTGATGCCGGAGGTGGTCCAGACATATTTTAAGGTACCGGCGGTCAGGTGCGCGTAAGCAAACGCCTGATTGGTGGCCTGTGCGAATTCCTGTTCGGAACTGTCTTCCTTTTTGCACTCCACCACGATGTGGGGAGAGGTATGTTTCGCGTCGTTATACACCATCATATCGGCCTGCCTGACACCCGAACCGTCGGTTATACTGACGTATTGCCGGATATTCTCGACAGGGTAGTGGTATCGCAGCACCAGTTTGCAGAAGGTCTCCGCCTGCACCTTTTCCTCCGGATTACGATAATTCCGGCTGATATTCTGGTGCACATAGGTGATCACACTCTTATCTTCGCTGAAGCGGACGAGCCGCCGGCTCTCGGCTTCCGTTAACAGGTCCATAGCCCTTCCTCCCGTCGGTTTTCCTCGCTGGCGGCCCCGGTCGGACCGTCTCGTGAGCACATTGTACCCACCGCTTTTCACATCATCCAGTATAACGGATTCGGCGGCAATCCACAATAAGGATCTCCCCGGCAGCCGGGGCAGGTTCATAAGCGGGGCTGTCCGGTGCATACTAAATACAGCCCTGGAGGAAACGAGGAATACGAATGAGCAACCATCTTATCAACGAAACAAGCCCTTATCTGCTTCAGCACGCGGAGAACCCGGTCGACTGGTATCCCTGGGGCGAAGAAGCCTTTGCGCGGGCCAGGCGGGAGGACAAACCGGTATTTCTCAGCATCGGCTACAGTACCTGCCACTGGTGCCACGTTATGGCCCATGAAAGTTTTGAAAATGGGGAAATTGCGGCCCTGCTCAACCGGCACTTCATTTCCATCAAGGTCGATCGGGAGGAACGTCCCGATATCGACGGCGTGTATATGGCGGTATGCCAGGCCTTCACCGGCAGCGGCGGCTGGCCGGCCAGCCTGTTCCTGACGCCGGAACAAAAGCCCTTCTTCGCCGGCACCTATTTCCCGCCCGCATCCCGCTACGGCAGCATCGGCTTTCGGGACCTGCTGCGCACCGTCGCGGACAAATGGGAGCGGGACCGGACCAAGCTGCTGCACTCCGCGGAGGAAATACTCGGACAGCTGGCGGCGGACGGCCCGGCCGCGGAGGAAATCGACCGGTCGCGCATTGGCGAAGCGGTCACCCTCTTTTCCCGTTCCTTCGACCGAAAATACGGGGGGTTCGGCGAAGCGCCCAAATTCCCCGCCCCGCACAACCTGCTGTTTTTGCTGGCCTATTCCCAGCTGCGGGGGGACCCCCGCACGCTGGAGATGGTTACCGTTACCCTTACTCAAATGCGCAAAGGCGGTATTTTCGACCACATCGGCTATGGCTTTTCCCGGTATTCTACTGACCGGTATTACCTGGTCCCCCATTTTGAAAAAATGCTGTACGACAATGCCCTGCTCATTATGGCTTACGCTGCGGCCTACGCGGTTACGAAGGACGAGTCCTTACGGGATACGGCGGAAAAAACCGCTGCCTATGTGCTGCGGGAGATGCGCAGCCCCGAAGGGCTGTTCTACGCAGCGCAGGACGCGGACAGCGACGGTGTGGAGGGCAAATACTACCTGTTCGGCTACGACGAAATCCTGACCGTTCTGGGTGCGGAGGCCGGCAAAAAATTCTGTGCGTATTACGGCGTCACCCCAAAGGGCAACTTCGAGGGCCGGAACATTCTTAACCGCCTCCACGCCAAAAGCGGGAAGGACGCCTGTGACGATCTGCTCCCGCGCCTTTACGAATACCGCCGCGAGCGGGAGAAGCTCCATCTGGATGACAAAATACTGACCGCGTGGAACGGGCTGATGATCGCAGCGCTCGCCCTGTTGTACAGGGTGACGGCGCGGCAGGATTACCTTTCCGCCGCTCTAACCGCACAGCATGCCGTCGAAACCTGTCTGATGGAAAACGGCCGGCTGTGTGTCAGCTATCGGGGCGGACGGCGGACCGGAAAAGGTTTTTTAGACGATTACGCCTTTTATGCCGCCGCTCTGCTGGGTTTATACGAGGCGACGGCGGACAGCGCCTGTCTGGAACAGGCCAAGGCCTGCTGCCGCGAGGCCGATGAGCAGTTCCGCGACGCGGATAACGGCGGGTACTTTCTCAGCGGCAGAGAAAACGAACGGCTCGTCCTGCATCTGAAAGAGACGTATGACGGTGCCATGCCCAGCGGCAACGCCATGATGGCCTGTCTGCTGGTCAGATTGTCCCAGATTACAGAAGAACCGCCGTGGAAGCAGGCGGCCGAAGAACAGCTCCGCTTCTTGTCGGGCGAGTCGAAACCGTATCCCGCCGGGCACAGCCTGTATCTGCTGGCCCTGCTCCTGCACGATCATCCTCCCGACCGGATAACAGTCGTACCCGCGGACCCCGCGGAAGCGGGGGAAGTACGCCGGAAACTCCCTCTCTATGCCCAGGTCACCGTGTTGGACGGCCCCACCGGGGAGTACCGGCTGCTCGATGGCAAAACCACCTATTATGTCTGCCGGCGGAACACCTGCCTGCCTCCCGCCAATACACTGTAAATTCAAGATGCCGCCGGGATTCGTCCCGGCGGCATCTTTGCTATCTGTCCGTGTTGTGCTCCTGATAGGTCCTGCCCCATTCCTCCATGGCGTCCAAAATGGGTTTGAGGCTGTACCCGGTCTCGGTCAGGGTATACTCCACCCGCGGCGGCACCTCGGCGTATACCCTGCGGGATACCAAACCTTTTTGCTCCATATCCCGCAGCTGGGCGGTGAGTACCTTTTGGCTCACGCTGCCGATGGACTTTTTCAGTTCTCCGAAACGTTTGGTGCCGGGCAGCAAATCCCGCAGGATGAGCACCTTCCACTTATCCCCAATCAGGGTCAGGGTCATCTCCACCGGGCAGGCGGGCCAGGTCGTCTGCTCCATGTTCATCCCTCCCGAATCGGCGCCGCAGTTTTATCGTATCCAAGGGGTAACTACGCCACCTGATTGTGCTTACTTTACAAACGTACACGATAGAGTTATTGTAGAATTACTTGGGGGGAATGTCAATCGTCGGCAGATCCCCCGCCGGATGATGAGCAGAAAGAGGAAACGCGATGACACAAAACGATCGGCTGGATTATCTGATCGGGGCCCTGCTGGCGGAACGGGGAGGCCCTGTCCCTCTCCCGGCGGACATACCGGAAAAACAGCGGCTGCTGCGCACCCTGTTCAATATCCGGCCGCCCCTGCCTGTGAAGGAAGAGGTGCTGCGTATCCAGGACGAGTACCTGACCGAGGAAATCCGGCGCAGGGGCATAACCGATGCGGATACGCTGACCCCTGCCGACGGCGCGCTGTACCTGTGGAGAGGGGACATCACGACCCTGCGGGCCGACGTCATCGTCAACGCGGCCAACAGCCGTCTGCTGGGCTGCTTCGTGCCGGGGCATCACTGCGTCGACAACGCCATCCATACCTTCGCCGGCATGCAGCTCCGCCTTGCCTGCGCGGAAATCATGAGTCGGCAGGGGCGGGAGGAACCGACCGGGCAGGCCAAGCTCACCCCCGCATTCAACCTTCCCAGCCGCTGTATCGCCCACACGGTGGGGCCGATCGTTACCAGCCAACCGACGCGGGAGGACAAAGAACGGCTGGCCTCCTGTTATCGGGCCTGTCTGTCAGCGGCGGAGGAAGCGGGCGCTTCCTCTATCGCTTTCTGCTGCCTGTCCACCGGTGAATTCTGCTTTCCCCAGAGGGAAGCGGCGGCCATCGCCGTCGAAACGGTCCGGCGCTGCCTCGCTCAAACTAACCACGAAATCAAGGTGATATTCAATGTGTTCCAGGATACCGACGAATCCCTCTACCGTCAACTGCTCAGCAGCGGATGACAGGGGGCCGGTCGACCGGTTCAGGCAGGCTATAGCGGACGCCGACGCCATTATCGTCGGCGCCGGCGCGGGAATGTCGGCATCGGCGGGTCTGACATATTCGGGCCGGCGGTTCGAACGGCTCTTCGGCGATTTTATTGCCCGTTATCATTTTTCCGATATGTATACCGCCGGTTTCTATCCCTACGATACCCCTGAAGAACGGTGGGCCTACTGGAGCCGTCATATATACGCGAATCGGTACGACTCGCCCGCCGGCAGGCCGTACCGCGACCTGTTGGAGCTGATCGGGGACATCCCCTATTTTGTCATCACCACCAATGTGGATCATCAGTTTCAGCTGGCCGGGTTTGACAAATGCCGCCTGTTCTACACACAGGGGGACTATGGGCTGTGGCAATGCTCCGTACCCTGTCGTCCCATCACCTACGACAACGAAGACGCGGTTCGCCGCATGGTGGCGGAACAGAAGGACCAGCGGATTCCCTCCGTCCTGCTCCCCCGCTGTCCGTTATGCAGCGCCCCCATGACCATGAATCTGCGGGTCGACACCTCCTTCGTGGAGGACACAGGCTGGCATGCCGCCTCCGGGCGCTACGCGGAATTTCTGCGGCAGTACGAGGGAAAGCGGCTCCTTTTTATGGAGCTGGGGGTCGGCGGCAATACCCCCGGTATCATCAAATATCCCTTCTGGCGGATGGCCGCGGAAAATCCACGGTCGGTTTACGTCTGTGTGAACCGGGGAGAAGCCGTCTGCCCGCCGGAAATAGCTTCGCGGTCGCTTTGCCTGAATGAGGACATCGGCCGGGTGCTGAAAAAACTCCTCGTTTAAATATCCGGCGCAGCGGGATACTAAAGGATAAAAAGGAGGAATTCCATGTCCCCATCGTATCGGTTCCGCGCCTTCATCGAAAAGGTCGAGGGAATAGACGGCGCGTATGTCCGTATCCCCTTCGATGTCAAAGAGGTCTTTGGAAAGGGGCGGGTTCCCGTGCGGGCCACCTTCGACGGCGAGCCGTATGAGGGCAGCATCGTCCGCTACGGTTCGCCCTTCCACATCCTCGGCCTTCGCAAGGACATCCGCGAAAAAATCGGCAAACAACCCGGCGATACGGTCGAGGTCACCGTGGAAGAGCGTGTATCGAAATCATAATCGTTTGACGCCCCGCATATATAAAACGGGGGAGGAAAAAAGCTGACCCACAATTTTTCGATACAAGAATTGACAGATTCCCCCTCCATCCCGTATAATTAGCGCAAAGTTAGTTGTGGTAATTTAAAGGAGGAACTGTTATGAAGCAAAGAAGTATCCCGGTATCCATCATCCTGTCCATCGTCACCTGCGGAATCTACGGCCTGTACTGGTTCGTCTGCATCACCAATGAAATGAATGCCCTGTCCAATCAGAACGGTGCGCCCTCCGGCGGCCTCTCCCTGGTGCTGTCCATCATCACCTGCAACATCTACGGCATCTACTGGGCCTACAAAATGGGTGAAAAGGTGGACGCCGCCAAGCAGCAGCGGGGGATTCCCTCCAGCAACAGCGGCATCCTCTATCTGATTCTTCAGCTCTTCGGCCTGGCGGTCATCGGTATGGCCCTGATGCAGAACGAAGCCAACAATATGATCGCCATGGGCTGATCCTTACGGATGAAAGCGCGTGTCGTCAAACTGTTAAAAGGGGGCGCCCTGATCTGCCTGGCCGGATCAGGGTACGCCCTTTTTTGCATCCTGACAGGCTGGGGGCTTCCCTGCCTGTTCCATCAGTTCACCGGCCTGTACTGCCCCGGCTGTGGTGTCTCACGGATGTGCCTGTCCCTGCTGCGTCTGGATTTCGCCGCCGCTTTTCACAACAATGGGGCGGTTCTGGTTTTGGCGCCGCTCATTGCCGTGGTGGTCGTCTCGGTGCTGACCCGGTATATTTGTACCGGCGACGCACGTCCGAAACGGTGGGAATCGGCGGTGCTGTATGCGGCGATTGCCCTTCTCCTCCTGTTCGGTCTGCTTCGGAATCTGCCCGCCTGTTCCTTCCTGGCCCCTCTATAATCGTACAATTTAATCATAATATACTATTTGTATTAATATTTAACCGTATACGATACGTTGTCCGGTCATTTTCCCCTTGATTTTTATTGGGGGACGGTTATAATAAAGAAAACAACACAGACGTTGATTGGACGAGTACGCTGAAATGGTAGTCACAGAGAGCCGGGACACGGTGGAAGCCCGGTACGGATTTTCAGCGGAAAAACTTCCAGGAGTCGCTGACCCAACCGAAACGCATCTCGTTTCCCAGTAGGCTCAGCCGTGGACGGCACGTTACAGCCGGTAGGCATCGGGATTCCATCTCCCTGTGCTGAAAGTGAACCGCAACGGGGCGGTTACATTGGGTGGTACCGCGGAAAGCAAGGCTTTTCGTCCCTTTTTCATAGGGGGACGAAGGGCCTTTTTTATTTTTCTTTGATGAAAGGGTGAAGCAAATGAAACGGACGGCTTATTGCGGAGGGTTCCGCGAAAACCATGTGGGCAGGGAGGTCTGTGCGGCCGGTTGGGTACAGCGGCGGCGGGATATGGGCGGCGTGATTTTCATCGATCTGCGCGACCGGGAGGGAATCTTACAGGTGGTATGCAGCTTGAACCGCCTGTCCCCCGCGGATTTTCATACGGCGGAAACGCTGCGCAATGAGTCGGTCATTGCTGTCCGTGGACGTATCGCCATCCGGGATGCGGAAACCTACAACCCCCGCCTGCCCACCGGAACGGTGGAGCTGCGCGCACAGTCGCTCACCCTGCTGAACGGGGCGGATACGCCCCCCTTCCCGCCGGAAGAGGCGGGGACGGTGCGGGAGGAGCTGCGCCTGCGCTACCGTTATCTCGACCTGCGGCGAGAGGAAATGCAGCGTCGCCTCCGTCTTCGCCATGAAACGACGGGGATGGTCCGCCGTCTGCTGGAAGAAGAGGGCTTCTGGGAGATCGAGACCCCCACTCTGACCCAGAGCACCCCCGAGGGGGCACGGGATTATCTGGTGCCCAGCCGGGTTGCCCCCGGCGCCTTTTATGCCCTCCCTCAATCGCCCCAACTGTTCAAGCAGCTGCTGATGGTGGGCGGTGTCGACAAATACTATCAAATCGCCCGCTGCTATCGGGACGAGGATCTGCGCGCAGACCGCCAGCCCGAATTCACCCAGGTGGATATGGAGCTGTCCTTCGTGGAGCAGGAGGAAATACTGACATTCCTGGAGTCCCTCTTCCGCCGTCTGCTCCAACAGGTGAAGGGCATTCGCCTTCCCGATCCGGTCCCGCGTCTTACCTGGCGGGAAGCAATGGACACATACGGCAGCGATAAACCCGATCTGCGGTTCGGTCTGCCGCTGGTGGACGTCACCTCCATCGCGGGCCGGTGCGGGTTTTCGGTATTCCGCGGGGCGGTGGAATCAGGCGGCGTGGTCCGCGCCATCAATGTGAAGGGCGGCGCGTCCTTCACCCGCTCGGACATCGAAGAGCTGACTGAAAAGGCCCTGTCCCTCGGCGCCAAAGGAATGGCCTGGATCATGATCCGGCCCGACGGCGAACTCTACTCGGTCCTGACCAAATATTTCACACAGGAGGACATGTCCGCGCTGCTTGATACGGTGGACGGCAGGCCGGGGGATTTTCTTCTGTTCTGCGCGGATGCCCTTCCCGTCGTCCGCCGTGTGCTGGGAGGCCTGCGCCTCCACCTGGGTGACCGGCTGGGCCTGCGAAAAAAGGACGACTGGGCCTTCCTGTTCGTCACCGATTTCCCCGCCTTCGAATATGCGGAGGAGGAACATCGATGGGTGGCCGCCCATCATCCCTTTACCATGCCGTATCCCGATGATATCCCCTATCTGTCATCCGACCCCGCGCGGGTGCGCTCTCAGGCATTCGACGCGGTGCTTAACGGTGTGGAGCTGGGCAGCGGCAGCATGCGTATCCACCGCCGGGATATCCAGCAGGCCCTGTTCGGCGCCCTGGGATTTTCCCCGAAGGAAATCGAAAAGCGCTTCGGCTTTTTTGTGGAGGCATTCCGCTACGGCGTGCCGCCTCACGGCGGTTTTGCCTTCGGCCTGGACCGGCTGGTGATGCTGCTGGCAGGAGCCGACTCCCTGCGAGAGGTCATCGCCTTCCCCAAGCTGCGGGACGGCTCCTGCCCGCTCACCGGGGCTCCCGGCACGGTGGAGGAGGCACAGCTCTCCCCTCTCGGCCTGACGCTGGCCGGCGGAGATGCCGCCGCGTCCTCCGTCCCTGCCGGAGCGACCATTCCCCACGATATCGATGTGGACCGGATCGCGCAATTGTCCATGCTCACCCTCACCGACGAGGAAAAGGATACGGCCCGCCGGGAATTATCGGAAATGCTCGCCTTTGCCGATCAGATTGCCCGTCTGGATACCGAGGGCATACCCCCCACTGCTCACGTCCTGCCGGTGAGCAATGTCCTGAGGGAAGACGTCCCGCAAAAAAGCTACCCGAGGGACAACCTGTTGGACGCAGCCCCCGCCGTTCAGGACGGCTGCTTTGCCGTCCCGCGCACAGTGGAATAAGAAAGGAGGGATCGATGATGTGCATCACGGAAATGACCGTATCCGCTCTCAAGATGGCGCTGGAACAGCGGGAGCTGTCCGCCCGGGAGACGGCAGCCGCCTACCTGGCCCGCATCCGCAAGCAGGAACCGGCGATCGGCGCTTACCTGTCGGTCACCGGGGACGCCGCACTGAAACAGGCGGATCAGACCGACCGCCGTCGGAAGGATGGGGCGTATCTGCCTCCTCTCGCCGGTGTACCTTTTGGATTAAAAGATAATATTTGTACAAAAGGTATACGAACCACCTGTGCCTCCCGCCTTCTGGAGGCGTATGTCCCCCCTTACAGCGCCGACACGGCGGAAAAGCTGGAACGGGAGGGTGCCGTCCTGCTGGGAAAGCTCAATATGGATGAGTTCGCCATGGGCTCCACCACCGAAAACTCCTCTTTTCACCCCACCCGTAACCCCCTCGACACCGGCCGGGTACCCGGCGGTTCCTCCGGCGGCAGCGCGGCGGCGGTGGCGGCCCGCGAGGCGGCTTTTACCCTCGGCTCGGATACCGGCGGCTCCATTCGCCAGCCCGCCGCCTTCTGCGGTGTGGTGGGGATGAAACCCACCTACGGCACCGTCTCCCGCTACGGACTGGTGGCCTTCGCCTCCTCGCTGGATCAGATCGGGCCCCTCACCCGGGATATTGCCGATTCCGCTCTGGTCATGAACGCTATTGCCGGCAAAGACCAGCGGGACGCAACCTCTCTGGAACGGCGGATTCCCGATTACGCCGCCCGGCTGGAGGAGGGTGTGAGGGGCACCCGTATCGCCCTGCCGCGGGAGTATTTCGGCAAGGGGCTGGACCCCCGGGTCCGGCAGGCGGTGGAAGCCGCCGCCCGCCGGCTGGAGCAGCAGGGTGCTCATCTGATCGAAGCCTCCATGCCCAGCCTGGAAAGCGCCCTGCCCGCTTACTACATCCTGTCCAGTGCGGAAGCTTCCTCCAATCTGGCCCGGTTCGACGGGGTCAAATATGGCTTTCGCGCCGACGGCGGGGATAACCTGGCCGATCTGTACAAAAGGACCCGGAGCGAGGGCTTCGGGCGGGAGGTCAAACGCCGTATCCTGCTGGGGTCCTTCGTGCTCAGCGCCGGTTATTATGACGCCTATTACAAAAAGGCCCTGCAGGTGCGCACCCTGGTGGCGCGTGATTTCGAGCGTCTTTTCGAAGGCTGCGACGCCATCCTGTCCCCGGTGACTCCCACCACCGCTTATCCGCTGGGTTCTCAAACCGCCGACCCTCTGGCCATGTATCTGGGTGATCTGTATACCGTGCCGGCCAATATTGCCGGCCTGCCCGCCCTTTCTCTGCCCTGCGGAAAAGACACGGTCGGGATGCCGGTAGGCGTGCAGCTCATCGGCCCGGCATTTTCCGAACCGGAGCTGTACCGCATCGGCCGCGCGCTGGAAAAGGAGGAAACCGCCGTATGCTGAAAGATTACGAAATGGTCATCGGGCTGGAGGTCCACTGTGAACTGAAGACGAAAACTAAAATATTTTGCGGCTGCTCCACCGCTTTCGGCGCGCCGCCCAATACCCAGTGCTGCCCCGTGTGCATGGGCCTGCCCGGCTCCCTGCCCGTACTCAACCGGCAGGTGGTGGATTACGCGGTGACGGCGGGATTGGCCACCGGCTGCGAGATCGCCCGGTTTTCCAAGCAGGACCGGAAAAACTACTTCTATCCCGACCTGCCCAAAGCGTACCAGATTTCCCAATACGATCTGCCTCTGTGCCGAAATGGGCACCTGGACATCGAAACGGACACCGGAACCAAACGGATCGGCATCACCCGCATACACATCGAGGAGGACGCCGGTAAGCTGATCCATGATCAGGGCGGTCTTACCCTGTGCGATTATAACCGCTGCGGTGTTCCCCTGATCGAGATCGTTTCCGAACCCGATATGCGCAGCGCGGAGGAGGCGAAAGCCTACGTACAGAAGCTGCGGGCGGTTCTGCTGTACGCCGGGGTTTCCGACTGCCGCATGCAGGAGGGATCGCTGCGCTGCGACGTCAACCTGTCGGTGCGAAAGAAAGGGGAAGGCGTCCTCGGCACCCGTACCGAGATGAAAAACCTCAATTCCTTCCAGTTCATCGTCAAAGCCATCGAACAGGAATTCCGCCGGCAGGTGGAAGTGTTGGAAAACGGCGAAAAGGTCATACAGGAGACGCGGCGTTTCGACCAGGCCAGCGGCAAAACCGTCGCCATGCGTTCGAAGGAAAACGCCGACGATTACCGGTATTTCCCCGATCCCGACCTGCCGCCCCTCGTACTGGATGAGTCGGACATTGAACGGCTGCGCGCTGCCATCCCGCCCCTGCCGGACCAGCGCAAGGGCGCGTATATCCGGCGGTACGGCCTCACCGCTCAGGAGGCGGAGCTCCTCACCGCCGACCGCGAGATCGCCGATTATTTTGAATCGGCCGCCGCCCTGTCCTCCCATCCCCGGCAGGTGGTCAACCTGCTGCTCACCGAGGTATTCCGTCTCCTGGCTCCCGACACCGCGGATATCCCCCTTTCCCCCGCGCGGCTGGCCCGGCTGGCCGACCTGCTGGGGGAGGAACGCATCCACGCCGGCACCGCCAAAAAGCTGATCGCCCGGCTCTGGTCTCGGGATGACGATCCCGACCGGCTGATCGAGGAGCAGAAGCTGTGGCAGATCAGCGACGAAGCCCTCCTTCTCCCCGCCGCCCGCCGGGTGCTGGAAATGAAGCCGGGCGCGGCAGCTGATTACCGCCGCGGAAAAACGCAGGCGCTGCAGCAGCTCGTCGGCCTGACCATCCGCGAAACCGGCGGACAGGGCAATCCCCGCGTCATAAGAGCTCTCCTCCAGCGGCTGCTGGAGGAGGACGTCTGAATTCCCTGTTGCTTTTTCATCCGGAATACGCTATACTGGTTGCGGTCATTTCCCTGTGAATGCAGGAAATTCCCGCGCCGGTGTGGTGGAATGGCAGACACGACAGACTCAAAATCTGTTGTCAGCGATGGCGTGCCGGTTCAAGTCCGGCCACCGGCACCAAGTATGAAAAGAAGCCGAATGCTAAAGCATTCGGTTTCTTTTCATTTATTGTGTAAGATGAAAACTGTCGATTCTTTTCCGACTATGTTGGCCCGCCGCTTCAGAAAAAAGCCTGCGCAATTGCTTGTCTGCTCCACAAAAGCCTTCTCTGATCTGATTGCCGTTACAGCGGTCCCCCCTCGCAAAAAGATATTTTCATGTCTATGATACGGTTGTGCAGTCCTGTTTATATAACCAAGTATTTTGTTATTCCCTCTCGCTTTTTATCCAAAAAACAGTAACCTATATAAATTAAGAATATTAGTCTACATATACATACATTTTCCTTTTGTTGTGATAAAATGACAGTAATCACTCTTAATTGCCCGATTTCGATCTGTCCGTTTCGTGAACGGGCGGGGCCAACCGAATGCGGTCGGACAGGTAAGAGCGGAAAGCGGCGCGCCGAGAAAACATATCGTGTGAAATAGAGCGCCGACAGCGTGAGGTGACCCCTCCCGCCAGACATGTCAGGGGCAGGGGGAGGCCCTGTCTCCCCCTGCCTTCACGCCCACTGTGACAGAGGAGAAGCCGTATGGATAAAAAGAAGGGGATTACCGGTCTCGCGGCGGGGGCCGCGGGAATCACGCTGCTGATCATAATGGCCTATCAGCACCCGCAGCTTTCCCGTTTTCTGCCCTCCTTCACCGCCGGCACGTCGGGGGAACCGGCCCCCACCTCGCCGGGCGTCAATTACGAGCTCGATCCCCAAACGGTGGATCAGGCGGTCCATCCCGAGGACGTCCATCCGATGAACCGTCCCCTGGACCTCACCCTTCGCAGTGTGGTGGCCTGGGAAGAGGCGCCCAGCCAAATACGCTACACGGTGGAAAAACGGACGGTTTCCAAGGCGCCCTCTCCCACCGACGTCATCGTGGAATATCCCCGCGGCGTCGCCACCGACAGCCGGGGCGTGCTGACCAGCCGGCACGTGTATCTGACCCTGGCGGTCACCGTTGCCAATACCGCCTCCCACGGGGAGGACTATGTTATAGGCGACAACGAGCTGCGATTGCTGTCCGGCGGGATCGATAACCCGAACGTTTCCTGCCTGCCCTACAGCGTCCGGTGCACCGACCATACCGACTGCATCGAGAAGGTCAAAGGACATCTGAGCCTGCTTCCGGGAGAGCCGCACACCTTGGAGTACGTCTATCTCGTCCCGGAATTCTGGCTGGCCGACGGCCGGGCCGTGTTCATGCCCAGCCATAACGGTTTCAACCGCTACCAGCTTCAGATGACGGGACAGCGGCCGCAATACATCGATCTGGGGCTGGATCGCGGCGGCGGGCCGCTGGCGGGGCTGGCTGTCCTGGAAAATCAGACCGTCCTCTCCTCCGCGGAGACGGCGGCGGACGACGATTACACCGGCCTGTCCTACAGGCTGGACCGGGCCACGTTATCCAACGATAAGGACCCCTCCCTGTCCCCGCTGGAACCGACGGGGGAGGCTCCCGGTTCCGATGAGCCGCTGCCCGAAGGCAGCCGGTATCTGCTGCTCGACCTCACCGTCACCAACCCCATGGACCCGCTCCCCGCCTCCTCCACCCTCGGCACGACGGAACCCCTGGCGTCGGCGGATACCGACGTGGGCGGATTGGGGCTGTATACCGCGGGGAGCGACGGCGTACTGGACCGCTATTATCCGGTGACTGCCAGCAGCGCGGAGGGGCCGGGCGGGACATTCTCCCTCGGCGCCGGGTCGGATCGAACCCTGCGCCTGGCGTATGTGATCCCCGAACAGGTGTTGGCGTCGGAAAATCTGTATCTGTGCTGCGTCTGCCCCAGTCTGCAGGGGATCGGAAATCACAGCGAGAGGGAGATGCGGGCGGATGCGGAAATCCCCCCCACGGTCAAATGGATCAAAATACGCCCGGAGGATCGCGTGAAGTAGAGAGGAGGCACCCCGTCTTGCGGACCATGCTGAAAATCGAATGGCGGCGGGCTCTGACGAGCAGGGGCATGATGGCGGCGCTGGGGATTGGGACCGTCCTGGCGCTGTCCCAAATCGTGACGATGGTCCTGCCGATGCTGCAATACCTGGACTATTATAAAATATATACGTATAAAAGCTCCCTGATCCCCCACGCGGTGTTCTGCAAATGGATCGGGGGCGAATGCGTCAGCCTGCAGAATTATCTGTATTTTCTGCTGCTGCCGATTCTCGCCGCCCTGCCCTTCGCCGGCTCGTATTTTACCGACTGCAAGAGCGGTTATCTGAAAAATATCTATCTGCGGACCAGGAAGATCCGGTATCTGATCGCTAAATTTTCGGCCGTGTTCCTGTCCGGTGGTATGGCGGTGGTGCTGCCCCTGCTGCTCAACCTCGGGTTGACGGCGGCGCTGCTGCCCTCCCTGCTGCCGCGTACGGTGAGCGGGTTCTATGCTATCGACGCGGTCTCGATGTGGGCCGACCTCTTCTATACCCATCCCTACGTCTATATCGCGCTGTATATGGCGGTGATCTTCGCCTATGCGGGGCTGCTGGCCTCGGTGGCCCTGGTGGTCAGCTTTTTTGTGGAGAACCGGTTCGTCGTCATGCTCGCGCCCTTTCTGCTCTATCTGTTCGTCCATACCGTCCTGACGGTTTTCAACGGCAACCAATACTGTCCCATGGAGATCGTCAACCCCGTACAACCCATTTTCCCCTGCACGAACACCGCTATCGTACTGGCGGAACTGGCCGGGCTGGCGCTGATCACAGGCGGCATTTTTTTCGGCAAGGGACGGCACGATGACACCTTTTAGCGGGGGCGGACGGCTGCGGGCCTTCCATTTGTCCTTCACTCAAAACCGCCTGCTGCTGATCCTGCTGGGTGTGCTTTTACCCGTACTGGCAGGACTGAATATCCTGTCCGCGCTCCAGTTCAACGGGCGCTATCACCTCCCCTGGACGCTGGCGGACCAGTTATGTCAAACGAGCCTGCCTCCTGTCTTCCTTTTTATCGCCGCCGTGCCGTTCGTTTATCTCGTCTGCCACGAGATCAAGTACGGCTTTTCCTCCCCCGTTATCCTGCGTTATCCGAATAAATCGGCATTGTGGCGGCATCAAACCGCCCAGATCGCGGTCTCGGCGCTGTTGGTGTCCTTATACTTGTATCTGAGTGTTTTGTCAGTCGGCAAAACGCTGGGGCTGGGGACCATCAATTGGGACTCCGCTGTCAGCGCGTATTACGCGCGTACTCAAACGTTCAATACGCAGGATTCGCTGTTAACGGTCAGCCTGCTCTTTATTCTGTCTTCCTTTATCGGCCTTTTAAGTTCCGGCGTTATTTTGTTATGGTTTCGCTGGATAACCGGTCGGTTTCTGCCGGGGTTTATTTGCCTTTTAACAATAGGAGCGATGGATATCGTCGGTATTCCCCTGCTGTATTCCCGCCTTGGTCTCGAACACCGGCGATGGCTGCGGACTCAGCAATTGGGCGGCGATCTGCTTTTATGTCTGCTGGTGACGGTAATGCTGATTGCCGCCGGATCGATTTATGCCAGGCGAAAGGACTTTTTACATGAGCAGCAGTAGCAGCGCTGTACGGAAAACAAAGGGCCTTTTGGCCAAGCAGCTCCGTCACGATTTAACCGTCGGCCTTCTGCATTCCTGGCCCAAATATATACCTGTCGTCCTTATTTTTCTGATACCGGCATTCCAGCAGGCTTCCCTGGTGCGATCGGAGGCTGCATTGGGTCACCTTGCCGCATCCTTCACAACGGGTGATTTGGTGTTGTATGCCTTTCGAGGTATGGAGGTTTATACGCCGGCTCAGGGATCTCCTTTTCAGGTTCCCGTGGTGTGGCTGATTGTCAACCTGTATCTGGCGTATATTATCGGCAACTACCCTGTACAGGATTTGTTGGGATACGGACAGCAGTTATTACTTCGCTCCCGCCGGCGGGGGCTGTGGTGGGCGGGAAAGTGCGTATGGAATCTCGCCAGCGTACTGACGTATTACGCGGTAGGGTGGCTGACGTTATTAATGGCGACCCCCCTGCTGGGCGGGACTTTAAGCCTGATTCCCACGCAGGCACTGACCGCTCTGCATATGCGTGCGTCGGCTTATATAGCGAAGGACTTACTGCTGTCGGCGGCTGTATTGCCGGTACTCACTTCTATCGCCCTGTCCCTGATGCAGATGGGCGTTATGATGTATTTCAAGTCCATCGGCGGTTATGTCGCCGTCGTATGTGTGACAGCGTCATCGGCTTATTTTTTCACTCCTCTGTTAATTGGCAACTGCTCTATGCTGCTGCGCAGTCGTTTGATCAGAGCGGACGGAATCGACTTTGCCGTTTCTGTCCTGTCGTGCTTGTCTGTCTGCCTGTTGGCGGCAGCGGTGGGATACATGGGCTTTTGCAAGAAAGATTTCCTGGATAAAGCGTAATAAACGAGGAGGGCCGGCATGGTGGAACTGGTCATCGATAATCTCAGCAAAGTCATCCGCAATACAACGATTTTGGAATGCATCAGCATAAAGCTGGAATCAGGGAAAATCTATGGTTTGCGAGGAAAAAACGGTTCGGGAAAAACCATGCTGATGCGCGCCATCTGTGGTTTGATTCGACCCAGCGAGGGGAAAATTTTCATCAATGGGGAACAGTTGGGAAAAGATATCTCATTTCCGCGCAGTGTGGGAGCATTGATTGAAAATCCCGCGTTTATTCCCCACTACACCGGGTTGCGCAACCTACAAATACTCGCTTCTATTCAGGGCCGGGTTGGTAACGACCGGATCAGGGAAAGTATTTCCAGGGTAGGATTGTACCCGGAGGATAAACGGAAATATAAAAAATATTCACTTGGTATGAAGCAACGCCTGGGAATCGCCGCCGCCATCATGGAAGAACCTGATCTTGTCGTGCTGGACGAACCGATAAACGCACTGGATGAAAAGGGGGTGGAATTGGTTCGCCAAATACTGCACGACCTGAAAAAATCAGGTGCGCTGGTAATCGTCGCCTGTCACGACAAAGAGGAACTGGACTCCCTGTCCGATATTATTTTTACAATGGAAGCGGGCCGAATTACCGCGCAGGAAGCCGCGGCCTCACCCTCAGACGGTATCGGGATTTCCTGTGTAGCTCACCCCAAAGAAGCGGGAGGCGCCTGCGATGCGTAAAGGTTTGAAAAGACTAATAGCAGGGACCGCCGCTCTGTGTGTCGCCTCAGGCTTTGGCTGGGGATTTTGGCGTATCAACCATCTTTATCCTGCGGCGCGGAATCTCCAATACGCACCGGGAGAGACGGCACAAGTCAACGGGTTTCGATTTACGGTAGAAAGCTGGGATCTGATTGCGATGGATGAAATGGCCTCTTTGTTTGCGGATGTCCGTCATTTTTATACCGATCCAGACGGTAACCCGGCGGCTGATGAGGACATTCGGTTTTTATTGGTCAATATGCAGGTTGCCGTACCGGAACAGTACGAAAGCCTCGATACCCTGTATGGAATTTCCGCCTGTTCGGGTCCCTGGAAAAACGGTTTGGCAATCGAAATATTCAGCCATATCAACGCAAATCAACTCGTGGCGGGGGAGCAGACGCTCGTCCTTCCCTATGCTGTACACAGACAGCAGTTTTTGGAAGAAGACTGGAAGTTCATAGATAACCGGCATTTTGAGCTGGTCGTTTCGCTGTACCCGAATTATACCGTTCTCAATTTGGCTTGACGCTCCGTCTGCCCATGCCAGGAGAGCGCGGCGCCTCATCTCTGTAACGATGGGATTCCATTATCATGCGATAATCCATAAAGAGCTCCCCGATCAATCGGGGAGCTCTTCGCATCTTTCCTTATCGGTAACCTGTATATCGCTTGGCTGACGGCCCCTTCCACCGAATTTTCTGTTAAGTAGAACAGATATTTTCTAAACGGATAGGAAGTATGAACTTTTCATAGCCTCCGGGTACCTTTATCAATTCTTACCCATATACAGTGCATATATCGCCCCGCCAGGACAGAATATAGAAAAAAGGAAAGGAGTCCTGCCAAATGTTCAAGCATGAAAAACAGTTGTTTCACCCTGTCGAAATTGAACAGCCGAATCCGCAATATGCCGCCCTGCTGCAAGAGCAGCTGGGCGGGGCAAACGGGGAGCTGAAAGCGGCACTTCAGTATATGTCGCAAAGCTTCCGTATCAAGGATATGGAAATCAAAGACCTGTTTTTGGATATCGCGGCAGAGGAGTTGGGACATCTGGAAATGGTGGCTCAGACGATCAATCTGTTAAACGGGCATGACGTGGACGCCAATGCTGTGAAAGCGGGCGAAATACAAACCCATGTCATTTTGGGGCTGAATCCCGGACTCATCAACGCATCGGGTTACTCATGGACAGGGGATTATGTCACGGTTACCGGCGATTTGTGCGTTGATCTGCTCTCGAATATTGCTTCAGAACAACGGGCTAAAGTGGTATATGAATATCTGTATCGCCAAATTGAAGACAAAAAGGTGAGGGAAACCATCGATTTTCTGCTCAATCGGGAAGAAGCGCACAATGCTATGTTCCGTGAAGCGTTCAATAAAGTCCAGGATACGGGTTCCAACCGGGATTTTGGCACCACCAAAGCAGCAAAAATGTATTTCAGTATGTCCAGCCCATCACCCGAATCGGATTTTAAAAATACTTCCGTCACCCCTCCTTCTTTTAAGTAACCCATCCGTATCTGTCATGTGAAAAGGCAGGCGATCATTCGCCTGCCTTTATCTTATGGGGGATGTTGTATGGCGGGAATCGGACGGGACTCAGTTTAACCCCTGTTCCCCCACCTGCGCAAATAAGCGGCGTACCTCCTGCGCGAGAGCGGCGTGTTCCGTTCTCTCCAACGCGGGGTCCTCCTCCAGCAGGGAGCGGGCCAGCTGCTGCGTCCTCTGGAATACCCGCATATCACCGCCGCCGGACAGGTCAGCCAGCCGCAGGGAGGGCAGCCCATGCTGCCGGCGGCCGAAGAAATCGCCGGGGCCTCGCAGTTTCAGGTCTTCGTCTGCGATGCGGAAGCCATCGTTCGTCTCGCACATCACCTTCAGACGGCGCACTGCTTCCTCGTTCTGCGCATCGGAGATGAGGATGCAGGTGGAAGCGTACCGCCCCCGCCCCACCCGGCCGCGGAGCTGGTGTAGCTGGGCCAGCCCGAAGCGCTCGGCGTTCTCGATGACCATGATGACCGCGTTGGGTACGTCGACCCCCACCTCGATAACGGTGGTGGCCACCAGCAGGTCGATCTCGCCGGCGGAAAAAGCGTTCATGACCCGTTCCTTTTCCACCGGTTTCATCCGTCCGTGGAGCAGGCCGACCCGATACCCCCGGAAGGGCCCTTCCGCCAGCTTCCTCTCCACCTCCACCGCCGAGGCCAGAGAGGCGGCTGTCAGCGTTTCCTCCCCATTCTCCTGTTCCTCCACCAGCGGGCAGACGATGTAGCCCTGACGCCCCTGGTCCAGATGCTTACGGACATAGCCATAGGCCCGCTCCCGCTTGCGGCCGTCCACCGCAAAGGTGGCGACGGGAGTCCGGCCCGGCGGCAGCTCGTCCAGCACCGACACGTCCAGATCGCCGTACAGAATCAGGGCGAGGGTGCGGGGTATGGGGGTGGCGGACATGACCATCAGATGGGGATTGTCCCCCTTGGCTGCCAGCAGGGCGCGCTGCTCCACGCCGAACCGGTGCTGTTCGTCGGTGATGACCAGTCCGAGGCGGGCGAAGTCCACCCCCTCGGACAGCAGGGCATGGGTGCCGACCAGCAGCTGTATCTCCCCCGCGGCCAGCGCAGCCAGTGTCTCCCGCCGCCGGGCGGCAGGCAGGGAGCCGGTGAGCAGCCCCACCCTTATCCCTTCCTCCCCCAGCAGGGGATTCCCCTCCAGCAGGGCCGACAGGGATTTGTAATGCTGTTCGGCCAATATCTCGGTGGGGGCCATCATGGCCGCCTGCCACCCGTTTTGAATAACCGAATAGGCCACTCCGGCGGCCACGGCGGTTTTGCCGCTGCCCACGTCCCCCTGGATCAGCCGGGACATGGGCGGGCCTGCCCTCATATCCCGCAGGCAGTCGGCCATGGCCCGCGCCTGCGCGCCGGTGAGGATGAACGGCAGCCGGGCGGTAAAATCGGGGGTATAGTCCTGCAGTATGCGGACGCCGGATGCCGCCCTGCTGCGGCTTTTCAGCCGCAGCAGTCCCAGCTGGAGCACCAGCAGCTCCTCAAATATGAGCCGATATCTCGCCCGCTCCAGAGCTGGCTGATCGGCGGGAAAGTGAATGCTCCGCAGCGCCTCAGTCAGGCTGCACAGCCCCTCCTGCCGGCGCAGGGGTTCCGGGAGCGGGTCCGGCAGTCCTTCCCGCTCCATCCCTTCCAGCCCGCGGGCGACGCAGTTTTCGATCACACGGGAGGTCAGCCCTTCGGTGCTGCGGTAGAGAGGATGGATGCGCGCTTCCCCCTCTTCCGGCTCGATTTTTGGGGAGGACATCTCCCGGTGGGTAAAACCGCCGCCTACCACGCCATAGAACAGATAGGTCTCTCCCGCCTTCACCCGGTCGGCGGCGTACTTACTGTTGAAAAGGGTGACGGTCATCCGGGCACCGGCGTCTCCCGCTTCGAATTTATACAGGATGAGCCCCCGCCGGATGCGGCGCTCCGCCGGGGCGCGCAGCGCTGTGGCGCGGATACAGCAGGGCTCGCCGAAGGGGGCCTCCCCCACCGTCAGCGGATGGCTCCAGTCCTCGTAATCCCGCGGATACAGGCGCAAAAGGTCCCCTACCGTGGAAATGCCCCATTTCTCAAACAGCGCGGCACGGCGATCCCCCACCCCTTTCAGGGCGCGTATGCTGTTGTCCATTGCGGGCGGCATCGGTCGTCCCTCCCTCCGTCAGTCGGTTATCCGCCGCCGATTATGTACCGGACGGATCGCCGGCTCCTTCGTCCACCACCGACATGTTGGGGTAGATGATACGCATAAATTCATCGGGATACAGGCGGTCAAGCAGGGCGCTGACCGCGTTGGCGGGAGGCTGTCCCAGTGAACGGTTGGTCCACCTCCGCACCGCCAGCCCGGATATGAGCATATTGAAAATCATGAAGACGATGAAGACCCAGGTCAGGATTTTACCCAGCCGATTGGGAATCCGTTCGATCCACCGGCTGAGGAAGGGATAGGTGTGCTTGATAAAAATCATGCCCAGCAGTCCCCAGAAAACGGCGTACTGAAAGTTGGTGCGTCCCCCCAGATTGAGGGGGGTGTCGCTGTACTCCCAGGAGATGGTGCCGAACACCATCTCCTGAAACCAGGAACACACGAATTCAAACGCCGCGCCGATCACGCCGCTGATGAGAAATACCACGAAACCGTTGCGGCCCCGCAGTTTATAAAGTGCCAGGGTCAGCACAATGCCGCCAAAGCCGTATACCGGGCTGAACGGCCCGTAAATCAGCCCCTTCCGGCTTTCAAAGTGTCCGTATTGGACATAACACCAGATGGTTTCCACCACAAAACCGATCAGACAGCCGATGATAAAAATCCACACCAGCTTGTAGCCGTTCAGTCCATGGGCAAACGAACGGGGATTCCCCTCGTCGCGGGACTGCGGGGACGAATATCCCCTGGTCCGCCGGACGGTCTGTGTCTTGATACGCTGTGCCATACTGCCGCACTCCTTCTTTCTTAACCCTTAGTACACCCCCGTGTAATTCATCAGCCGTTTCCGCCTTTTTCCGCGGGCAGCGGCGATTCCGCCTGGCATGAAAACGTCCCTCTTTTCTAAAAAACCACACACTATCTATACGTATGGTAATAACAAGAAATGAATATACATGTTTTCGGCAAATTTCTGCCGGTTTCGGTAAAATCGTACCGCAACAGCGGACGAAATGCAACGATTTTCCTGTTGAAAACGGAAATCCGCGGATACAGGCGTAAAGCCTTAGGAAAATGTTTCGCCAAGACGGCATGAGAATGTATAAACCGGCGGTTCCGGTTAAAAATAGCCGCGAGGTGGTATTTGTGGATTGGTTGATGATACTCAAAGCGTTCCTGGTCGGCGGCCTGATCTGCGTTCTGGGCCAGCTGCTGATCGATTATACGTCCATGACTCCGGCACGGATACTGGTGCTGTTTGTCACGGTGGGCGTCGTGCTGACCGCTTTCGGCTTATATGAGCCGCTGGTCAAATTCGCCGGCTCCGGCGCAACTGTACCGCTGACCGGCTTTGGCTACACGCTGGCCAAAGGGGTGGAGGAAGGTGTGCGGGAGCACGGTCTGCTGGGCGCTCTCACCGGAGGCATCACCGGCGCGGCCGGCGGGATCGCCGCGGCGATCTTCTTCGGCTTTATCGTGGCGCTGATCTCCCGCTCCGGCGATAAATCCTGATCACACCCTGCGCCCTCCCCCCGGTCCCTGTCAATTCTTTTTGTATTCTGGTTTCTTCCTTTACAATCAGGAGAGGACCGTCGCATCTCATAGCCGCTATCGTTTCAGAAAAGCACCCTCCCGACAGCTGTGGGGAGGGTGCTTTTGCTGGAATGTTTTTTGTATTTCGACAGGAATCATCGACCGGAATCGACCCTATGCGGCATTGACGGGACCGGCGATATCGACTATCATGGAAGGGTCCTCATCGTGCGTGTCCGTACGCGGATTGGCCTTTGCAAACAATTTGGATACAAACAGCTGGTATACTGCTCCTGTCGCGGACGGACAAGCCTGGGGACCGAACGGCTGCCACGGCACTTCAGGCCCCCAGAGACAGACCGGCGGTGGGAAATTCATCGTACAGGCTCGTCTGCATCGACCGGTCTGCTACCTGCTGCCGCAGGCACAGCGAATCCAGCAGGTTCCCGCCCAGATACCGGCCGCCGCAGGTGATGAAGTATTGTGCCCGTGACAGCGGGATGTGCAGCTGGCGGAGCAGTTCGGGGGTCAGGGCATGGATACGGCGCCCGTGTATAATCCGCCGCGCGGAGGTGATTCCCAGGCCGGGCACACGGATGAGCGTTTCGAAGTCGGCGCGGTTGACCTCCACCGGGAACAGCTCCCGGTGGCGCAGCGCCCAGGCGGATTTGGGATCCAGGTCCCTCTGCAGGTCGGGCTCCTCCTCCGGCGTCAGCTCCTCCATGGAGAAATGGTACAGCTGCAGGAGACGGTCGGCCTGATACATCCGACGGGAACGCCATTTGGGCGTGGAGCTGGCGGGCAGAAAATCAAACGGCTCCTCCCCCGCGCCGAAGGCGGAATAATATACCCGCCGCAGCCGATACTTTTTGTACAGGGCCTCCGCCAGCCTCAACGAGGTGCGGTCGTCTTCCCCCATAGCGCCGACGATCAGCTGGGTCGTCTGCCCTGCCCGGGCGAAGGGGCGTCCCTTATCGTTGTGTTCCCCCTGCCGCTCCCGGATCAGCCGGCTGATGTCCCCCATGGGATTCAGAATATTGGCGCGGTTTTTCTGTTTGGCGATGAGGTGGTATCCCTCGCTGTGGGGCAGCTCAATATTGACGCTGAGACGGTCGGCCAGCCAGCCGGCCCGTTCGATCAGCAGCGGATCCGCACCGGGCATGATCTTGGCGTGGATATAACCGGTATAATGGTATTTCTCCCGCATCAGCCGCATGGTTTCCACAATCAATTCCTCGGTATAATCGGCGTTGCGGCAGACAGCCGAAGTGATGAATACCCCGTGATGGGGGTGGTCGAGAGCGGTGCGCAGGGAAATCTGCGCCATTTCCTCAGGCGAGTTGGTATAGCGCGGCTTCGACCGGCTGCAGCGGCAGCCGCAATAGGAACAGTTGAAGGTGCAGTCGTTGGAAACGAACACCTTGGGCTGTTTGGCGGGAGGGCGCGGCGCCCGCAGGTGGCGCAGTTCAGCGATTTCATTGTCGGTATCCCCATCTCCGTCAGCTACGTCGTATCGGGTGCTCTCCCCCATGTCGCGCAGCTTGTCCTCCAGGGTCATCGCTTCGCGCAGCACTAAATTGGCCACGGCACCGCCTCCTGTCGTTCTCAATGCCGTCATTGTAACATGGGAGAGGCCGAGTGTCAAACATACGTTCTTTTCTCCAGGAAATTACGGAAAATCTTTCAAAAGACAAACTTTTTGCTTCCCGTGAGCATCTAACTATCAGATGCTCCGGTGAGCCGGATAAAGGAAGGACGGTGGCGGTATGGACGATTTCCGCATTAACCGCATGCTCAGAGAAAAACGGCGGCGGCGGCAAAGGCGAAACCGCCTGATCGCCCTGACCGTTATCGCCGCGGTGATTGTGACCGCCGTAATCGTGACGCTGGTGGTTGTACTGCAGCCGTCCCAAGCCCCGGCGGACACCCCCAGCACACCGGTTACCACCACCTCCTCCCCGCCCGAGACCACGACGGCTTCCACTCAGGCCCCCACGACCACACAGCCTCCCGCTCCAACCGAGACCACCACTTCGCCGGGGGCGGACGTTTCCAATGAGTTTTTCAATGATACGGCCTTCATCGGCGATTCCCGCACCGAAGGCCTGATGCTGTATACAGGGCTGGAAAACGCTGCCTTCTATACCTCCAAGGGCTTGACGGTGGAGCAGTTCTTTTCCAAGGCCGTCATCAAGAAGGGGGAGGACAAGGTCACCATTCCCGCCGCCATGGAAGGCACCTCTTATAAAAAGGTGTATATCATGCTGGGGCTCAACGAGCTGGGCTGGTCATACGAATCGGTATATGTGGAAAAATACGGCCAGCTGATCGATAAGGTAAAAGAACTGGCACCGGAGGCCACCATCTACATCCAGTCGGTATTGCCGGTGACCAAGGAAAAATCGGACAGCGACGCTATCTTCAACAACCCCAAGGTGAATCATTATAACGAGCTGCTCCAAAAGCTGGCGGCGGATAAAGGGGTCCGCTATCTCGCGGTCAACGAAAGCGTGGGTCTGGACGACGGTGCGCTGCCGGCTGAGGCCACCACCGACGGCATCCATCTGAATAAGTCCTATTGCCTCAAATGGCTCAATTACCTCAAGGCCAATCCGTAAAATCGGTAGATTGCCATATAGAAAGGGAAGAATATCGTGATGAAAAAGAGAACCTGGGCTGTCCTCGCCTGCTCACTGCTCTGCCTGCCGGTGCTGCTGCTCTCCGGCTGCGGAAAAACGGAAACCAACCTGAACGTAGAGGAGGCGGCCGATAAAATCAAGAGCGCCGTCACCTTTCAGGATACCATGACCGCTCTGCCCGACGCCAGCTTCGACAGGACGTACAGTATCGACGCGGGCGACCTCAAATCAAAAGCGGTCTATGTCAGCTCGGGCGCTACGGCGGAGGAAATCGCCGTCATCGAAGCCACCGACGAGGCCGCCGCCAAAAAGGTGAAGGCAGCGGTCGATCAGCGCATCGCCGACCAGAAGGAAAGCTTCAAGGACTACGTCCCTGCCGAGCTCACCAAGCTGAACGACCCGGTGGTGGAAGCATCTGGCCGGTACGTGCTGATGTGCGTCTGCGACCAGCCGGAGCAGGCGCGTCAGGCGATCAAGGACCTTCTGGCCTGACGTCAGAAAGTGCTGGGCCGCCGTCAAAACGGGGGCGAAGGGACGTGTATCCGTGCGGGAACTGGAAATCTATATTGAAGAACACCAGGACAGTTTCTACCGTCTGGCGTACACCTATGTCAAAGACCGGGACGCGGCGCTGGATGTGGTACAAAACGCCATCGTCCAAGCTCTGACCCACATCCATACCCTGAAGGACGCCGCCCATCTGCAGACCTGGTTTTACCGCATACTGGTCAACGAAGGGCTGACCTATCTGAGAAAAAACAAGCGTTACCTCCCCCTGGAGGAGCTGCCCGAGGATTTTGCCGACGACGGGGACATCGCGGGCCGGCTGGATATCTACAGCGCAGTAGGACGGCTGAAGCCGCGGCTGCGTACCGTGGTGGCCCTTCGGTATTTTGAGGATATGTCCCTGCAGGACATCGCCCGCATCACAGGAACCAACCTGAACACGGTCAAGACCCGTCTGTATAAGGCGCTCAAAGAGCTGCGGCTGGATATGACGGAGGAAGCGGTGGCGGAAAAGGGGGAATCACCGACATGGAACAGCTGAAAGAAGCCCGCCTGGCGTATACGGCCATCGCGCCGCCGCCGGATCTGGACGAGGTGGTAAAGGACGCCGTCCGTCTCAGCCGCCTGCGCACCCATAAGCCGTCCCATCACGGAGGGCGCATCGCGGCCAGTATCGCCGCCTGTCTGTGCCTGGCGTTCGTCATCACCCTCAACTCCGCCCCCGCGTTGGCTATGGGGCTGTACGATCTGCCGGTATTGGGGCAGGTGGCCCGGGTGTGCACCTTATGGCGATTCGAGGAATCCACCGAAGCAAGCTATGTACGGGTGAATATGCCCGCCCTCGAGAACACCGGCAACACCGAACTGGAACAGCGCATCAATTATGAAATCGCCTATAAGGTCAATGAAAAGCTCGACGACGCCAAAGCGCGGGCAAAAGAATTCTACGATGCCTTTCTCGCCACCGGTGGAAAAGCGGACGAGTTCATCCCCATGGACATCAATATCGATTACCAGGTAACCTGTAACGACGGCAAGCGGGTTTCCTTCGTTATCTCACAGAGTGAGACCCAGGCCAGCTTCTATGCGGAATACGACTACTACAATATCGATATGGAAACCGGGCGGGAACTGACCCTCTCCAACCTGCTGGGCGGCGACTACATCGAGAAGGTGAATCGGGCGGTACTCGCGGGCATCGCCGCCGACGAGACCGCCAATCCCGACGATCTCTACTTTCACGACGAGCTGGCGTTCCAGTCCATCGAACCCGACCAGCCCTTCTATATCAACGAGCAGGGGCATGTGGTCGTCGTCTTCAACAAATACGAAATCGCCCCGGGTTACATGGGCGTCCGCCGCTTCGAAATCCTGCCGGAATAACACCGACGAATAAAGGATGGTAAACCTCCATGGTATTCAGCAGCCTGACCTTCCTGTTTTACTTTCTGCCGGCGGTGCTGGCGGTGTATTTCATCGTGCCACGCCGGTTCAAAAACGTCGTGCTGCTGGTCTTCAGCCTCGCGTTTTACGGCTGGGGTGAACCGGTGTACATCACCCTGATGATCGTTTCCATCCTGATGGATTACGGCCTGGGGATCTGGATGCACCGCTGTCTGACCCGCGGGGATCAGAAGGGCGCCAAGCGGGTGCTCATTCTCGCGGTCGTGCTCAACCTGGCCCTGCTGGCCTTCTTTAAATACGCCAATTTCCTCATCGACAACCTGAACCAGGTGCCGGGTATCCGCATACCGGCGCTGGACCTGCCCCTGCCTATCGGCATCTCCTTCTATACCTTCCAGGCCATGTCCTATCTGATCGACCTGTATCGGGGCGACGTGCCGGTGCAGAAGAGCGTGATCGCCTTCGGCACCTATGTCTCCCTGTTTCCCCAGCTGATCGCCGGCCCCATTGTGCGCATGTCCACCGTGTCGGAGGAACTGAGCCACCGCCGGGAATCCGCCGATCTTTTCTCCTCCGGTATCCGGCGGTTTATGACCGGTCTGGGGAAAAAGGTGCTGCTGGCCAACAACATCGGCATGGTATGGTCGGCCATCTCCGCACAGGATGCCAGCACCCTGCCCGTCCTGACCGCCTGGACCGGCCTGGCAGCTTTCACCTTTCAGATTTACTTCGATTTTTCGGGATATTCGGATATGGCCATTGGGCTGGGCCGTATGTTCGGCTTCCATTTCCTTGAGAATTTTAACTACCCCTATATGGCGGTGAGCATCACCGATTTCTGGCGGCGCTGGCATATCTCGCTGAGCACCTGGTTCCGCGAATACGTGTATATTCCGCTGGGCGGCAATCGCCGCGGAAAGGGCCGCCAGCTGTTCAACCTGCTGGTAGTCTGGATGCTGACCGGCATCTGGCACGGTGCCAGCTGGAACTTCGTCGCGTGGGGTCTCTATTTCGGTATCTGGCTGGCGCTGGAAAAATTCGTACTGCGCCGCTATCTCGATAAGGCCCCCCGCTGGGTGGGCCATGTGTACACCCTGCTGCTCGTCATGGTCAGCTGGTGTATCTTCGCCTTCGATTCCCTGTCCAGCGGTCTTGGCTACCTGCGGGCGTTGGTGGGCGGCTACGGCCAGGGACTGTGGGACTCGGCCGGCCTGTATACCCTGTACACCAACGCCCTCCTGTTCCTGCTGCTCATCCTCTTCTCCACCCCTCTTCCCATGAAGCTGTACCGCCGCGCGGAGAAGGCCCTGCGGCCCCGCCCGGCGCTGGCGGGCACGGTGGAAATCGTGCCGCTACTGCTGCTTGGCGCGGTGTGCGTCGCCTTTCTGGTGGACGCCTCCTATAACCCTTTCCTGTACTTCCGATTCTGAACCGAAAGGAGGGCAATCCCTATGGAAATCAAGGGCTGGGTGATGACCGGCGCCTTTATCGCTGCACTGGCGGTTACCACCGGCGCCAACCTGCTGACCCCTTCGCGGGATTATTCCGAGACGGAAAACCGTTATTTGCAGCAAATGCCGGCCTTCACCAGCGACAACCTCTTTTCCGGCCGGTTCACCAAGGATTTCGACACCTATGCCAGCGACCAGTTTTGGAACCGAGACGGCTGGGTCGGGATGAAGACGCTCTCCCAGCTCGCCCTGCTGCAAAAGGACAACGGCCGGGTCTATTTTGGCAAGGACAACACTCTTTTTGAAAAAACCACCGCCTTTTCTCCATCCCGGGTGGACGCGAATTGTGAAGCGGTGGCGGAATTTCTCAGTCGGGTGAAGGACCTCTCCCCGGATACCCGCAGCCGGGTCATGCTGGTCCCCACCGCCGCCGCCATCGACCGGGACAAATTGCCCCTTCTCGCCCCCGTGGCGGACGAAGGGGCCGTGATCGACCGGATGAAATCCGCCGCCGGTGATGCCCTGATCGACCCCACTGGACTCCTCCTCCAGCATAAGGAGGAGGGTCTCTACTACCGCACCGACCACCACTGGACCACCGCGGGCGCGTATTACGGATACACCGCCTTCGCCGGCGGGATGGGCTTTGCCCCCGCACCGAAGGAGAGCTTTCAAATACAGACCGTCACCGACCAGTTCTACGGCACCCTGTATTCCAAAGCCAATCTCCACACCATCCCCCCCGACCGCATCGAGACGTATACCCCGACCCCCGCCGTCTCCAGCGCGGTATCGTGGCAGGAAACCACCGGGCAGGGAACGGCCTCGGCCCTCGATTCCCTGTATGACGCCTCCTATCTGGAGCAGAAGGACAAATACGCCTATTTCCTCGGCGGCAACCATCCTCTCACCCGGATCAATACCGATACGAAAAACGGCAGGACCCTCCTCCTTCTCAAAGATTCTTATGCAAACGCCCTCGTTCCCTTCCTCACCGCCCATTACGAGCATCTCGTGCTGGTGGACCTGCGGTATTATAAGCAGTCCATTGCCCCTCTGTTCGACGAGGGGATCGACGATCTGCTGATTCTCTATAATGTCAGCGGATTCGCGGAGGAAAAGACGGTGGCCGCCGGCCTTCCCGTCGCCCTCCCGGCGGAATAAAAGCGTAAATCGGCCCACACAGCAAAGTTTTTGCCGTGTGGGCCGATTTTTCAGCGCAGCTTTTGTGGTCACGACCCAGGTGAACGGTACGGGAACATAAGCGGCCCAGTTCAGCATGGCGGTGGACAGGATATTCGGCAGCATGGCGCAGAAGATGGTCAGAAAACAGACCTGAAAGGTCCTGTTTTTCAGCGACGGCAGGGGATTTCCCCGCCGGGAATAGGACCAGATGATGTACAAAAAACAAACGAAATACACTCCGCCGCCAGATTCCAACGCATATCCGTCGCCCTCCACGCTCTCTGTCCGCAAACATCCACAGTATAGCACAAATCATCGAAAAAAACGCTCAAATTCAAAAGACCGCTCTTCCCGGTATCCGCGTCCGTACGCTCCCGCCGCTACCCCCGAAAACTATTTTTTCATCCCGTCGTATAAGCAATTGCACTGGAGCGGGGAGTGTGTTATGCTATAAACAATGAGAGGAAGAATGCAAAAGGCATTCTTCGGCACCGGTTCCCTCTGCCTATC
>JAAWQC010000070.1 GCA_022800315.1 Clostridiales bacterium
CGGGGGAAAGACGCGTTAAGGGGAAACCTTTCGAACGGGTTTCCCCTTAAAACCCCATCCCCACCACGACCAGGGACGTAGTCCCTGGACCCTGGCTGGTCAAACATGGAAAAAACAAATGTCCTATATCGCTCTACACAGCATAAAGCGCTATTCTTGAGATTATCGGGGGATTCTCAAGGGGGCGCGCTATAATTCGTATGAGGATAACCGGCGCGCCCCCTGAGCCGCCTTTTGCCTCCTTTTCGGCGGTACGAAAAGGAGGTGCCCGCGCGGCATGAGCGCATAAATATAATTAAATGTGTTAGGGTTGAAGCATACTTAACCAATATACCTGCAAAATGGCCGGAAGGATTACCTTCCGGCCATTTTGCAGGTATATTCAGACAGCTGCCCGTTTACAGTGTATGATAAAAATCCAGCGTTTTAAACCCGCGGTTCAGCTGGGCCAGCAGATACCGTTCGGACACCGCCGCCAGCTGGCGGGCGCTGTCCTCGCCCAGCTGGAAGGCGAAGCATTTCTCGAAGGGTGCGTACACGATATGCCGCATAGCGGCCAGAATCCCCTCGGGGAGAAACACCCCCGTAGGTCCCGTCCGCTGACAGTCACGGCAGACGAGCACCCCTTCGTTCGGCAGCAGAGAGAAGCCGCCGGCGCATGTGCCCTGCCCGCAGCCGGTGCAGGCGGTCAGATCGGGCATGTACCCCGCCAGCGTCAGCATCCGCAGCTCCAGCACCGCTTTGATGCGCTCCGGCTGCTGGTCCTCCCGGCCCAGGAAATACAGGGCGTTGAGCATCAGGCGCAGATAGGCCTCCGCCGGTTCCTCCCGCGGGGAGAGCACCCCCGCCAGTTCGCAGAAATACTGGGCGACCGCCAGGCGGGTGATATCCGACCGCAGCTCAAAAAATACGTTCAGGGGCGCGGCCGAATCAATTATGTATTTGTCCCGCCCTTTGACCAGCGACAGGCGGGAATAGGCGAGGAGCTGGGTGGCCGCCGCGTTGCGGCTCTTGATGTTCCGAGCCCCCCGGGCGGAGGCGCGGATCAGTCCCAGGTCGCGGGTCAGCGCGGCGACGAACCGGTCGGCTTCACCGATATTGTTGTATTCCCGTATGATCAGGGCGTCGGTGGTCTGCGGCATGACCGTTCTCCTCATCTGTGGCCGAATGGGCGGAGGACGTAGGTGCGCTGTTCCCGATGCGGGCGGTGTAGATGTCCACCCCGCGGTAGCGTAAGTAATCCTCGATCCGGCCGGTTTTGGCAAAGGCGTCCCACATGTCTTGGTGATTCATGGCGGCGGTCCCTCCTGACAGCAATGTACAGGTTCCGTCACGGCCGCGCGGCGGACCGTCTATCGAACCTGTATGTAAATACGTGCGTACTCTATTGCTATCATTGACGGACAGGTTTTGTCCATTCGCGGAAACCGCTTACGTAAATAAATGGAAACAGAAAAAATAAAGGTAAGCCGGCTGCGGAATATCAGCAGCCTGTCGCGCAGAGACGGCGGCCGCTGTTCAGTCCCGGTAGCCGAAGCTGCCCAGCAGGCCCTGACGGTTGCGCCAGTCCTCCTTGACCTTTACCCAGCACTGGAGATTGACCTTGACGCCGAACAGCTCCTCCATCTCCTGACGGGCGAGGGTGGCAATTTCCTTGAGCATGGCGCCCCGTTTGCCGATGACCATGCCCTTGTGGCTGTCCCGCTCGCAGTAAATATAGGCGTCGATGTCGAGGATGGTGCCGTTCTCGCCCTCCCGCTCCTTCATGCTCTCGATGACCACGGCGATGCCGTGGGGAATTTCCTGCCGCAGCAGGAGCAGCATCTTTTCCCGCACCAGTTCGGCGGCCAGCACCCGTTCGGGCTGATCGCTGATCTGGTCATCGGGGAAGAAATGGGGGCTGTCAAAGGCGAATTTTGACAGCTCGGCGATGACCTCCTCCACCCCTTCACCGGTGACGGCAGAGGCGGGCAGGATGGCGGTAAAGTCGTATTCCTGCCGCCAGCGGTCGATACAGGCCAGCAGGGCTCCCTTGTCGGCGAGGGTATCGATCTTGTTGATGACCAGCACGGCGGGCAGCCGGTGTTTTTTCAATTGTTCGACCAGCTCTTTTTCCGACGGGCCGGGGGCGGGGCCAGGCTCCACCACCAGCAGGGCGGCATCCACGCCGGACACGGCTTCCCCTATGGATTTGACCATGTAATCCCCCAGGCGGGTCCGGGGGCGGTGGGCCCCCGGCGTGTCTAGGAAGACCAGCTGGGTCTCCTGCCGGGTGAGCACGCCGGTGATCCGGTTGCGGGTGGTCTGGGGCTTGTCCGACACGATGGCGACCTTGCGGCCGATCATGGCGTTGAGCAGGGAGGACTTGCCCACATTGGGGCGCCCCACAATGGCGATGAAGGCGGAGCGGGTATTTTCAGACATAGATGGAACCTGACCTTTCTGTGAGAAGAAAGGCCGCCGGTAAGGGCGGCCTTCTCGTGTTTATTTCGTATCGGCGCGGGGAGAATCCGCCGGCTCCTCCTGCGGGGAGGGGACCTCCCGGCCGCCGATGAACCAGACGGCGAAGGGGAGGGAGAGGATCAGGAGGCCCGGTTTCCACAGCCCGGTCTGCCAGTCCCGCAGGATGTCGGCCCATACCTCCGGCTGCCAGAAAAGGGCGGCCGCCACCCCGACAGCCAGCAGGCAGCACAGCAACACCGCGCCGGCGGCCGCGTCCTTGGCGGCGCGCGCCTGGGGATGACGCTCCGGCGAGATGCGGTTCACCGTCTGCTCGATGGCGGTATTCACCGCCTCGGCGGTGAATACCACGCCGATGGTGGCCAGCAGGGCGGCCCATTCCCCCCGCGTCAGGGAGAACAGAGGGGCGAAGCACAGCACGTAAATCGCTGCCACCATATGAAAACGGAAATTCCGTTCGTGGCGGATACAGAACCAGACGCCCCGTCCCGCATACACAAAACTGCGCAAAAACGCTTTCATAGGCGGGGCTTACTCGTCCATTTTGAGGACGTAGCTCTCGCCGCGGGGCAGGCCGACCGACGCCATGACGGCTTCTTCCTTTTCCCGCATGCGCACCGCTTCCAGCCCGCCGTCCACGTGGTCGTAGCCCAGCAGATGGAGCATGGAATGGACGGTCAGGTACCCCACCTCCCGCTGGAGGGAGTGGCCGAACTGCTCCGCCTGATCCTGCGCCCGTTCGATGGACAGCACGATATCGCCCAGCATATGGGCGCCGCTCTCGGGATTGACGTCGTACTGGCCGTTTTCACCCAAAGGGAAGCTGAGTACGTCGGTGGCCGTGTCGATCTGCCGGTGTTCCCGGTTGATCTCGCGGATCTGCTGGTTGTCCACCAGGGAAATATCGACCTCCGCCGATCCCTCAAAACCCTCGAGCTCCAATACCGCGTGACAGCAGCGGCGCATCAGGAGCCGGATGCCGGTAGGTATTTTAACGGTCTTTTGTTTGTTCTCGATGAGTACTCTGATTTTTTCCATGGTTTCTGTACCGTTTCCCTTCTTCATATTTTTCATAAGCGCTGATGATGCGCTGAACCAGCTGGTGCCGGACCACGTCCCGTCCGGTGAAGGTGTGGATGGCGACGTCGTCCACGCCGCGCAGGATTTTCATGACCTCCATGAGACCGCTCTTCTTTTCACCGGGCAGGTCCACCTGGGTGATGTCGCCGGTGACCACCATGCGGGAGTTGAAGCCGAGGCGGGTCAGGAACATCTTCATCTGTTCGGGGGTGGTGTTCTGGGCCTCGTCCAGGATGATGAAGCTGTC
>JAAWQC010000071.1 GCA_022800315.1 Clostridiales bacterium
GCCATCGACCCGGCTCTTCTTTAAAATAGCGAGTTCTTGAGGATTGTTAAGGACCTTCTTGAAAGAAGGTCCTTAAACGGAGTCTGAGGCAGAGCCTCAGGTTTCCCGACGCTTACAGGCTGCGTGCGACGGCGGCGTTCATCTCGGCTGTCTTTACCTCCATATCGGCCACCAGTTTGAACTGAGTACGGCAGCGGTCGAGATTATGGGCGGGGCGGTGGATGCGGAAATAGGTATCCCCCGCCAGATAATCAGCCAAAAAGCGCATGCCGCACTCATAGGTCATCATCTTCGCGCCGAAGGGCAGCAGCTCCCGCTCCGCGTCGGTGAGCAGTGCCCCGCATTCGGAAAGGAACCCGCGGGTATAGCTCTCAAACAGGTTGAGATCACAGGAAACCCGGGACAGATCGGTCTCATCCTCCGCCGCGGTGGAGGCCCCAAACCGGATGCTGTCGCCGAAATCGTACAGGGACAGCCCTGGCATGACTGTATCCAGATCAATCACACACATGGGCGCAAAGGTCTTTTCGTCCAACAGGACGTTGTTCAATTTGGTGTCGTTGTGGGTGACCCGGAGGGGAAGCTCCCCCCGCTCCAACAGGGAAACCAGCCGTCCCGCCTCGCCGCGCCGGGCGCGGACGAAAGCGATCTCCTCCGCCGCTGAGGCGGCACGGCCCATCCTGTCCTCCGCCACCGCCCGCTCGAAATCCTCGTACCGGGAAGCGGTATCGTGAAAACGGGGGATGATCTCGTGGAGGGTGGCCGCCGGATACCCGTCCAGCCGGCGCTGAAAGCGCCCAAAGGCCACGCCGGCGGAATGGAGCTGTTCCGGCGTTTCGGCGGTCTGCAGGGTGGCGGTATGCTCCACAAAGGCGTATACCCGCCAATACTCCCCCTCGCTGTCCACGGCGTAAGAACCGCCGTCCAGCGCGGGGATCAGGCGCAGGCACTCCCGTCCGGGATCGCCGCCCTCCCGCGACACCACCCGGCGCAGGAAGGCCGTGACCCCCGCCACGTTTTCCATCAGGGCGGGGATATCGGGGAACACCTTCCTGTTGATACGCTGGAGTATGGCCCGGCTGCCCGCCTGTTTCACCAGATAGGTTTCGTTAATATGCCCGCAGCCGTAAGGCTCGACGGACAGGGGCTCTCTGTCAAAGGCGAAGCGTTTCGCCATCGTCAGGGCGTCGGTCATCAGAATCCGACCTTTCCATGCAAGATATAAAAACGGTATGTGCAGATCAGGCCGCCGGCGCCCTCTGAGCAGCCGGGCGGGACCCTCTAAACCTATGTCGTCCCCTGAGGGAATATGTCGCGCCGCCCGTCCCTATTTCCACAGTCCGTCGGGGTATTTCCCCGCGTCGGTCATCGCCCGTATGGCGTCGATCACCTTCTGCCGGTCCTCCTGATAGGTCATGCCGTACCAGCGGTCGGGGGTTTCCAGCACCTGCACGTCAGCCTCGCCGGCGATCACCAGGCGGTCGACCACGAAGGGCAGGTAGAATTCCGATTTCAGCGGGTTGGTGGACGGGTCGTGATAAAACCCGCGGAATACCTTCTCGAATTTCTCCAGCGCCCCGGCAGGGAAGGCCCAGCAGTTCATAGAAACGGTGCACCCGGCGGGCAGGGGCTCCCAGGTGCGCCCCTCGTCCTCGGTGAAGGCCGCGCCGTCCGCCCGCTTTTCAATGCGCACCCGCTCGACGATATCGGTCAGATAGTGCTCGCTGTCGGTGGTGCACACCCCGCGGGAGACGGAACCGTTTTCGGTCAGGGTGTTTTCCAGTATGTACCCGGCCATGGCCAGATGGAGCCGGGCGCCGTCCTGCGGGCCGGTGAGAAAATCGTACAGCAGCCGGAAGCACGTCCCACCGTAATAATCGTCGGCGTTGATGACCACGAAGGGGCCGTCCACCGTGCCGCGGCAGCACATCACCGCGTGGCCGGTGCCCCAGGGCTTCTCCCGCTGCACCACCGGTATCCCCTCCGGCAGACAGTCCAGCTCCTGAAACACGTAATCCACCTGCGCGTGGCGGGCGATGCGGGCTCCGATCTTCTCCCTGAATTCCGCCTCGATCTCCCGCTTGATTACGAACACGACCTTACGAAATCCCGCCGCCAGCGCATCGTAAATGGAATAATCAATGATGAACTCCCCGCGGGGCCCCACCGGGGTCAGCTGCTTGAGGCCGCCGAAGCGGCTTCCCATACCGGCGGCCATAATGACCAGCGTCGGCTCCTGATTGACAGACTGCATCTTTTGCTACCATCCTTTCCCTTCCCTCCCCGGCGGCGCTATCGCGTGTAAACGCGCCTGACCAGAGGGGGGACTGCCCATCGGCTGAAATGTTAAGTGTTTGTCAATTTTTATACTTGCATCAAATGTCCATTGTCAAAACACATTTGTCCGATATAATGGAAGGTGAAAGGGATATTCAAAATCCCTTTCGTTTCCGCCCATATTTCTCTATTATAGTCAGGAGGATGCCAAATGGCAATACTGATTACCGGCGGCTGCGGATATATCGGCAGCCACACCTGCATCGAACTGCTAAAAGCGGGCCAGGACATCGTGGTACTGGACAACTACTATAACGCGAAACCGGAGGCCCTGCGCCGTGTGCAGGAGCTGGCAGGAAAGGAATTCCCCTTCTACGAATGCGACATCCGCGACGCGGACGGCCTGCGCCGCATCTTCGCCGCCCATAAGATCGACGCCGTCATCCACTTCGCCGGCCTGAAGGCGGTGGGGGAATCGGTGCAGAAGCCGCTGGAATACTACGATAACAACGTCGGCGGCACGGTGACCCTGTGCCAGGTAATGGCCGAAATGGGCTGCAAGCGCATCGTCTTCAGCTCCTCCGCCACGGTATACGGCATGAACAACCCCTCCCCTCTTCAGGAGGATATGCCCACCGGCGCGGTGACCAACCCCTACGGCCGCACCAAATACGTCATCGAGGAAATCCTCAAGGATGTGTGCGTGTCCGACCCCGACTGGACGGTGGTGCTGCTGCGGTATTTCAACCCCATCGGCGCCCATGAGAGCGGCCGTATCGGCGAGGATCCCAATGGCATTCCCAACAACCTGATGCCCTACATCTCCCAGGTGGCCATCGGCCGCCTGCCCAGACTGTCCATATTCGGCGACGATTACGACACCCCCGACGGCACCGGCGTGCGCGACTATATCCACGTGGTGGACCTGGCCGTGGGCCACGTCAAGGCGGTGGATTTCGCCCTGAAGCACACGGGCGCGGAGGTGTTCAACCTGGGCACCGGTACCGGCTACAGCGTGCTGGATCTGGTGAAAGCCTTCCAGGACGCCAATGGGGTAGAGGTCCCTTATACCATCGCGCCCCGCCGCGCCGGCGACATCGCCACCTGCTACTCCGACCCGTCCAAGGCGGAAAGGCTGCTGGGCTGGAAGGCCGCCCACGATGTGGTGGACATGTGCCGTGATTCGTGGCGCTGGCAGTCTCAGAACCCACAGGGCTATGGCGACTAAACCCTCACCGGTTCCTTTCCCTCGCCGGTCACGATACGTTTTCGGGAACCGGTGCTGAAGAATTCCCTCGGAATTCTTCCTATCCCTGTGTTTGTATCCTCATCGGTTCCTCTCCCTCGCCGGTCACGATACGTTTTCGGGAACCGGTGCTGAAGAATTCCCTCGGAATTCTTCCTATCCCTGTGTTTGTATCCTCATCGGTTCCTCTTCCTCGCCGGTCACGATACGTTTTCGGGAACCGGTGCTGAAGAATTCCCTCGGAATTCTT
>JAAWQC010000003.1 GCA_022800315.1 Clostridiales bacterium
GGGATACGTTTTCTGGAACCTGTGCTGAAGAATTCCTTCAGAATTCTTCCTTATTCTTGCGATATCACTTCCTTTACGCTGTATCTGCGGGATACGTTTCCTGAACCCGGTGACCCATCGCCTAGACACCTGTTATTTCAGCGAGGAGAAAAGAGCCATGACCATCGGCGGCGCTACAATGAAAAAACGATATCGGCCTGAGACACCGCTGTTTACCAACCGGGCGCTGACCGCTTTGATCCTGCCCCTGATAGTGGAGCAGCTGCTGGCGGTGCTGGTGGGCATGGCCGATTCCATCATGGTGGCCAGCGTCGGCGAATCCGCCGTGTCGGGGGTTTCACTGGTGGACAGCATAATGATCCTGCTGATCAACGTCTTTGCGGCGCTGGCCACCGGCGGGGCAGTGGTCGCCGGCCAGTACATGGGCCAGAAAAAGAATGAAAAAGCGTGTGAGGCCAGCAACCAGCTGGTTTGGTTCGTCACCTTCACTTCCCTGGTCATCATGGGGCTGCTGTACGCGGTACGCCCCTTTATCCTGCAGGTGGTGTTCGGCCAGATCACCGACGAGGTACGGGCCCATGCGGACACCTATCTGCTGATCACTTCGGCTTCCATTCCCTTTATTGCCCTGTACAATGCGGGAGCGGCCATTTTTCGGGCCATGGGCAATTCCAAGATATCCATGGCGGTCTCTTTCATTATGAACGTGATCAATGTCACCGGCAACGCCATCCTTATCTATGGGTTCCGCCGGGGGGTGGAGGGGGTGGCTATCCCCACCCTGGTTTCCCGTATCGTGGCGGCTGTCCTTATCCTGCTGTTGCTGCTTAGGCAGAGCCTGCCCCTGCACATTCCCCGTACCCTGCGCTACCGGTTTAACGGCAGGATGATTCGGAAAATCCTGTACATCGGCGTCCCAGGCGGATTGGAAAACAGCATGTTCCAGCTGGGCAAGATCATCGTGCTGTCACTGGTCTCCACCTTTGGCACCTATGCCATTACGGCGAACGCGGTGGGCAATACGGTGGCGGCCTTCCAGATTCTGCCCGCCATGGCGATCAACCTGGCGGTCACCACCGTGGTGTCCCGCTGTATCGGTGCCGGCGACCACCGGCAGGCGCAGTATTATATTAAAAAACTGCATTTGATTCTCTATATCAGCACCTGGCTGACCATCGCCCTGATACTGGTGATCCTGCCCCTGATACTGCAGCTGTACAATCTTTCGCCGCAGACGGCGGAGGAGACTCGTAAAATCCTGTGGTTCCACGGCTTTTGCGCCGCCGTCGCCTGGCCCCCCGCCTTTACTCTGCCGGCAGCCTTCCGCGCCGCGGGCGACGTCAAGTATCCGCTGATCGTCTCCCTGGTGTCCATGTGGGTCTTTCGCGTCGTGTTCAGCTATCTCTTCAGCCAGAATCTGGGCATGGGCGTGCTGGGGGTCTGGGCCGCTATGGTGCTGGACTGGTGTGTACGGGCTGCCTGCTTCCTCCCCCATTATTTTCGCGGTTCTTGGAAAAAGAATGCCCTCGTGTAGCCGCCGTTTCGCAGACGTATCTTATAAAGAAAGAGAGGCTTACCATCTGGTAAGCCTCTCTTTCTTTATTGCAGGCGTTCCATCATGCGCCGGATGGGCCGGAGCCCCAGCAGCAGCAGAGGAACGACCACCGCTGTGATCAGGACCGCCTTAATCGCGTTGAAGGGGAAGGTGATCAAAGCATATCCCATCGCTTCGCCGGGCCCCAGGGGCTGGCCGAGAAATACTGCAAAGAACAGGGGGGCCACCACCAGATTGCTGAAAAAGCCGACCGCCAGCATGGTCGCCAGCCCCAGGGCGCTGCCCACCGCCAGCGCCGCCCTTTGCGACTGGTGCCTTTTCTCGCTCCGTCGGAAAATCAGGGCCAGCGGCAGCATGTAAGAACAGCCGATCAGAAAATTCTGGAGGTTGCCGAACCCCAGCTGGGTTCCCAGCCCGCGCACCAGCATCTCCAGCAGGTTTTTGATGAGTTCCACCGCGATGCCGCACCACGGGCCGAACAGCACGGCCCCCAGTACCGCGGGAACATCACCGAAATCCATTTTAAGATACGGCACGAACAGAGGTAGAGGAAATTCCAGCATCATCAGCACAAAGGCGATGGCGCCGAGCATGGCGGTAGCGATGGTCACCACCAGGGGGTTCCGGCTGGGGCTTTTGACTGTGTTCATTGAGCTTCTTCCTTTCGCGCTGCCCAAAGGAAACGCCCCGTACCGATAAAGGTACGGGGCGTGAAAGACGCAAAGAAGACCTTGCGCCGCTTCTTTCATCCGGACTTTTACTCCTGCGAGTAATTACCGTCGGCACCCGGATTCACACCGGAGTCGGCCGCGCGCAGCGCGGTTCGCGGGCTTGTCGGCGGTACGCACTCTCGTTCCGCCGCATCACCGCCGGTGGGGAGTCGCACCCCGCCCCGAAGACAGCATATAAAATGGGGATGGAGAAATTCTCCATCCCCCACATTATAGGGCGCATCGGAAAGAAATGCAAGAGGAATTTTGCCTCTATATCTCGTCCCTATCTTCTATCCGATAGGTATCCAGATTGTCGGGCGGTGTAATAACCACCTCTTTATCCTGCGGAGCATAGGAAGCTGCATATATCGCCGTATACGAAACATCCTCCTGTGAACCCAGACCGGCCGATTCACCGAAGGTTTGACGCCCGTTGGCATTTACGGTCAGTGTCTGACTCCGATAACAGCCGTCGGGGCCGATCAGCACCTCCAGCTCAAGGGAAATGATCTCCGCGCGTTCCCCCTTATCCCCATACTCGTCCCGTAGAAAACCCAGAGTATCCCCCAGATCGTGTGGGTTCAGCTGCAGTCGTATCCGATGGGTTCCCCCCGCGCTTTCCGCCTCCGCGGACACTACCAGACGGGAGGGAACTACCAGCGGCGCGGCAGTTTGCGTCCGATGAGTCAGAAAACCGGCGTATTGGTAGGGTTCTTTACTTTTTTTCCCGTTGTTGTTTTGATATATCCAGGAGCTGTCGTAGTAGCACAGATAGTCTTCGTACTGGTTTTGGTAAGAATACCGGCTCCCTTGCCCGGTCCAGAAAGAGTATTCCCGGTATTCATACAGACGATTAATCCCTTCACGGGAATCGGTCAGGAGCGGCCCCTGATACCGATAACCAACGCTTCCCCAGTCACCCCGCATCGTCACCTGTACATCCACTTCCGCGTTAAGCGCCATGGCGCCGGGGCTGTTTTGCGCCGCCTTGCGTACAAAACGGGCCAAGGATTCCTTATCCGTACCCGGTGCTTCGGTGCCAGCGGTCTCTCCGTCAGAGGCGGCCGTGGAAGACGAGCCTCCGGCGTCGCTGTTCGTCCCCCCCTGAGGCAGCCTTGACACACAGCCGGTCAGGCCCGCCGTCAGGCACAGCGCCGCCGCGCCTGACAGCAGCCGTTTGATGAACCTGCTCATGGTCACAGCGACAGACTGTCGGAATCCGTATACGCGTCCAGATCGGCCGGCGGCACGATGGAAACCGGTAAGCCGATGGAATTGTATGTCATCTCCGTCGTCACCTTAATTATCATATTCTCATACATGGCGGCGGCCCCCGCGCTTTCCTCCGGCAGTTCGGACAGGGCGGCGGGATTCACCTTCATCTCAATTGTAAATTTGTCGTTAAGAAGCGTTCCCTTTTCGTCCAGGCGCACTTCCATCTCCGCATCGGAAAAGGTGAACAAGGCGGCGTAATCAATTCCTTCCGCGTTCGAGCCTAAAGAACTGTCCAGCGCCCCACCTACCATATCGGTCAGGGCGCTTCCGTCCACCGTCAGCGACACAATGGTAGTCCCGTTCTCGGTGGTGACCCCGGACGACCGGATGTCGCTTTCTTTAATGTCGCTCTGAGCGCCGGTCGCGTACTGCTTCAGGACCTCTTCCACCGGCTTGGAGGTGCGCATCTTGGAACCGTTGCTGTCGACATAATAGGTGCCGTTCACGTAGTAGGTGCTCATAGACATTTTCTGCCCGAAAAAGCTGACCGCCATATCCGTATGGATTTCCGGATCGTTTTTCAGCCCTTTAACCTTCATGGAGCCTTCGACCCCCATGGTTATAGACGAGGCACCGTCGCCCATCTCGATTTTCATGGTATAATCGGCATCGTAACTGACTGCGCCCTTCTCCTTTTCGCCGGCTTCCTTCAGCAAGGCATAGGCGGATTTCCCGCTGTTCTTTGCAGTCGACGACGGCTCCTTGGCAGGCCGCGCGCCGCAGGCACTGAGGGATGCCGTCAGGCAGACCGCCGCCAGTACTGCCAATCCTCTTTTAATGAAAGTAATATTCATCTGTCATCCTCCTATACCGTTCCTGTGAATGTCTTACCCGTATCCTACACCCACCGATGGCAAAAATCAACTATTATTCGCCTTTATTTTCTTTTTCTCCACCAGGCTGCGGGCCACCACCACGCCGGTGACGCTGGCCTGCATCAGTCCGCGCGTAATGCCCGCCCCGTCGCCGATGGCGTACAGGCCCTCCACCGCCGTCTCGAAACGGTTGTCCACCGCCACCTTGGAGGAATAGAATTTCACCTCCACCCCGTACAACAGGGTGTTCTTGGAATACAGGCCGGGCGCCACCTTGTCAAACGCGCGCATCGCCTCGATGATGCTGGTCAGGTGCCGGTGTGGCAGCACGAAGGACAGATCGCCGGGCACGGCGGTCTTCAGGGTGGGCACCGTGGTGGAACGGCTCAGCCGGTCGGCGTCGGTGCGCCGCCCCTGGAGCAGATCGCCCAGCCGCTGTACCATGATGCCGCCGCCGGTGAGCATGTTGCCCAGCTGGGCGATATAGCGCCCGTATTCGATGGGCCGGTCGAAGGGCTCGGTGAAACGGGAGGAAACCAGCATGGCGAAGTTGGTGTTGCCGGTCCGCCGGCTTTCATCAGCGTAGGAGTGGCCGTTAACCACCGCGATGCCCCCGTCGTAATGCTCTTCGCTGACGATCCCCCCCGGATTCATGCAGAAGGTGCGTACCCGGTTTTCAAAAGTATCGCTGTAATACACCATTTTCGCTTCGTACAGATATTTGGTCAGGTGATCCATCACGGCATTGGGTACCTCCACCCGTACCCCAATGTCCACCTCGTTGTTGCGGGTGCCGATGCCGCATTCCCGCGCCACCCGGCTCAACCATTCGGCTCCGCCGCGTCCGGGGGCCGCCACAACGGTCCCCGCTTCCACCGTGAATTCATCACCCTTCCGGTCGACCAGCACCGCGCCGGCAGCACGGCCGTCCTTCACGACCAGGCGGTCGGCCCGTGTCCGCTCCAGAAAACGGAAGCCGGGCTGCCGCTCCAGCCAGCGGTACATGGCCCGCAGGGTTTCAAAGCCGTATTCGGTTCCCATATGGCGCACGGGGCAACGGATCAGGTGAATGTTGTGCCGGCTGCACTCATAATCGATCTCTTCCACCTTTTTATTGTCCAGGCCGTGCACCAGGTCAGGCGCACCAAAGCGGGTATAGACACTGTCGGCATACTGAATCAGCTCCTGCGCCTGCTCATGGGACATATATTCGGTGATATTGCCCCCCACCTCTTCGGACAGGGAGAGTTTGCCATCGGAAAAGGCGCCCGCTCCCGCCCATCCGCTCATAATATTGCAGGGATTACAGTTGACACAGGTCCCAGTCTTGCGGGCAGGGCAGGCCCGCCGGTCGATGTCCCGACCCTCGTCCACCATCAGGATTTCCAGCTCGGGCGCTATGGTTTTCAGCTCCAGCGCGGTAAAGATGCCGGCGGGTCCCGCACCGATGATCATCACGTCGGGCCGGCTCAGGGTCGTTCTTGATTCCATCATAATCTCTCCTTATCCGCAACTTACCTTGTCGTCATCCGCATTGATCCCCATGGCACAAACTTATTTAGTATAGACGGATGGTATCGGGAAGTCAATCCTCAATTTTCGTGCTTCGGTAAACTTTTCATGAACAAATATTGTCGGAATTGTTGCTTTTTTGTGTCTGCCCGATTATACTAAGAACGTATTTCAGCCGTTGTGCTGCAAAAACGGCAGGTAACGGCTGTCAATGAATCGTTAGAGGAGGAAAAGCATGGAAAGACTGTTCAAGCTGAAGGAACATGGTACCACCGTGAAAACGGAAATCATGGCCGGTATCACCACCTTCCTGACCATGGCCTACATCCTGGCCGTGAACCCCGACATGCTGAGCGTGGCGGGTATGGACAAGGGTGCGGTTTTCACCGCCACCGCCCTGGCCGCTGCCCTGGCCACCGTGGTGATGGGACTGCTGGCCAACTATCCGGTGGCGCTGGCCTCGGGTATGGGACTCAACGCCTATTTCGCCTTCACGGTCTGCCTGAAAGACCTGGCCGGCGAGGCCGAGCCGTGGCGGATCGCCCTGACCGCGGTATTGGTGGAGGGCGTGATCTTCATCATCCTGTCGGCCTTCAAATTCCGTGAGACATTGGTTAACACCATCCCCAGCAATCTGAAATACGGCATAACGGCCGGTATCGGCTTATTCATCGCCATCGTGGGCCTGAAGGGCGCCGGCATCGTAGGGGCCGACGCTTCCACCCTGGTAGCGCTGGGCGACATCTCCACCCCGCAGTTCGTACTGGCCTTCGTGGGCCTGCTGGCCATTGGCGTCATGCATCACTTCAAGATCAAGGGCGCTATCCTGTGGGGCATCCTCGGCACCTGGATTCTGGGCATTGTGGCCCAGCTGTGCGGCTGGTATGTGGTCAATCCGGAGCTGGGCGCCAACTCTCTGATCCCCGCCTTCAACAGCGCGAAGGACCTGCTGCCCCCGTCCATCGCCCCCACCTTCTTCAAGTTTGATTTCGGCTACGTCATGAAGGATGTGTTCGGCTTTGCCGTCATCGTATTCTCCTTCCTGTTCGTGGACCTGTTCGATACGGTGGGTACCCTGATCGGCGTGGCAAACAAGGGCAATCTGCTGGATGAAGACGGCAAACTGCCGAAGGTCGGCCGTGCGCTGATGTCCGACGCGATCGGCACCGTGGCGGGCGCCTGCCTGGGTACCTCCACCGTCACCAGCTATGTGGAGAGCAGCGCCGGTGTGGCCGAAGGCGGCCGTACCGGTCTGACAGCGATCACGACGGCGGTTCTCTTTATCGTCGCCCTGTTCCTGTCCCCCATCTTCCTGGCCATCCCCAGCTTCGCTACTGCGCCGGCCCTGATTTTCGTGGGCCTGCTGATGATGTCCTCCATCCTCAAGGTAAAATTCGAGGGTGATATGGCCGATGTGCTGGGCGCTTTCGTGGCGATCATCATGATGCCCTTTACCTATTCCATCGCCAACGGCATCATGTTCGGCATCCTGACCTGGTTCATCATCAAGCTGGTGACCGGCAAAATCCGCGATATCCATCCGGTGATGTATGTAGTGGCGGCCCTGTTTATCATCCGTATCGTCACCCTGTTCATGCATCTGTAAGCACGCCCCTTTTATTCAGCAAGTTAGAGGTTCATTCCTATAAAAGAGCAGCCCGCCGTTTTACCGGCGGGCTGCTCCTCTTTACGAAAAATGCGCCGGCCTGTTTGGAATCACGAAAATTCGTGCTATAATGTCCCCAGAGCGCCGAAACGGCGGCCTGGGGACTGGAAGAATCCCCTTACGGGTGACAGACCAGACGTCTTTACGGAAAATCTCCCCCCGGAGATTTTCGAGGGCGCCGCAATACTGGTTTGGATTTGATCCATTGCAGGCGGCGCCTACCCTCCGTCACATACCATGATACCGCGTATGGGTATACTGAAAGAAGAAGGTTGAACCAGCATGGAATCCTATCGTCATATTTTTGGGCCGGTGCCCTCCAGGCGGCTGGGCCGTTCGCTGGGCATCAGCCCCCTGCCCGATAAAACCTGCAATTACTCCTGTGTTTACTGTCAGCTGGGGCGCACCGTTCATATGACCAACACCCGCTCCCTGTTCTACCCGGTGGAGGAGATTACGGAGGAATTCGATCGTTGGCTGCGTCAGGAGGAGGGGGCGGCCGACCGGTTCGACGTGGTCACGGTGGTGGGTGAGGGCGAGCCCACCCTGTATGCCGGTCTGGGAGATCTGCTGGCTGCGTTGCAGGAACGTACCGATAAACCGCTGGCCGTCATCACCAACTCCGCCCTGCTGACCGATCCCGCTGTGGCGGAAGAGCTGCTGCTGGCGGACATCGTGCTGCCCTCCCTGGATGGCTTTGACGAGGACTCCTTCCGCCGGGTGGACCGTCCTTACGGCCGTCTGGATTTTCAGGAGATCACCGCAGCACTGGGCCGCTTTTCCCGCCTCTATACCGGCCAGCTCTGGCTGGAGATCATGCTGGTGGAGAGCCTGAACGACCGTGAAGAGGCGATTCCCCTCTATCAGGGCCTGCTGAAGGATATCCGCCACGACCGTCTGTACATCAATACCCCGGTACGGCCGCCGGCGGAACCGTCGGTACGCCCCGTCTCACCCGATAGGCTGGCCCGGTTCGCTCAGGAACTGGGCGGTGTCTCGATCGACGCCCTGACCACCGGTGCCTTCCACAGCGAGGTGACGGACGATTACGAGGCGGTTCTCGGCATCATCCGCCGCCATCCCATGAACCAGTATGAAATCGCCGGTTTCCTGGAGGCGCGTCAGGCCGACCCCGTTCCGCTCCTCACCCGGCTGGAGGAGGATCCCGGGGTGGAAACGGTGCGGTATAAAGGATACGTCACCTACCGCCATCGTCCCCAATAAGGAGGTACCGCATCATGGAGCATCGTATCAAACGGGTGGCTGCCATCCATGACCTTTCCGGATTCGGAAGGGCGTCACTGACCGCCATCATCCCCACCCTGTCCAGTATGGGGGTACAGGTCTGCCCTCTCCCCACCGCCATCCTGTCCAACCACACCGGCGGCTTCGACCATTACAGCTTTGTCGACCTGACCGACACCATGGAGGAATACATCGACCACTGGAAGCGTCTGGGCCTGACCTTCGACTGCCTGTACTCCGGTTTTCTCGGTTCGGAACGGCAGATCGAGATCGTGGGTGGTTTCATCGACCATTTCGGTTCCCCGGACAACCTGACGGTGGTGGACCCCGTCATGGGGGACAACGGCAGCCTGTACAGTACCATGAACCCCGCCATCGTGGGCGAAATGCGCCGTCTGATCGGCAAGGCGGATATCATCACCCCCAACTTCACCGAAGCCGCTTTGCTGCTGAATGAGCCCTACCGGGAACAGATCAGTGACGGGGAAATAAAGGAGTGGCTGCTGCGCCTGTCCGGCATGGGCCCCGATACCGTCATCATCACCAGCGTTCCCGGTACCCGGGTTCCGGGCCGGGAAACAAGCCTGGATACCAATGTCATCGCCTATGACCGTCCCGGCCATGTGTTCTGGAAGGTGGGATGCCGCTATATTCCCGCTGCCTATCCCGGTACCGGCGACACCTTCACCAGCGTGGTCATCGGCAGCCTGCTGCAGGGGGACAGCCTGCCCGCCGCCATCGACCGGGGCGTGCAGTTCATCTCCCAATGTATCAAGGCCAGCTACGGGTTCGACTATCCGAAGCGGGAGGGTGTGCTGCTGGAGCGGGAGCTGGATATCCTCAAGCTGCCGGTGCTTATGGGCGGTTTTGAGATGCTGTAAAGGCGTTTTTCCCTTATTCCGACAGGGTACGTTTCTTGACATCCCCTGCCGGGTATACTATACTGGTCACTGACAATTCTTACCTATCGACAGCGGAAAGGCGGTGCCGCCCATGCCCTCGTTGCTATTACTGACCGGGGCCCCTGACGTCCACACCATCAACACCAGCGCCGGGATGCTGTTTGCCTGCTGGGCGATCGTCATCGTGCTGCTGGCTATGGCCCTCGTGTTTATGCGGGCGGGGCAAAAAGCGTACGCCCTCGCCATACTGCCTCTGGTGATTACCCCTTTCGTTCACATCTTCAGCGGCGTGATCGCCCGGACCGTATCGCCCGCCCTGCCCTTCACGGCGGCGGAGGTGCGCGCTGCCCTCGATATGACAAGCGGTCTGGTCTCCTGTCTCCTGATCGGGGCCACTACCCGCGGCATTACCCGGCGGAAAACCCGCAACGCCCTGTCCATATCCTGTTCTGGTTTTATCATCATCCTGACCTTGGTACTGGTGATGAACACCCTGACCGCCGGTCCCCTGTAAGCTCATCTGTACAGACACACAGAACAGCCCTCTTCCCTTCCGGAACAGGGCTGTTCTTTTCATCAATAGGGTTGCCCTTCCGGTTTTACCGTTCCCCGCCGGCCGCCTCCGCTGCGGCGATTACCTGGGTGCAAAAGGCTGTCAGGTCTTCCCATGCGGTCAGCTGTCCCGCCGCGGCCCGCAGCGCCGCGGCACCCCGCAGTCCCCTCACATACCAGGCTGCGTGCTTGCGCATCTCCCGCATGGCCACCCGCTCGCCCTTGAAAGCAACCGCCATCTCCGCCTGCCGAAGCAGCAGGGACATGCGCCGGGAAAAGGGCGGGTCGGGCAGCAGCGTTCCCTGATTCAGATAGGCCTCGATCCGGGCAAACAGCCACGGGGCCCCCAGAGCACCCCGCCCCACCATCACCAGGTCGCAGCCGGTCTGCTCGTACATGGCGGCCGCAGCCTGCGGGCTGTCCACGTCACCATTGCCGATGACGGGAATCTGCACCGCCCGTTTGACCTGCCGGATGATGTCCCAGTCCACCGGCGGACCATACATCTGGTCACGTGTGCGGCCGTGAACGGTCACGGCTGCCGCTCCGCCCGACTCACAGGCCAGGGCCACCTCCACCGCGTTCACTTCCTCACGGGAATACCCTTTGCGGATTTTAGCTGTCACCGGGACCGGGACCGCACTGCACACGGCGGCAACGATCTCCCGGCACAGCTCCGGCCGGCGCATCAGGGCGCTTCCACAGCCATTTCCCGCAATTTTGGGCGCCGGGCAGCCCATATTGATGTCGATAACGTCGGGGTGATACGCCATCGCCAGCTCCGCGGCCCGCGCCATTTTATCCGGGTCGTCGCCGAACAGCTGAACCGCCGCCGGATGCTCCTGCTCATCCAAGCGCAGAAGCTCCCCGCTCTTCTCATCCGCGAAACAGAGTCCCTTGCAGCTCACCATCTCGCTCACCACATAGGACGCTCCGTTTTCCACGCACAACCGACGGAACGCTCTGTCCGCTACCCCCGCCATCGGGGCCAGCGCCGCCTTTCCCAAAATAGAGACCTGTCCGATCTTCATGACGCACTCTCCTTTACCGTGGGCCTTATCATATCGTGTTTTGGGGGAAATGACAAGGGAGGGTGGGTCCGGTTGCCGGCAGCCCCCGTGATCCCCTCAAAAGTTTCCGAAATTTGTGATATGTCACCACAAGTCGTTAAGTAAGTGACCAGTTGTTTATGGCTGGAAAGGGGAAAATGCTCTAATTTAGAAACCAGGAGGGATCGAAATGAATCGTTCCAACTGGTTTTTCAGTCACAATACCCACTATCTGCGCAAAAAAAGAGGATGGACCCAGGAACAGCTGGCGGAAAAGGCCAACGTCAGCGTCAACGAGGTCAGCAAGGTGGAACGGGGTCTGGTTATCCCGCGACTCAACATACTGGACAGCTTTGCCGACGCCTTTGAAATACCGGCCAGCCTGCTGCTGGACCCTCATCTGGACCGCCGGGCGGAGGTGCCCTGTGCCGGCCGCTATACCGATATGGTCACGCTGGAAATGGACGGCATGACGGCGGAGGAACAGGCCATGGTCTGCCAGTTGGTGCGTGTGGCCGCTCAGCATTTCCACGACATCCGGCGCGGCTCGGATGATCCCGATAAACTGATTATCAAATAAACAGGGGCTGTAAAGCCCGCAATCCCCGTATGGGACAGGCGGGAAATACTTAACCCGTCTTTGTAACCTCCGGCCCACAGCGGAATATACTGCGATGGGGGATTGTCCCCGAAGAATGCGTTCCATCCGATTCTCCGCATGCAGCATTCGACTGTGGAAAAGCTCCTTCGGGATATCTCCTTACAGAATAGGAGGTTATTTCATGAGCTGTAATCAAAACGGATCGGAGCAGGATCGTGTATATTGTTACACGCCTCCCACCCCGGTCATGATACCCGGGCCCACCGGGCCTACCGGACCGCGTGGTCCGATGGGTCCCGCGGGAGTTCCCGGTCCTGCCGGAGCCACAGGAGCCACGGGAGCAACCGGCGCCACCGGTAATACCGGCGCGACGGGTGCTACCGGTATGGGTATCACGGGCGCGACCGGTGCTACCGGGCCCACCGGCCCTGCGGGCGGCCCTACCGGACGTACCGGCCCCACGGGGTCCGCCGGCGCCACCGGTCCTACGGGACCCACCGGGGCCACCGGCGCTAACGGTGCCACCGGTGCTACCGGGGCAATCGGGCCCACCGGCCCCACCGGAGCCAATGGGAGCGTCGGGCCTACCGGCCCCACTGGGGCCACCGGCGCCAACGGTGTGGCGGGAGCTACCGGGGCCACTGGTAATACCGGCCCTGCCGGCGCGACCGGCGTAACCGGCCCCACCGGTGCTACCGGCGCAACGGGATTCGGCGCGACCGGGCCCACCGGCTCCACCGGAGCGACCGGTGCTGACGGCGCGGACGGTCCCACCGGAGCCACGGGCGCTACCGGGCCCAACGGCGCGACCGGTGCTACCGGACCCACTGGAGCCACCGGTGCAACAGGCGCCAATGGTGTAACCGGCCCCACCGGGGCGACGGGTGCGACAGGTGCAGACGGGGCGACGGGCCCCACTGGGATCACCGGAGCTACCGGGGCCAACGGCGCGACAGGCGTCACAGGGCCCACTGGAGCGACGGGTGCTACCGGTGCCAACGGGGCGACGGGTCCCACCGGGGCTACAGGTCCCACCGGGGCTACAGGCGCTGCGGGGACCGTCGGGGCCACCGGCGCTACCGGGGCCACAGGTGCGACCGGTATCGCCGGTTCCAGCGCGATTATCCCCTTTGCTTCGGGAATTCCGGTATCGCTGACCACCGTTGCCGGCGGATTGGTAGGCACCCCCGGTTTCGTAGGCTTTGGCAGTTCGGCGCCCGGCGTTTCCATTGTCGGGAATACCATTAACCTGACCAACCCGGCGGGAACCCTGACCAACTTCGCCTTCTCGGTTCCCCGCGCCGGAACCATCACGAGCATCGCGGCCTATTTCAGCACGACGGCGGCGCTGTCGCTGGTGGGTTCCACCATCACTATTACCGCCTCCCTCTATTCGTCGGCTACTCCCGATAATACGATGACCCTGGTCCCCGGGAGTACCGTGACCCTGGCGCCGGCATTGACCGGTGTGATATCGGTGGGCGACATCAGTTCCGGTGTGCTGACCGGCCTGAATATCGCTGTGACCGCGGGTACCCGTCTGATGATGGTCTTTACAGCCACCGCCACCGGTTTGACTTTGGTCAATACCGTGGCAGGGTATGCCAGCGGCGGCGTAGCCATCTCCTGATTTACTCTGGTCTGTAAAAAGCGGCTCCGGCGGATTGCGCCGGGGCCGCTCCTTATTTTGTCCACTCTTGCACAATGATTTGCGCCTTTATATCCCCCCGCTTTTTTACAATTCCACTTTCGAGGCAGCAAAAAACCGCATGGACACTGGAAAATCCAGCACTCATGCGGTTTTTCATGGTGGGCGTGAAGGAACTCGAATCCCTGACCTCTTGCGTGTGAAGCAAGCGCTCTAACCAGCTGAGCTACACGCCCGTATACGCAGCGAAGCTGCGTGGTGGTGACCCGAACGGGAATCGAACCCGTGTTACCGCCGTGAAAGGGCGGTGTCTTAGCCGCTTGACCATCGGGCCGCTTTTGCGCTCCCTGTTGGGAGCGCTGCTTTCCCCGCCCGGAAGCGGAAAAAGTGGTAGCGGTAGTCGGAGTCGAACCAACGACACTGCGGGTATGAACCGCATGCTCTAGCCAACTGAGCTATACCGCCATTTTCAGGGAATATAAACATTGCCTGTCCCCGAAAACAACAGTCTTCCACAGGGACGCTGTCTATTATATAGTATCCCGTCGCCCTTTGTCAATACATAACAGCCCCGTAAATAATAAAAAATAGTAGAATTGTGTTAGCAGACAACAGGGTGTGAAACGATGTAAATCTGTATAAACACTGTACTTTCGAGGATTTGTGGGTTATTATAATAATAGGTTAAAAATGTTGCTTGACGCTTTTTTGACGCCCGTGCTTTATGAGAGCTTATAAAAACTTATAAAGAGATATGGTAAAATATAGGGCGGGCTGCCCACAGCCCGCCGGTATCACCATTACATACACAATCTCCTGCGGCGGGATGAAAGCATCCCGCCCTACGCCCCCCTTTCTATTCTCTTCTTCTCCCATATTTCGGAGTAACTTTTGGAATAGCAAGCATAGGAAGGGGGTACCCACTTCCAAAAAATGACTTGTTGGGACGTGTCCCAAACCCGTTGCTTTTTTCTTAAAAGGGTACTCAGATTTTATTGGTGGAAGTACTTGTGGTTATATGAATGAAAAGAGGACAGATAATGGTGTGCTTGTAGAGCGCAATTATATTAGGTGAGGTGAACAGCAATGACAGAACATGACAAGATAAGGCTTGAAACCATAAAATTTATGCGTGGTAAATATCGGCTTGATGAGGTTGCCGGGATGTATTATAACATACCTTGTTTGAAATTTCGTCAAGGCATGAAAACTATTGTTTCAATTAATATGCACGAGACTTATTATGATTTTCAAATCATTCTTGGTAAAGCCGAACGAGAAAAGTTTGAAGCGATAAAGCAGGAATTTCCAATAGAAATACAGGAACTTTATGACAAAGAACGTACACTACATGATGGCAAATGGCTCTTAATTCACGTTGCTGATTTGCAGGCTTTGGAAACTGTCAAAAAGCTGATACTGATTAAGAAAAAGCCGAACCGCAAACCATTTTCAAAAGAAAATGCTGTGTATGGCAAGTGTGGACACCGATGCGATTTGTGTGTGCATTATACTGGCATTACTGAAGAATTTAGAAAAATGCTCATTCCACATCTAACTGCGGTATATAATACCTCTGATTGGGATTTGCGTTGCACTGGTTGCGACACACCAAATTGTCATTGTTGTTGTGACGGTAATACGTTATGTGAGCCGTTGAAATGTTTGCATGTGAAACAGTCGAATACTTGCTTTGATTGTATAAATTACCCCTGTGAACAAGCAACCGTTGGATACAATCAATTAGAACACAAAAGCATTTCGGCTGATGATGTTACATGGGCAATTTTACCGTATGTCCCATATCAATATGACGAATCGAATTACAGCACAAAATGAGCATATAACCTACAAAGAACAGCAAAGTCAGCCGACCTTATCAATGATAAAGTGAACGGCTGCATCGTCGTTGACAAGTCCGCTTGCCTCTGCTTGCGGGGGTGATCAAGGAGCGAAAGCAGCGAGTGCTTTTGCCCTTTATATATCATGGAAAAATGTTACGCAGTAGAAGCTGATTAAGCCACTATTTGCAGGCTTTGCAGACATAGAACAGGGGTTGGTAAAGGTTTTATACTCACAGCATCAAAAACGCTGTTCAACTGCGCAACAAATCACTTTATGTGACGCTTTTTTGACTCCCGTACTTACAAAGAGAGGATATAAAGAGATATAAGCAAATTTATGAAAATACATGAAAAAGTCTGTATCTAAGCCACGTTGCGGCAAAACTTAGAGCCTCTTATAAGAAGATATAAGACGATTTTCATCTATCAAGTCAATAAAAAATAGCAAATATTCGGCGGCGAAATAATTCTTTTTCCAGCCGGAAAACCCTGAAATCCGTATTTTTGCTGTAGGCAATACCATCCTACAAAGGATAAATGGTGCCTATGCGAACAAACAGGGTTATGCGCCGTACCAAAGTGAATCGTTTGACATCTTTAGGCGCTGAAAGTAAAATGAAACAGCTGGTTATGAGTTTATCCGTCATAGGCGGATAGGGCGTACTTGGTAAATCGAAATTTATCTATTAATAGTTGAATGTTAAGATGCGTTGCTTGTAGCAACGGGCACTTTCTCATACAATAGTGGTAACACGAAAAGAAAGAAGGTTATCCCTAATGTTAAGCGAAAACATAAAAGCAATCAGAAAGTCAAAAGGACTTTCGCAGGAAGAACTTGCTATCAAGTTGAATATAGTACGGCAAACAATTTCAAAATGGGAGAAGGGGCTGTCCGTTCCTGACTCTGATATGTTGATTACTATATCGGAAGTACTTGAAACACCTGTAAGTACTTTGCTCGGAGAAAACGTTATTGAGTCGAAGGCCGATAACCTAAAAGCGATTTCCGAAAAACTGGAGATTATAAACTTGCAGCTTGCACAAAGAAAGACCTCGAGACAAAAAATAGTTCATTGGCTACTCATCTCATTGTGCGCGGTCATCGTAATAATTTCCGCGGTTCTAATGGCAATCAATAGTCCTTACCTGGGTTGGAATTATCGTGACCCTGAAACAGCCGTTTTCGGAGCTGCCTTTCACGTATTTGAATGGCTGTTTGTTCGGTTCGCACCTATTATCCTTATCGGGGCAATCTTTGGCATTTTCTTGACACGAAATAAAGTATAAAACCGTACTGCTTTTGGGTATAGATTAGACTTCAAACTATCCGTTTGCAGGGTTGTTTTCAGTGGGATTGGAATTCCCATCGCGCATGGAAACCGCCCTGGCGTGAGACGGGGCTCAGTCTCACACCCGGGCGGTCATACGCAACGATAGAAGTCCGTTTTCGGGGGTTCAGGTGAAATGGGCCCCCGGTTTCGCGCCAACAGAGGCTCCTTCTGTCAGGAGGGAGGCTCAATTTGTCCACGCCTGCCCCCGCAAACTCCGTCCCGCCTCCTGCTGTTTCGGAAGCTGTCACAGTTTATGCCGCTTTATTCGCTGGGTTTGAGAAAAGGCCCATTTCATACGGGCCTGTGCATCTGCCTATGAAACAATTTGCAGCCTCTTGACGGCTGATTCAGCTATACAGGCAATAAAAAATACCGTCTGTTCTTCCCCATTTACAACCATTCCACACCCTTCGCCCGGAGGTGTGATATACTGTATAGGTAAAGTGCCGCGGGACGGAATTTCGCCGCCGCGGAATCTACTGCTAAAGGATGGTGTCTCTCATGAGCAAGTTTATCGAAATATCCCCGCTGGAGGTGGAGGGCAACGTTTTCCGCCGCATCGGGAAGGAATGGATGCTGGTCACCGCCGGCAGCCGCGGCCGCTTCAATACCATGACTGCCAGCTGGGGCGGTATGGGCGTGCTGTGGAACGCGGAAGTCAGCTTCATCTTCATCCGCCCCGAGCGCTATACTTATGAATTTCTGGAACGGGAAACTACCTATTCCCTCTCCTTCCTGGGTGACGGGAACCGGCGGCCCCTCCAGGTCTGCGGCTCCACGTCGGGCCGCGACACCGATAAGGTGGCCGCCGCCGGGCTGACCCCGGTCTTCGACGCCGCTGCCCCCTACTTCGAGGAGGCGGAACTGTCCCTCATCTGCCGCAAGCTCTACTTCCAGGATCTGGACCCCGCCAACTTCCTCGATCCCGCTATCGCCGCCAACTATCAGGAAGCTGGCCTCCACCGCCTGTACGTGGGCGAAATTCAAAAGGTACTCAAACGGGTTGAGCGCTGAACACAGGACAGGCGATTCAAAAGGCCGCCGCGGAAAACCGCGGCGGCCTTTTTTATATTTCTTTTGCCCCGTTCTGCGGCATCAGGTAACCGGTCCCTTCCACCGTATTACCCACCGTATCGGTAAAATGGAAGGTATACTGCCCCTCCGGCAGGCGAAAGGCGTATTCTCCCCGTTCCTCATCCTTCGATTCCGGCCCGTATTTCCTGCCGCCCACGTCGGTGCAGCTGACTTCGGCCACCCCCGTGGCGTCCTCCACCACCAGGATGGAAAGCCCGTCCCGGTAACGGGTATCGCTCAGTTCGGGAGGATCGGTATCAATGCAGGACACCTCCAGCGACCGGCTGGAGGTATGGCCGGTGTTCCCCTCCACCGTCACCATATAGGTGCCGTTGTGGGGCAGGCTGCCCTCGTATCCCCCGCCCTGCGCCGGATACAGGGGATACACGTCCTCCCCGCAGGAGGCGTAAACGTCGGCGACCGGCAGCATCCCGCTCACCGATACCGCGATGGGCAGCGGGGAATTTCGCGGGCTTTGGCATTCGGCGGACAATTCGGCGATATCCACCGACGCGGTAAAGGAGACCCCTACCACCGCCGCCGCCGTCACCGCGGAGGCGGAGACGAAAAGCTTTTCCACCAGTTTTCGGGACGCTTTTGCTGCGGTGCGGACCGGTGAGCCCACCGCCGGTGCCGCCGACAAGCCGGGAGCGGCCTGTCCCGCCCCCTGAAAGACCGGGCCCAGTACCGTCCCCAGCACGGCGGGCGTCAGCGCCACACCCGGCAGGTAGGTCTTGAGATGGATCTGCATCCGGTTGAGCGCGCTGCGGAGCAGGCGCTTGACCGTGCTTTCCGACATATACATCATCTGAGCGATGTCCCGTACCTTCCGGTTCTGATAATACCGCAGCATGACCGCCGTGTATTCGTCGTTGGTCAGATGATCCATCGCCTCCCGCAGCTCCCGTTGCATCTCGCGGTTCTCCATCCCCGCATAGGGCGCGTTGGAGGGTTTGTCGTCCTTCCACTCGGTCACCTCTTTGGGTTCAGCCGGCACCTCCCGCGCGCATTTACGCACATGGTTCAGACAGGTATAACGGGTCACACTGTCCAGATAGGCGATGGCTGCTACCGGATTGTCCAGCTGCTTTGCCTTCTGCCAGAAGGTCAGGTATACCTGCTGCAAAAGATCGTCGGCGTCGCTGGGGTTGTCGATGAGCCGAAGGATACGGCAGTACTGTACCTGCGCGGTTTCCTGATAGAACTCCTGAAAAGCCGCTTCGTCTCCGTGCTGGAAGCGAACCACCAGTTTCCCCAACCGTTCGTACTGCCGCGTATTCATTCCAACTCCCCCCATCGGCACTACCCTGCCAGAATATTTCTAAAAACCAGTATATACGATAAGAGAGGCTATCTACAACTGGTTAATTCTGGGGAATAAACCTCTTCCCACTGTATTTTTGGTGTTATATCTAAAATATTAACATAATATCTTGGATTAATAATGATAATGCACATTTTTTAATCGAAATCAAATTTTTTGTAAAAAAGTTGACCCATTTTGACACCTGCCTCTACATAGTTGTAGCGGCAGGTCAAACAGGCCCCATCCCCCGCGTCACGATCCGAGTCCCTGGTCACGGCGGCGGGCAAATGCGCAAAAAAGAAGGTGTTGCCTTTGGAACCCGCCCAGCCTTTGCTGACCGATCCCGTAAACCCCGACGATATCCTGTCCGCCCTGCCGGGGGACATCCGCCTTCACTGCGCACGGGTTGCCGCCTACGCGGAGATACTGGCCCTCCGCCTGATGGAAGAGGGGGGCATCCGTTCCAGCTGGTTTCCCATCTTCCGCCGGGCGGTGCGGTACCACGACCTGGGCAAGATGGTCATCCCCCGCACCATACTGCTCAAGCCCGGCCCCCTCACCGAGGGAGAATGGGATATCATCCGCCGTCATCCCTCCATGGGCGCCCGTATGCTGGAGGACTGCGCGGACGAGGATAACCCCAAGGCTCTGCCCGCCCCGATATGCCGCATGGCCGTCGTCATCGCGGAGGGGCATCACGAGCGCTGGGACGGCGGCGGCTATCCCCGCGGCTGGATGGGGGAAGAAATCCCGCTGGCCGCCCGCATCTGCACCGTGGCGGACGCCTACGATGCCATGACCACCGAACGCTGCTACAGCCCGGCACTTAGCCACCGCGGCGCCTGCCGGGAAATCTGGCGGGAGTCGGGCGCCCAGTTCGATCCGCGGCTGGCGGAATTGTTCCGGGACTGCGAAACACTGTTTCAGCTGCAAAGCTTTCAGAGAGGAGGGGACGGCGGTTGGATGCCGAACGAATTTTAGTGGATATCATGCTGGAGCGGATGATCACGCCCGCGGGGCCCCCGCCGTCTACAATGGCCGCTCCTATGGCGGCCGTGCCTGTCCCGGCGGCGCAGAGTCCGCCCGCCCTGCCGGCGAAAAAAGCCCCCTCCCACGCCCGTAAGGTGTGGGGTATGCTGGGCAGCGTGCTGTACTACCTGTTCCTGCTCGCCCTGCTGGCGGGGGTGCTCGTTTACTCCCGCGGGGGCGGCAACTCCTCCTTCTTCGGCTACCGGTATTACAACGTGCTGACCTCCAGCATGCAGTCGGTGTACCCCCAGGGCTCGATGGTGTTCGTTCACCTGACCGACCCGAAGGAGATACAGGTGGGGGACGACATCACCTTCTACCGCGACCCCACCACCGTCATCACCCACCGGGTAATTGAGATCGTCCCCGACCTCGACGGGCAGGGGACCCCCGGCTTTCGCACCAAGGGGGTGGACAACGCCCTGGCCGACCGGGACGTGGTGCTCGGCGCCAACGTCGTGGGCACCGTGTCCCTCTCCATTCCCGCGCTGGGCTTTCTGTTCAGCTACCTGCGGGAGCGGTTCTGGCTGGCGGCGCTCCTGCTCATCCTGCTGACCGCCACCGTCCGGGTGTTCCGGAGCCTCCTGCGGCGGGAGAAAAAACACAGCAAATCCGGCGCCGGCGCGCCGTTCAAATACAGAGGAAAAACCCATGAGAAAGGATGTTATTGACCTATGGCAGACATGAAAAAAGCTGCGGCCGCTATCGGCGTTACCGGTCTGGCGGCAGCCCTGCTGATGACCGGTACCTTCGCGTGGAAGGACTTCGATCAGCACAAGACCGCCGAACTGGCCACCAACCTGACCTACAATGTCACCCTGGTGGAGGACTTCAAGGAGATCAACAACTGGGACACCGCCACCCCCGACGTGAATAAGGACGTGTGGGTGATGAACCAGGGCGACTCCCCCGTGTTCGTCCGCCTGAATTTCAAGGAGTACATGGAGATCGGTGAAAATACGGTGGAATACGTCAGCGACGCCGACGGCAACCCCATCCGCTTCGCCGTGGACAACAAGGGCGACTTCATCGAATCCAAAGCCGCCGACCCCGCCACCGACCCGAACGCCGTCGGGGTGTACTTCGGTGACACCGACACCACCAAGTACTTCATCGTCGCGCAGGGCGCCAACCAGGAAATCGACAAAACCCCCGACGACACCAACAAAAACGGCCAGATCGGCCGCTATATGAAAAAGCCGGGCGACGCCACCGGTGAAATCACGATCAAATACGCCTACGGCGCGGACAAGCGTGCCACCAGCGAGGCGGAGGAAGAAAACTACGCCGTCCATAAATTCGGCCAGACCCCCGATCCCGACGCCGACCTCACCGACCCCGCCAACTGGGACGCGGCCCTGCATCAGTACATCAAGTGGACCATGGGCGACGACGTGATGGAGATGGCCGACTGGGTCGCCGCCGGGTCGAAGCCGGGCAACTTCTGGGTGCTGGACACCGACGGCTGGGCCTACTGGGCCGCGCCGCTGGCCGGCGGGCAGAAGACCTCCCTCCTCATCGACAAGCTGACCCTGCTGGAGCAGCCCGCCGGTGACTTCTACTACGCCCTGCACGCCGCCATGGAGACGGTGACCGACGACGACATCGCCCTGTGGGACGACAAGACCGCCGACGCCGATACCCTGATCGCGGGCCTGCAGAACTTCAAGTTCGTCACCGGGATGAAACCCGACCAGGCAGACGTCGCCCTGGCCGTGGGCGCTACCCAGACCCTGACCGCCACCGTCCTGCCCGCCGACGCGAGCAACCCGGCCCTGATTTGGAAAACCTCGGATGCCGCCGTCGTCACGGTGGATGAGAACGGCCTGATCACCGGCGTGGCCGCTGGCACTGCCACCATCACCGCCACCGCGGCGGACGGAAGCGGCAAGGCCGCAACCTACGCCGTCACCATAGCGTAAGGAGGGAATCCTTTTGAAGAACAGAAATAAGGCCGCGACAGCGGCCACCGCGGTGGTGCTCTCAGCGGCCCTGCTGATGACCGGCACCTTCGCGTGGAACGACTTTAGTCAGAAGAAACTGAACGAGCTGGCCGGCGTCCTCAATTACGACGTCGCGCTGGTCGAGGACTTCGAGGAGACCAGCGACTGGTCCTTCGCCAACCCCGACGTGAACAAGGACGTGTCCGCCGCCAACAAGGGGGACAACGCCGCCTACGTCCGCATCAACCTGCGGGAATACCTGCAGGTGCGTCCCTTCACCTACACCAACGACAGCTATGTGAAGGACGCGGAGGGCAATCCCGTCCGCTTCGCGGTGGACAAGAACGGCGAATACATACCGTCCACCGCCGCCGATCCCAAGGCCTTTGGGGTGGACTTCAGCGGGGACATCGGGGTGAAATACTTCGTCGTCGCTCAGGGCGCCGACCAGACCATCGCCACCATGGATAGCACCAACGAGAACGGCCAAATCGGTAAGTTCATGATTAACCCTGCCCTCCCCGACGGCGGCAAGGTGTACGCCGACGACAAGGTGGAGCACTACGGCGCGGACAAGAAAGCCGCCACCACCGACGAGGAAATGGCTTACGCCATCCACAAGTTTACCGATACCCCCGACCCGTGGCAGACGAAGGTCGAGGAATACGTGAACTGGAAGATGGGCCCCGCCGTGAAGACCATGGCCGAGTACAAGACCCTGTCCGCCGACGACAAAAAGGACGCGAAGTTCTGGATCGTCGATACCGACGGCTGGTGCTATTGGTCCCAGCCACTGGCCAAGGACGAGCAGACCACCCTGCTGCTGGACGCGGCAACCCTGAAAAAGGCCCCCAAGGGCGATCTGTACTACGCCATCCACTCCACCATGCAGGCCGTGGATAAAGAGAATCTCGGCTGGTGGGCGGCGGACGCCACCGAGGATGCCAAGGACACCATCCTCCCCGACCTGAATGGGGGCACCGTTACACCAATCAGGCAGATAACTAACATCACATTGGACAAGAATACCCTTGAGCTGACCGATGCTACTCCATCTAAACTGACGGCAACAGTCACCCCTGATGACGCGACAGAAAAAACGATTAAATGGAAATCCTCAGATCCAACTGTAGCTACTGTCGATCAGGAAGGTAACGTAACAGCCTGTGGTCAGGGTACCACCAGTATCACCGCAAACGCCATAGACGGCAGCAACGTCTCCGGCGAATGTGTCGTAACCGTTCCCAAATGGGTACCCGTTCAGGGTATAAAGGTAAATACATCGATCACCCTCCAAGGAACAAACTCCAATAATCTGACGGTGACCTTTACCCCCAATGACGCTACCGACAAACGGTTGCTGTGGGAATCCAGCGACCCTTCAATTGTTACCGTTGATGATAACGGCAAGATTACCGGCGTATCGGCAGGTAAAACCAACGTAACAGTAACCAGCGTTAACGGTGGTTTTACCTCGAGGTGTCAGGTAACGGTTAACGCCGTCAGTGCCACATCGATTACTTTTGCCAATAAATCCAGTGACGCGACTAACACAGGCGGCTATGTCCAGCAGGGATCGATTTATCAGTCTTTAAAAGCGGTTCCCCAGCCTGAAAACACAACCGATATTCCCATTTGGAGTTCTTCCGATTCCTCTATATTAACCGTTGACAGCAAAACAGGAGAAATAACCGCCGTGGGCTCCGTTGGACAAGAGGCTGTTATTACAGCAAAATCCGGAAATAAGAGCGCACAAATTAAGCTAAAAATTGTTAAGGAAACGATAGTAATGGGGACTGACCCGAATACAAAGGTACCTATTACTTGGATTGTTATGGAGAAAAAGGCAGGGGAAGCGCTGGTTATCGCCGAAAGCGTTGCTGTAAGCGACCGTGCTTTTGACACGTCGGGAAAAGACGGCAGCACCATATGGTGGGGAAACTCCACACTGCGTACTTATTTAAATGACACGAGTTCAAAAGGCTTTATTGGCTCCGCTTTCACTGCGGAGGAAAAAAGCAGGATTTTAACAACGCCGGTAAAAACTTATGATAAATACATAGGGAGTGGTTCAGAAGTGATACAGACTACCAACGATAAGCTGTTCCTTCTATGCTCTTTCAAAACTACAGGGGTAAACTATTGCACAGCGGATTATGCCGACTGGTCTTCCTATGCTCCAATCAACAGTATTTACTTTATGCGAAATGTTAATTTAAATAGTGGTAAGCAATCCGTTCTTACCCTGGGAAAGACAGGAGCTGTCAATTATGGTTTTGATTTTACAGCCACAGCTTCTATTCGTCCCGTCATGCGGATCACGATGCCTGATTAACCATCCTATTCGCCAAACCCATCCCTGCCGGATGGGTTTGGCAGGCGGGCGGGACAAGCCGTATCCCCGGCGTGTGAACGCCGGTTTATCATGCCGCTTGCTCCCCTTTACGGCCCCCGCTCCGCTCGCCTGTCAAGTCTATCCGGCGCGTTCCGCGATTCCGGCGTATTTCCCAAATACGGCGCCACCATCCGAAAGGAGACCGCTCCCATGATGAAAAAAGTGTCCAGCGCCCTGCTGGCGCTCCTCCTCCTGCTGTCCCTGACCCTCACCGGCACCTTCGCCTGGTCCGATTTTACCCAGCGCAAGACGAACGAGATGGGCGGTACCATCGACGCCTATAACGTCCAGCTGGTCAAGCGGGGCATGGACACCGCCACCCCGCTGGCCAACACCTACTTCGACCTGTACAGCCGGAAGGACGGCAGGGAAGAAAAGCTGGACGGCGTGTACGTCACCGACCAGTTCGGCGCCATCGAGCTGGGCGGCCTGCCCGCCGGGGACTACCTGTTCCGGGAGGTAAATCCCCCCTACGGCTACAATCTCGACCTGGACACCCGCAACCACCCCTTCACCTTGAGCGAGGACACGGTGGACGAGCACCAGTACGTCTACGTCACCGCGGTGAACAGCCGCCGCTACGGCGACCTCACGGTGCGGAAAACGGTGGTCAACGCCGACGGCTCCCCCCTCACCGACGAGCAGAAGGAACAGCTCTTCACCTTCACCATCGTGATCGAGGGCGACGGCGTTCAGGAGCTGGGGGACGGCGGCTTCGGCTGGTCGCTGGACGGGGTGGACCAGCCCGCCAACCTGCCGAACACCGCCACCATCCAGCTGAAACACGGGCAGCAGGCGGTGATCAGGCACATCCCCGCCGGGGCCCACTACACCGTCACCGAGACCCCGGCGGCGGACACCATCGTCACCGGCGAAAACCACAGCGGTACCCTGCTCGAGGGCGGGGCGCAGGCCTCCTTTATCAACACCTACGGCAGGGAACCGGAGCCTGGCACCCTCACCGTGAAGAAACAGGTCACCGGCGAAGGCGCCGACCCGACCCGCAAGTTCGATATGACCGTCACCATCGACGGCGTCCCGCACCGCATCGCGCTGGCAGGCGGGGAAGTAGCCGTCTTTGCCGATCTTCCCGCCGGCGCGTACTATGAGGTAAAAGAGGACGACCTCTACGGCACCGGCTACATACAGGGGGGGCTGACCGACGGCTTCGGCACCATCGACGGCGACAAGACCGCCCTGGTCACCAACACCTTTGTGGGCACCGTCATGACCGAGATACGGGGCCAGAAAACCTGGGAGCACGGTGACAACCCCGAGGCCAGCCGCCCCGCCCACATCGTCGTCCAGCTGAAATGCGGCGAGGCCGTCATGGCGCAGAAGACGGTGACCGCCGCCGACGGCTGGTCCTACGCCTTCAACGCACCCAAGTACGATGCGGAGGCAAACGAGGTGGCGTACAGCATCGCGGAACTGCCGGTGCCGAACTACGCCGCCACCGTGGACGGCTATAACCTGCACAACACCTACGTGCCCCCGGCGGTCACTACCACCTCCGGCACCGGCTCCGCCGCCTCTTCGACCGATTCCACAACGACCACCACGAATACTGCGACAAGTTCCACCGTCTCCACAACGACTGATCCTAACGAGACAACAACCAGCGATCCTTCGACGAACACTTCTGGTTCGTCGGCGACCACTACCGGTTCCTCGGCCACAACATCCACTGATCCCTCGACGAACACTGCCGGTTCCTCGGCCACAACATCCACTGATCCCTCGACGAACACTGCCGGTTCCTCGGCCACAACATCCACTGATCCTGACGGGACGACGACCACCAACGATTTCAACTTTACCATCACCCTGCATCCCACCCGGCCCACCGACCCTGATTCCTTCCCGGTGGGGGGCGGCACGGCGGGCGGGCCGGATGGAAGCGGTAACGACGGCGGCGCAAACGGGCAGAACCCGCCGAAGACGGGCGACACCTTCTTCGACCCCGCCTGTCTCATCCACCCGGCGCTTCTCATCCTGATCATTCTGCTGGGCGGCTACACCGTCATCCGCCTGGTTATCAACCGACGGAAGGCGGAGGACATTCAGCTCCAGACCATCCCAACAGAGGAGGATAACGAACAATGAAACTGACCGATTATCTCGTTCTCGGCGTATCGGTATTGGCGGGTACGCTCCTGTTCTACTTCCGCCGATGCCAGCTGGACACCGTCCTGTTCCTGATCCTGCTGGCGGTGGTCTTCGTCAGCTACTTCCTGCTGAGCCGCCCGGTGAAAGAGGAATCGCCCCCAGCCGCCCATGAGCTGCCGCCCCTGAACCTTCCTTCGGGTTCATCCGATGAGGAAACACCCAACCAGATGTGAGCGCCTTCACACCGGCTGCTTTTCCCCGTCGGAGTGACTTCCCCCGGCCGCTTTGCAAGCAGCGGCCGGGGGCTTTTTTATCCCCGTGTAATCGGGGATAAGCCGAACACCCCTTTACCGACAAAGGGGCCTTGTCAAAAGAGATTTTTTGATATATACTATATATAGTATATATTTTGATTATTTAATCATATATATTGATTTTTTGCGGCTTATGTCCGTTAAAACGGATGTTTAGAACAAATTTTCGTTTTCCTCTTGCAATTTGAAACCATTCGGGTATAATAGAGGCACAGCAAAAGAAAAACGTTTGTTCGAAACGAGGTATGGCTTTCTCCCGTGCATACCGCAAAGCCAACCTTGCCTACGCCGCCGTAAGGAGGATATCGTTATGATAATCAATCTGCTCAGCTTGTTGGCAATGGCCGGTATGGCCCTGTATATGGTCATCCGTGCCCGCTATGCCGTGACACGGAAGGTCGCGGCGGTGCCGCTGGCGGTCTGCGCCGTGGAAATGCTGGTGTTCGGCGTCATGGCCGCCGGGGAGTTCCCCCTGTTTACCGCAATCCTGCTCGCTATGAAGGCGGCAATCCTGTTGTGCTGCGCGGGCGCAATGCGGCGTGACGCCGCCATGGTCAAGCGCCACGAACGCCGGTTGGCCGCCCATCGCGCCGCCGAGGCCCGCCGTCAGGCGGAGGAGGAACAGCCGGCCCGCCGGCCCGCCCTCCGTCTGGTACCGCCGGTCTCCCGCCGGGTATCCGCCCGCGTGTCGGACGGCGACTGCGCCTGATACTCCCGGCGTTGTCTCTTCATTCTGCCAGTCTCATTCTTCTCATAACCGGAAGAGGAGGGGGAATCCAACGGATTCCCCCTCCTCTTCCGTTACGCCGAACCCGCCCATAAAAAGGCCGGGAGTCTCTCCCGGCCGTTGTGATTACCGATTATACGCTTCTGAGGATATCGCGCCAGTCGAGGTCGCCGCGCTCCAGACCGTGGATGAGCACTTCAGCAGTAGCGATATTGGTCGCCACCGGGATATTCCGCATATCGCACAGGCGGAACAGATCAATCTCGTTCTGTTCGTGGGATTTTTCGGTCATGGGGTCGCGGAAAAACAGCAGCAGGTCGATTTCGTCACAGGAAATCCGTGCGGATATCTGCTGGTCTCCGCCCTGGGAGCCGCTCAGATACCGCATAATCTGAAGGCCGGTGGCCTCCGCCACCATTTTGCCGGTCGTACCGGTCGCACAGAGCTTGTGGCGGCTGAGAATGCCGCAGTAGGCTATACAAAATTGTACCATCAGTTCTTTTTTCGAGTCGTGCGCCATCAATGCAATATTCAATTGGGCCATCCTCCTTTATATAGTGGGTGTATATTCTGTTGGCAGAGGGCTGCTCTACATCTTTTCCAAACGGGCGAGAGGAACCTCTTCGCCGAGAAACCGCCGGGCAATGTTGCCAAAGCACACCGCCGCGTTGCAGTCGGCCGGCAGCGGCCTGCCGTTGGCGTTGGCCACGGCCACCTGCTCATCCTCCGGCAGAATGCCGATGAGCTGCAGGCCCGCGGTATCGATGATCTCGTCCACATCGGGCATTTTCCCCTCCCGTACCGGGGCGGGGCGCAGACGGTTGATCACAAGCCGCGCGGTTATCTCCCTGTCCTCCAGCAAACGGGCGACGATCTGCGCATCCCGCGCGCAGACCATATCGGGGGTGGTGACCACCAGCGCCCGCTCGGCGGGAGCTACGGCGGTGGCGAAGCCCTGTCCCACCCCGGCGGGGCTGTCCACGATCACAGCGTCGTAATGCAGGGTAAATCCCTTGCACAGCCGCCGCAGGTCCTCCGGTGAGCAAAGGCGGTCGAGGCTCACCGGCGCGGGAACAACGAAAACGTTGGGGCAGACCGGCGAAGGATAAATCGCGCGAATCGGTTCGCAGTTCCCCGCGAAAATATCCGACATGTCGTAAACCGTGCCCCCGATGCCCAGCATCAGGTCCAAGCTGCGAAGCCCGGCGTCGCCGTCGATCAGGAGTACCTTGAGCCCCTGTTTCGCCAGCGCACAGCCGAGCCCGGCTGTCACGGTGGATTTCCCGGCGCCGCCCTTTCCGGACGTCACCACCGTTACGAAACCCGCATCCACATCCGCACCCCCCTGCCCGCATCGAATTGCCGCCTCCTGCGGACAGGCGGCCTCCGGTAAAGGCCCGGGGCCCGGCAGCATGCATTGCTTTCAGAAGATTATACCATATTTTCATGGTGAAGTAAACCGGAATTTACATACCATACCCATGAAAGAGCGTGTTTGCCACGCTTCGGAAATCGGCGGGTGTCCGACTATGCCGACCTGGCCCGGCCTCCGCCCGCTCCCATATATGTACACCGTTAGTCCCACCCGCCGATCATGCCGAAAAAATGCGTTCGTAAAGCTGCCGCTCTGCGAACGCATCTCCATCGGCTCCGCACCGGTCAAATGTGGCTGCCGTCGGTCCAGACAAAATAGTTTTCATAGGTACAACCGAGGGTTTCGGCGATGGTCTCCAGCTCACCGACCGAGAACTTTCCCCGTTTCAACTTGGCGTTGAAGTTGGCGGGAGACTGGCCCAGGCGGCGGGAAAGCTCCGCCACACTGATGCCCGCGCGGACGCACAGAACCTTGATTTTTTCCGAAATAGTCATCCTTTTCACCTCATCAGATTATTTAAGCCCCATCGGCGGGATGGTCCTCATCCAAACAGGGCAGTCAACGCTTGTGTCACCGACGCGATTTCCCCTTCGGCCACCCAGACGGCGGCCCGCCACCGGGCTGGCAGGAGCTGCCACGCCGCGTCCAGCCATCCGGGCTCGGTCAGTACCGGCTCCTCTTCGCCATCCAGAGGGGTTTCCTGATGCAGGCCGGCGGACAGGGTCACATCCCCGAAGCCGGTCAGTCGCGTATTGTAATCCGCGACCAGGAAACCCGCCCCGGTCAGCAGCACGCACAGGGTCAGGGCAAACGTGCACCAGAAGGCCCGCCGGCTGCGCCGCCGGTCATCTCTTTTCGCCATATCCCATTCGTCCCTTTCGCTGAGATACGCCGGAAGAGGGGGACGCTGCGGCATCCTTCCCCGTCGGCGTCAACTGCGGGGAAGGGGAGCGATTCACGACGCCCCCAGCTCGCCCAGCACCTGCGCCAATGTTTTGCCCAGCAACTGGCCGGAATATACAGCCTCTTCCAGTGTGTTGGAATCGCTTCCGAACTCCACCAGCAGGGAACCGTGGGTCAGGTGCTGGTTATACCGGCTGTCCACCAGATACAGGGGCCGGGCCAGGTTCTGGTATTTGTTGTAAACGGCGCTTTGCAGCCGGACGGCGAACTGCAGGTTCTGCTCCCAGTCGGGATGGGGCACCGACGGCGTGTCGGTGACACTGGAGATAATCATGATCTGGGCCGCTTTTTTTCCGTCGATCTCCACGGTAGGCTTGATTTTAGTGGTATCCCCCCGCATGATGGCGTCCCGGTGGACGTCCAGCACCACCTTTATGCTGGGATACTGCTCCAGAATCGATTTAACCGTGGCGGCCGACCGCTCGTAGGCGCCGGTGTATTTGGGGCTGTCGTGAACGGTGGCATCGTGGATTACTCCAATGCCCGCGGCCCGCAGGGTCTCGGCAATGGCCTCTCCCACCGCCACCACGTTGCGGCTGTTATCGGTGGAACGGGAGGGATCGTCAGGATTGTAATACCCGGCAAAATAGGTCATATAGGCCTCGGTGGTGTGGGTGTGCATGATGAGTACCTGGGGTTCGTCGGTGGCGGTGAGGCCCAGATCGGGCTTCTGCGCCAGCTCGGCGGCCACATCCACCGTTTTGGAGCTGGCATTTTTGGTCGCCACCCCCTGCACAAAATTACTGCCGGCGAAGAACTGCTCCTCGACCACGTCTCCCCCGCCCTCGGCACGGGGCGGCGGTTCCCCGTTCACGACGGGAGCCGTCACGGCGCCGGTCCCGTCCGGCTGCTGGCTGTCGGCGTTGCCCGAAGTGCCGTCGCCCGGCTGATGGTTGTTCTCCGACGAGCCCGTGCCGTTTCCCTCCGCGGGCTGGCGCTCCAGCCGCTCGCTCAAAGCGACCGCCCCACCCTCCGGCTGTTGAAGGCCGGCGGAGAGCATGGCCATGCCCTGGCCAATAGACACCAGCGTCTCCCGCGGGACGTTGCCCGCCACTATAGCAAAACAGCCCGCCGCCAGCAAAACGGCAGCGGACCGCTTGATCGCGCGTTTTCCGTTTTTCCCCATCTCGATACCCTTGCCCTTTCGCCAATTTGCGGTACATCACCGTTATCAATCTATGCCCTGGCGAAAAGGAATATGCGGCAGGAATTGAAAATCATGGGATACCGGGGGCTGTTTGCTTATCATATACCTGTGTTCGATGCATTTTGTGTTGAAATATGCAATGATTATCCTTTCTTTTATTTATTATACAGGTGTTCTTGCATTTCCCGGCCGTTATGAATGCCTGTATATTCCGGCATTTACTTTCCCCGCTTTCATATTATGATAGAAATTATATTATATTACAATATTAATTGACGTATATCCTGCTATGTAGATATCGTTTTTATCTAGTATTTGTTATATTGCGTATAATAACCATATAAAATGAGGTTGAGCAGTGAGGGATTTCCACTGAGTTGCCGTAATAACGCGCGTTGGTCGTAGGATAGCCGTGGACGGCACAGCCCCTCCCCTACGAAGACGGCGGACATTTCATATACAAACCCGCAGACGATATACCCACAGGCATGCAGCGACCGCAATGTCCTTACGCACGATATCATCAGAGGTATGAATTACAAAGTCGTACTCATGACAACGCTTCTTATTTTCACTCAAGACTGCTTTTCCTCCGTCTCCAGTTTTTCCCACTCACACAGCACCGTGTCCCGGTTGTCGGTGCGTATCGTCACCGGATGGAATCGCTCTCCGCCGATATGGACGCACTCCATTTGTCCCCCCGCGCTTCGTACCAGCAGGTCGTTTTCCCGCGCCCACCGGTTGTCCACGGTCAGGCCGTTGTGATAAAAAAACCGCTCCAGCTCCGCCATCGTATAAACCGTCCACTGCCAGGCGTATTGGCGGTATCCCATGAGATGCGTTTCGGTCGATGTAAACGCCCGATACAAAATGATAAAGGCTTTATTTGGCGAGGCCATCAACAACACTCCTTTCCTATTGCGGTGTTTATTATATCGAATCGTAATAATTTGTTACTTATTTGATGCCATACAGGAGCCATTTCCCCCTATTTTTTTATTATCGGGTATAATTAATGAAAATGAAAAGGGGAGGCGGCCGATGAATGAAACAAAGACCCTGTTTTTCACTCCGTATCAGCCGCGTTCTGTTAAAAAAGCTGGCGTATATCGCCGCATACGAAGGCCGCAGTAAAAATAAGGAGGTAGAATTACTGGTCCGTCGCCACATCGCGGAATTCGAAAAGGAACACGGCGAAATCCCCGTCGAGCTGCCGTAAGCCTACATATAATCGTAGGGGAAAGACGACTATCGTCGCATGAGGACCATAGTCCCTGGTCGAGGAGGGGATGGGGTTTTAAGGCGAAACCCGTTTCGAAAGGTTATCTCTTGCGGCAAAGGTCACCTTATTTCGGCGGATATACCGCCTCCTGACGTTCCCGCCGCTGCGCCCACCCCGTCTCACTTCTTCCGCCACTGGCGGCGGTCGACGGCGTTGCCCTTAACGCCTCTTTCCTGTCACTTTCTCCGAGCGGAGAAAGTGGTACCTGCGGAGCAATTCCTCCAAATTAAATAGGAGGGAACGCATAAGGAACCATGACATCCTTATGCGTCCCTCTTCTTCCTGTATTTTCCGCCTCTTTTTGGGGAAAATACCCTGTATTGCTTCTAATTTACAGTACAGGGTGGTAGTAAACATGTCCGCAACCAACGAAAAACCCTTTGAGAACGCCCGGACGGCGGTGCAGGGGGACGACGCCTATTATCAGGCGCTGGCCCGCACCCATATCGCCGAGCCATATGACCCCGCCTCCCTCCGCCCGCTGCGGCGGGAGGTGAAGCGATGCCTGCGCGCCCTGCGCCGGGCCTATGAGCATTTGCTGGAAACCGGCGCGAAAGAGAAAAAAGACCAGCCGCTGGCGGGCACCGCCCGGGAATGGCTGCTGGATAACTACCACCTGCTGGCGCGGGAGGGGGAAGGGGTGCTGGACGGTCTGAAAACTGCCGACCGCCTGCCCGCTGACGACAAGCGCCCGGCGGTATTCCGCCTGTGCCTCAGGCTGGCGGAGGAAAAGGGCGTCCCCACCGAAGAAGGGTGGGACGCTCTGGTGGAGGCCGCCCAGCAGCACCGCCCCCTGACCGTGTTCGAGCTGGACCAGTTCTCCCTGTGCCTGCGGGCCGCCCTCCTGGTACTGGCGGCGAAGGCCTGCCGACCCGCCGACGGGGAACGGGCGCTGGAGGGCGACGAGGCGGTACGCGCCCTGTCCCAGGCAGTAAACGGCCTGCGCACGGCGGCGGATATCGATTTTGCCGGTCTGACCGAGCGTCACAGCATCGTGGAGCGCATTCTGGAAGGGGACCCGTCTGGGGTCTACCCCCATATGGACGAGCAGTCCCGCGCCGACTACCGCCGCCGTGTGGCCCTGCTGGCGCAAAGGGAAGAAAAAAGCGAGGCCACGGTGGCCGCTGCCCTGGTTGAGAAGGCGGAGCAGGCCGCCGCGAGCCTGCCCGACAGCGATCACACCCCGCGGGAGTGCCATGTGGGCGCCTGGCTCCCCGACGACCGCGAAAAACGGCGGCGACGGGGACGAGTGCTGCTGATCACCGAGGCCCTCCTGCCCGCCGCCGTCTCCATCGCGCTGGCGGCGATCCTGCGCGCCCCTGTGTCGGCCCTGCTCTTTTACCTGCCGCTGTGGGAAATCCTGCGCCCCCTGCTGGAGCACTTCGCCCTCAAGCGGACGCCGCCCCTGCGGCTGCCCCGCCTCGAGCTGAACGGGGTCGTCCCCGAAGAGGGCCGCACAGTCATCGCCGTGTCCGCCCTGCTCCCCCCCGCCGCCAAGGCAAAGGAGACCGCTGTCCATCTGGCCCGCCTGTACAATGCCAACGGGCAGGGTGCGGTGCAGGTCTGCCTGCTGGCTGACCTGCGGGGGGCGGACTACCCCACCCTGCCCCGCGACACCGCCGACATCGCCGCCATGGAGCGGGAAATCCGGCGGCTCAACCGGCAGACGGATAACGCCTTCGTCCTGGCGGTACGACCGCGGGAATACAGCGAGACCATGCATACCTATACGGGGCGGGAACGCAAGCGGGGCGCCATTGCCGAGCTGACCCGCCTGATCCGCGGCGGGGAGAACCGCTTCCTGTCTTTCATGGGCGACGAAAAAAACCTGCGCCGCGCCCGCTATCTGATCGCGCTGGACGCGGACACCGGCATGCTGATGGACACGGCGGCGCGGCTGGTGGGCACTGCTCTCCATCCCCTGAACCGTCCGGTGTGGGACGAAAAAAGCGGCCGTGTTTCCAAGGGCTACGGCGTGCTGACCCCCCGCATGACCCCCGAGCTGCGCAGCGCGGGCAAAACTCCGTTTTCCTCCGCCATGGCGGGGGCGGGCGGGGTCACCCCCTACGATGTGCCGGCGGGAGAACTGTATATGGACTGCTTCGCCTCCGGCATTTTCGCCGGCAAGGGGCTGATCGACCTGCGCGCCTTCAGCCGTACGCTGGAGACCCCCTTCCCCCCCGAACAGGTGCTGAGCCACGACATCCTGGAGGGCTGCCTGCTCCGCGCCGGCATGGTGGGGGATGTGGAGATGGCCGACGGCGTCCCCTCCGGCATGGGGGGCTGGCTGTCCCGTCTGCACCGCTGGATACGGGGAGACTGGCAGAATGCCCCCTTCATTTTCAATCATACCCTGCCGCTGCGCCGGCTGGATAAATGGAAGCTTCTGGATAACCTGCGCCGCTCCCTCACCCCCGCCGCCGCCATGCTGTGCCTGCTGCTGACCCCGCTGTTCCCCGCCCCGGCGGGACAGCTGCTGGCGGTGGCGGCCCTGCTCTCCGTCATGGCGGGCGAGCTGCTGGCTGCCCTGCTCTCCCTGATCCACGGGGGGATGCTGACCCTGACCGGCCAGTATTATTCCCGCACCCTGCCACGGGCGCTGGGCGCCTTCACACGGGCCGCCTATCAGCTGGTCATGCTGCCCGCCCAGGCGTGGACCGGCGTGGACGCGGCCGCCCGCGCCCTGTGGCGGCTGAAAACCCGACGCCGCCTGCTCCAGTGGGTGACGGCCGCGGATTCGGAGGGCGGCCGCAATACGATTGGTCTGGCCTTCCGCCGGTTTTGGTACACCCTGCCGGCGGCGGCATTTCTCATCCTGCTGGGGAACGGGCTGACCCGGCTGGCGGGCCTGCTGTTCCTCCTGCTCATCCCGCTGGCGGCCCTGTCCGGCCGGTCGGCCAAGGAGCCGGGGCGCCGTACCCTATCCCCCGCCGAAAAGGAGCGGGTCAGCGCCTACGCCGCCGCCATGTGGCGGTTCTATGAGGAGCTCTGCGGGGCGGAGGACCACTATCTCCCCCCCGACAATCTACAGGAATCGCCGGTCTGGCGGGTGGCCCATCGGACCTCACCCACCAATATCGGCATGTATCTGCTGTGCATCGCGGCGGCGCGGGACTTCGGTTTTATCGACAACGAGGGGTTCCTGCTGCGGGTGGGGCGCACGGTGAAAACACTGGAGCGGCTGGATAAATGGAAGGGCAACCTCTACAACTGGTACGACACCCGCACCCTGCGCCCCCTGTCCCCCCGGTATATCTCCACCGTGGACAGCGGCAATCTGGCCTGCTGCCTGGTGGCCCTGCGGCAGGCGGTGCTGGAGCTGTCCGACGGCAGCGACGGTCCTGCCGCCCGCCTGGCGGAACGCATCCGCACCCTCAACGAACAGCTGGACCTCACCCCCCTGTACAACCCCCGGCGGGCGCTGTTCCACATCGGACTGGACCCCGATACCGGGGAGGTCAGCCCCTCCTATTACGATCTGCTGATGAGCGAGAGCCGCCTCACCGGCTATTTCGCCATCGCCACCCGCGCCGTGCCGAAAAAGCACTGGGGCGCGCTGGGGCGCACCCTCGCCCGCTCGGGCGGATATGTGGGCCCGGTGTCCTGGACCGGCACCATGTTCGAATTCTTCATGCCCCGCCTGCTGCTGAGCGCGCAGGAGGGGTCCATGAGCTACGAAGCGCTGCGCTTCTGCCTCCACTGCCAGCGGCGGCGGCCACCCCGCGGAGTGCCGTGGGGCATCAGCGAAAGCGGCTTTTACGCCTTCGACAGCAACCTCAGCTACCAGTATAAGGCCCACGGCGTCCCCCGCCTCGCCCTCAAGCGGGGAATGGGCAGCGAGCTGGTAATCTCCCCCTACTCCACCTTCCTGACCCTGACCACCGACCCGGAGGCCGCCCTGCGCAACCTGTCCCGGCTGGAGCGGCGGGGCATGACCGGCCGCTGCGGCTTTTATGAGGCGGCGGATTTCACCCCGGGGCGGGCCGCCCGCGGCGGCTACTCGGTGGTGCGCAGCTATATGGCCCATCACGTGGGGATGAGCATGGTCGCCTGCGCCAACGCGGCGATGGACGACCGGTTCGTCCGCCGCTTCCTCCGCGACCCCGACATGGCACGGGCGGAGGAGCTGCTGTTCGAACGGGCGCCGGAGAGCGGAGCCGTCTTCAGCGGCGCGCAGGAACGGCCGGTACCCGAACGGCCGGGACGCTCCCGCCCCACGGCGGAGGAAATCCCGGTTATCAACCCCCGCACCCCCCGCATGCACCTGCTGTCGGGAAGCGAATGGTCTTTGGCCATCACCGACGCCGGCGCGGGCATCTCGGTGTGCCGGGGGCTGGATATCCATATGCGCAGCGGCGACCTGCTCCGCCGTCCCCAGGGCATTTACACGGTGGTGGACGGCGGCGAGGGGGCTTTTTCGATTACGCGGGCCCCTGATTACAGCGACAGCGAAACAAACCGCCGGGCGGAATTCGGGGAGGGGTACGCCTCCTTTTACGCCGACCGCGGCTCGCTGGAAACCGGCCTGCGGGTGACGGTGCATCCCCGCCTGCCCTGCGAACAGCGGCAGGTGGTGCTGAAAAACAAGGCCACCCATCGGCTGAGAGTGCGTCTGCTGTTCTACTTTGAACCCTGTCTGGCCCGCAAGGAGGACGCGCAGGCCCATCCCGCCTTCTCCCGTCTGTTCCTGTCGGCTCGGAAAGACGACACGGCCGGGGCCCTCTTCCTCTCCCGCCGGGGACGGGAAGGGGAACCGCCGGTGTGTCTGGCGGCCGGCCTCATCGACGGCGGCGATTTTGAATACGAGGCCTCCCGGGAAGCCCTGCTCACCCGGCCGGAGGGCATCGTCTCCCTGGTGGCGGGGGCCGGCAGGCCCTTCTCCAGCCGGGGGCGGGGCATCCCCGACGGCGCGGCGGCCATCCGGCTGACGGTGGAGCTTCCTGCCCGCTCCCAGCGGGTGGTGACCCTGGCGCTGGCCGCCGCCCCCACCGAGAGCGAGGCCGCCACCCGCCTGATCGAAATCCGCCGGGAGGGCGCCCTGACCGCCGACCGGGCGGCCCGCAGCCCCTTCGGCGGGGTGGAGGCCCAACTGGCGGCCCACATCCTGCCCGACCTCTTCTACCCGCCCCGCATGTCGCGGGAATGGGCGGCGGCCGCGCGGGAAAATACCCGGGGCCAAACCGCTTTGTGGGCTCTGGGGGTGTCGGGGGACTTCCCTATCCTGCTCATCGAGATCCACAACGCCGCCGACGCCTCCCGCGCGGAGCCGTATATGCGGCTGCACCGTTCCCTGCGCCTGGGCGGCGTGACCACCGAGCTGGTCATCGCCTTCCACGAGGGCGGTGACTATGACTCCCCCGTGCTGGACGGCATTCGGGAGGCGGCCCGCTCCGCCCGCTGTGACGGTATGCTGGGCGCCCGGGGCGGTATCCATCCGGTCAATCTGGCCGTCCACGGGGAAGAGGCCCTCGCCCTGCTGACCGCGGTATGCGCCCACAACGGCGTCCGCGATTTGCAGCGGGCGGGCCCGCCCCCCATCGATTACGCCCCTGTTCAAATACTTCCTGTTGATAAAATAAATCAAGATACAAATGGTAAGCAGAAAGGGCTGGCCATCCACGGCGGACGGTTTACCGATGACGGCTTTGTTTTCACCGGTGACGCGCCCCGTCTGCCCTGGTGCCACGTGCTGGCGAATCCCACCTTCGGCACGCTGGTATCCGACCGGGCCGCGGGCTTCACCTGGGCGATCAACGCCCGGGAGAACCGGCTGACCCCCTGGTATAACGACACCGCCTCGGATAATCGGGGGGAAATGCTCCTGCTGCGGATTAACGGGGTGGTCTACGACGCTCTCTGGGGGGCGCGGGCCACCTTCGGGGAGGGCTTCGCCCGGTATGAGGGGCAGGCAGGCCCCCTGCGGATACGCACCACCATCCGGGTCCCCCGGCGGGGCATGATGAAACTCATCGAAGTGGAGCTGGAAAACACAGAAAGAAAGGGCTCCGGCTCTGCCGGCGGAAAAGAGCCATCGGAGGGAAAAGATATACAAATCGTATACTATACAGAACCCGTACTGGGAGTAAATCGTGATACTGCCCGCCATGTGGCCGCCCGGTGGGAAAACGGGGCGCTGTACCTCCACAACCCCTTCGCGGCGGTGAGCGGTGGGATGATCCTGACCGCCCTGGGCGGGGCAGAGGACTGCGACTGCGACCGGGGCAGCTTCCTGTCGGGCAAGTGGGGCACCGGCACCCTCTCTCCCCTGCCCGACCCCTGCGCGGCGGTGCTGGTGCGCCGCCGCCTGCCTCCCCGCCGAAAGGAAAAGGTCACCTTTGTCCTGGGCTTTGCCGCCCATGAAGCGGCGGCCCGCCGCCTGCCCGCACTTGCCGAGGAGCTGGCGGCCGAAACCGCACCCGCCGCTCCGAAGATCACCACCCCTGACAAGGCGCTGGACGCGCTGTGCCAGTGGCTGCCGCGGCAGGTGGTGGACTGCCGCCTTTACGCCCGCACCGGCTTTTACCAGAGCGGCGGAGCCTGGGGATTCCGCGACCAGCTGCAGGACTCGCTGGCGGCGCTGTGGGTGGACCCTGTCATCACCCGCCGTCAGATCATGCGCTGCGCCGCCGCCCAGTTCGAGGAGGGGGACGTACTCCACTGGTGGCACCGCCTGCCGGGGCGGGGACTGCGCGGAGTGCGCACCCGCTGCTCCGACGATATGGCGTGGCTCCCCTACGCGCTGAGCGAATATGTGGAATTTACCGGTGACGAGGCCCTTCTGGACGTGGGGGTGGGCTGGCTCCGCGGCGACCCGCTGAGGGAGGACGAGGGGGACCGCTACTTTGAGCCTCCCGCCGTCGAGCAGAAGGATTCCCTCTATGAGCACGGGGTGCGGGCATTGGAGCGCGCCTGTACCAAAGGGGCCCACGGCCTGCCCCTTATCGGCAGCGGGGACTGGAACGACGGCTTCAGCCAGATCGGCGCCGAAGGGAAGGGGGAAAGCGTGTGGCTGGGCATGTTCCTGGCCCTCACCCTGGACCGGTACGCCCTGCTGTCCGAAAGACGGGGGGACGGGCGCCGGGCTGACCTCTTCCGCCAAACGGCGAAGGATTACCGGGCGGCGGCGGAGGCCTGCTTCGACGGCGACCGCTACCTGCGGGCGTTCTTCGACGACGGCTCCTCACTGGGCAAGCGGTGCGACCCCGCCTGCGCGCTGGACAGCCTGACCCAGTCCTTCGCCGTGCTGGCGGGGCTGGACCCGCAGCACGCCGGCGTCGCACTGGACACCGCGCGGCGGGAACTGGTGGATGAGGAGCACGGTGTGATCCGGCTCTTCACCCCGCCCTTCGACCATCCTGAAAAACCGGTGGGGTATATCGCCGCCTATCCCCCCGGTGTGCGGGAAAACGGCGGACAGTATACCCACGCCGCCGCCTGGCTGGCTATCGCCTTCCTGAAAAGCGGGCGGGCGGAGGAAGGCGCCCGACTGCTTCACCTGCTCAACCCGGTGAACAAGTACGCCGTGACAGGACAGGAGGACGGGAAAAATTCAGTGGGAGTCTCTCAATCAGACGGAAGCACACGTACACGCTATGGCGGCGAACCCATCGCCGAATCCGCCCTCCCGGCGGATTCAGCGCGAAAGAACCCCGAAACGGGCTTCTTTCTGGAGAGAGTCTCTCATTCAGACGGAAGTACACGTACACGCTATGGCGGCGAACCCTATGTATTAGCCGGGGATGTCTACGCCAACGGGGAATGTCCCGGCCGGGTGGGCTGGACCTGGTATACCGGGTCAGCAGGCTGGCTGTACACCGCCGTTTTGCGCTGTCTGCTGGGGCTTCAGCCTCGCGGCGACCGGCTGCTGCTCACCCCCTGCCTGCCCGCCGAGTGGGACGGCTATACACTGGAAATCACCCTGCGGGGGACCCGTCTCTATCTCACGGCAAAACGGGACGCCGAAACCGCATCCGGAACAGGACCCCATCTCCAGGTGGACGGCTGCGCCGCTGAAAGTATCCCGCTGGACGGCGGCGAGCACCGGGCGACCTGCTTCTTTTCCTAGCCGTTCTCTCTTTTTCGATTGAGAAACCATCCCCAATTTGCTATACTCTATAAGAATGGTAATTTTTTACGGGTAATGGTCCCTGGCCGGACCGATTACCGAAGGAGGGTGCTTACCTTGACCGATTCCCCCTGCTTCCGCCCACTGACGGCGGGCGCGCGGGCGCTGACCCTGCCCGCCGATCGCTTCAAAACCGCGCGGCTGACCGCCGCCCTGCTGCTTCCCCTCTCTGAAAAGGACGCCTCCGCCCGCGCCCTGCTCCCCTTTTTGCTGCGGCGGGGCTGCGCGGCTTACCCCGATTTCACCTCCCTGAACCGACGGCTCAACGAGCTGTACGGCGCGCGGGTCTCCGCTGAGGTAGCCCGTATCGGCGAAACGCAGGCGCTGGTCCTGACCGCCGTCTCGCTGGATGACCGCTACGCGCTGGAGAAGGAGGCGGTGACGGCGGAATGCGCCGCCCTGCTGCGTTCCATGCTGTTCGAGCCGGCGCTGGAAAGCGGCCTGTTCCGCCTGTCCGACGTGGAGCAGGAACGGCGTATGCTCACCGAACTGATCGAATCGGAAATTAACGATAAGCGCCTGTACGCGCGCCGCCGCTGCGAGGAGCTGACCTGCGAGGGGGAACCCTTTTCCATCGACCGCTACGGCCGGGCGGAGGAGGTCATGGCCCTCACCCCCCAGAGCATGACCGCCGTCTGGCGGGAGGCGCTGGAGCAGTCCCGCCTGCTCCTCATCACCCAGAGCGGCCGCGATACCGCCGCCGACTCCCTGGCCGACGTGCTGAAGGGCCTGCCCTGCCGCTCCCCCCGGCCTCTCGAGGCCGTGCCCGCCCCCCGTGGAAAAAAGGGGGTACGCCGGGTAACCGAACGGATGGACCTGGCGCAGGCCAAGCTGGTGATGGGCTTCGTCACCCCAGTGGCCGAATCCCGCTCCGCCCCGGAGGAGGTGGCGGCCATGCGGCTGATGAACGCCCTGCTGGGCGGCACCCCCCACTCCCTCCTGTTCCGCAACGTGCGGGAAAAGCTGAGCCTGTGCTATTACTGCGCGTCCAGCTTCGACCGGCACAAGGGGGTTTTTCTGATCGACAGCGGTGTGGAAGAACAACGCGCCGCCAAAGCGGAGGAGGAAATCCTCCGCCAGCTGGACTGTGTACGCCGGGGCGACTTCACACAGGAGGATTTAGAGGCGGCCCGCCGCAGCGTGGTCAGCCAGTTTCGGACATTGGGCGACCTGCAGTCCACCCTGGCGGGCTGGTACCTGGAGCAGGCCAACCGTGATATTCCCCTCTCGCCCGAGGCCGCAGCGGCCGAAATCGCCGCCGTTTCCGCCGAACAGGTGCGCAAGGCCGCCGAAAGCCTGACCTTCGACACGGTGTATCTGCTGGCAGGCCAGGATAAAAGCGGGCAGGCGTAACAGGAGGACCCGCCGCTTTTCTATTAGGCAACAACACAACGATATAAGGGGGATCGGCATGAATTCCACCATCTACCGAAATCAGCGGACCGACGAAACCTGCCATCGCATCGACCATCCGTCGGGACTGACCATCTTTGTCTGCCCCAAGCCAGGCTATCGTTCCTGCTACGCTGCCCTTGCCACCCGTTACGGCTCCATCGACACCACCTGCCTGAACGAAAAGGGTATGGCGGAGCCAGTGCCGGAGGGCATCGCCCATTATCTGGAGCACAAGCTGTTTGAAAGCGAGGACGGCGATGCCTTTGCCCGTTACGCCGAAACCGGCGCGTCGGCCAACGCCTATACCAGTTTCGACCATACAGCCTATCTCTTCACCTGCACCGACCGGCTGGAGGACAATCTGGAAATCCTGCTGGATTTTGTCCGCCATCCTTATTTTACCGAGGAAACGGTTCAGAAAGAACAGGGGATTATCGGCCAGGAAATCCGCATGCTGGAGGACAATCCCGGCCGGCGATGCCTGTTCAACCTGCTGCGCACGCTGTACTCCCGGCATCCGGCTCGCATCGATATCGGCGGCACGGTGGAATCCATCGCCCGCATCACCCCACAACTGCTGTACGACTGCTACCGTACCTACTACGATCTGCATAACATGGCGCTGGCGGTATCGGGCGATATCACGGTGGAGCAGGTGACCGCCGTGGCCGACCGGGTGCTGGGCGCCGGTCACGACGCCGGCGGGCCTCAAAAGCGCGCGGCCGTGCTGCGCACCCCGCCCGTTCCCTCCCTGACGGAGCCGGAGGCGGTGGAGGAATCCCGCGTCGAGCAGGCGATGCCGGTATCGGCGCCCCTGTTTTATTACGGCTATAAAAAAACGATTCCCGAAGAGGAGGCGGGGCGGGTACAGTCCCCCGCCGAACTGGCGGGGGCGGCGGTCCTCAGCGAGCTGCTGGCGGGCAAGGCCTCCCCGCTCTACGCCCGCCTGATGGAGGCGGGGCTCATCAACACCTCCTTCGGCGCCGACCTGTTCGACGGTCCGGGCTACGCGGTTTTCCTGTTCGCCGGCGAGTCGGCCGATCCTGACCGGGTGTGTGAGGAAATCCGGGCGGAAATCAACCGCCTGCGCAGGGAGGGGATCGCCCCCGCTGATTTCGAGGCCGCGCGCCGGGCGGTTTACGGCCGCATGGTCGCCGGGCTCAACGATGTGGAAAACTGCGCCGACGCCCGTATTTCCGATCTTTTCAACGGGCGGGAACCCTTCGCCCTTATTGACGAAACCGCCACCCTTGGGGTACAATTGGTGACAAAGCTGCTGGACGAGGACCTGCGCGACGAATGTGCCGCCGTATCCATCGTCCGCCCGGCGTGACAGAGGGCTCCCCCTCTGTCCCCTACATACGACGTATAAGGAGGCACTCATGGAGTACATATCCTTTCCCCATCTTGGCTGGACGTTCCACATCAATCCCGAGCTGTTCCATTTCAGCCTGTTTGGCATGGACTTTTCCATCAAATGGTACGGGCTGATCATCGCCGTCGGCTTTTTGCTGGCGATGATCTACGCCTTTAAGCGGGCGAAGGAATTCCACATCGACCCCGACCGCATGATCGATGTGGTGCTGGTATCGGCCCTGTTCGCTTTTGTCGGCGCGCGGCTCTACTATGTGGTATTCTCCGGCGCGTTCGACTGGTCCGACCCCGGCAAAATATTGGCCGTATGGGACGGCGGCCTCGCCATTTACGGTGGTGTGATCTTTGCCTTCCTGACCGCGCTGTGGATGTGCCGGCTTCGCAAGGTGGACACCCTGCGCATGTTCGACCTGGCCTCCCTGGGCTTCCTGATCGGGCAGGGCATCGGCCGCTGGGGCAACTTCTTCAACCAAGAAGCTTTTGGCGGCAACACCACCATGCCCTGGGGCATGACTGGCTCCATCATTCAGACGGGGGCCACCGGCAATTCCAACCTGTACGACACCTCACTACCGGTGCATCCCACCTTCCTTTACGAGTCGCTGTGGTGCCTGTTGGGACTGCTGGTTCTGCACCTGGTGTCCAAAAAAGCCTATAAATTCAAAGGGCAGATTTTCGCCCTGTATATCATGTGGTATGGTGCGGGCCGGTTCGTGATTGAGGGCCTGCGCACCGACAGCCTGTATTTCGGCGTCACCGGTATCCGCATCTCACAGGTGGTGGCCATCCTGTCGGTACTGGGCGGCCTCGCCCTGCTGTTTGTCTTGAGGGCCTATTCCCGCCGTCTGCCCAAGGAGCTTCCCGCCATCGGGGAGGGTGAAGCGTTCCTGTCAGACACCGATGAGAAGTACGATCCCGACGAGGTGGTGGAAGAGAGCACCGAGGATTCCCTGCCCACCGACCAAACCGCCGAATTCTCCACCGAAGTGGTGCCCTCGGTGGAAAACACGGAAGATGACACCGGCTCCCCCTCCTGAACCATAACCGCAGGCGGCCCGTCGGCCGCCTGCGGTTTTCCCCTTGTCTCCCCACATAAATAGAAATGAGGAATGGAAAATGGCAGTGTTACTGGATGGAAAAGCGGCCTCCGCCGCGGTTCGGGCCCGTCTGAAGGAAGAGGTGGCCGAGCTGAAGGAAAAGGGCATCGTCCCGGGTCTGGCCGTGATTATCGTGGGAGACGACCCCGCCTCCCGCATCTATGTGAACAACAAGAAGAAGGCGTGTGCCGAGGTGGGCATCTACTCCGAGGAATTCGCCCTGCCCGCCGACACCACCCAGGAGGAACTTCTCGCGCTGGTGGCCAGTCTCAACGGCCGCAGCGATATCAACGGGATTCTGTGCCAGCTGCCCCTCCCCGCCTCCCTCGAGGAAAAGCCGGTGATCGAAGCCATCTCCCCGCTGAAGGATGTGGATGCTTTCCATGCCGCTAATGTGGGGCATATCATGATCGGGGATTTCAGCTTTGTCCCCTGCACCCCTGCCGGGGTCATGGAGCTGCTCCATGTGGCCGGCATCGATCCCGCCGGCAAGGACTGCGTCGTAATCGGGCGAAGCAATATCGTGGGAAAACCCATGGCCATGCTGCTGCTCCATGAAAATGGTACCGTCACCATCTGCCATTCCAAAACGAAAGATTTGCAAGCGGTCTGCGCCCGCGCGGATATTCTGGTCGCCGCCGTGGGCAGGGCGAAATTTGTCACCGCCGATATGGTCAAGCCCGGCGCGGTGGTGGTCGATGTGGGAATGAACCGGGACGAAAACGGCAAGCTGTGCGGCGATGTGGACTTCGGCCCGGTGGCGGAAAAAGCCTCCTATATCACCCCGGTCCCCGGCGGCGTAGGTCCCATGACCATCTCCATGCTGCTGCAAAACACCGTGAAGGCCGCCTGCCTGCAGAACGCTCTGTTGTTTGATAAACGTTAATTCGCTTTGACAGTGCATACCGAATGGATAATTTTTTATGATTATCCATTCGGTATTTTTATTATGAAATTTTTCTATACTCGTGGGAAATGCCATAAAAAAACGCCTCCCCATCCGTAGTAATAGTCAGAGGGGACTGATGCAGATGACCACTCCCGAATTCCACCGCTGTATCACCCAGATGCAGCAGGGGGACCGCGACGGTCTGAAACGGGTTTATGAAGAATACAGCCAGCTGGTGTATGCCGCCGTCCGGCCGCTGCTTCCGACGCCGGAAGACGCGGAAGACGTGACGGTGGATTTTTTCATCCGCCTGTGGGAAAAGGCGGACGGCTGGCGCCCTGGAACCGGCCACCGCCGCTATATCACCACCGCCGCCTGCCGGCTGGCCATCGACCGGCGGCGAAAGTGCGGGCGGGAATACCCCGCAGAAAATATGAGCGCATGGGAAGGGGCTGACAGCGGCGCCGCGACCGAGGACCTCGTCTGTGACCGCATGGCCCTGCGTGAGGCACTGGCCGTGCTGTCCGCCGATGAGCGGACCATACTGCACCTGCATCTCACCTGCGACCTGCCTTTTCGTGAGGTCGGCCGTCTGCTGCATCAACCCCTCGGCACCGTTGCCTGGCGATACCGCAACGCTATTCAAAAACTGCGTGAAAGGAGCGACCTTTATGAATAAACGAGAGCTGAAAAAACAACTGAAGCAGCCGCCTGAGATGGAACGACTCCCCGACAGCGGCGCTTTGTGGGCCCGCATCGAATGCGCTCTTCCCGACAGTCCCCAAGCCTCCCGGTCGGTACGTCCACGCGCTGCCCTCCGCCCCCTGGTCGCCGGCTGCGTCTGCCTCGCTCTGATGATCGGCTTTGTCCTGCTGCTGACAAGAGGGGGCCTTCCCGCCCTGGAGCCGGGCTCTTCCCCGACAACCAGCACGACGTTCACTACCCAGACCGAGGCGACCGAGCCTGAAACGCCGGTTGCCTACGGTTCGCTTCGCTTCCCCGACCCGCCGGCAGAGCCGGCGCCTACCGGTTCCCAGGGACTGGGGGTTATTGAAATAGCAGGTTTCACCGAGGCCGTCACCGGGAGGGCCACCCTGCTGGTTCAGGGTACAGTAGAGGACGCCTGGATACGGGAGGAGCTTGCCTCTGTGTTTACCGAGTCGGTGACCTACCGTCTGCGTGTGGAACGAACTTTGTATACCGCGGATGGAAAGGAACCGGCGGGGGAAACCCTGCTGATCGACCTCCCCTGGATCGAGGGGGTCGATTCGGTGCCGGTCCATCCCTTGGAGATCGGGCGGACCTACCTGCTGCCTCTGATGCCCTCCTGTTTTTCCTCGTCGGACGGTTCCCGGTATTCCCTGATCTATGAATTCCAGCCGCAGATCGAGATCACATTGGACGGCGAATACATTTTCCCCGATACCTGGACCTCCCTGGCTACCACGGATTCCCGTCCTGTGGAAACCGACGCCCCCGATTACGGGTTGTATCACCTGCGGCTGCGCAGCGACAGCGCTTTTCCGAGCGATCTGGCCGCCATTCTGATACGGAACCGGTACAGATGCGGTATTATCCCCTGAAGCTGCCGTCTCCCAAGCGTATGAAAACCGGCGTACCTCCCCGTGGGGAGATGCGCCGGTTTTTTATTCTATCGTCGGATTATTCCTTTTCCTTCGGAGGAATGTGCTCGATCACGTCATTGGGGGTACACTGCAGCATGACACAGATATCGTCGATGATTTTCAGCGAGATATATTCGTTGCGCCCCATACGGTTCAAAGTACTGATGGAGATACCAACCTTTTTGGCAAAGGCCTTTTTCGTCATATCCAGATCGATCAGCTGCTTCCACAGCGGTTTATAGTTGAAAGGCATCCTCATCACCTCACCGTCTTTTGAATCAATTATAACAGCAAATTAATCAGTTCTCAACTAATTAATGCCTTTTCTGATTCAAACAGGGTTGACTTATTAGTATATCTGATTATAATAATAGTCAGATATAACAGACAGCCTATTCAAACAACATGTTGGAGGAAAGGATATGCAGTCGATTATACAGGATTTGTTTAACGGTCTCATCACTCCCTACGAGGATACCACCCCTCGCAGCCCCGCCTATCGTGAGGCGGTGGCGGACTCATCACGGGCGGAGGACGAATTCTGCCGCCGGCTGACCTCCGACCAGCTGCTGCTGTACCGTGAAGCACAGCGAAAAAGCCGAACGGTCACCGCCATGGAGGCGGAGCAGATATTTGCCGACGGGTTTCGTCTGGGCTCCCGGCTGATGCTGGAAATCCTGGCGCGGGAACTGCCGGCAGGTATAGGATGAGAGGAGGGAGCGCACAGTATGCGCTCCCTCCTCTCATCAACACAGCGCCGGGGGAGAGATCCGCTCCTCCTCCAGCGCTGTGCCGCGTCGTATTCAGATCAGTACAGGCTCGTTTGCGGGGGATGGGGCGTGGTAGGCCGCCGGTTCCTCCACCCCGCCGAGGCGGGACTGAGCGGTATACAGCTGGTAATAGAGCCCCCGTTTGGCCAGCAGCTCTTGGTGGCTGCCCTGTTCGAGGATGCCCTTGTCCCCGATGTACAGGATACGGTCACAGTGCTTGATGGTGGAGAGACGATGGGCGATAATGAAGGAGGTGCGTCCCTTCATCAGGGTCTGTATCCCCTCCTGGAGCAGGCGTTCGGTACGGGTGTCGATGGAGGAGGTCGCCTCATCCAGAATCAGAATACGCGGGTCGGACAACAGGGTGCGGGCGAAGGCGATCAGCTGCCGCTGCCCCTGGGAAAGGCGGCTGCCCCGCTCGTTTACCTCGGTGAGATATCCCTTCTCCATCTCCATGATGAAGTCGTGGGCGCACACCGCCCGGGCGGCGGCCACCACCTCTTCCTCGGTGGCGTCGAGGCGGCCGTACCGCAGGTTGTCGAGGATGGTGCCGCTGAAAATAAAGCTGTCCTGCAGCATGATCCCCATCTGGCTGCGCAGAGAATGGAGGGTGACCTGCGCGATGTCCCACTCCCCGTCGATCAGTATCTGCCCGCTGGTCAGGTTATAGAACCGGCTGATGAGGTTGACCACCGTGGTTTTCCCCGCGCCGGTGGGTCCCACCAGCGCGATACTCTGTCCCGGCGCCACCTGCAGATCGATGTGTTCGAGAATGTTGACCTCCGGCTCGTAGCCGAAGGTGACGTCACGGAACTCCACACGGCCCTGTATGGGCGGCAGCTCGACGGCGTCGGGCGCGTCCCCCACCGTTACCGGTTCGTCCATCGTCTCAAAGATACGCTCCAGATAGGCGATGTTGTTGATGAACATGTTATAGATGTTGGCCAGATTGGTGATCGGCTGCCAGAACCGGCTGACATACTGGCCCATTGCCATCAGCACGCCGAAGGACACCATGGCCCCGCCCATCCAGTATACCCCCGCGATGTACATGAAGGTAAACACGATCTGGGTCATCAGCTCGGAGGAAAACCACACGGTGTTGCTGATGACCACCGCCTTCAGCCACGCGGCACGGCAGGCAGATGCCAGCCGCTGCATGATGGACAGATTCTCCTCCTGCCGGGCGAAAAGCTGGCTGACCTTGACGCCGTCAATGCTCTCCGCCAAATAGGCGTTGTAGTTGGAATTTTTGTTGGACTGGCCTTGCCAGGCCCGCCGCTGGCGTGGTTTGAGCAGCAGGATGACCGCCGCAAAAATGGGCAGACCCGCCACGATGATCGCGGCCAGCACGGCGTTGGTGCCGAACATGAAGATGACGATAAAAATGATGTTGATGATCTCCAGAATGCTGTTGATGATACCGTTGGACAGCATGTCGGATACCGAATTGACGTAGTTGATGACCCGTACCAGGATTTTGCCCGCCGGGCGGCTGTCGTAATAGCTGAAGGGGAGCTTCTGCAGATGGGCAAACAAATCCTCCCGGATATCGTAGATGATCTCCTGGCTCACGTGGGCCATGATGCGCGACCGGATGGTGATAAAGCCGATACCCACCAGCACCAGTGCCACATAGCCTCCCGCCAGCAGGCCCAGCAGGGCAAAATCCTTGTTCGGAACCGCAGTATCCAGTGTCCACTCCAGGATTTTGGGGCCGAACAGGGAGGTCACGCTGGCGATACTGCTGAACAGCAGGGCCAGCAGCATTTTCCCCCGGTGGCGGCCGATGTATTTCATGGCCCGTTTGAGATGGGAAAAACTGAAGGGGGATTCCAGGTTTTCATCCACGTCGAACTTATTCCTCGCCATGGGGCTTACCTCCCTTCACGGAGACTGCGGCGGCCGCCACGGCCGGGCCCTCGTCCTCGAGGTCGTTTTGCAGCAGGTAGGTTTCTCGGTAGTAGCCCGGCCGACGGATCAGTTCGTCATGGGTGCCGTGCTCCGCGATCCTGCCGTCCTTCAGGACAAGGATCTGGTCCGCGTCCTTCACCGAGCTGATACGCTGGGCGATGATGATCTTGGTGCAGTGATAAGGCAGGCGCTTCAGCTGTTTTTGTATGTAGGATTCGGTCTCCATATCCAGGGCAGAGGTGGTATCGTCCAGCACCAGGATCGACGGCTTCACCGCCATGGCGCGAGCCAGGGCGATCCGCTGCTTTTGCCCGCCGGACAGGCCCACCCCCCGTTCGCCCACGATGGTGTCATAGCCCTCGGGCATCTTCTCCACAAATTCGTCGGCGTCGGCGCGGCGGGCGAAATCCTTCGCCTCCTCCACGGACAGGGCGGGGTCACCGAAGGCGATGTTCCCCTCCACCGTATCGGAAAAGAGGAACACATCCTGGGTCGCGGCGCCGATATGGCGGCGGAGGTCATTCAGCTGCCACAGCCGTACGTCGCAGTCGTCCACCAGCACGGTCCCCTTCTGCGGGTCGTAAAAGCGGGCCAGCAGCTGGGTCAGAGTGGTCTTCCCCGATCCGGTGGGGCCCATGACCGCCAGCGTCTGTCCCGGCTCCACCGTGAAGCTGATATCCTCCAGCACCCTCACCGGCCCATGGGAGAAGGAGACTCCGCGGAACTCGATCTTCCCGCGGGAACGCGGGTGAGGCAGGGCGTCGGGCCGGTCGGCGATCAACGGTCTGGAATAGTAGACCTCGATGATCTTGTTGGCCGAAGCGCCGAACCGCTGCAAATCGTTGATCAGGGTGCCCAGGTTGCGCATGGGATTGGACAGCGCCCACGACAGCGAGGTGAAGATGGACAGCTCGCCCGCTGTGATCTCCCCCAGCATGATGAAGGCGCCGCCCACAAAGATGGTGATCACGGTCATGGCATTGGCCAGCACCTCCATAAACGGGTAAAAGGTCAGCCACAGCTTGTTGATATCGAGGTTGGCGTCCCGATACCGCCGGTTGCACTGCTCGAACCGTTTCTTCTCGTGCTCCTCCCGTGCGAAGGCCTTGACCACCCGGTTGCCCGCGATATTCTCCTGCGCCGCGGTGTTTAGGTCGGCCAGGCGCTCCCGCATGCCGATGAACTTCGCCCGGGATTTTTTCTTGTACAGGCCGGTGACGATCAGCAGGAGCGGGGCCACCGCCGCCAGCGTCAGGGTCAGCTTCCAGCTGATGGTGAAGAACAGTATCAGGGTGGAAACGAACATGACCACGCAGTCGCACACCTGGTAGCACAGGTAGGCGACAAAGTGACGGCACCAGTCCAGATCGGCGGACAGCCGCGTCATCAGGTCCCCTGTCCGGTTGCGGTCAAAAAACCGCAGCTCCTGATATTGGAGCACCTTGAACAGATGGACCCGCAGGTTATAGGTCATCTCCTGGGACGACCATTCGAAAAACATAATCATCAGGTACCGCAGCCCGATGCGCAGGCACTGTACCACCAGCATGGCGGCCAGGATGCCGATCAGGGGATCGGGATTCTGCGCCACAATAACCTTGTCGATCAGCTCGGAGGTCAGTGTGGGATTGATCAGCAGCATGGTGCTGGTAAAGGCGGACAGAACCATCGCCGCCACGAACTGCACCCGCTGCTTGTGTCCGATATTTTTCCATAGCCAACGGATTTGGAACATACCTCCACCTCCTCATAGCGGTGAATTACCGAGGGCGCGCAGCCGCGTGCGCCCTCTGTTTTTTTCTTGTTCAGCCGGGCTTTAGAGAAAGTCCCGGAACGACGCCGACCAAACGTATTCCCCATTATAGCGCCTGTTTTTTGTTTGTCTACCCTGTTTGGAAAATTATTTGGGATTTTTGAAAAGAAATGTTTTGTGCCGCTGTATTATTCCATTTCCTTCTTTTTTGAGGAATCCGCTTCCCAGTGGTTTATCGTGAACCGGCTCGCAGAAACCCGATTTCTATATAAAAACGAGCATCGGAGAAGTCAATCTCCGGTGCTCGTTTTATAGTTTATGGACAACTGCCCACGGCCACACTATTGATTCATTATGGATAGCAGAATTTAACGACGTTTAATCCTCTTCCAACAGTTTGCCCGGTGATATGCCGAGGACATCCGCCATTTTAAAAAGTGTTTCCAATGATACGCCTCTTATCGTGCCCGTGCCTTCTACTTGAGCAAGAAAATTTACGCTTTTTCCTATCTTTTCAGCGAAAACCTCTTGAGTATATCCAGCCTTCTTGCGAAAATATGCAATTTTCAATCCCATCATCAAATATCGCTCAGGATAATCCGTTTTCACGGCATCACTCCCTTTTCTTTCTATGCTACCAATAATCTCATTAAAATATAATTGCTTTCTATAGGTTAATTATTGACTTATAGTAAATGTTATGGTAGTGTATAAAAAGATAGGAATTATTATATAGAGTTTCTTTTTTCTCTGTCTTGCTCCGCAGGCACAGCTTTCTTTACGAAAAGAAAGCTGTGGGAAAGAATCGTCAGGGGGAACCTTTCAAACGGGTTCCCCCCTGAACCCCCTCCCCACCATGACCAGAGGCTACGCCTCTGGACTTCTGCTGGTCAAAAAAAGCAATAATCAAAGGTCGATCAGCCATCTGCGCGGTCAATAACGCGTTCCTTGCGATTATCGGGGGATTCTCAAGGGGGCGCGCTATAAACTCGTTGGACAACAACCGGCGCGCCTCCTTGAGTCCCTTTTGACTACTTTTCGGCGATTCGAAAAGTAGTCGCCGCGCCGCGCGGGCGCACTGAAAATCGAAAACATAAAAACGGTGGTGATCCTATGGAATGTGAAAACACCTTTTGTATCTATTGGGCAGACGAAGAATGCACCCTGAAAACCATTGCCTTGGATGATCGCGGCTGTTGTCAGGAATGCCTGTATATTCGGCTGACGGATCACGAGTTGGAGCAATACCGTGATAAAACCATTCGTTACTATGATAGGAAATATGACCATTGGGAATGACGAAAGGACAGAAAGGCTATCCATCTTTAAATCCCATTAAAAAACACCGGCGTGTCTGGAAATCCAGACACGCCGGTGTTATCAGATCTAACGATTCAAGTCAATTCCCGATTAGGAATTGATCTTGGTGACAACGCCCGAGCCAACGGTACGGCCGCCTTCGCGGATAGCGAAGCGGAGGCCTTCCTCGATAGCGATGGGGGTGATCAGTTCGACGTCCATCTCGACGTTATCGCCAGGCATGCACATCTCCACGCCATCCTGCAGGGAGACGACACCGGTCACGTCGGTGGTACGGAAGTAGAACTGAGGACGATAGTTGTTGAAGAAGGGGGTATGACGGCCGCCTTCATCCTTGGTCAGGATGTAAACGTTGCCGTGGAATTTGGTGTGGGGGTTGATGGAGCCGGGCTTACACAGAACCTGGCCGCGCTCCACATCGGTGCGCTGAATGCCGCGCAGCAGGGCGCCGATGTTATCGCCGGCCTCCGCGTAGTCAAGCAGCTTGCGGAACATTTCGATACCGGTAACAACCGTCTTCTTCTTCTCGTCCGACAGACCGACGATCTCGATTTCCTCGGACATCTTCAGCTGGCCACGCTCCACACGGCCGGTAGCGACAGTGCCGCGTCCGGTGATGGTGAAGACATCTTCGACCGGCATCAGGAAGGGCAGGTCGGTAGTACGTTCGGGGGTGGGGATATAGCTGTCAACAGCGGCCATCAGCTCATGGATGCAGGCATATTCCGGCGCAGCCGAATCGGTGGAGGAGCTCTCCAGCACCTGCAACGCGGAACCCTTGATGATGGGGGTGTCATCGCCCGGGAACTCGTACTCGTTGAGCAGTTCGCGGATTTCCATCTCGACCAGATCCAGCAGCTCGGGATCGTCGACCTGATCGCACTTGTTCATGAACACGACGATATAGGGCACGCCCACCTGACGGGAGAGCAGGATGTGCTCACGGGTCTGGGGCATGGGGCCGTCGGCGGCGGACACGACCAGGATCGCGCCGTCCATCTGAGCCGCACCGGTGATCATGTTCTTGACGTAGTCGGCGTGGCCGGGGCAGTCAACATGAGCATAGTGGCGGGTTTCGGTCTGATACTCCACGTGCGCGGTATTGATTGTGATACCACGGGCGCGCTCTTCGGGAGCCTTATCAATGTTGGCGTAATCAACGAAGTCCGCCTCGCCGTTCAGGTTCAGCACCTTGGTGATCGCCGCGGTCAGCGTGGTCTTACCATGGTCGACGTGACCAATGGTACCAATGTTAACGTGGGGCTTGTTTCTTTCGAACTTTGCCTTTGCCATTGTGGATATCCTCCTTTTATAAACGCAATTTTTGTTTACATAAACTGGCTAAAACCCATTCTAACAAGTCCTGCGGCGGATTTCAAGGCTTTTGCGGTAAAATCCGTCAGACAAAACAGGTTAGTCCTCCGGGCGGGAGCGCTTGGAGATGATCGTCTCCGAAATGCTCTTGGGCAGCTCGGAATAATGGCTGGGCTCCATGCTGTACTGGCCGCGGCCCTGAGTGCGGGAGCGCAGGTCGGTAGCGTATCCGAACATCTCGGACAGCGGAACCTGAGCGGTGATCTCCTGGGCGCCGGTGATAGCTTCCATGCCCTGGATCATACCGCGGCGGGAGTTCAGGTCGCCGATAACGTCGCCCATGTATTCCTCGGGGACGATGACGACCACCTTCATGATCGGCTCCAGCAGAACCGGGTCCGCTTTTCGCATGGCCTCCTTGAAGGCCATGGAACCGGCGATCTTAAACGCCATTTCAGAGGAGTCGACCTCGTGGTACGAACCGTCGTACAGCGTGACCTTCACGTCGACGACGTTGTAGCCGGCGAGAACGCCCGACTGCATGGCACCCTGGATACCCTGATCGACAGCGGGGATATACTCCTTCGGGATGGCACCGCCGACGACGGCGTTGACGAATTCGTAACCCTTGCCCACCTCGTTGGGCTCCAGCTTGATCTTGACGTGGCCGTACTGGCCGCGGCCGCCGGACTGGCGGGCGTATTTGTGGTCCACATCCGCCAGCTTGCGTACGGTTTCCTTGTAGGCAACCTGCGGGGCGCCGACATTGGCTTCCACCTTGAACTCGCGGAGCAGACGGTCGACGATGATCTCCAGATGGAGCTCGCCCATACCGGCGATGATGGTCTGGCCGGTCTCCTCATCGGTGTAAGTGCGGAAAGTCGGGTCCTCTTCGGCCAGCTTTGCCAGCGCGACGCCCATTTTTTCCTGGCCGGCCTTGGTCTTCGGCTCGATAGCCACGCGGATAACCGGCTCGGGGAATTCCATGGACTCGAGGATAACCGGGTTCTTTTCATCGCACAGGGAATCACCGGTGGTGGTATTCTTCAGTCCCACGGCGGCGGCAATATCGCCGGCGTAAACAACCTCGATATCCTTCCGGTGGTTCGAATGCATCTGCAGGATACGGCCCAGGCGCTCGGTGTTGTTCTTGTTGGCGTTGAACACCGCAGAACCGGCGGCCACCGTGCCGGAATACACGCGGAAGAAGCACAGCTTGCCCACGAACGGGTCGGTGGCAATCTTGAACGCCAGCGCCGCGAAGGGTTCGGTGTCGGACGAATGGCGCTCCACCTCTTCCTCGGTATCGGGGTTGATACCCTTTATAGCGGGAACATCGGTGGGAGAGGGCATAAAGTCCACGATGGCGTCCAGCAGCTTCTGCACGCCCTTGTTCTTGTAGGACGTGCCGCAGGTGACGGGAACCATGTTGTTGGCAAGGGTCGCCTTACGGATACAGGACTTGATCTCGTCAATGGTCAGCTCTTCGCCAGCGAAGTATTTCTCCATCAGGGCGTCGTCCTGTTCGGCGACCGCCTCGATGAGGGCGTCGTGGTATTCCTGCGCCTTGTCCTTCATGTCGTCGGGAATATCCTCTACACGGATATCCTTGCCCACGTCGTCGTAATAGACATAGGCCTTCATCTCCACCAGGTCGATGATACCCTTGAAGGTATCCTCAGCGCCGATGGGCAGCTGGATCGGGACGGCGTTGCACTTGAGCCGTTCCTTCATCATCATGACCACGCGATAAAAATCGGCGCCCATGATGTCCATCTTGTTGACATAGGCCATACGCGGGACCTGATATTTATCAGCCTGGCGCCAAACGGTCTCAGACTGAGGCTCGACGCCGCCCTTGGCGCAGAAAACGGTGACCGAACCGTCGAGGACGCGGAGCGAACGCTCCACCTCCACGGTGAAGTCCACGTGGCCGGGGGTGTCGATGATGTTGATGCGGTGGTCTTTCCAGAAACAGGTGGTGGCGGCGGAGGTGATGGTGATACCACGCTCCTGTTCCTGCGCCATCCAGTCCATAGTGGCGGCGCCGTCGTGGGTTTCGCCGAGCTTATGGTTGATGCCGGTATAAAACAGGATACGTTCGGTCGTCGTGGTTTTACCCGCGTCGATGTGCGCCATGATACCGATGTTTCTGGTAAGCTCCAGGGGTACTTGCCTTGCCATGAATGTCCTCCTAACTATCCAAACGCGGCGGCAGCGGGGCTGCTGCCGCGCTGGGAAATGACGGGCCCAACGCCCCTCATATCAAAAAGGTGTAAAACGGGCATCGCATCCGCCTTTTCGGATACGAGGGGTGAAACGCCGGGAAAGCGATTTCCCGGCGTTTCCTTACATGAGCGCCGGTCGATGTTGTGAGTTTACCACCTGTAATGGGCAAAGGCGCGGTTGGCCTCGGCCATCTTGTGCGTATCCTCGCGCTTCTTCGCCGCGCCGCCGTTGCCGGCAACGGCGTCCATGATCTCAGCGGCCAGGCGCTCTCTCATGGTCCGTTCCGAACGGGAGCGGGAATAGGCGGTCATCCACCGCAGACCCAGGGTCTGACGGCGTTCCGGGCGCACTTCCATCGGCACCTGGTAGGTTGCGCCGCCGACACGGCGGGCCTTGACCTCCAGCTCGGGCATGACGTTTTCCATCGCCTGCTCAAAAACCTCCAGGGGGTCCTTTTCGGTTTTTTCACGGATGATGTCGAACGCACCGTAGACGATTTTCTGGGCTACGCCCCTCTTGCCGTCTACCATGATGTTGTTGATGAGTCTGGTTACCAGTTTGGAATTGTAAAGCGGGTCAGGCAAAACATCGCGTTTTGCTACGGAACCTCTTCTCGGCACTTTACTTCCCTCCTTCACATAATATGAATTCACAGGTACTCGAAAGACACCTGCCGCCCGTCATGGACAGACGGCCCCCCGCCCGCGTGATAACGGGCGGATTTCTCCCGTCGGCCGCACAGAGGCCCTCTATATCAATAGAAAGCCGCCGCCGCGGTTTCGGCAAACCGTAAACCGCGTTCCAGCCGCATTTGAAATTGTCTTACTTCTTGGCCGCTCCGGCCTTGGGACGCTTGGCGCCGTACTTGGAACGGGCCTGCATACGGCCGGAAACACCCTGCGCATCGAGGGTGCCGCGGACGATGTGGTAACGGGTACCAGGCAGGTCCTTGACACGGCCGCCGCGGATCAGAACCACGCTGTGCTCCTGCAGGTTGTGGCCTTCGCCGGGAATGTAGGACGTAACCTCAATTCCGTTGGACAGACGCACACGGGCGACCTTACGCAGAGCCGAGTTCGGCTTCTTCGGGGTCGACGTTTTCACCACGGTGCACACGCCGCGCTTCTGGGGAGAGTTCTGGTCGATCGGAATGCGTTTTTTGGAGTTCCACCCCTTCAGCAGAGCCGGAGCCTTCGCCTTCTTCTCCATGACCTTTCTTCCCTTGCGTACGAGCTGGTTAAAGGTAGGCAATCATAACACCTCCTGTATATAGAATATATCCAAAGGAGCGTTCCCTGAAGGGGAACCCTCCCTGAGACCAAAATAAAAAGGATTATCCGGGCTTCATCTCCGCGGCGGCCGCGCAGCGGACCTTCAGTCCACACTGCGCGCCCAATGCCTTCATGGTGGGGACCGTGACGATCTCCACCCCGGCTGAACGGGCGGCCTCCTCTACCGTACGGGTCAAAGGCACGCCCTCCCCCGTTCCGTGACGGCGGTCCTCCCCCGCATCCCCCGCGATGAAAACGCGGACGGCCCGCCCCTCCCGAAGGGCGCGGAGCGTTTCGCGGACACCGGGACACATCCGGGGATTGGACATACGCGTCACCTCATAAAGTCGGCTGAGTCCCGTCCCGGAGCCAGCCGGGACGGGAAATATTCAACCAAAACAGCGCCCGCGCCGGAATTGCCGGCATTTTTGGGGGACAAGTCCGCCGCAACGCACACCGGGCCTAGTTTACCACCGCTGTCAGTCGTTTGTCAAGACGATTTCTTCTGCCACCGTCTCATTTTCGTCTAAAACCGCTTCGTCCTCCAGCAAAACCGGCTCTTCGTCGTCCTCGAACAGGGGTGCGGCGGATTCCGAAACGGTTTCAGCGGAATCTCCGCCGTCTTCATTCTCCAACAAACTGCGCAGGGTGGAGATATAGGGGTCGTCATCCCGATTATTGACCACCTGCACGTCGGTATACATCTGCATGCCGGTTCCCGCGGGGACAAGCTTGCCGATGATAACGTTTTCCTTCAGACCCAGCAGCGGATCAACCTTGCCCTTGATAGCGGCCTCGGTCAGAACGCGGGTGGTCTCCTGGAAGGAGGCGGCGGACAGGAAGCTGTCAGTGGCCAGCGACGCTTTGGTGATACCCAGCAGCACCGGCGCGCAGGTGGCTTCCTTTAGATGGATTTCGCCGTTTTCGATACGGCCGCGCACGCGGGCGTTTTCCGCGTCGAACTCGGGCCGGTCGATGAGGGAGCCCGGCAGCAGGTAGGTGTCGCCGGATTCCTCCACCTTGACCTTGCGCATCATCTGACGGACAATGACCTCGATGTGTTTATCGTTGATATCAACGCCTTGCATCCGGTACACGCGCTGGACTTCCTGGATCAGGTAATCCTGCACGGCCTGCGGGCCGCTGACGGCGAGAATGTCGTGGGGATTGACCGAACCCTCGGTCAGGCGGTCGCCCTTCTTGACGAAGTCGCCCTCGTTAACCCGCAGGCGGGAGCCGTAGGTGATGACGTAGCTGCGTTCGTCCACGTTGCCCTCTTCGTTGGAGGTGACATAGCACATACGCTTCTTTTTCTCTTCGCCAAAGCGGACCACGCCGTCGATCTCGCTGATGATGGCCAGATGCTTGGGCTTGCGGCCCTCGAACAGCTCCTCGACGCGGGGAAGACCCTGGGTGATATCCTCGGCGGACGCGACGCCGCCGGTGTGGAAGGTACGCATGGTCAGCTGGGTGCCCGGTTCACCGATGGACTGGGCGGCGATGATTCCCACCGCTTCGCCGACGGTGACGGGGTCGATAGTCGCCAGGTTGGCGCCGTAGCAGCGGGCGCAGACACCGCGTTTGGAACCGCAGGTCAGCACCGACCGGATGGCGATGCGTTTTACGCCGTACTGGTTGGCGATGATATCCGCTTCCCTGTCGCCCATCATCACGTCACGGCTGACCACGACCTCGCCGGTGGCCGGGTCGCAGAAGTCGTCGGCCAGATACCGGCCCACCAGACGCTCGGTCAGTGGCTCAATCATCTCGTCGCCGTCCTTGATGTCGTACACCTCGATGCCGTGGTGGGTGCCGCAGTCGTCCTCACGGATGATGACATCCTGGGACACGTCCACCAGGCGGCGGGTCAGATAACCCGAGTCGGCGGTACGCAGCGCGGTGTCGGCCAAGCCTTTCCGCGCGCCGCGGGAGGAGATGAAGTATTCGAGAACGTTCAGGCCCTCACGGTAGTTGGCGCGGATCGGGACCTCGATGGTCCGGCCGGAGGTGTTGGCGATCAGGCCGCGCATACCGGCCAGCTGGCGGATCTGGCTGATGGAACCACGGGCGCCCGAATCGGACATCATGAAGATGGGGTTGTAGGGGTCCATATTCTTGTTCAGCGCGTCGGTGACCTTGCCGGTGGTCTTGTTCCAGGTGTCGATGACGCCGCGGTAGCGCTCATCCTCGCTGAGCAGGCCCTGGTTGAACAGGTCGGTGATTTGATCCACCTTAGCCTCCGCCTCTGCGATGTATTCTTTTTTCTCCGGCGGGATGGCGGCGTCCACGACGGCCACGGTCAGGGCGCCCTTGGTGGAATACTTGTAGCCCTGGGCCTTCACGGCGTCCAGCACCTCGGAGGTGCCGGAGGTGCCGTGGACCTTGATGCATTTCTCAATGATGGTGGACAGCTGTTTGCGTCCGACCTTGAAGTTGATCTCGTACAGGAATTGGTTGTCGACGGTGGAACGGTCCACGAAGCCCAGGTCCTGCGGAATCGGCTGGTTGAAGATGATGCGGCCGATGGTGGTATCCACCACGCGGGACTGAACCTCGCCGTCGATCTCCAGGAAGCGGCGCACCTTGATGGGCGCGTGCAGGCCGATGACATGGTCGTTGTAGGCCATCATGGCTTCGTCCTCGTTGCGGAAGATCTTGCCCTCGCCCGGCTCGCCGGGCTTCTCGATGGTCAGGTAGTAGGAGCCCAGCACCATGTCCTGGGTCGGCACCGTCACGGGGCGGCCGTCGGAGGGCTTGAGCAGGTTGCCGGCGGCCAGCATGAGGAAGCGGGCCTCAGCCTGCGCCTCGGCGGACAGCGGTACGTGCACGGCCATCTGGTCGCCGTCGAAGTCGGCGTTGAAGGCGGTACAGGCCAGGGGGTGCAGCTTAATGGCGCGGCCCTCGACCAGCACGGGTTCAAACGCCTGGATACCCAGACGGTGCAGGGTCGGCGCGCGGTTGAGCATGACCGGATGGTCCTTGATGACGATTTCCAGCGCGTCCCACACTTCGGGGCGCACCCGCTCCACCATCTTACGGGCGGATTTGATGTTGCCGGCCACGCCGGTTTCCACCAGCCGCTTCATAACGAAGGGCTTGAACAGCTCCAGAGCCATCTCCTTGGGCAGTCCGCACTGGTACATCTTCAGCTCGGGGCCAACGACGATAACCGAACGGCCGGAGTAGTCCACGCGCTTGCCCAGCAGGTTCTGGCGGAAACGGCCCTGTTTGCCCTTGAGCATATCGGAGAGGGATTTGAGGGGCCGGTTGTTGGGACCGGTCACCGGACGGCCGCGGCGGCCGTTGTCGATGAGGGCGTCCACCGCTTCCTGCAGCATACGCTTTTCATTGCGCACGATGATATCGGGGGCGCCCAGCTCCAGCAGGCGCTTCAGACGGTTATTCCGGTTGATGACCCGGCGGTACAGATCGTTGAGGTCGGAGGTCGCGAAACGGCCGCCGTCCAGCTGCACCATGGGGCGGATATCCGGCGGGATCACCGGCACCACGTCAAGGATCATCCACTCGGGACGATTGCCCGACAGGCGGAAGGACTCCACCACCTCCAGACGCTTGAGCAGGCGGGCCCTCTTCTGGCCAGTAGCTCCCTCCAGTTCCTCTTTCAGCTCGGCGGACATTTTTTCGAGGTCGATTTCCTCCAGCAGCTTCTGGATATATTCGGCGCCCATGCCGGCATCGAATTCGTCCTCGTACTTCTCCCGCATGTCGCGGTAATCCTTTTCCCCCAGAATCTGCTTCTTGGTCAGCGGAGTGGGACCGGGGTCGACCACGATGTAGGAGGCGAAGTACAGCACCTGTTCCAGCATGCGGGGACTGATATCCAGGATCAGGCCCATGCGGGAGGGGATGCCCTTGAAATACCAGATATGGGACACGGGGGCCGCCAGCTCGATATGGCCCATCCGCTCACGGCGCACCTTGGCGCGGGTAACCTCCACGCCGCAGCGGTCGCAGATTTTGCCCTTGTAGCGGATGCGCTTATATTTACCGCAGTGGCACTCCCAGTCCTTGGTCGGCCCAAAGATACGCTCACAGAACAGACCGTCGCGCTCCGGCTTTAGGGTCCGGTAGTTGATGGTCTCCGGCTTTTTCACTTCGCCGTAGGACCAGTCGCGGATCTGTTCGGGAGAGGCCAGACCGATTTTGATCGAGTCGAACACATTGAATTCCATCATATAGTATTGACCATACCTTTCCGATGTAGTGGACTTCGGCAATTACGTCGGTCTGCCTTATTCCTCGTCGTTCGCGCCGTCTAAGCCGTCAAAAACCTCTTCTTCCTCGAAAACGTCTTCTTCCCCGGCTGCCGCCTCTTCCTCCGAACCATCCGCGTTCTGTACGGCGTAGCCGTCCAGTTCACCCTCGTCGGTCACGGTCTGGAAGGCGTCGGTGTCCACCGTCACCATGCCGACCTCTTCATCGTCATCGAAGGTCTGCTTCAAATCGATCTCCTGATTGTCCTTGTTGAGTACCTTGATATCGAGACCCAGGGACTGGAGTTCCTTGACCAGCACCTTAAAGGATTCAGGCACGCCGGATTTCGGCACGTTCTGCCCCTTGACGATGGCCTCGTAGGTCTTGACACGGCCCACCACGTCGTCCGACTTCACCGTCAGGATTTCCTGCAGGGTGTAAGCCGCGCCGTAAGCCTCCAGCGCCCACACTTCCATTTCGCCGAAGCGCTGGCCGCCGAACTGGGCCTTGCCGCCCAGCGGCTGCTGGGTGACCAGGGAGTACGGGCCGGTGGAACGGGCGTGGATCTTGTCGTCGACCAGATGATGGAGCTTGAGGAAGTACATATAGCCCACGGTGACCGGGTTGTCGAACATCTCGCCGGTACGGCCGTCGTGAAGCCAGGTTTTGCCGCCTGGGTCCTTGCCCGCCTGCTCCAGCAGCTCCTGGATATCCTGCTCGTGAGCGCCGTCGAAAACCGGGGTCATCATCTTCCACCCGAGGGCGGCGGCCGCGTAGCCGAGATGGACCTCCAGCACCTGTCCGATGTTCATACGGGAGGGCACGCCCAGGGGGTTGAGTACGATATCCAGCGGGGTGCCGTCGGGCAGGAAGGGCATATCCTCACTGGGCAGGATGCGGGACACGACGCCCTTGTTGCCATGGCGTCCCGCCATTTTATCGCCCACGCTGATCTTGCGCTTCTGAGCGATATAGCAGCGCACCACCATGTTGACGCCGGGACTCAGCTCGTCGCAGTTCTCCCGCGTGAACACCTTAACGTCCACGATGATGCCGTATTCGCCATGGGGGACCTTCAGGGAGGTGTCGCGGACCTCGCGGGCTTTTTCGCCGAAGATAGCGCGCAGCAGCCGCTCTTCCGCGGTGAGCTCGGTTTCGCCCTTGGGGGTCACCTTGCCCACCAGGATATCGCCGGAGCGCACCTCGGCGCCGATGTGGATGATGCCGCGCTCGTCCAGATCCTTCAGCGCGTCCTCGCCCACATTGGGGATATCCCGGGTGATCTCTTCCGGCCCCAGCTTGGTGTCGCGGGCCTCGATCTCGTATTCCTCGATATGGATGGAGGTAAAGACGTCATCGCGTACGATCTTTTCGTTGATGAGTACGGCGTCCTCGTAGTTGTAACCCTCCCAGGTCATGAAGCCGATGAGCACGTTCTTGCCCAGCGAGATTTCGCCGCCCGAGGTGGAGGGGCCGTCGGCGATGACGTCGCCCTTCTCCATGTGCTGGCCCACCGAAACCACCGGACGCTGGTTGACGCAGGTGCCCTGGTTGGAACGCATAAACTTGATCATCTTATAGGTTTCCTGCGCGCCGTCGCTGTCGCGGCGCAGCACCACCCGCTCGGCGGAAACCGCTTCGACGGTGCCGGCGGATTTGGCCAGCACCGCGACGCCCGAGTCCACGCCGGCCTTGTACTCCATGCCGGTGCCCACGATAGGGGACTGGGTGGTCAGCAGCGGCACCGCCTGCCGCTGCATGTTGGAGCCCATCAGGGCGCGGTTGGTATCGTCGTTTTCCAGGAAGGGAATCATGGCGGTGGCTACCGAGACCATCATCTTCGGGGACACGTCCATATAATCGGCCTTCTCCCGGTCAATCTCCAGGAAGGTGGAGCGGAACCGGACGTTGACCTTCGGCCGGACGAAGCGGCCGTTCTCATCCAGCGGTTCGTTGGCCTGCGCCACCATGAAGTCATCCTCCATATCGGCGGGCATATACACCACTTCGTCTGTGACCACGCCGGTTTCCTTGTCCACCCGGCGGAAGGGCGCCTCGATAAAGCCGTATTCGTTGATACGGGCGTAGGTCGCCAGATAGGAGATCAGGCCGATGTTGGGGCCTTCCGGCGTCTCGATGGGGCACATGCGGCCGTAGTGGCTGTAGTGGACATCGCGGACCTCGAATCCCGCGCGGTCACGGGACAAACCGCCGGGACCCAGGGCTGACAGGCGGCGTTTGTGGGTCAGCTCGGCCAGCGGGTTGGTCTGATCCATGAACTGGGACAGGGGCGAGGAACCGAAGAACTCCTTGATGGCGGCGACCACCGGCCGGATATTGATCAGGGCCTGGGGGGTGATCACGTCCATGTCCTGAGCCTGCAGGGTCATACGCTCCCGGATCACCCGCTCCATACGGGAGAAGCCGATGCGGAACTGGTTCTGCAGCAGTTCGCCCACCGAACGGATGCGGCGGTTGCCCAGATGGTCAATGTCATCCACCACGCCTACGTCGTGGCCAAGGCAGTTGACATAGTTGATGGACGCCAGGATGTCATCCACAATGATGTGACCCGGGATCAGCTCGCCGGCGCGGGCGCGGATCGCCTCGCGGAGCGCTTCCTCACCCTCGTTCTGCTCCAGTATCTCTTTGAGCACCACAAAACGGACCCGCTCGTTGATACCCAGGTCGGTCACGTCGAAATCGATGAATTTAGAGATGTCCACCATGCCGTTGGACACGATCTTGACCTCACGGTTTTCGCCGTGTTCCTCCACTGTCACGTAGGCCACCGATACACCGGCGTCCTCCATCTCCATGGCGCGGGCGCGGTCGATGCGCTCGCCGGCCTCGGCCATCAGCTCGCCGGTGAGGGGATTGGCCACCGGACGGCTCAGCACACAGCCGGCCAGCCTGCCGGAAATTCCCAGCTTCTTATTGTATTTATAGCGGCCCACGCGGGAAAGATCATAACGCCGGTCATCGAAGAACAGGCTCTCCAGATGCTGCTGGGAGTTCTCGACGGTCAGGGGCTCGCCGGGACGAAGCTTGCGGTAAACCTCCAGCAGGGCCTCCTCGGTATTCTTGGTGATATCCTTTTCGATGGTGGCGTGCAGCCGCTCGTCGTCACCGAAGAAGTCCAGCAGCTCGGCGTCAGAGCCCAGTCCCAGCGCCCGCACGAAAACGGTGACCGGGATCTTCCGGTTCTTGTCGATACGGACGTAGAACACATCGGAGGAATCGGTCTCGTATTCCAGCCACGCGCCGCGGTTGGGGATGACGGTGGTGTTGAACAGCTTTTTACCGGTGGTATCGTAGCTCATGCCGTAATACACGCCGGGGGAACGCACCAGCTGGGAAACGATGACACGTTCCGCGCCGTTGATGATGAAGGTGCCGCTTTCGGTCATCAGGGGGAAATCGCCCATGAAGACCTCAGACTCCTTGATCTCGCCGGTTTCCTTATTCAGCAGGCGGGCCTTGACGCGCAGGGGTGCGGCGTAGGTCACGTCCCGTTCCTTGCACTGCTCCACCGTGTATTTGGGGGTCTCGTCCAGGCGGTAGTCCACGAACTCCAGCACCAGGTTGCCGGTGTAGTCCGAGATGGAAGCCACGTCCTGGAAGACCTCGCGGAGGCCGTGGTCCAGGAACCACTGGTAGGAATTCTTCTGCACCTCGATCAGGTTGGGCATGTCCAGGACCTCATTGATCTTGGAAAAGCTCATGCGGGTGGTTTTGCCCAACTGAACCGGTTTGACATTCGCCATAGGCTCGATCACTCCTGTATTCATATTCGGAACTTCTGTTTCTCTTGCCATTCCACGGTGACGCTGTGCCGCCGATATAAGGGCAGTCTTTACGCCCAATCATATCAGGAGGCCTGATACAGCCGGCGGATCACGGGGCGGAAAGCAGCCGGGGGAATCCGGAACCCCTCCCCCCACCAGCGCCGTATCCGGCGAACGGCAACGCGGACGAAGCCCCTTCCCGCAGCGGAACGCCGCCGCAGGATTTTTTGCCCGTCCTCTTGCCAATTTCGTCCGGTTATGCTATACTTGTTACGGTATTGGGACATGTTCCGATGATTATGCAGTATACTATGATACAGTAAAGGTAGTGGCTTGTCAATCGCGTTTTGCGAATTGGCGGCTTTTTTTATGTTCTTTTTGAATTATGTGGCATTCAGCCACGTTCTTTGTGCACAATTTCAACCAGCAGGGTCAGGAACGCCCGGAGCCGTTGGACTATATTTCGCTATAACACCTCAAAAAGCTTCTTCACGTTTTTCGGATGAATTTCAAAAAGCCCTCGTCAAAACGGCGCCGCTCTGCTATAATCGAACCGATAGCAAACCCGACCAACGGTTTGGAAAGAGGGATTCTGATGTCGAAGGCTTTCGCAGCCGTCAAACGACGGCTGGCCCCCGCCGTGCTCGCTTGCTGCGCGGCGCTTCTCCTGTCCTCCTGTTCCGTTTCCCGCCGGGCGGAGACGCTCCCCGTCTACACCGACGCGGTGGAGGCATATCTGGAGTACGACGGCCCGGACAGCATCCTCCACCTGAGCGCGTCGGAACAGCGCCGGAATCCCGGCCTGTCCTTCAGCACCGCTGCGATTCTGCGCACCGAAAAGCAGGGGGAGGAACTGTCCCTGTATATCGGGTATTATCTGGGCGTTTACCAGCCGGACGGCACCAACCTGCGGGAATCCAGCCGCGCCTCCGGCGCCGCGGTGGTCAAGGCGCGGCAGCTGGCCGACGGCATCGAGATCACCGATTTTCAGCAGCCCACGGCGGAAACCTACGACGCTTTCGCCGCGGACTTTCAGGAGAAAAGCGAGGTCAATGTGGATATCCTCCTGAACGACACGGCGTTTTTAAACGACCTGAAGAACATCAACCGGGAGCGGGTCAAGGAATTTTACCACCTGCCGGAGGACGCCCACGTCGGCTCGCGGTAATACCGCACTAGAAGAAACGGGAGGAACGTTGTTCCTCCCGCTTTTTAATATCCGTATGGGTATGCCTTTTTATCAGACACTGCTATTTGATATTCCCTTTATCGGGCGCCACGCCGTAAAAATACGCGGAAATCCTGCCATCCACAGGTTCCGTATAGTATAGCTGGGCCCACGGTTTACCGTTATAATATAGGTCACCCACTGCCTCTATGTCGTCAGGAGCTCCGCCCTTATAGCCAATCTCATATTTCCAGGCCTCGCTGAACATCGAGTGGAAGTCGGCTTCAGGCACCGAAAAATATACCTCAATAAAGGGGTCCCGCAGGGAGAATTCCATCTGTCCCGATTCGAATTCCGCGGAATCCGGTATTTCCAGCTCATAACGTTCCCGCAGCATATCCTTGAGCGCGTCGGAAAAACCCTCGTTGATGGGGATGGGCTCGCTGCCCAGTATCCACTCACAGCCGGATAAAAGTGAAACGATGGCGAACAGGCAGAACGACAGGAAAATAACCCGGCGCAGCTTTTGCCGAACCTCACTTTTTGCCGTGATAACCAACTCCTTCCCGCCCTTTCGCGCACACTCTCCCGGATACCCTTTTACGCAGACGGATTTTCTCCCCTGTCCGCCAGGCGGTTCAGCCGTTCCGCCTCCTGCCGCGCGCTGTCGACAGCGGCCTGATCGAGCGTGCGAACTTCAAGAGCCTCGACCTTGCTGTCGACATACCGGTCATACAGCTCAAGCAATTCCGCGGGGGAGGGTTCCCGTTGACCGTGTTCGCTGCGATACGTTTCAATCAGTTTGGGGCTGACCAGCAGAAGATGCTGCGCTTTGATTTTCGCGTTCACCTGTGTCTCGGTCAGGATGTCGATCATATCCTGCTTGGTTATACCGGCCTGTTCGCAGAAGCTCTCGTTTTCTTCCCGGTCCTTCTCGTAGGCCTGCCTGTATTCTTCCTCTATGGATGCCCGGTTGATCTGCAGGGCTTCCCCGCCGGCGGCAATTTCATCCGATGCCAGATGGATTTTGGCAATTGCACAGGCGATTTCCTCGGGTGTTTCAATGTCTTTCCCGGCGATGGCACTCATTTGCATGTACAGGCGCATTTCCTTTTCCGTGATCCGATCGTCTCCCACCACGGCCGCATGACGCCCGCCCATATTCGCCGAAACGGACACCCCCAGTATGATCAGGAAGACCGCCAGACCGGCAACCACCATCAGCTTTTTCCGTAACCTCATAACGCTTCTCCTCCTTTATTAAAAATACAATGAGCAGCTACTTGATCAGCCCATAGCCGTATACCGGATATTCCCACGCCCAGCCCGCTCTGTGAAGCCGTTCCAGACTGGAAGCCGCCACATTTAAAACGCCGTAGGTGTTGCCGCCCGTCCAGTCATAAAAATCCCGGACATGGAGATAAATGGCGCTGGAGGTTTTGCTGTAGCAATACACTTTTGTCCATAACTCGCATCGGTTGACGGCCAGTTTCCAATCGGTGATGCCCGCTGTTTCACCCAGTGTATCGACCGATTTCTGTCCGAATTTGACCATAAAATCCCCTGTGGAAAAAAACGGCAGGGCGTGCACCGCGTCATTGCTCATCACCAATCGTTTATCGGCTAATTCCGTTGTACTGCTGATAAAGTCGCCGGGAAGAGTATAGGCAGTCTCGGTGTTGTCCAAAAAATGCTTCAGCATCCGGGAGGCGTTGGGATATGTATTAGCCGTCGGCGTCAATCCCCAAGTGTACATTGAGATATTTAGAGGTGCCCACATTGTTTTCATCTCGTCTGTATACTACCATATTTGATATTGTTTACAATAAATATTTCATACAATTTTAATATTTGGTGCAATTATCATCGCCTATGTTTCTTCTGACAGCGACACAAAGGGGCCGCCGGTTATCCGGCGGCCCCTTTGTGTCTATTGTGAATCAATACCGTTCCAGATACCGGTCCAGCTCCCACTGGGTGACCCGGATCTTGTATTCGTTCCACTCGTCATTTTTATGCTCCACATACTTCTGGAAGATGTGGTCCCCCAGTGTTTCCCGCATCAGGGGGTCCTTGCGGAAGGCGCGGACCGCCTGCTTGAGGTCGGAGGGCAGGCTCTCGATGCCGCGGGCCTCCCGGTCGTCCTCCGACAGCTCGAAGATGTTCTCGTCGGTGGAGCAGGGCGGCGTCAGCCCGCGGCGGATGCCGTCCAGCCCGGCTGCCAGGCACAGGGCCAGGGTCAGATAGGGGTTGGCCGACGGGTCGGGGTTGCGCAGCTCGATGCGGGTCCCCATCCCGCGGGAGGCGGGCACGCGGATCAGGGGGCTGCGGTTGCTGGCCGACCACGCCACGTATACAGGGGCCTCATAACCTGACACCAGCCGTTTATAGGAGTTGACCAGCGGGTTGGTGACGGCGGACATGGCCCGGGCGTGCTCCAGGATGCCGGCGATAAAGCTGTAGGCGGTTTTGCTCAGCCCCAAAGCGTCCGACGGGTCGTAAAAAGCGTTCTGACCGTCCTTCATCAGGGACATGTTGACGTGCATGCCGCTGCCCGCCCGCCCGAACAAGGGCTTGGGCATGAAGGTGGCGTACATGCCGTGCTCGTGGGCCACCGTCTTCACCGCCAGCTTGAAGGTGACGATATCGTCCGCGGCAGCCAGTGCGTCGTCGTATTTAAAATCAATCTCGTGCTGGCCCGCCGCCACCTCGTGGTGGGAGGCCTCGATCTCAAAGCCCATATCCTCCAGCGTCAGGCACATATCCCGCCGGGCGCTCTCCCCCAAATCGGTGGGGCCCAGTTCAAAATACGCCCCTCGGTCGTGGGTGTTGGTGGTGGGATGGCCGTGGCCGTCGGTGTTGAACAGGAAAAATTCACATTCGGGCCCGACGTTGAAGCCGGTGAAGCCCATCTCCTCCGCCTGCTTCAGCACCTTTTTCAGCAGGCCGCGGGGATCGCCCTCAAAGGGTTCGCCATCCGGCTTGTACACGTCGCAGATCAGGCGGGCGGTCTTGCCCTCCTCCCCGCTCCACGGGAAAATCAGGAAGGTATCCCGGTCGGGATACAGGTACATATCCGATTCCTCGATGCGGACAAAGCCCTCGATGGAAGACCCGTCGAACATGCATTTGTTGTCCAGCGCCTTTTCAAGCTGGCTCGCCGTGATCGCAATATTTTTGAAACTGCCGAAAATATCGGTGAACTGCAGCCGGATGAACCGCACGTTCTCCTCCCTAACGATTTCGATGATCTCGTCCCGTGTAAACTTCGCCATCCTCCACCATGCCTTTCCGTCGTCTGCGCCGGCGAATAAGCAGACCATTCCGCCCGCATACTAGAGGGCGGAAGGCCGCTGTCCCGGCGGCGCCTCGATACCCTCGCATTATCGCATTGTTCGCGGGATTTTGTCAAGCAAAGAGCCAAAAGCGCCAGAAAGGAGAGAGGCTGTCGTGTCATCGAAAAACAAAAAGAAACGGAATGGCTCGCGGGAGCCGGTGCCCGACGTCATCCCCGGCCGCGTCCACGGCGCCTTCGCCACCCAGGCCGTGACCGACACCACCCACCGGTTCCCCCGCACCAACGTCGCCCGCCCCAGCGACGAATGTGTGGAAGCCAACCGCGACTGGGTGGATTTCAACGAGAAATAGGATTTTAGCCCCGCCGCCTTCCGTGGTGGGGTTTTTTTGACCTATTCTACGGTGTGCCGCTCCTTTTCAGCCGCGTGCCCGTATCCACCGGCCGGCTTCCCGCAGGTCGCATACCGCCGTCACGCCGTCCGGTACGGATTTTTCCTCCCGATTCAGCCACAGAGCGGGGATGCCGACGGCGGAAGCCGCCGCTGCGTCGTTTATAAGGGAATCCCCGATGTGGACCACTTCTCCGGCGGAAAGGCCCGCCAAACGCAGGGCGGTTTCAAAAACGCGGCGGTCGGGTTTATACGCTCCCGCCCTCTCGCTGGTGACCATCCCGGCGGGAGTCAGCCCCAGCGTCCCTACAGCGGCATCGAGGAAGGACGAGTCGCTGTTGGTGACGATATAGCAGGGCTGCCGCAGGCTCTGCCAAAACGGGAGGGCGTCGGAGAAGGGCGAGGGCCGGCTCCAGTGCTCCACCATCCGTGCGCAGAGCGCTTCGGGGTCCGCGGCCGAGGCAAAACGGGCGGTGGTTTCCTCGAAGGCCTGACGCGCCAGGGCATACTGGCTGCGGAAAGCGCCCTCGTTCGCCTCTTTCAGCAGGGCGCCGAAGCGCTTCCACCAGAAGCCGAAGACCGGCGCGGGGTCCTTTTCTTCTCCGGCGGCGCAGATGTCGGCCAGCACCTCTCCCACAATGGGCCCGTTTTCCCTTACCAGCGTGCCGTAAAAATCAACAAATACCGCTTTTATCATGCGCTGTCCTCCTGCTGCCTCGTGTTATATACACAGTGTACCTTTCCCATTCCTCCCTGTCAAACCGCTTTTCCGCCCCCCATACGGAAGTATGTGCCGGTATGAACCGTTTCGTGAAAACCGATCGCCGTAATGTTTACTATAAGTTTTGCCCCCTATATGTGGATTCGGTTGAATTTCCGTAAATCCCTTCCTTTTGCGTTTCCAGTTATGCTACAATCAAAAAAGTGTTCTATCAAACGCCGGCTGCCGGCGGAAAGGCGTTGAGAATTCGATGCGGATTTTTCGTGCCGAAATGAAAAAACTGCTGGTCTGCCCGGTGGGACGGTTTCTCCTGCTGGTAGCGCTGGCTTTGCTGCTCATCGTCCCCATCAAAGACGTCTATCGTTACCGCACAGTCAACGAAAGGGTCAGGGAGATGAGCGTCGAGGAGATCGTCGATCAGGTCAACGGACGCCCCGCCCCCGACGTGAAAACCTACCTCGACAATAAATGGAACGGCGGCCTCGACAACCCCCGCCTCCACGGCAAGGTGGACGAAGGGGAGCAGGCGTACCTCTATACGTGGGACAATCACTGGGACAACGTGTTCAAGCTGCGGATGTACCGCAGCAGCGGCATGCTGGCCGACGAAGATATCGAAGGCCCCATGGACGAGCGGATATTCGAAAAGGTATCCATCCGCAAAGCCAAGATCAAGCAGGGGATGCTGGAGGTCTGGGGACAGGAAGACAGCGCGGAATACGCGGCCCTGGAACTGCAGATCGATATGATGGAAGAGGTGGGGGTGCAGTCCGGCGGCTACGTGGATTTCTGGAACCGGATGGAGACGCGCACCCAGTTCTTCGGGGTGCTCTTCACCGCCATGTACATACTGCTCATCTCCCGGATTTTCGCCATGGAATATTCCTCCGGCATGTATATGCTGCTGGCCAGTACGCGGGAGGGCAAACGGAAAACTGCCAGGGCCAAGCTGGGGGCCTGCTTCACCACCGGCATCGGCATGGTGCTGCTGATCAATCTGGTGCCGGCCGCCATCTACCTGCTGGGTGGCACGGCGGCGGGCTGGGACGAAAACCTCAACAATCTGGACCTGTTCCCCTATTGTCCTTATAATTTAACCATCCTGGAGTATTTTCTGCTGAAAATCCTCTTCCAGATGCTGGCGGTGCTGGCGGTGGGCGCCGTGACCGCCTTCCTTTCGCTCAAGCTGCGCTCCACCATCCCCGCGGCGGCGGCCGGGCTGCTGGTACTGTTGTTCCCGTACGGTCTCAATCTGCTCAGGGGCGGACAGGAGAACCTGCTGACCCTCTTCAGCCTGGGGTACGGTGCCAACCCGGTCAAGGTGTTCGACCGGTTTCAAATCCTGACCCCCTTCGGCGAACCGGTGTTGTATCCGCCCCTGCTGGCGGTATTTCTCCTGTTGGTGGCCGTCCTGTTCGCCTTCCTGACCTGCCGCAGCTACGGCAGGGGAAAGTGCAACGTCGTCCGCTGAAAACGCGCCGTGTACGAGAATACCGGCCCTGAAAGGAAGGAACCCCATGAATTACCGTCTGGAACAGTTGAGTATGCGCTATGGCAAGCGGGAAGCGCTGAAGGATTTTACCTATTCCTTCGGCACCGGAGTGTACGGCCTCATCGGGCCCAACGGCGCGGGCAAAACCACCCTGATGCAGCTGATGGCAGGGGTATTCCGTCCCGCCACCGGCCGTGTGTTTTTTGACGGCGAGCCCTACGACACCATGTCCCCGCGCTACGCCGCCCACATCGGCTACCTGCCGCAGGAAATTGTCATGTATCCCGAATTTACCGTCCGTCAGTACCTGGAGTACGTGGCGGCGCTGAAAAACGTAAAGGACCCGAATCAGATCGACCATTTTCTGGCGCTGGTCAACCTGAGCGACCGGGCCAAAACCCGGTGCGGCAAGCTGTCCGGCGGCATGAAACGCCGCCTGGGCATCGCCCAGGCCGTGCTGGGGGATCCCCGTGTCCTCATCCTCGACGAGCCCACCACCGGTGTGGATATCACCGAGCGGGTCAAGTTCCGCCAGATCATCTCCGAGCTGTCCGCCGACCGGACGGTCATCTATTCCACCCACACCTCTGAGGACCTGGAGCTGGTGGCCAAGGAAATCATCCTGATGAAAAAGGGCGCCATCGTGTCGGCGGGGCCGGGCGCGGAACTGCTGGGAGACCTCGTTGGCAAGGTGTGGGAAATTCGGCTGTCCGCCGAGGAATTCCGTGCCGCCCAGCAAAAACGTTCCGATCTGCTGGTGGCCAACGTGGCGCTGGACGGCGAGCAGTGCCTGACCCGTATCCTCTGCGAGTCGAAGCCCTTCGAGGGCGCGCGGGAGGTGCCTGCCACCTACGAGGACCTGTCCCTGTACATATTCAGCGGAGCGTTCCCCGCCGCGGGAGTGGGCACTGTCCAGACGTCGTCGGAAGGGTGTGAAGAGGGCCGATGAAGCTGTTCCGCTTTGAGCTGAAAAAGCTGCTGCACAGTCCCATCGCCATCCTGATCCCCGTCATACTGATCGCAGCGGGGTTGGTGCAGCCGCTTTTGTATGTCCATAATTATAAGGCGGTCAACGCAAAATATCAAAACAAAGACATAGCCGCCATTATTGCGGAATACGATACCTATACACAGGAACCCCTGTTGGAAGATATCGAGAACAACCTGCATTACAACGAGCTGGCCCGTGAACGGAAAAATCTGCAGCGGGTGGTGCCCGACGACCTGCTCCCCTACTTCGATACCCCCATCGACCAGCTGTTCCTCTACTCCAACGTCCAGCATTACCGCGATTACGGCTACGCGCTGGATAAGCCCCTGTTCGGTTCCAGTGAAAACGCCTCCTCGGTCCGCTCGAAGCAGTCCATCGTGGACGCCCTGTCCGCCCTGACCGAAGAGGGCAGAACCGACAGCGACGAATTCCGCAGCCTGATGAAACATCTGGAAATGATGAAGGAATCGGATATCACCGGGGTGCGATATAACCATTTCTGGGTAAAACTCCAGGATTCCACCGGTACCATCCTGCTGGTGCTGGCCGCCGCCTTTGTCCTCCTGATCTCCAGCGTGTTCTCGCGGGAATACGCCACCGGCATGTACCGCATCCTGGCCTCTACCCCCCTGGGAAAACGGCAGTCCCTGGTGTGCAAGCTCACCGCCTGCACCTTGCTGGGGATCGGTATCGCCCTGCTGATGAACCTGCTGCCTGCCGCGGTCTATCTCGGACTGGGCAGTCCGGTGGGATGGGATACTCTGCTGCCCGGCCTGGGGGAGGGCTGGTTTACCTATTCCCCCTATTCCCTGCCGGTCTACCAGTACTTTATCCTCAAAACCCTGATCGACTGCCTGGCCATGGCGGCGGTGGGAGCCCTGACCGCATGGCTGTCCCTGCGCACCCGCTCATCCCTGCATACGGCCACCATCGGGCTGCTGCTGCTGTTCACGGCCTACGGTGCGACCTTCCTCACCGATCAGGAATCGGTGCTGTCCCGTTTCAGTTTGACCTACGGGCTGGATACCCGCATGCTGTTCAGCGACCATGTGGTGTATCACCTCTTCGGCATCACCGTCTCCTACCCGGTGGCCCTCACCCTGTTTATGGCCGGTCTGTTCGTCCTGTTCACCTTCCTCGCCTTCCGGCGCTATATGAGGGGGAAAGCGAATCAGGTGAGATAACCGCTTAATCGGCGGGGAAAAGGAGCTTGCATGGTCATTCGTCTGCATAAAAAGGTATTTCTCCTGCTGTTGACGGTGATATGGCTCACCTGCCTGATCCTCTTCCTGTACTGGCAGGACAACGGCCTGACCGTCACCCGCTCCGAATACCGCAGCCCGTCTGTCCCCCGTGGGTTTGACGGCTTTACCGTCGTCCAGCTGTCCGACCTGCACAACAAGCAGTTCGGGAAGGAACAAAAAGCCCTGTTGGATACGTTGGCCGCCCTCTCCCCCGACGCCATTTTTCTCACCGGCGACCTGATCGACCGGCGGCGGTACGATCTGGACACCGCGATAAAACTGGTGGAAGGAGCTGTCAAACTGGCTCCGGTGTATTATGTGTCGGGCAATCACGAGGTCCTTTCGGGACATTACGACGAAATTCTGGAACGTCTCCAGGCGGCGGGTGTCCATACGCTGGAGAATGAAGAGACTTCACTCACGGCAGGCGGCGCCAGTCTGCCGCTGTGCGGATTGTCCGACCCCCAGTACTTCTCCACCACCTTGACCGGCAGACTGCCCGATCAGCAGGAGGCCCTTCTGGATGTCTGGTCACAGGAGTACGATTTTCTGCTGCTTCTGTGTCATCGGCCGGAAGTGTTCGATGAGTATGCCGACAGGGATATCGGGCTTGTCTTTACCGGCCACGCCCACGGCGGGCAGTTCCGCCTGCCCCTGATCGGCGGACTGTTCGCACCGGGGCAGGGCCTGTTCCCCGCCTATACGAGCGGTTCGTATACCGAAGGGGCTGCCACCATGTATGTCAGCCGCGGTTTGGGGAACAGTCTGATGCCCATCCGCCTGTTCAACCGACCAGAGGTGGTGGCGGTGACCCTGCGCAGCGAAGGACCGCTTTAGGGCATCGTCAGGCGCTCCCGTATCGCTGACGTTTTTCTACTTGATTTTTATCCCATGCCATGCTATACTTTCTGTATTATATCCGAAAGGCTGGTGGCAATCATGAACGCCTATTCCCCTCTGGCCGCCAGAGGCCGCTCCTGCAATCGGTTTATACGGTGAGACATTGCACGGAGCATAATCCCCGGAATAGCATTCGTTCCGGATATCACCGGCCGGCAGGGATGCCGCAGGCAAAACGGCGCGTTTGACGCGGCGGCTTTTTGTGTTGCCTGTGTATCGCCCTGCGCCGCCGGGCGCCGTCCTGTGGACGACGGAAAAAGGATTTGATGGGCTGCGGACAATGATCTTGTCCGCAGCCCTTTGTAATTCCCGCGGCCAATGACCGCCGCGGGAGAGGAGTTCCTCCGATGCCGGAGGGCTCCGGGTTAAAGGGCTGTACCCGAAAGGGTGCGGCCCTTTTCCTTTGACAGCCACTGGCGCTGCCCAGCCAATGCCGCCATCGGCACGACCACAGAAAGGAATCGAATCATGAGTTTACTGGAATTAACCGGACTGTCCCATTCTTTTGGGGATAAGGTCTTATATAAAAACGCAGAACTGCACCTGTACGCGGGAGAGAGGATGGGCATCACGGGCCAGAACGGCTCGGGGAAAAGCACCCTGCTGCGCATCCTGCAGGGAAACCTCCTGCCCGATGAAGGACGGGTTGTCCTCCAGCCGCGGATCACACTGGGAGCGCTGGATCAGCAAGCGACGGTGGATCGCGGTTGCACCCTCTATGACCATCTGCGGTTTGCCTTCCGTCCGCTGGACCAGGCGGACGCCCGCCTGCAGGACCTCTACCGGCGGATGGCGGACCCTTCCGCCGCCGCGAACGACTCCCTGCTGGAAGAGGCTTCCGCCCTCCAGCAGCAGCTGGAACAACAGGGCTATTACGAGATCGACAGCCGCATCTGCCGGGCGGCGGCGGGGCTGGGACTGGACGCGCTGGGACTTGATCGGCCGCTGGGGGAGCTGAGCGGCGGCCAGCGGGCCAAGGTCATCCTGGCCCGCCTGCTGCTGGAGGCCCCCGACCTTCTCATCCTCGACGAACCCACCAACTTTCTGGATACGAATCATGTAGACTGGCTGGCCCGCACCCTGTCGGCTTATCCGGGCGCTCTGATCCTGGTCTCCCATCAGAGCGATTTTCTCGATCGAGTGGCCACCTGTATCTGCGATATCGAATTCGGTATCATCACCCGGTACCACGGCAATTACAGCGCCTTTCTCCAACAAAAGAGCGAAAAGCGGGAGGCGGTGCGCCGTCAATACGAAAACCAACAGCGGAAAATCCACCGTTTGGAGGATTACATCGCTAAAAACCGGGTGCGCACTGCTACCGCGTCCATGGCCAAAAGCCGCCAGAAAACACTGGACAAAATGGTGCGGGTGGCCCCGCCTCCCCCTGCCGCCAAACCGGTTTTCCGCTTCCCTTACCAGTCCCAGAGCCAGCTGCGGGTGCTCGAGGTGGACTATCTCTCCATCGGGTACGGGCTCCCTCTGCTGCCGCCGGTCAGCTTTCGGTTGAACCGGGGTCAGAAGCTGGTTATCACCGGCTTCAACGGGGTGGGGAAAACCACCCTGCTGCAAACCCTCACCGGGCGTCTGAAGTCCCTGGGGGGCTGCTTCCACTTCAGCGACGACGCGGTGGTGGGATATTGCGAACAGGATGCCGTATTTGCGGACGACTCCCTCACCCCTCTCGCTTATCTGACCGCCCGCTTTCCCCGGATGGAGGAGCGGGCGCTGCGCCGGGCGCTGGCCGCCTGCGGCCTGCGGGCGGAGCATGTGCGCCGCTCCCTCTCCTCCCTCAGCGGCGGGGAGCAGGCCAAGGCCCGGCTGTGCAGCCTCACCCTTATCCCCGCCAATGTGCTGATTTTGGACGAACCGACCAACCATCTGGACCGGGAGGCAAAGGAGGCCCTGCTGGAAAGTCTGAAAACCTATCCCGGCAGCCTGATTCTCGTCTCCCACGAGCGGGCGTTTTACCGGGAAATCGGCGACCGGATACTGGACGTGAGCGGCAGTGGGCTGCGTGTATCTGAATAACCAACCGACCCCGCCTGTTTTTTTGTAGGATATGACGTTCCTCTTTTTGACGGGCTGGGCTGTCAGTCCTCCTCCCTGTCGGGAAAAAGCCGCGGGCTTTTTCAGGGGGAGTGCCCGTAAACGTCTTGTGTCCGGCCAGAGTAAGCCCCCCCACAGTCCACGCAGCGTAGAACCGTTCTACAACGGCGAGGTTGCACTTTTTCGCCGTCCCATGTATCATAAAGAGGCGCCGGTCCCCTTTCCCTAAATCAACCAGCAGCGCAGGGGGAATCGACCCTTCTTTGCATTAATTATTGGATTACCCTGTCAGAAGGAGCGATAGGATGGATAACCAGAAAACAGGCGACCTGATCGCACAGCGGCGCCGGGAACTGGGTCTGACCCAGCAGCAGCTGGCCGAACGCCTCGGTGTTACCAATAAAGCCGTGTCCAAATGGGAGCGGGGCGACGGCTACCCCGATATCGCCCTCATCGCCCCCCTGTCGGAGGCTCTGGGTCTGTCGGCCGACGAGCTGCTCCGCGGGGAACGGGTCCCGGCAGCGGAAACCCCGCCGATGGGGGAGCTTTGCGAAGGCTCCGGGGATGTTCCTCCTCTCTCCGCCGACACAGAGGTTTTCACGCGGGAATTTCTCCCTGTGGAAAAGACAGCTGCGGATGATTCCCTGGAGAGAAAACGGGTCTTTGCCGGCTTCTTTATCCGGGAGGACGGTCGGCTGCGCCCCACCAAATGGGTGGGGATTGCAGCGGGCGCCCTCCTGGCGCTGATTGCCGCGGTCATTCTGTGCCTGCTGCTGCCCGTTCCCCCGGGACGAGAGCCTGCCCCCTCCCACGACGCCGGTCTCGGGACAGTTCCCTCCACCTCCGCATCGGATACCACAACCGCCGAAACGCCGACCACTACAACGACCACAACGGCCACGACGACCGCGAGGCCGACCACGTCCACCACCACGACGGCCGCCACCACCGGTACCACCCTTCCTCCCCGTCCCGTGCTGCCGAACGGCGCGCCGGGGGAATCCCTCACCGCGCCGGAGGTGCTGCTGTTCGATCTGTCCGCGGGTCGTTCCCTGTACAGTTATCACAGCGGCGAACGCCGAGATCCCGCCAGCCTGACCAAGCTGATGACCGCTATCGTGGCCCTGGAGCAGGTGGACGCCGACGCCGCCCACTATGTGGTCGGCAGTGAGCAGGATATGGTAAGAAAGCCCGAATCCAGCCTTGCCTATCTCCAGCAGGGCTGGGACATGCCGGTCTCCGCCCTGATCCACGCCATGCTGCTTCCTTCGGGCTGTGACGCAGCGTACACCCTGGCCGCCGGTGTGGGGCGGGATATCGGCGGACACAATCTCAGCGACAGAGAGGCGGTGGACGTCTTCATCCGCCGCATGAATGAAACCGCCGCCCGTATCGGGGCGTCCAGCACCTTTTTCGCCGATCCGGACGGGTTCAGCGGCGAAAACCTGTCCACAGCGGACGACCTGCTCCTCATCGCCCGGTACGCCATGCAGAAACCCCTGATCCGCGAAACGGCGTCGAAGGTCACCCTGAGGGATACCTTCTATCTGGCCGACGGCGTGACCAAGAAGGACATCACCTGGGACCGGAACACCAACCTCATGATCGACAGCGGCAGCGAGGTCTATTATCCCGGTGCAAACGGCCTGAAGACCGGCTCCTCCGATTCCGCCGGTTTCTGCCTGATCGTCACCGCCAAGCGGGACGGACGGGAGCTGATGGCCATCGTCCTGGGCGCGCCGCGCAATCAGGACCGTTGGGCGGATGCCGCCGCCCTGTTGGACGCCGGCTTTGCCAGCTGAGCCGGCTTTGCTGCCCACCCCTATATAAAACGATGCCCCCGCCGGATGACCGGCGGGGGTTTTTACCCGGCTTTTTCAAAGACGAGTCCTCGGGTGGCGGTCATGCCGCCGTCCGCGCGGATAAACAGGGCCTCCACCCCTTCCAGGGTTTCGGCCAGCGCCAGTCCGCGCTCTTCCCCCAGCACGAAGCAGGCGGTGGACAGCGCGTCGGACAGGGCTGAGTCAGCGGATACGATAGTAACCGAACTCAGTCCGTTGTTCACCGGCCTGCCGGTGTGCGGGTCGAGAATATGATGATACAGCACCCCTTCTATTTCGAAGCCCCGCTCGTACACGCCGGAGGTGACCACCGACCGGTCTTTCACCTTCACGGCAGCGACAAGGGCTTCCTCCCCCGCCAGGGCGGCGGCTGGATCCCGGATACCGATGGTCCAGTCTCCGCCGTACTTGTCCCCCATGGCATAGACGTTACCGCCCAGGTTGATCAGGGCGCGGCTCACGCCCTCCCCCGCCAGATATTCCCGCACCCGGTCGGCGATGTATCCCTTGGCCACCCCGCCCAGGTCGATGGCGCGGCCTTCCCCCCTGAGGGTAACCGTTTGGCCGTCCACCTGGACGGCGCGCCAGTCCACCAGCGCTGCAGCCCGGCTGAGGACCTCGGCATCCGGTACGGCGTGGGACTCCCCGCGGAAATCCCACAGGGAGGTTTCCGGCGCTACGGTCAGGTCGAAAGCCCCCTCGGTCAGCTCTGAGTACCGGCAGGCCCGCCGGATCAGATCGGCGGTCTCCGCCTCCACCGCCACCGGCTTCCCGCCGGCGCTGTTGATTTTCGCTACGTCGCTGCCCTCCCCTTCGGGGCTGAACAGGCGGTCGTAACGGCCGACCAGCTCCATCGCCCCGTCGGCCGCATCCTGGGCCGAAGACACGCCGTTTCCTTCGCCGTACACGGTGATTTCCACCACCGTGTCCAGATAAAATCCAGTGCGCGTCACCGGCATCTGTCCCGAACAGCCGACCAGCATCAGGCACAGACACAGGGTGGCTCCCAGCGCCTGACCGCGAGGCCGGCGCCTGTTTTTTGTGGATGACTGACCTTGTGTCAGGGGGTGTGCGCCCCTCATGTACCTTCCCTCCTAAATCGCTCACCATGGTAATGCCGCCGATGTTTTTCTTACCAGTATACTCGATTTCGCCGTGAAAAACGAGGGTTTTTGGACAGGCTCCCGACCGCGCCTGCGGAGACTCAGGCAAAACTCCCCCTGTCCGAATTGAAAACCGGCGCCGGTTGTGCTATAGTTTGGGGGTGGCCGCGGTCAATCCGCGGCAAAATCGCTTTCAGGAGGGATTCGGTGACTCGTCTCAAGGAATGGGCCCACAGCGCCACCCGTCCGTGGGCGCTGGCGATTTTTTTCGCCTTAGCGGTCCCGCTCTTCCCCGACTATCTGACCCCGTTCGCGGCGGCCGCCTCCCTCATCGCCTCGTGGCGCGACGTCCGCCGTCGTGGAGCCTCTTTCCGTGTAGGACCGGTGGGAAAAGCCCTTCTCGCCTATCTGGCCTTCATCCTCATCGGCGTGCTGTATTCCCCGCAGAAGGTGACCAGCCTGGGCACGGTGATCATGTGGGGGGCGGGGTTTGCCGTCTATCTGTCAGTCAGCAATGTGCTGACCACCAGCCGCCGCCTTTCCGCGGCCCTCGTCAGCCTTGCCGTCATCGGGGGCCTGATCGGTGTGATCGCCTGCGCCCAGTACGTGCTGGCCTCCTTCTTTCACCTTCCTGTCTCCATGCAGGTGTGGGAACCGGTGGACAAGGCGGTGCTGTCCATCTTCCCCTTCGACTTTATTTTGGATATCAACGGCATCCGCGCCGCAGCTACCTTCAACAACCCCAACGTGTGCGCGGAATACCTGTTTATGGCCGCCCCTTTCCTCATGGCGCGCGCCTTCGGTGAAAAACGTTCCCGCTCCGGCGTGATTACCGGACTGATGCTGCTGCCGCTGGCGGCGGGTCTTGCCCTGACCTTCTCCCGCGGCTCTTATTTGGCACTGATCGCGGTGGTGGGCGTTTTCTGCCTGTTCAATCTGAAAAAAATTTGGATTTTCCTATTGGGCGGCGCGGCGGTCCTGTTTGTACTGCCTGAAGCGGTCATCAACCGCTTCCTGTCCATCAAATCCATCGACGGCGCCATCACGGAACGCCTCAACGTCTGGAAGGTCATCGCGGACAACATTGCCGAGCGGCCCCTGTTCGGGGTGGGGCCGGGCACCTACAACACCTGGGCGCTGCTACGGGACGCGGGCATCGATGCCCCCCATGCACATAATATCGCCCTGCAGCTGTTGGCGGAGGGCGGCATCGTCGGCCTTGTCCTGATGGGGACTGTCTTCGCCCTGCTGATCCGCGCCGGTATCCGGCTGTATAAAGGGGCGGGGAAAACCGCCCCCCGCAGCGCCCGCCTGCTGGGCGTCGCTTTCCTGGCCTTTACCGCCGCCCTGCTGGTGGACGGCATCGTGGATTTCCCCCTTCTCACCCCCCGGCTGGTGGGCACCTTCTCGCTGGCAGCCGCGTTCGCGGACGGCGGGTGCCGTCTCCACCTGGGCGACGAGGCGAAGCCGTTGTTTTTCCGCTGGCGAAAGCGGCTGTCCCCCGCGAGGTAAGAAAGCCCTCTTCCCAAACGGGAAGAGGGCTTTCTTATCGCTATCCTACAGTTCGAGCGCTCCCAGCAGCGCCTCGGTTTTATCGGTCTTTTCCCACGGCACATCCAGATCCTCCCGGCCGATATGACCATAGGCCGCCAGCTGCCGATAGATGGGCCGCCGAAGGTCCAGCTGGTCGATGATGGCCGCCGGACGAAAATCGAACACCTTTTTCACCGCCTCAGCCAGTTTATCATCGGAATACCTGCCGGTACCCTTCGTGTCGATCATGATCGAGACCGGGCTTGCCACCCCGATGGCATAGGCCACCTGCAGCTCGCACCGGCTGGCAAGGCCCGCGGCCACCACATTTTTCGCGGCGTACCGTGCCATATAGGAGGCGGAGCGGTCCACCTTGGTGGGGTCTTTGCCCGAAAAGGCGCCGCCGCCGTGGGGGGCGTAGCCGCCGTAGGTATCCACGATGATCTTGCGGCCGGTCAGACCGCTGTCCCCCTGAGGGCCTCCCACCACGAACCGTCCGGTGGGATTGACATAGATTTTGGTGTCCTCGTCCATCAGATCGGCGGGGATCACCCGCCGGACCACCTGCTGGATCACATCGTCCCGAATGGTGTCCAGCGAAGTCTCCGCACTGTGCTGTGTGGAAATGACCACCGTCTCCACCCGCACTGGGTGGTTGCCATCGTACTCCACCGTCACCTGCGATTTGCCGTCAGGACGCAGATAGGGCAGCGTGCCGTCCCGGCGCACCGTCGTCAGCCGCATGGACAATTTATGGGCCAGCGAGATGGGCAGCGGCATCCGCTCCGGCGTTTCGTCACAGGCGAACCCGAACATCAGCCCCTGATCCCCCGCGCCAATCCGGTCGTAGGCGTCGCCGGAAGCCTTCCGGCTCTCCAGCGCCTCATTGACCCCCATGGCGATATCGGGGGACTGCTCATCGATGGCGGTGAGCACCGCGCAGGTATCGCCGTCAAAGCCCGTCTGCGCATCGCAGTAGCCAATGTCGCGGATCACTTCGCGGGCGATCTTCGGGATGTCCACATAGCAGCGGGTAGAAATCTCACCCATCACCATCGCAAGACCGGTAGTCACTACCGTTTCGCAGGCTACGTGGGCCTCCGGGTCGTTTTCCAATATGGCATCGAGGACTGCGTCGGATATTTGGTCGCAGACCTTGTCCGGATGCCCTTCGGTTACTGATTCAGACGTAAAAAAGTGCTTTGCCATGGATTGTTCATACTCCTTTCCCGTAGTCGCGGAAGCGCTGTCCGCCGGCGGCCTCATATAAGAAGCGCCCGGCGGCAGCCGGGCGCTTCCTGTCACCTCATCTGCCGGCCGAAACCGCAGGAATTAGCACCTTGCCCTCACAGCAGGTTGCCGGGCTTCGTCGGGCCTGTACCCTCCGCCACTCTTGATAAGGAAAAATTCAATTGTCTGTCAGAATCATACCGTTATTGCCGGCATTTGTCAAGACCCGCCGGCGGTTCAATTTTTGATACCGGATTTTTTCCCTCTCAGCAGGACTGCGGCGAGTACGGCCAGCGCGATCACGACCGCCGCCCCAGCGCACACCGATACCACCAGCAGGGTAGGAAACCCCTTCTCCACCGTCACGGTGACCGGCTGGGTGGTCAGGGTATAGGTCAGACCGTCTCCCGCGTCCACAGTATAGGTCAGCAGGAAGGAAGCCGTCCCCTCCCGCTCGGCCTTCAGCACGCCGTCGGTCAGGCTGACCACACCGTCGCCGTCCAGCATACTGACCGACGCGCTGCCGGTGACATCCTTTTTCGCCCCCGCCTGCATGACGCCGTTCAGGGTATAGGCGGCGGTATCGCCCGCCTTCATCGGCACGCCGTTCCCGCCGTCTATCACGACTTCCAGCGACGTGATCATATCCGCGGCGTATTCGGGACTGTCGGTGGTCAGCCCGGCTACACCCCAGCCGTACTGCTCTTTAAACGGCTTCTCCTGATTATAGGTCCAGGGCCAGAGGGTAATGCCGCGGTCGGCCGCGGTTTTCACATACGCGCTGTTCATGGCCCCAATGTTGTGGTTGAGGGTGCTGTCCAGCTGCTCGATCATGCCCATCAGATTGTGCACCGAAGTCAGGGGCTCCCGCGTGTTGATCAGGCCGGAGGTCAGCAGGCCGGTGGTCATCTCCGGCATCAGCTGCCGTACCTTTTGCAGCTGCCGCGCGTCAAAGCTGATCACCGATACCTGACTCTCGATATCGAACTCCCGCACCATCTTGACGAACTGGGGCACCAGCCCGGTCTGAGCGCTTTTCAGCTCCACGAAGAACTGAATGCCGGTCCCCTTGAATTCCTCGAAAAACTCCCTCAGGGTGGGGATCCGCGCCTCGGGGAACTGAGACGGATTGGAAAAGCTCTTGTTTGCCACCAGGCTCTTCACCTTTTCCAGCGTCATTTTCTCCACCGAACCGGAGCCGTTGGTGGTCCGTTTCACATCCTCGTCGTGGATAATCACCAGCTCGTTGTCGCTGGTAAGATGGATATCCAGTTCGATCACGTCGGCCCCGTTCTTTATCCCGGCCCGGGCCGCCTCGATGGTGTTTTCCGGCGCCTGGGTCACGTCGCCCCGGTGACCGATTACGAATGGCCGCCGCACCAGCGTCTTCTCCGGCAGTTCCGACAATATTTCCCCGATCCGTCCCCGGTCGGAACAGACGATGCCGTTGGCCCCCGAGGTGATCAGGCGGGCGGCCTCGGTCCGGCTCACAGCACCGCCTTCGGCCTCCACCCACACGGTGAGCAGCCATTTCTGCAGGGTCTCCACCGAATCTTTCAACGCCAGCCGGCTGGGGGCCAGCACGATTTTGCAGCCGCTTTTGTTGACCTGCCGCCGGATATCCAGCAACGCTGCTTCATCGAAGCTCTCAGCCGTATTGCTGGTCATATCCCATATGCCACGCACGTAATTGTGAGCGCTGCGCACCTGCTCGATGCGCTCGCCGCTGTCGGAGAGGACGAAGCATTCCTCCGGCCGTTCTTCCTTCAGCCAGGCGGCCAGCTTGCCGGCGGCCGCTTCGGTCTTCACCTGAAAAACGGGGATGATCCCGTCGCCCAGGCGGTCAAACGCCTCAGCAAAACCGCCGATTGCCGTGCCGTCACCGGCGGTCACCTGCCCGTCGTCGGACACCAACAGGATCGCCGCAGCGGGCGCCGCCTCAGAAAGGCTGTCCAGGGTCTCCCGCGTGTCGACACGGGTTACCAGGGTCGGAGGCACCACCACTCCCGTCTCGGGTACGCGTATCTCGTGCATGTCGGTTGCGGCCGCTGAGGCAGGCATACCTGCGGCCAGGGTCAGCGCGGCCAGCAGGGTGCAGCCCATCCGCGCCAGACGGCTGTGTTTCATCCGTAATCCCTCTCTCTGCATCCCCGCGTTCTGTCTGACGGGGAAATCGTTATTTTCTCCCAGTATAGCAGATTCTACCGCCCTTTGAAAGCGGAAAGCCATCAAAAAAGAAGCGGACGCCCTTGGGCGTCCGCTTTCATCCGTTTATTTCTTTTCATCGGCAATAGCGGTGATAATCCAGCCGCTGCCGTTTTTCTTAAGGGTATAATTCTGGATGCTGGTAGCCATGTTGAAGGTTGGCGGGATTTCCTCCCCCTTCTCGTCGATGCCGATATTGGCCGCTGGTACGTATCCCACACGGGCGGTCAGGGTATCCCCCTTTTTCTTAAGGGTATCCAGCACCGGCACGTACAGGGAGGAGGAACTGCCGCCGATGGCGCTGATCGGCACATGATAATAGCCGTTGTCCCCGTCGTATTCCAGTGCGATACTGGTGCCCGGCTCACCTACGGTATGGTGGGCGGGCTTCGCCTGCGGGCCGAACAGGGCGGCGTAGGACTCTTCAATGGTTTTGACCGGGATAATCATGCGCCCCAGATCGTCCATCTCATAGGTGTTCGACTCGTCCTTCACCCGCAGCTGGCGGATGCGTTCCTTTTCGGTCACCCGCCACACTGCCGCCTGCAGCAGAGCGTCCTGCTGGGTGTTGTTGACGTCGGAGAAAGCGGTGGGATTGTACAGGATGACCGGGTCGAGAAACTCCATGATCTGGGTGCGCAGCTCGGTATCGTCGTTCTGGCTGCGCAGGGCATTGACCCCCACCACGATCAGGGAGATGACGCCCACCACCGCCAGCAGCAGCACCAGCAGTCCCAGCGGGGCTGCGTACCGGTGCCGGCCGCGGCGGCGGCCGCCTCGCCCGTAGCGGGACGAATGGATCACCTCGCCCGTTTCCTCCAGCGCCACGATCGGCCCGGCCGGGAGCTCCTCCTCCGGCAGTCCCTGGCCGTGGATGGCAGGTTCCCCCTCCCCCCCGGCGGCGGATTCCTCCGGCGGCTTCGGCTTCTTTTTGCGCGGGACACCGGCATCGCTCCGTTTTTTACGCGGTTTGCGGGGCGGAGGCGCCGGCGTCGCCTCCGCCCGCGGTTCCCCCCCGCTCGTTTCGAAGTAAGAGACGGCTTCCGCCCACCGTTCCTCCCCGTGAGAGACGGCGGGAGGCTCCTCCACCGCCGTGGAGGCAGGTGGAACGCTCTCCGGCGGCTGGCCGTTCGGGTCTACCGGTTCCTCGATCTTCTTCCATTCATCCATGGCTGATCCTTCCTTATCACGTTGGCTGGCCGTTCGGTTTTCTACCGAATCTGTCCGCTTCCGTTCACGATAAATTTGACTGTGGTCAGTTCCCGCAGTCCCATCGGCCCGCGGGCGTGGAGCTTCTGGGTGGAGATGCCGATCTCCGCCCCCAGCCCGAACACCCCCCCGTCGGTAAAGCGGGTAGAGGCGTTGACATAGACCGCCGCCGCATCCACGCCGGCAGTGAATTTCTCCGCGTTTTCATAGCTTTCGGTCACGATGCATTCGCTGTGTCCCGTACCGTAACGAGCGATATGCTCCATAGCCTCTTCCAGACTGTCCACCACCCGCACCGCCAGGATATAGTCGAGATATTCGGTCCCCCAGTCCTCTTCGCTGGCGGGCTCGGTCTCGATATCGGGCAGCAGGGCCGCCGCACGGCCGCAGCACCGCAAACGCACCTGTTTTTCCCGCAGACCTGCCGCGATGGCCGGCAGCATCCGGGGCGCCGCCGTCCGATGGATCAGCAGGGTCTCGGCGGCGTTGCACACCGACGGGCGCGAAGCCTTGGCGTTGACCGTGATGGCGGCCGCCATCGAGGGGTCGGCGGATTCGTCCACATAGATATGGCAGTTGCCCACACCGGTCTGAATGACCGGCACGGTGGCGTTCTCCACCACTGTACGGATCAGCCCCGCCCCGCCGCGGGGAATCAGCAGATCGATGTACCGGTTCAGCCGCATCATCTGGGTCGCCGTCTCCCGGGAGGTGTCCTCCACCAGCTGCACCGCGTCGGAGGGGAGTCCTGCGGCCCGCAGCCCCGCCTGCATCGCGCGGGTCACGGCGACATTCGATTCAAAGGCTTCCTTGCCGCCCCGCAGGATGACCGCACTCCCCGCCTTCAGGCACAGCGCCGCGGCGTCGGAGGTCACGTTGGGCCGCGCCTCATAGATGATGCCGATCACCCCCATGGGCACCCGCACCTTGCTGATTCGCAGGCCGTTTTCCAGCCGCCGGCCTTCCACCACCTCGCCCACCGGGTCGGCCAGCCCGCGGGTGTCCCGGATACCCTGGGCCATGCCCCGCACCCGCTCTTCGGTCAGGCGGAGCCGGTCCACCATGGCGGGGGCCATGCCGCTCAGCTCTGCTCTTTCCACATCCCGCCGGTTGGCGGCGAGGAGTTCGGCCAGCCGCTCCATCAGTGCGTCGGCCATCGCCTCCAGCGCCCGGTTCCGGTCCGCGCCGGAGCATGCGCCGAGCTGACGCGCGGCGGCTTTCGCCTTTTCGCCCATTGTCTCCAGTGTCGTCATGCCTTCCGCTCCCTTTCTCTGTCGGTGTCGCCGCTCAGTTGCCGCAACGTTCTAGTTTCAATCGTCCGCCGCTTCCTTCGACGGCAGGAACAGGGTTCCCCGGGGCCGCCCGTCGAACAGGTCGTACAGCCGGTAGGGCTGCGCGCCGTTCATGATGACGGTGGGGATTCCCGCATCTACGGCGATCTGGGCCGCGTTCAGCTTGGTGATCATGCCGCCGGTCCCCCGCTTAGAACCCGCGCCCCCCGCCAGAGCCATCAAATTTTCGTCAATTTTATGTACCACCGGCAGGCGCTTCGCCTCCGGATGGGTATGGGGGTCGGCGTCGTACAGGCCGTCGATGTCGGTGAGCAAAACGAGGGCCTGCGCGCCGATCAGCTCGGCCACCATGGCGGATAGGGTATCGTTGTCGCCGAACTCGATCTCCTCGATGGCAACTGTGTCGTTTTCGTTGATGATGGGGATGGTCCCGTATTCCAGCAGACGGGACAGGGTATTCACCACGTTGACACGCCGGCGGTCGTCGTCCATGACGTCCCGGGTGAGAAGTACCTGCGCGGTCACGTGACCGTATTCGCTGAACTGCTTGTCGTATATGTACATCAGCTCGCACTGGCCCACCGCCGCCGCGGCCTGCTTGCCGCCGATGTCCCGCGGCCGCTCCTTCAGACCCATGTGGCCGGCGCCCACGCCGATGGCGCCGGAGGTGACCAGCACTACCTCCCGCCCGGCGTTTTTCAAATCGGCCAGCACCCGGCAGAGCGCCTCTACCCGGCGGAGGTTCAATCGTCCGTTTTCATAGGTCAGGGTGGAGGTGCCCACCTTGACCACCACCCGTCTGGCCTCTTGTATCAGGGACATGCCCATTCACTTCCCGTAACTCAGATTTGTCTTACCCCTTCCCACCGCGGCCGGGAAGGGGAACCGTTCCTATATTAGCCTTTGCGCACTAGTATAGCGGGTATTGCCCCGCAGTGCAAGCCTTCCCCTCAGCTCCGCCCGGTGCTGTGCCAGCTGTCGTAAAACGCCGCTTCCCGGGCGACGCCCGCCACCGCCAGCGAATACGCCTCAGGTCGCAGTATTTCGGCCGCCAGGGCATCCACGTCGGCGGGTGTCAGGGCATCCAGCTTCTCCAGTACGCGGGCGGGATCGTTCTCCCTGTCCCCAAAGAGCTGTCCCCGCCCGTAATAAGAGGCGCGGGCCTCCACCGTCTCCATCCCCAGGATATAGGAAGCCTTCACCTGCGCGAGGGCCCGGTCGAACTCCTCCCGTGACACCCCGGCGGCAAAACCATCCAGTACGGCGCGGATTTCCCGCAGCACCTCCCCCTGCTGATCGGGAGAGGTCAGCGCGGTGACGGTGAACAGACCGGTCCCGGCATACGCCTCGTTGGCGGAATACACCGAATAGGCCATGCCCAATTCCTCCCGCACCCGCTGGAACAGGCGAGAGGACGCGCCGCCCCCCACGATGAAATTGAACAGCATCATGGCGTATCGGCGTTCGTCCCCCCGCGGCAGGCCGGGCATGGCCAGCTCCAGGGTGGTTTGTTCAAAATCCTTCTGCCGCAGCACGAAGGCTGGACGGTAAACCGGCGGCTCCGGCGCGGCGGGCGGAGCCGCCGGGGGCAGCGCACCCGGCCCCTTTTCCAGCTGCTCCAGCACCGCCTCCCGGTCAAATCTGCCCGCGGCCACCGCCAGCATGCGCCCCGGCGCGTAATGGGTGCGGCGATATTCCCGCAGGTCGTCCGCGGACAGGGCGGCCACCGTCTCCCGTGTGCCGGTGATCGGCCGGCCCAGCGGCGACCCGGGCCAGATCGCCGCGCACAGGGCGTCGTGGGCCACCTCCTCCCCGCTGTCTTCGTACATGGACATCTCCTCGAGGATGACCCCCCGCTCCAGCTCCACATCGGCGATGTCCAGACGGGGATTGAGCACGATATCGCACAGCAGGTCCAGGGCCTGCCCCGCGTTTTCCGCCAGCGTCTGGGCGTAATAGCGGGTGTATTCCCGTGCCGTGTAGGCGTTCATACCGCCGCCCAGCAGGTCCATCTCCTCCGACACCTGCCGCGCTGTACGGCGGTCGGTACCCTTAAAGGCCATATGCTCGAGAAAGTGAGAAATCCCCTGCTGTTCGTCGTTCTCCCACATCGAACCGGCCGTCACCCACAGGCTGACGGCGGCAGAGAGGGCGCCCTCCTCCGGCAGCAGCAGCACACGCAACCCGTTATCCAGACATATCCGTTCCATCGATTTCCTCCAACCTTCGTATTGAGTCGTATGCATCTTAACCGCCCAGCACGCCCATCAGGGCCATGATCCAGAAGCCCAGCAGGAATCCGTAGGTGGCGGCGTGCCCGTGGTCTCCCGCCTGGGATTCGGGAATCAGCTCCTCCACCGTGATGAAGATCATAGCGCCCGCCGCGGCGCTGAGCAGGATCGGCATGACGAAGGTGTTGAGACCCGACAGCACCGAGGTCAGCAGGATGCCGATGACGGCCGCCGCCGGCTCCGCCAGGCTGGCCAGAAACCCCAGCCGGATACATTTTTTCTGCGAGGCGCCGGTCTGCCGCATGGGCAGCACCACCGCCATCCCCTCCGGCACGTTCTGGAGCGCCAGCCCCACACCGAAGAGGATTGCCGCCGTCCAGGTCATGCCGCTGTCCATCATGGCGGCGGATATCACCACGCCCAGTGCCATCCCCTCGGGGATGTTGTGCAGAGCAACCGCCGTCACCAGCAGCATAGGGCGGGACATATGGCTGGGCCGGCCCTCCGGTGCTTCCTCGTCGATGTGCTGATGAGGCACCAGCTTATCCAGCGCCAGCATGCCCGCGCAGCCCAGCAGGAAACCCAGCGTCACAATCAATGCGCCGTTCACGTTATTCCCCGTATCCTCAAAGGCGGGCAGCAGCAGCGACCATACCGACGCCGCGATCATAACCCCGGCGGCAAAGCCCAGCAGGCCGCCCTGCTTTTTCGGCGTGTTGAGGGAGATGCGCGCCGCCATCAGCGACCCGCCGAAGGTGGCAATCCAGGGCAGCAGCATCAGTATCAAAAATAAATCCCAGCGCATGGTGCATTCCCCGTTTCTTTGTAATAGACACGCCCTGCCGGTTCAGTCCACCCTCCATAAAGCGGCGCTCAGGGGCGGCAGTCCGCTGCCGCCGCCGAAATCGTGGGCCTTTCCGGTGAGCAGGTCGGTTCCCCTGCCGCCCCGCGCGTCGAAATGGGCCGTATAGGGCTGGTCGGCTGCGTTGATCGCCGCAATGACCCGCTCGCCCTCCCCTTCCCGCTCGAACACCAGCTGCTCGTTTGTCAGGCACAGCACACGAAAACTTCCATGGCACAGCGCGCGGCTCCGTTTATGGGCCTGCGCCAGTGCCGCCACCCACCGCGACAGCTCGTTGTCCACCGGCTTGTCGAAGGCGGGCCGCAGCCTGGGGTCCCCCTGTGCCTTGTCGCCCTCCGCTCCCCACTCGCTTCCATAATATACGCAGGGGATTCCCGGCATGGAAAACAGCAGTGCGTAAATCAGCCGCAGGTGTTCCCAACGGGTCAGCAGGGTGGCAATGCGGCTTACGTCGTGATTATCCACAAAGTTGAAGAGGTGCAACCCTTTATACAGCGTCCAGTCCTCAGGGCCGAACTGGCGGCCCAGGGAATGGGCGATCTCAAACAGGTTGCGGCTGTTGAAGCTGGAGTACATCCCTTTATAGCACTCGTAATTGGTCACGCTGTGAAGGCCGCCCTCTCTCATCAGCAGACGGTAGTCGCCGTGGAGCATTTCCCCCACCAGAAAGAACTCTGGTTTCAGCCCGTCGCAGAAAGCGCGCAGGCGGGAGAGGAACTCCCGGTCCAGGCTGTAGGCCACGTCCAGCCGCAGCCCGTCGATATCAAATTGTTCTACCCAGCCGCGGACACAGGACAGCAGGTAATCGACCAGCTCCCCGTTGCGCAGGTTGAGCTTCACCAGCTCGTAGTGTCCTTCCCAGCCCTCGTACCACAATCCGTCGCCGTAGCCGCTGTCCCGACCGAAATCGAGAAAAAACCAGTCGCGGTAGGGCGAGCTCTCCCGTTTTTCCACCACGTCCCGAAAAGCCCAGAAGCCCCGCCCCACATGGTGGAACACCCCGTCCAGCACCACCCGAATCCCGCTGCGGTGCAGTTCGCGGCAGACCGCCGCAAACTCTTCGTTGGTTCCCAGGCGGCTGTCGATTTTGGTGTAGTCGCGGGTATCGTATCCGTGGGCATCCGATTCGAACACCGGCGACAGATACAGCGCGTCGGCGTTCATCGATATTATATGCGGTATCCAGTCGGTTATTTTCGAGATACGGCTGTACGCCGTTCCGTCGTTCTCCCAGGGTGCGCCGCAAAATCCCAAAGGATACAGTTGATAAAATACGCTGTCATAGGCCCACATAACGGTTTCCTTTCCGGTTAAACTAGCAGCAGGCGCCTGCTTTATAATAAAGTATAAAATAGAGTACGGTATTGCTGTTTGTTTATTGTACTTCATTTTCAGCGGAAAATCCATCGCTTTCTGTGGAAGAAAGCCGGCGGCGCCATTATCCGATCTCCTCCGATTTTTACACAATTTTACAGTCATAATCCGCCCCGGAAAAACCATCATAATGAATGCAAACGCAACACAACATCGCGGCGGACATGCCGCAAAAAATTAAGGAGTGTATTGATTATGTCTAACAGCAAACACGTTGTTCCCGAAGCTCGCGAAGGTCTCGACCGTTTCAAGATGGAAGCCGCCAGCGAAGTGGGCGTCAACCTGAAACAGGGCTATAACGGCGACCTGACCTCGAAGCAGGCCGGCTCCATCGGTGGCCAGATGGTCAAAAAGATGGTTGAGGCGTACGAGAACGGCCTGAAGTAACCTTCACCGACATCTCCTCTCTCAATTTCGTTAATTTTCCTCAGAAAGCCGCGCGGGGGACAACAGCCCCCCGCGCGGCCCTTTCTGGAGAGGGGCCGGCTAAAACTTTTTCTATATTTCCGCCGGGAACCTCTTGACAAATACCGGATATCCGTTATAATAAAATACGCTTTTCGAATGCTGCGGAATTGTGTAATGGTAGCACGACAGACTCTGACTCTGTTTGTCTGGGTTCAAATCCTAGTTCCGCAACCATTGTGAGAAAGACCATTACCGGCCTACCGGTGATGGTCTTTCTTGTTTCTGTCGTAATGTCTATATTGAGAGATCCCCCCTGCCTTTGGGCAGGGGGGATCTTCTCTTGGCAAACTGCTTTTACTAATCAGATTTTCATTCTGCTTATTAAAAGCGTTTCCTTTTCATGATACCCATGTAGAACGGGACGTTTACGCTTTGATCGATTCCCAGGCAAAGCGGCTGAAGTCGGAAACCGAGGAGGAAATCACCACATTGCCGTCGGCGTCCGCCTGCAAATATTTCTGGGTGTCGTCAGCCGACTGCATCTCGAGCATCAGGATAAAGTGGCTCCCGTCGAAAATGGACGTCGTAAACCCTCTGGAGGGACGGCTGCCGAGGACGACCTGCCCCTCGTCGGTGGACATATACAGGCTGGTGCCCGGCACCGACAGATAATATTCACCGTTAATCAGTTCGATATCCCATGCGGTTTTGAAGCCGAAGGCCCCCACGTTGGTGCCGGCAGCGGCCTTGCCCGCATAGCCGAGGTAATCGCCGGCGGCATTGCGCACATAGCAGATGCCGGTCTTGAAGGTCGGCGCGGGCGCGGGACGGTCTTCGACCGGCTCGATGGTCCAGTCGCTGTTGCCGCCGGCCATATAACCCGCCAGCCATACCTTGCGGGCATCGGTGCCGAAATCGTCGTTGGCCACCATTTTGTCCTGCTGATAGTTATCGAAGGAAATGGTCACGCTGCCGTCGTATTTATCGGCGATATACCACCGGGTAGAGGTACTGCTGCTGGCGAATACACGGCCCGTACTGGTAACCGCGCTCTTTTCCCCAGACACGCAGAAGCCTTGGCTGTAGACACTGCTCAGCGTGTAATAGCCGTAGCCGCTGCCGCTGGGATACGACGTGTCTTTATTGATATAGAACTGCTGTTTGGTATTGGTAGGGTTGAGCTCCTGCACCGTGACGGTGTTGTCGTAGTCGTTGAGGTTCATATTGTCCAGTGTCAGATACAGGCCGGTGGCGTTGTTTTTGATCCAATATGCCTTCATCTGCTGTACATTGCCAATGCTCTCCGCCGAAGCGGTGAAGGACATCGCGGCCATCGAACCGGCGATCATACAGACCGACGCCATGGCGGCGAGAACCCGTTTTCTCAAACTAATCATAGTTGATTTCTCCTTTTTCAGTCATATACATGTATACTACCCACTCATTAACTGACGACTGCCGGCAATCAGCCGGTTTGCGCGGCATCCTCTGCCAGATGCGATTTTTTGAAAAACCGGCACACGCTTTAACGATACCGTTTCTGTTGCCCCGCAACAGTCTGGTTTTTCATATACCATTGATTGATGGCACGGCGGGTACCGTTATCCGCCGCGACGTTACTTCACCATGGGAACCCCCTCCTATCCGCAGTAGATGGATTCATAGTAACACCGCAATTTTCCTAAATCAACCATATTTATAGATAGTCTCCCTGCATTATGTACATTATTAAATAATTAGCCCTACAATTTGGTTTTTCGTGCTTATTTTTTGTGCGAATAGGATAATAATTCGCTGATTTTGCGCCGATTAAGGGAAGGGAGGGTGAATTCGGCGCCCTTTCCGTTTGCTTTTTCATGATAACACAGGATTCCTTCTGTTTTGGATGATTCTATACGTTAACGGCTGTTTATACCGTCCAAATAGTATATAATATCAATGAATATTCCGTATGTATTTTTGTTATGAGGGCGCAGTAAAAGCGGCGTGTTATTCCCTCCCTTGCCCCTCATCCATATCGTGAAAAAATTGTTGAGAAACCTCTTGACAAACCAGGGGCATTGCTGTAAATTGAATAAAGGTTAGCTGTCGCTAACCTTTATTCCACCTTCTATGTTAGCATACGCTAACCTTAACAATGGAAAGGATGAACGGTATGCCGTTGACATTGGCCGCGGCAGGCGAACAGAACATCATTAAAAAAGTGGGAGGAAAGCCCGAAGTGCGCCAGCATCTGGAGAACCTGGGCTTTGTCGCAGGCGGCAACGTAACCGTCATCACCACCATCGGCGGCAACGTGATCGTCAATATCAAAGAGGCGCGTGTCGCCATCAGCAAGGAAATGGCCGGTAAAATCATGATTTAAACCGAAGGGAACCCAAACAGGGGCTGCCCCCCTTCCGATACACGTATTAGCAGGAAGAACCTGTACTAGGATATTGAGGGGGAATGCTCCCGGCAAGAGAGGATGGATGACAACCATGAAAACACTCAGACAGGCGGCGGTCGGCGATACGCTGCGGGTACGGCGGCTCCACGGCGAGGGAGCGGTCAAACGGCGCATCATGGACATGGGTATCACACGCGGGGTGGAGGTCCATATACGCAAGGTAGCGCCCTTCGGCGACCCGGTAGAAGTCAACGTAAGGGGCTATGAGCTGTCTCTGCGCAAATCCGACGCGGAGATGATCGAGGTGGAATGAGTGTTCCCCACCCACAATCAAAACGCCCTTTAGTTAGTGTTCGCTAACTAAAGGGCGGAAAGGCAGGAATGGTTATGGAAGCCAAACAGAAGAAAATCGCCCTGGCGGGCAATCCCAACTGCGGAAAAACGACCCTGTTCAACGCGCTTACCGGCTCCAATCAATTCGTGGGCAACTGGCCCGGCGTTACGGTAGAGAAAAAGGAAGGGCGGCTGAAAAAGCACGACGATATCGTCATCATGGACCTGCCCGGCATCTACTCCCTCTCCCCCTATACGCTGGAAGAGGTAGTGGCACGGAGTTATCTGGTAGGTGAACGCCCTGACGCGATCCTGAATATCGTGGACGGCACCAATCTGGAACGCAATCTGTACCTGACCACCCAGCTGACCGAACTGGGCATCCCGGTGGTGGTGGCCATCAACATGATAGACGTAGTCCGCAAAAACGGCGACATCATCCATCTGGCGGAGCTGTCCCACGAGCTGGGCTGCCCGGTGGTAGAGATCTCCGCCCTGAAGGGCACCGGCGTCGCCGAAGCCGCTGAGGAAGCCGTGCGGGCGGCCGCTGCCGGGCGAACGGTAACGCGGCACCGCTTTTGCGGGGTGGTGGAACACGCCCTCGCCCATATCGAGGAGGCGGCACTCCACGACCTGCCCGCCGAGCAGCAGCGCTGGTATGCCATCAAAGTTTTTGAGCGGGATGAAAAGGTGCTGGCCCAGCTGGGGCTGGATCACCGGGTGTGGGAACACATCGAAGCCGATATCGCCGCTGCGGAGGAAGAGCTGGATGATGACGCGGAAAGCATCATCACCAGTGAGCGGTATGTGTACATCGCCTCCCTGCTCAAGGGCAGCTACCGCAAGAAAAACGCCGGCAGGCTGTCGATTTCGGACAAGATTGACAAGGTGGTCACCAACCGCTGGGCGGCCCTGCCGATTTTCGCTGTCGTGATGTTCATTGTGTACTTCGTATCGGTGACCACTGTGGGGACCATGGCGACCGACTGGGCCAACGACGGGGTGTTCGGTGACGGCTGGCACCTGTTCGGTATCGGCTCCTCCGCCTATGAGGAGGCTGTAGAGGACTACGCGGAGCCCGCCGCCATCCTCAGCGCCTTCGAGGAGGCCGCCGACGCGGCCGGCGTCGCCCCCGAAGAGGCGAACGGCCTGACCGCCACCGCCTATCTCTACGACGATGAAGGCAACCTGAAAGAGACCCTGCCGGTGACCTTCGCGGATTATCAGCTGGCCGCGTCGCGGGAGGAACCGGACCCCGCCGTCTACGGTGTATGGGTGCCCGGCGTCCCTGTGCTGCTGGGTAACTGGCTGGAAAGCATCCACTGCGCCGACTGGCTCCAGGGGCTGCTGCTCAACGGCATCGTGGCGGGCGTTGGTGCGGTTCTCGGCTTTGTCCCCCAGATGCTGATCCTGTTCCTTTTCCTCGCCTTTTTGGAGAGCTGCGGCTATATGGCACGCATCGCCTTTGTCATGGACCGGATATTCCGTAAGTTCGGCCTGTCGGGCAAATCCTTCATCCCCATGCTCATTGGAACGGGCTGCGGCGTACCGGGCATCCTGGCCTCCCGTACCATCGAGAATGACCGGGACCGCAAAATGACCATCATGACCACCACCTTCATCCCCTGCGGGGCCAAGCTGCCCATTATCGCCCTGATCGCCGGCGCTCTGTTCCACGGCGCCTGGTGGGTGGCTCCCAGCGCCTACTTCATTGGCATCGGCGCCATCGTCGTTTCGGGAATCATGCTGAAAAAGACCCGCCTGTTCGCGGGGGACCCCGCCCCCTTCGTCATGGAACTTCCCGCCTATCACTGGCCCACGGTGGGGGGTGTCCTGCGCTCCATGTGGGAGCGCGGCTGGTCCTTCATTAAGAAGGCCGGCACCATTATCCTGCTGGCCACCATCCTGGTCTGGTTTGCCTCCAACTTTGGCTGGTCGGACGGCTCCTTCGGCATGGTGGATATGGACGACAGCATCCTCGCCGCGGTGGGCTCCGCCATCGCCTGGATTTTCGCTCCCCTGGGCTGGGGACACTGGCAGGGCGCAGTGGCCTCCATCACCGGCCTCATCGCCAAGGAAAACGTGGTGGGCACCTTCGGTGTGCTGTTCGGCGGATTTGAAGAGGTGGCGGAGAACGGCTGGCAGATCTGGACCAACATGCAGGCGGTCTTCACCCCTCTCGCCGCCTACTCCTTCCTGGTATTCAACCTGCTGTGCGCCCCCTGCTTCGCCGCCATGGGCGCCATCAAACGGGAGATGAACAGCGCGAAATGGACCGCCTTCGCCATCGGCTACCAATGTGTCTTTGCCTATGCCGCCGCCCTGGTGATCTATCAACTGGGCATGCTTTTCACCGGGCAGGGCAATGTGATCGGCTCGGCCGCGGCCCTGGCCATTGTCGCTCTCGTGGTCTTCCTGCTGGCCCGTCCCTATCAGGAGAGTGGTTCCCTGAAAACCAAAGTCCGTGTCTAACCCTGGAAAGGAAGATTGACCATGCTGGCCTTTTTCACTGAAAATCTGGCGACCATCCTGATTGGTCTTATCCTGCTTCTGATCGTCGCCGCTATCGTCATCCATCTCGTCCGGAAGAAGAAACGGGGACAGTCCTCCTGCGGCTGCGGCTGTTCCTCCTGCCCCCTGTCCTCTTCCTGCCATACAACCCCCCCTACCCACTGATCCCCGCATCCTTTTTTCTCCTCCTGCGGGCCGTGAGGCGGAGAATCCCCGCCGGAACCCTCCGGCGAAAAGGCCCCCGGCGAGTCCGCCGGGGGCCTTTTATTCGTTGCCTCCACCCAATAGCAGCAGGGCTCCTGTATTCCTCATTCTTCGGAAACACGGTACAGATAGGCATTCCCTTTCTTTCCTGTGCGTATAATTACGCCAGAACTATATAATGAGTAAATCAATTGCTGTGGGAATTTGCCCCGGCGGCGGCAGGCTTTAGCAATATCCGCTGTCATAAACGGGTCGGGCAGTCCCTTCGGCAGCAGACGGCGGTAGTCGGACAAGCCGTGGAGTGTCTCGTCCCGGCACACCGCCGTAGGGATTCTCTCCAGCCGGTGAGACCCCTTCTTTTTATCCTTGCTCCACCCGTCCAGCGCCCGGTATTCATCCACTTCCAGCAGCACCAGGCGCAGGGTGAGGTTCTCATGGGACAGGTATTTCGGAATGGAGACCAGCTCAGGCGTGACGTCCCATATCTCCCCCTTTTTCGGAGAGGTATGGGGGGCGGACAGCTCCCCGCCCTCCCCAACCCAGATCAACCGCTTTTTATGGGCGATGGGATAGACCACCGTCACGGGATACAGGGGCAGCAGGCGTTCCAGCTTGGGCCTCAGCCGGTAAAAACTCCCCGTCTGCACCTCGATCACCCGTTCCCCGTCGAAGATGTCGGCGATCAGCCCGCAGGGAAGTTTCCGCTCATGATACCCCTCGTTGGGTTCCAGCCAGTATTTCAGGACGGCATGAAGGCTCCGCTCCTTTTTGACGCCGATAACCCCCCGCTCCTCCGACCGGCGCAGGGACAGCATACCGGCAAGACGCGCCTGCTCAAAATCGCTTTCCTGTTCCATACCGACCCTCTTTAGATACTATTTGTATATTTTTACAACTGTAATACTATTTGTCCTCTGTGAAAGACGCCCAGGCTTCAAAGCAGCGGCCCCGGTCATGATCCCCGCAGAGGAAAACCTCACCGGAGCGGCCGGATGCTTCCGAACCCGGAATTTCTTTCGCCGCGATATCCAGCGTCTCCCCCTCCAGGGCTTCCCGCAGAAAAGCGACGGTGAAGCCCGTCAGACGTTTGCCTTCCATGCCGCCGGGCATAAAGTCACAAAGGAAATCGGCGTAGACCGTATTGTTGAGATGGCCGTTGTAGTCGGTATCCGACCAATAGATTTGACGCCGCCCAGCCGCTTCCATCCCCTCGGGCAATCGGATTTTCGCCGGGTCGGGGCAGCCGTTGGTCCGGTCGGTCTGGGACGCCACGCCGAATTGGTCGAATGCGGAGGCGCGCAGCAGCTTATGGGTCACGCAGTCCACCAGGGCAAAGGCGGACACGCTCTCAATAAGCGGCGTCCCGTTCTCGTCCAGAAACTGATAGCAGCGGTAAAACTGCGCGCCGCGGGAATCCCGGTGCCAGGTGCGCAGCCACACCTTTTCGTCCAGCAAGGGCGCCCGATGGATGACGCTTTTCAGCCGTGTCAGGACGAACACCATCCCGTGGCGGTAAAACTCCGCGTAATCCAGGCCACCGCCGCCCAAGTGCAGTTCGCCCACCTCCTGCTGGAGTTTCAGCTGGTTGGACGGGCGCAGGCGGCGGTCCCGTCCCGCGTCATAGGAGGCAATTTTCAGTTCCCAGGTGTAGTCCAGAGGAATATTATATAACATACACAATTATCCTATTCTATGGCATTTATATTTACTAATCGTATTATATTCAATTATATCTTCTAAGAGTAATACACTAAAACGAATTAACTGGTGAAATAAAAAGGAATACGAGGTAAAAAAGTCCCCATCCTCCGCCATGAAGCTGATCACGGCGGGGACGGGGAGCCTGTTGTCAGCGGAGCACATCCACGCCGAGGAAGGGCCGCAGCACCTCGGGCACTGTCACCGAACCGTCGGCATTCTGGTATTGCTCCACGATGGCGGGGAGCACCCGGCTGGTCGCCAGGCCGGAGGCGTTGAGGGTGTGCACCGGGCGCAGCTTGCCGTCGGCGCCGCGGTAGCGCATGTTGCCCCGCCGTGCCTGATAATCGCGGGCGTTGGAGGCAGAGCTGACCTCTTTATAAATTTCCATGCTGGGGATCCACACCTCGATGTCGTAGGTCCGCGCCATGGAGAAGGAGCAGTCCCCGGCCGCCAGTTTGCTCAGCCGGTAATGAAGGCCCAGCCCCTGCACCAATCGCTCAGCTTTGGCCACCAGCTCTTCAAACGCGGCGTCGGAGCCGTCGGCGGTGGTATACTGCACCATCTCCACCTTGTTGAACTGATGGCCGCGGATCATCCCCCGCTCCTCGGAACGGTAACTGCCTGCCTCCCGGCGGTAGCAGGGGGTGTAGGCGATATACCGGCGGGGCAGCTCGTCCTCGGTGAGGATTTCGTCCCGATGGAGGTTGACCAGCGCAGTCTCGGCCGTGGGCAGCATGAACTTCTGCTCGGAACCGGTGGGATTGGCGATCTTGTACACCTCATCCCCGAATTTCGGGAACTGGCCCGCCACATACCCGCATTCGTAATTGAGCATGTGAGGCGGCAGGATAAACTCATAACCATCTTTCACATGTTCGGTGATGAAATAGTTGAGCAGGGCCCATTCCAGCCGGGAACCCATGCCGCGGTATACCCAGGAGCCGTTTCCCCCCAGCTTCGCGCCGCGTTCGTAATCGATGAGGCCCAGGCCCTCGCACAGCTCTACATGGTTTTTCGGCTGAAAATCAAAGGCGGGTTTTTCGCCGTATACCCGCACCGGCTGGTTGTTTTCCTTGCCGCCGGCACATACGTCGGGATCGGGCAGGTTGGGCAGGGAGAGCAGCAGCTCCTTCTGCCGGTTCTCCAGCGCGGTGACCGCGGCGCCGTCCTCCTTGATTTTCGCGGACAGCTCCTTCATCTCCGCCATGACGGCGTCCACATCGCCGCCCTCCTTCTTCAGCTGGGGAATCCGCTTGGAGACCGCGTTCTGCTCCGCCTTGAGCGCTTCGGTCTTGGCGCCCAGCGCACGGCGTTCGGCGTCGATGGCGAGGATTTCGTCCACCACGTTGTCCAGGTCGAGGCAGCGCTTTTTCACCGCCGCCTTGACTGCCTCCGGCTCGTTCCGTACCATTTTAATATCCAACATAGGTTTTAATCGTCCTTTCGGATGTTTATTATCTCACAGAATGCTCACTATTCCGCCCTTTCGGGCGACAGCGCGTTGGCCAGCGCCTGCAGGTCGTCCCGGTCGTAGAATTCGATCTGGAGGGTACCCCCCTCCCCCTTTTCCACCACCTTGATCCGGCGGGAAAGCTGTTCGGTCAGAGACAGCTCCACCTCGTGGTAGAAGCTGTCCCGCTGAAAGGCCCCGGTCCATCCGGGCCCCTGTTCTGTTCGGTCGGCTGTCCGGACGGTTCTGGCGGCTTTCGCCCGCTTTTCCAGCTCTCGGACCGACAGCCCTTCCTCCACAGCGGAGGAGGCGGCGGCCAGTTGGGCCTCTTCCCCATCAAAAGACAGCACCGCGCGGGCATGGCCCGCCGACAGGCGGCCCTCCCCCACCAGCGCTGCCACCGGCGCGGGAAGGGACAGCAGCCGCAGAGCGTTGGCGACAGCAGGACGGGATTTGTTGACCGCATGGGCGGCCTGTTCCTGTGTCATACCATAGGTTTCCATCAGCGCCTGATAGCCCCGCGCCTCTTCCATGGGATTCAGGTCTTCACGCTGCAGGTTCTCGATCATGGCCAGTTCGGCGGCCTCCCGGTCGGTCATCTCCCGGACAACCACCGGCACCTCGTCGAGCCCGGCCAGCCGGGCGGCCCGCCAGCGTCTCTCCCCCGCCACCAGCTGATAACCGCCGCCGGTCAGCGGCCGTACCAGCAGGGGCTGCAGCACGCCGTGCTGTGCGATGGACTCGGACAGCTCGTGCAGGGCGTCGTCATCGAACTGCTTCCGGGGCTGGTCGCGGTTCGGTTCAATATCGAGCAGGCGCAGGGATACCGTCTTTCCCTGTCCCTCCACCGCGTTCTCAGCAAAAAGGGCCTCCAGCCCCTTGCCCAGTCCGCCTTTTTTCATCGCCATGGCGCAACTCCTTTATTACCTTAATATATATACGTGACCATCTCTCTCATTTGCCGCATCCTCATCAGGTCCGCAGTGGCTTCATCCCGCAGAGTTCGCGGGCCAGCGCGTCGTAGGCCACCGCTCCGCGGGAGCCACGGTCGTAATAATTGATGGGTTTACCAAAACTGGGCGCTTCGGATAGCCGCACGCTGCGGGGAATCGAGGAGGCGAACACCTTGCGCGGAAAGAATTTTTTCACCTCCGCCACCACCTGCTGGGTCAGGTTCAGCCGGCCGTCGTACATGGTCAGCAGCACACCCTCCAGCTCCAGAGACGGGTTATACAGCCGCTTAACCTGCCGGATGGTCGCCATCAGCTGGGACAATCCCTCCAGCGCGTAGTATTCGCACTGGATCGGCACCAGCAGGGTATCGGCCGCGCACAGGGCGTTGAGGGTCAGCAGCCCCAGCGACGGCGGACAGTCGATAAACAGATAATCGTACTGGTCCCGCAGGGCGGCCAGCGCCGCCTTCAGGCGGCTTTCCCGCCGCTCCAGCTCCACCATCTCGATCTCTGCCCCCGCCAGCCGGATGCCGGAGGGCAGCACATCGACGTTTTTATAGGCGGTATGCAACACGGCCTGCTGCGGCTCGGACGAGCCGATCAGCACCTCATAAGCCGATACCGTAATGCGGCGTTTATCCGCCCCCAGCCCGCTGGTGGCATTGCCCTGCGGGTCGATGTCGACCAGCAGGCAGCGTTTATTCAGTTCCCCCAGCGCGGAGGTCAGGTTGACCGTCGTGGTGGTCTTGCCCACGCCACCCTTTTGGTTGACGACGGCGATGATTTTTCCCATATGCCGCATCCCGGCCTTTCCCGTAACTTCATTTCCGTCTATTATAGCATAGCCTGTCCGCTGAAAAAAGGGTTGAGGCGAAATTTTCCATTGTTCTGCCCCTCTCTGTTTCACGTGAAACACTGGAAGCGCCATCAGCAAGAGAAAATAACCGTTTAGCATGAGAGAAAGTCAACTTTGAGGGTTTACAGCCGTGCACCCCCGGGTTACAATGACAGAAATTGTCCGCCCGCTGGGAATTAACCTCCCGTCCGCGCGGAAAAGGAGGTTCTGCCATGACCTGCCGTCTGCTGGCGGAGGAATACTCAGTCTGTCAACCCGCTGGCATACAGGGGATCGATTTTGCCTCGCCCACCCTGTTTTTCGCCCGGACCGACGACGAGCTTTCCCTTGTCTGTCCCAGCGCATCGGTCCCTGCCGGCTGCCTGCGGGAGGTTCCCCACTGGCGGGGGTTTCGTGTCGAAGGCACCCTGGATTTCGCCCTGACCGGCGTACTGTCCAACCTCTCCTCCCGTCTGGCGGAGGCCGGCATACCGATTTTCGCCGTCTCCACCTATGACACCGATTATCTGTTTGTCCGCTCCGCCCATCTGGAAAAGGCCCGGCGGACATTGGAGGAAGCCGGCATCGCCTTCCTCTCTCCTCTCACATCCGACCCTTCATTATCCGAAGCATAAAGGAGGCACCAACCATGAACAACTGGCTAACTAGGGACGGCATGGACATCGGCGGCAGCCTGGACGGCCGCGTCGCCTGTGAAAAGACCGCCCTCCCCGGCGGGGAAACCGTTTACACCTTCGACTTCTCCTGGGACCCGCAGGAGGCGGCGGGACAGGACGATCCCTGCCTCTCCATCCAGTGGTATGAACCCTGTCTCAACATCCTGGGGGCGTGGCACCCCCTGTGCGAGGCGGACCGCGGCCCCCGGGTAGAATGGATTGGGCCTCTCGTATCCAAGACGGCCTTTTCCGCCCCGGTGGTGAGCTATTACGACGACCGGGATGTCAATACGTTCACTGTTGCGCTGTCCGAATTGGAGAAAGAGGTCCGGATGGACTTCGGCGTCCATGAGGAAAACGGCACCCTTCGCTGCTGGATCACCGTCCCTCTGCTACCCTTCGGGCCGGTGTCCTCCTACACGCTGCGCCTCTATATCGACCGCCGGCCCCTCCCCTTCCGCAAAGCGCTGGACGGCGTCCGCCGCTGGTGGGAGGATACCTGCGGCGTACAGCCCGCACCAGTCCCCGCGGAGGGCCGCGACGCCCTGTACTCCACTTGGTACAGCTATCACCAGGGCGTCACCGCCGAAAACGTGGAGGCGGAGTGCGCACGCGCCGCCGAGCTGGGCTTCAAAATGGTCATCGTAGACGACGGCTGGCAGACCGATGACAACCACCGCGGCTACGCCTACTGCGGCGACTGGGAGCCGTCGGAGAAGAAGTTCCCCGACATGGCCGCCCATGTCGCCCGCGTCCACGCCCTGGGGATGAAGTATATGCTCTGGTACAGCGTCCCCTTCGTGGGCTGTCACTCCCGCGCCTGGGAGCGCTTTCAGGATAAGATGCTCCGCCTGCAGGAGGGCGGCCGCGTCGGTGTGCTGGACCCCCGCTATCCTGAGGTGCGGGAATATCTGAAAAACACCTATGTCCGCGCGCTGAAGGAGTGGGACCTGGACGGATTCAAGCTGGATTTTGTGGATAACTTCTCCCTCTCCGGCTGGGCGGAGCAAAAGCCCGGCATGGACTTCCTCTGTGTGCAGGAGGCGCTGGATCACATGATGAAGGACATTCTCGCCTCCCTGCGGGCGATCAAGCCGGATATCCTCATCGAGTTCCGCCAGGGCTATATCGGCCCCAATATGCGCCAGTACGGCAACCTGTTCCGGGTGGGCGACTGCCCTAACAGCTTCGTCCGCAACCGGGTCGGCATGGCCGACCTGCGCCTGCTTGGCGGCGGCAGCGCGGTCCATTCGGATATGCTGATGTGGCACAGGGACGAATCGGTGGTCAACAGCGCCATCCAGATTGAAAACGTCCTCTTCGCCACCCTGCAACTGTCGGTGCTGCTGGAGGGGCTCTCCGCCGAGCATCGGGAGATGCTCCGGTTCTGGCTGGGCTTCATGGACAGGCACCGCCACCTGCTGCTGGAGGGAGATTTCCTTCCCGAAAGTCCCTCCTTCCTCTATCCCGTGATCCGCGGGGAGGAAAACGACGAAACAGTGGTGGCCCGCTACAGCTCCCAGGCCTCGGTGTCGGTGGACGCCGGCCGCTTCCGCCGAGTCACAGTGGTCAACGCCACCAAGACGGAGGCCGTTCTGCTCCGTTTTACCGGCTCCCGGAAGTATGCCGTTACCCTGCTCGACTGCTGCGGGCGGGAGGTTTCACGTGAAACAGTGGTGGCCGGGGACCATACCCCCTGCCTGCTGACCATTCCCCAGGGCGGCCTCGCCGTGCTGGAGGGCTGAGATTCTGCCTGAACCCATAAAGGGAGGGAAGCCGGTGATATCACCGGC
>JAAWQC010000027.1 GCA_022800315.1 Clostridiales bacterium
GCTTCCGCTTCCGCGGCATCGGTCTCGCCTGAACCGTTTTTGCGGTTCCCCGCGTCAGAGCGCTTTGATATAATATCAAACCACCCTCCCCTTGTCAACACCTTTTTGCACTTTTCTGTCCTTTATTTTCTCGTCCTTTTATTTCCAGACATAATAATACAATCTGTATTGATTTTCGACAGAATCCGCCGACACCTTTCGACAGATCGAGCTTCCAAATGCTGTAAACCGCGATTCGGCGGCATAGTGACGAAGGAATCCGGAACACTATGACCAACAACCGATTTCACTATATTATAGAAAAGGTATGAAGGTCTATGATGAAGACGATACATCTGAACGCGCCGCCGGTGCGCAATCCCCGGCGGGTACTGCAGGTAGTGGCGGTGATCGTGCTCAACCTTTTTGTGATCGCCCTGTTCTCCTACCCCCACACAGCCACGGCGGACGTGCTGTCGAAGATGGGCTCCCGCGGCGAGGAGGTACGGCAGATTCAAACCAAGCTGACCCGCTGGGGGTATCTCAACGATAAGGTGGACGGCATCTACGGCACCAAAACACGGGATGCCGTGATCTGGTTTCAAAAGAAAAACGGCCTGACCGCCGACGGCATCGCCGGCCCGGCCACCCTGCGGGCCATGGGCATCTATTCCTCCGCATCCAATTCGGGAGGCAGCGGCGGGGGAAGCAGCGGTAAGTACAGTCAGAGCGACATTAACCTGCTGGCCCGTATGATCTCCGCCGAGTCACGGGGCGAACCCTATACCGGACAGGTGGCGGTAGGCGCCGTCATCATGAACCGCATCGCCCATCCCTCTTTTCCCGACACCCTCTCCGGCGTGCTGTACCAGAACGGCGCCTTCACTGCGCTGGTGGACGGGCAGTTCAACCAGCCGGTGGCGGAAAGCGCGTATAAAGCGGCGCAGGATGCCATCAACGGCTGGGACCCCACCGGCGGCGCTATCTACTACTATAACCCCCGCACCGCCACCAATCAGTGGATCCGTTCCCGGCCGGTGGTCGCCACCATCGGCAAGCACGTATTCTGTAAATAACCCAAAAGGGCTGACGCTTTCGAGTGTCAGTCCTTTTTTATTCTTCAGTCAGAACACCCAGCCCGCAATCGAGGCCGGGCAGATGGAGGGTGTTCCCCTCAATCCAGCCGCCGCCCATGCTGACGGTGGCGTCCCGCCACCGGCCGGGCAGGAGGACAGTGCGTTCTCCTTCGCACCGGTTGACCGCGCACAGCAGCTCCGTGCCGTCCTCCCCCTTACGCAGAAAGCACACCGTCTCCGGCGGCGTGGGAAGGGGAACGAACGCGCCCTCCGCAAGGGCGGAGCAATGCCTGCGCAGTTTGCCCAGCTGACGGTACCAGCGCAGCAGTCCCGGCTCCTCCTTCCCCCACGGATAGCACCCGCGATTAAAGGGGTCACGGTATCCTTCCATTCCCGCTTCATCCCCATAATAGATACAGGGTACGCCCGGCAGGCAGAACTGCAGCGCGGAGGCCAGCCGCATCAGACGCAGCCCCCGCTCCCGCTGCTGGGAAGTGATGCGATGGGATGCCTGCCAGCTGCGGCCGTGCCGGCCGGCCGGTTCCCCCGCCAGAATGGTCAGGGCCCGTTCGGTGTCATGGGTGCCGATATGGTTCATCAGCAGACGTACCGTCTGGGGTGGATAGTTTTCCACAATATCCATTACGATGTTGATAAAATCGGCACTGCCGCCCCCGGTCAGGAAATGGAGAATCCCGTCGCGGAAGGGATAATTCATCACCGTATCCAGCTGTTCCCCCAGGAGATAGCGGCGGCGATGGCCGTAGCTCTCTTTATGGCTGGCGTCCTCCCATACCTCCCCCAATATAAGAGCGTCAGGATTTTCCGCCTTTACCGCCCGGCGCAGGGCGTCGAGGAATTCGTCGGGCAGTTCGTCGGCCACGTCCAGCCGCCAGCCGCCGGCGCCCTCACGCAGCCAGCGGCGGGCGATCCCCTCTTCGCCGTTGATAAAATGGGAGTAGGAGATGTCCCGCTTGTTGACTTCGGGCAGGGTGTCGAAGCCCCACCAGCTCTGGTAGCGGTCGGGCCAGCGGGTAAAGGTATACCAGCTGGCATAGGGGGAACCCAGCGTATTGCAAGCGCCGGGAGACGCATAACGCCGCTCCCGGTTGAAATAGCGGCTGTCCGCTCCGGTATGGCTGAACACGCCGTCCAGCAGCAGGCGGATTCCCAGCCGCCGCGCAGTTTCCACAAGGGAACGGAAGTCCTCCGCTGTCCCCAGCAGGGGATCGATCTTTTCGTAGTCGGCGGTATCGTACCGGTGGTTGGAATGGGCCTCAAAAATCGGGTTGAGGTACAGGCAGGTCACCCCCAGCTCCTTCAGCCGGTCGAGACGGCGTTCGATGCCTTTGAGGTCGCCGCCGAAATAGTCGTTGTTGAGCACCCGCCCCTGTTCGTCCGGCTTCCAGGCCGGCTGGCCGCCCCAGTCCGACCGCAGGACCCGCCCGGCGGGGACATTGTCCTTCGGTTCACCCGACGCAGCGAACCGGTCGGGAAAAATCTGGTACATGACGCCGCCGGCCAGCCAATCGGGGGTCGTGAAGCCCCGCTCATAACAGGTCAGCTGCCAGGCCGGCCGACAAGCCGACTGGTCGCTGGATCCCATCGTCCATTCCCCCCGGCTGTCCGCCCGCCGGGTCAGGCGGCGGGGCCCTTCGTCGGTGTCCATTTCAAACCAATACCAGTACAGACCCGCTTTCTCCGGCGTATAGTGGCAGTCCCACCATTCGTGATCTTCCCCTTCCATCCCTGCCCAGAACAGGCCGAAAGACCGGATGGGCTTGCCGTCCGGCTCCACACACAGGCGGGCCGCCGAGCAGTGGGGGGTGCGGGGCAGGCAGATGCGCAGCAGCACCGCCGTGCCCTCCTCCACCGCTCCGAAGGGCGCGCGGTAAGCGGTGTTGCGGGAATCGAACAATTCGGGCATGGTCAGTCTCCTTTGGGAAGAGCGGGAGCATACGCGACCGCTCTTTTATGGTCATACACCATAGTATGTCACATTTTGCAGCCGGGAACAAGACAAGCCGTCTATTTATTGATAAACGGGACGGGAAAGTTCGCCGGGCTCTGCAAAGGGGATTTTCTTCAAAGTTCAGTCCTCATAGAAATCCCCGGCCCCACCCGCAAAGGTTTCCGCCATCAGCCGAATCCCCAGCCTGAGGGCCTCGCTATAGGTATTGTACCGGGAGATGCTCTCCATTTCGTCCCGATTATCATCGTATTTTTCAAACAGCTCCTTCTCCTGTTCGTTCAGGGAATCCATCAGCTTTTCCCAGATGGCCTGCTTTCGCTTCGCAGCCTGGACATACGGGGAATCAGGACCATATCGTCTACTGTCCAACTGAATATTGCCATAATATAATTCTTTATACAGGGGGGCCATGACACTCATCCTCTCTTTAAACAGTCCGGTTGAACACCATATGGTGTTTTATTTAAGATAATACCACCATTCGGTGTACAATGTCAATGGATAATTATTTAAGGAGGAAAAATATGTCTTATAAACGAATACGTGATTTGCGGGAAGATGCAAATTTAAGTCAAAGACAACTTGCGGAAATCCTTCATATGCATAAAACCACATATGCGCGATATGAAACAGGGGAACGAGAAATTCCCCTCAATGTGGCGATTTTATTAGCGGAGTATTATCAGGTGAGTCTCGATTATATTGCCGGATTAGCCGGCCCAAAAGATGAATAGCCATACAGATTCGGTTATTTATAACAGCTTTTAGTGTCCGTATACTTAGGGCATATTCGTAGGGGAGGGGCCATGTCGTATGTTTTTAATTCACAAGCAGAAGGAGACCTTCGCAGGTTCGCCGTGGACAGCACGTCCGCGGCAGCCCCTCCCCTGCAATACTCTTATACGTATCATAAAAAGCCGGCGCAGACGAAACGTCCGCGCCGGCCTTTACGAATGCGATTAAAATCCCGATTCTCAGTCCTCAAAGAAAACGCGGTGGACCGCCGCCACGGCGCGGTCGGCGTCCTCGGAGGCAATAAGGACCGACACCTTGATCTCGCTGGTAGAGATCATCTGGATGTTGACATTGGCGTCGGACAACGCCTCGAACATGGCGGAAGCAACCCCTTCATGGGTTTCCATACCGGCGCCCACCACCGAAATTTTGGCTACGCCGGTGTCGAAGCTCAGGCTCTTGACTCCCACCCGGTCGCAGTACTCCTGCAGGGCGGCAACGGCGTCCTTGCCCTTGTCGTCGGGCACCGTGAAGGTGATGTCCTTGGTACCATCGCGGCCCACCGACTGCAGAATGATGTCCACGTTGATGTGGGCCTTGGCGACGCGGGAAAAAATCTTGAAGGCGATGCCCGGTTCGTCCGGCACCCCCACGATCATCACACGGGCTACGTGGTCGTCCTTGGCCACGCTCTTGACCAGCATATCTTCCATTTTCGCTGCCTCCTTCACTTTGGTGCCGGGTTTCCGGGTCAGGCTGGAGAGCACCTCCAGCTCCACATTGTACTTTTTCGCCATTTCCACCGAGCGATTGTTGAGCACCTGGGCTCCCAGCGTCGCCAGCTCCAGCATCTCGTCGTAGGTGATCTCGTCCAGCTTGCGGGCGGCGGGGATACGGCGGGGATCGGCGGTATAAACGCCCTCTACGTCGGTGTAAATCTGGCAAAGGTCGGCGTGCATGGAGGCTGCGATAGCCACCGCGCTGGTATCTGAGCCGCCGCGGCCCAGGGTGGTGATGTCCTCGTACCGGTTCAGGCCCTGGAAACCGGCCACCACTACGATGCGGCGCTTATCGAGAGCAGCGCGGATGCGGTCGGTGTGGATGCGCTTGATACGGGCAGCGGAGTACACCGAGGTAGTCTGGAAGCCCGCCTGCCAGCCCAGCAGGGAGACCACGGGGAAGCCCAGCTTCTCGATGGCCATCGCCAGCAGGGAAATGGAGATCTGTTCACCTGCGGACAGCAGCATATCCATTTCCCGCTTGCTGCCGTCGGGATTGATTTCGTTCGCCTTGGCGATCAGGTCGTCGGTGGTGTCGCCCTGAGCGGAAACCACCACCACCACGTCGTTGCCCTGGCGGTAGGTATCGGTGACCACCCTGGCCACATTGAATACCCGTTCGGCGTCGGCCACCGAGCTGCCGCCGAATTTCTGTACGATCAGCAAAATATCCTCCCCTTTCGGCCCCACAGGCCGAGAATCGTTTATCGGATCATGAAACAGCCCTCTCCGGCTGGGAATCGAAGGTGACGTGAGCCCCCCGGGTGTCACAGCCCAGCAGGCGAACCTGCCAGCCGGTCAGACCGGCCTTCTGAAGCTGCTGCTCGGCGCGTGCGGAAAAATCCTCCGCGTCCCGGTCGATAATCGCGAGAATAGACGGCCCCGCCCCACTGATCGCAGCGGCGTAAGCCCCCAGCCCATAGGCGATGTAGAACACCTGCTCCGCCCCCGGTATGAGGGGGAACCGGTGAGGCTGGTGCAGGCGGTCCTGCACCGCCACCCGCAGGTTTTCGAGACTTCCCGAAAACAGGGAAGCGGTCATAAGCGCTGTACGGGACAGATTATACACCGCGTCAGCCCGGCTCACCCGGTCGGGCAGGGCGGCGCGGGCAACCTCGGTTTTCAGCTCAAAGTCAGGGATGAACACGGCGAACCGGATGCGGTCGGAAACCGGCACGCTGACCGTGTACACCCGACCGCCGTCCATTACAGCGGTCACCAGTCCGCCCAGCAGGGCGGGGGCGGTGTTGTCGGGATGCCCCTCCAGCTCGGCGGCCAGATCGGACAGATCGGCGCGGGATAGGGGCGAACCCATCAGGGTGTTGGCCCCCAGCAGCCCCGCCGCCAAACAGGCGGAGGAGCTGCCCAGCCCCCTGGTCATCGGTATGTTGTTTTCCTGTACAATATGCAGTCCCCGGAAGGGGCGGCCGCAGCGGCTGTACAGGACGCGGGCGGTATGATAAATCATATTGGTCTCGTCGGCGGGGACGGGCAGGCCGTCGAGGGTTTCGATACGGCAGCCGTCCTCCTCCTCCATCCAGACCCGGTTGTAGAGCGTCAGGGCGATGCCCAGCGCGTCGAAGCCCGCGCCGAGATTGGCGCTGGACGCGGGCACGGTAATTTTCAGCATAGCGGTTCCCTCACTGTCACCCGATTAAAAATCGGCGACGCGGATACGGGAGACCACCTGGGCGTCGGGAAGGGCCGCCAGCTTGTTCTCCAGCTCCTGCTCCGACAGGTAGGGGGTGATCACCGCCAGTTCTCCGGCGGGCACGCCTTCGGCGCGTATCCGCTCGCAGCCCGGCAGGCTGAAGTTAAGCGCCGCCCAGGCTTTTTCGGAATCGGTGCAGCTCAGGCGGACGAAGGTGCGGTCGCTGCCGTCGCGGCAGTCGATGACATAGCCTTCCTCCCCCGGCTCCCAAAACAGGTATTTGCGGGCATCGAGATGCTTCACCTCGTCGATCACGTCAGCTACCACGGCAGAGGCGGTGGGCAGCTTGCCCGCGCCGCGGCCGTAGAACATCACGTCGCCGATGGCGTCGCCCCGCACCAGAATGGCGTTGAACACGTCGTGAACCTCGGCAAGAGGGCTGTTTTTCGGCAGGAACATGGGGCAGACGATGGCGTACAGACGGCCATCCTCCAGCCGTTTGGCGCGGCCGATCAGCTTGAGCACGCCGCCCCATGCCTCGGCATAGCGGACGTCATCCAGCGTCACCCTGGTGATTCCCTCGGTGAGCACCTGCTCGGGATAGACGTGACGGCCGAAGGCCAGGGAGGCCAGGATGCAGATCTTACGGCAGGCGTCGGCGCCCTCCACATCGGCGGAGGGATCCCGCTCGGCATAGCCCAGCTGCTGGGCCAGGGACAGGGCGTACTCAAAGGTCATGCCCTCGTCGATCATCTTAGTCAGGATGAAGTTGGTGGTGCCGTTGAGGATGCCCGCCACCTCATAGACTTCGTTGGCGGCCAGACACTGGTCCAGCGGGCGCAGGATCGGGATACCGCCGCCCACGCTGGCCTCAAAAAGAAAATTCAGATTGTTGGCCTTCGCCAGTGCCAGCAGCTCATCGCCCTTGGCGGCCACCAGCTCCTTATTGGAGGTGACCACGCTCTTGCCTGCGGACAGGCAGCTCTTGACGAAATCGTAAGCCGGGCGCAGGCCGCCCATGGTCTCCACCACAATGCGGATGTCCGGGTCGTTCACGATGTCCTCGAAATCCTTGGTGAACCGATCCCGGAAGGGGCTGTTCGGAAAATCGCGCAGGTCGAGGATACGGGCGATCTCGATTTGTTCCCCGGCTTTACGCGTGATGCTGGCGGCGTTTTTCTGTATCACTTCGGCTACGCCGGAGCCTACCGTTCCATAGCCCATGATAGCAATCTTGATCATGTGTTGTCTCTTCCTTTCAACCGGCCCAGGCCGGCGGGGTTGTCGTTCATCCCTTGTCAGGGGAGGCGCCATCGGCGGCGATACGCTCAATGCGCCGGACGCCGTCGATGAGGCGGAGACGCCGGGCGAATTCGTCCGACGGGATGTTCATACGGTCGGTGCGGGCTGAAATAGACACGGTGGCGGCCCCGCCGGCCGGGATGTTCTGGTTGACCGTCAGGATGTTGGCTCCTGCCGCGGCAAAGGCGGCAAGCACGGCGGACAGCACCCCGGGACGGTCGCGCAGTAAGAAATGCACAGTCAGAATGTGGCCCGGCACCCCTTCGTCGTAGGGAAATACCGCATCCTTATACTTATAAAAGGCGCTGCGGGACAGACCAGCCAGCCGCGCGGCCTCCGCCGCCGTCTGTGCCTCCCCGGTTTCCAGATACCGCTTGGCGTCCACCACGCGGACGAACACCTCCGGTACCGCCTCGGCGTCTACCAGCAGCCGTCTGGTTCCCCCGTCATCCTGTCCCATTTGTCCACCACCCATGCACTATTGTCTCGCCGTGAGATACACTATACCATTCTATGCCGCCCGTTTCAAGGGGGGGACCCCTCTTTTTTCCCGTTTTACACTCTCCCGGGCCGCTTTTCCACGGAATCCACAAAACCCGGACGTCCTGCCGACAACCTTCGTCGTTTCCGCCAAACGCGGGACAACCGGCAGGAATAAAATCCCCGGCTGCCGCTTGCGCTTGCCGGCCCGACCCGATATAATGCTTAAGGATGGATACTCAGGCATTCTTCGCCACCGGTTCCACCACCGCGTATCTCGTTTATCCAGCGAATAGGAACCGGTGTATCTGGCATAACAGCTGTAAAGGAAGAATGCTCAGGCATTCTTCGCCACCGGTCCCACACCGCGTATCTTGTTTATCCAGCGAATAGGAACCGGTGTATGGCTATCTTCGGTTATGGACGCATACAATCTCCTGAAAGCGTTTTTCGGATGGAAAGCGCAGAAGGAGGCGGAGTCTATGGCGAATCACCACAAGCCGGCGGAGGCCGCGCGGACCGAAAACCGCCGCGCCTTTCTGATCAACCTGCTGTATATCGCCGTGCTGGCGGCCCTGTTCCTGCTGGCGGCCCGCACCGTCTTGCTGTGGCTCCTGCCCTTTGTCTTTGCCGCCCTGACCGCCATGATGCTCCAGCCGCCGGTGCGTTGGCTGGGCCGTAAAACACGGGTCAGCCGCAAGCTGTACTCGGTCAGCTTCGTGGTGCTTCTGATCGTGCTGTTGGCGGGGCTGGTAGGATTGGCGGGCTGGCATCTGATCGGCAGTGCCGTCCGCTTCGTCACCGACAACGACAATATCCGTCACGCCCGTGAGCTGGTGCGCATGGCCGCCGGACGTCTGGAAACCGCCCTGGCCGGCATCGCAGACGCCTTCCCCGGGGCGGAGGCCGCCATCGACGACGCCGTATCGGGTCTGTCGGATACCATACTCGGTCTGGTTACGGGCTTTTTTTCCGGCGCGGCCAATTGGGCGGTGGGCGTCACCACTCGTTTGCCCCAGATGCTGCTGAGCTTTTTTGTCTGGGTGCTCTCTTCTATTTTCCTCACCATCGATTACGACCGGGTCCGCGCTTTCCTGCTCCGCCAGGTTCCCGAAAACAAACGTCCTCTACTGCGCGCCACCCGGAACCTGTGCCGCCACACCTTGCTGCGCCTGCTGCGGGCGTACCTGCTGCTGCTGCTGATCACCTTCGGGGAACTGTGCGCAGGTCTCGGCCTGCTGGGGGTTTCGGCTTTCCCCGCCGCCGCTGCCCTGATTGCCGCGGTGGACATCCTGCCGGTGCTGGGTACCGGGACCATCCTGCTGCCGTGGGCTCTGATCGCTTTTTTGTCGGGAGACCTCTTCCGTGCCGTGGGCCTTGTGCTGCTATACGCGGTCATCTCACTGGTACGCAGTATACTGGAACCCCGCGTGATCAGCGGCCAGATCGGCCTGCACCCCCTGATCACCCTGCTGTGCATGTATCTGGGGCTTCAACTCGCCGGCATGGCCGGCATGCTTCTGCTTCCCGCCGCCGTGATGGTGCTGGTCCAGCTTCAGCGCGACGGATTTCTCCATTTGTGGAAATAAACGATAAAACAAAGGAAAGGCGTGACTGATCCATGGCCGATGTACAACCCTTCCGCGCGCTGCGGTTCTCTCCCAAGGCGGGAGCCCTGCGAGAGCTGACCTGCCCCCCCTATGACATTATCGACGAATCTCGGCGGCTGGCCTATCTGAGCCGGAACCCTCACAACATCATCCGGCTGGAGCTACCGCGGGACGGGGCCGACCCGTATGCTGAAGCGGGCAAAACCCTGCGTGAGTGGCTGGACAACGATATCCTCACCCGGGACGGAGAGCCCTGCTTCTACGTATACGAAATCGAATATACGCTGGAGGGCCGCAGCGATATCAGCGGCATGCAGGCGGGCCGCCATTCGGTGGCGGGCTTGATTGGCAGGGTCAGGCTGGAGGAATTCTCCAAGGGCATCGTCCTGCCCCACGAGGAAACCCTCTCCAAGGCCAAGGAGGATCGTCTGAACCTGATGAAAGCCACCGGCTGTAACTTCAGCGACGTGTATTCCCTGTACATGGACGACGGCGGAGAGAGTGAAACGCTGGATATCCTGAAGCTGATCCAAAAGGAACAGCCCGCGGCGGAATTGACCGATGAGGAAGGGCTTGTCCACCGCCTGTGGGCGGTGAGCGACACCTCCCTGACCACCGCCATCCAGCAACGCTTCGCCGATAAAAAGCTATATATCGCCGACGGCCATCACCGGTACGAGACCGCCCTCAACTACCGCAACTGGCTGCGTGAAAACGGGCAGTCCACCGAGGGCTCCGACTACATTATGATGATGCTGGTGGAGATGGGCCATCCCGGCCTGGCCGTATTCCCCACCCACCGGATGATCCGCGGACTGGCGGACTTCGACGGGGAGCGCCTGCTGGCGGGCTGCAGCCAGTGGTTTGACGTGCTGCGGGACGTGGCGGTGGACTCGCTGGACGAATCGCTGGAGCAGGCCTACGAAACAGGCCGCCACGCCTTCGGTTTTTACACCGGCGGCGCCACCTTTACCCTGCTCACCCTGCGGGACGAGTCGGTACTCGACACCCTGCTGCCCGGCTGCTCCGACGCCTACCGCCATCTGGATGTCAACATCCTGCATACCCTCGTACTGGAGCGCCTGCTGGGCATCGACAAGGAAAACATGGCCCGTCAGACCAACCTGACCTATACCCGCAGCCTGCGGGAGGCGCTGGACGACGTCGATGCCGGCGCCTATCAGTGCAGCTTCCTTCTCAACCCCACCCGGGTGAGCGAAATCCGCGATGTGGCGGCGGCAGGGGAAAAGATGCCGCAGAAATCCACCTATTTTTATCCCAAGCTGCTCACCGGTCTGACCATCAACCGTCTCGATTGATTTTACACCGATACACCGAAAAGCCCAGGAAAGCCGTTACGCGGCTTCCCTGGGCTTTTTTACAGAATCAGGGGTTCGATCGGGGAGATGGTGTCCATCAGTGAGCTGTATACTTTTTCCGGTGAAACATACAGGGAAGAACCGTAGGGATCGTTTTTTACCTCCCGCTTATTGGCGCCGTCCAATTCCATTTGAAAGATTTCGCCCATGCCGGCGGCGTACAGCTCGCCTAGAGACTGGGAGACCGCGGAACCGTCGTACAGATTCTCCCGGACATAGGTCTCGATTCCCTGCTGATCGAACTGGTCGATAAAGATGAGGGTGTCGTTGAAAATGACATAACTCCCCACCTGGTCGCCGCCCAGCACTTCGACTTTGGCGCCGTCCTCCAGTTTTAACCGGCATAACGGCCCCTGCAGTTTGGTGAAATACAGATATTCCTTGTAGAGGATCAAATTGTCCGCCTCGCCGGTATACAGCCTCTGCTCACGGCCGGTGGAAAGCGTGTACGCATAAATCCCGCTGGTTCCGGCGTACAGAATGGTATCGTCATCCTGAAACAGGAAGCTGGTGACAACTTTATTGCTGCTCAGCGTCTGTTCGCTGCCGCCGATCAGCGTCGTGGAGACCAGTTTATAATTGTTCAGAAAATACATCCGATCATCCCGGAAGGCCAACGCCCGGACCCCCGCCTCTGTCAACTGCCGTTTGTACAGCGTCTGGTCTTTGCCGGTGCCGTCGGCGCGGATGCACCCGATCACGACCATTCCCTTGTCCTCGTCCTTTCTGCTGTAGTACACCTTGTCCTCGTGATAGTAGATCCCCTGGATATCCTCCTTGTCCAGCAGGATCGTCTTATCGGTTCCGTCGTAATTCTGGGAGATGATACGGTTGCCGTTCAGCCCCGAATCCTTCTGGCGCGTAATCATAAAGACACGGTCGGGGCTGTAAGTAAAATACGCCAGCCCCTGCCGGTTCATATCTTCGTACGGCGCCGTTATGGATACCGGCAGGAACAGTGCGGTCAAAACCGCTGCCGCCGTCACAGCCGCCAATATAAGGTACCACCACGGACGTTTCCAAAGGCTTTTTTTCTTCACCGGCTCCGGCTTTTCCACTGTGGCCGTTTCCGGCGGTTCCGGTGCGGCAGGAACCTTTTCTTCCAGATTCAGATCCTCTGTGATTCTGTACAGCGGGGGAACGCTGGGGGTAGGCGCATCCCGGTTTATTTTCTTGCCGCAGCCAGCACAATAGAGGTCCTCCTCCTGCACAGGCCGGCCGCAGGACGTACAAAAAGCCATCTCCTCTGCCTCCTATTTATCTTAATAAACATTATTCTTTAAGTATATATTTTTCCGAATACTGTACAATTATATAGGATTTGGATGGATAATACAATAGGGGGAAATCCAGCCCTTAAGCGTATGGATTTCCCCCTATTGTCTTCTATAAAGCCGATTCACCTATAGATAGGTCTCCTGAAATACATCGGCGGGAACCGGGCGGCCGAAGAGATATCCCTGGATAATATCCAGCTCCATGGGACTGACGATCCCGTATTCCTCATCGGATTCCACTCCTTCCAGGCAAACCTCGATGCCTACGTCGTGGCACAGCGCCACGATAAAGCGGATGAAGGTGGCGTCGAAGTGGCTCTCGCGAATATCGCGGATAAAGGTCTTGTCTATTTTGACGATATCGGCCGGGGTCTTTTTGAGAATGCCCAGCGACGAATAGCCGGTGCCGAAATCGTCCATGGCGATACGGATGCCCAACTGCCGTATCTCATCAAAAATCCGCCGGACGGTGTCATCGCCCTTGACCAGATAGCTTTCGGTGAGCTCCACCACCATGTTGGCGGGGTTGACCCCCTCTTCGGCCAGGATGGCCTTCATAAAGGGAATGAAATCCGACTCGGTCACCTGCAAATAGGACAGATTGACGCTCATCACAAAGCCAGGGTGTTTCTCCACCCATAGACGGCAGGTCCGGACCGCCTGACGAAAAATCCAGCGACCCGCCGGGACGATGAGTCCGCTCTGCTCCAGCAGAGGAATAAATTCCGCCGGCGATACCGAGCCGTAGGCGTCGCATCGCCAGCGCGCCAGGGCCTCCGCCCCAATTACGACGCCGTCGCCGGCGCGGACCTGCGGCTGATAATACAGCTCGAACCCCTCGTAATCGTGTTCCATGCTGTACCGCAGCAGTTCGGTCAGCTCCAGCGCACGGGATTTGTGCACCAGAATTTCACGGGAAAAGAAGGCGGCCCGGTTCTTTCCCCTGTTTTTCGCGTATTCCAGCGAGTAACCGGCGTACTTGAACAGGTCGAGATAGCTGCCCGCGTCGTCGGGATACACCGCGCAGCCCGCGGAGAGGGTGCAGTAATATTTACGGCCGTCGCATTCCTGCTGGTAGCGGAACGCCCCGCGGATCGCTGCGTAAACCCGCTGCATCTCGTCCCGGCCGCCGTTGTCGAACACCAGGCCGAATTCGTCCCCATCCAGTCGATAGGCGGTGACGCCCGCCGGCAGATATCCCTGTATTTTCTGGGCGGTCAGGCGCAGCACCTCGTCGCCGAACTCCCGGTTATACAGATCGTTGATATGCTTGAAATCGTCCAGATCGAGGATAATCAGCCCCATCCGGCGTTTGGCCTGTCCCGTGATGCGAGAGCGCAGCACTTCCTCCATCTCGAATTTATTGAACAGGCCGGTCATATGATCGAGTTTATTCTTTCGGCCCAGATTGGTAATGATGCCCGCAAACAGTACCGGCTCCCCACTCTCGTCCCGTTCCACATGGCCGCGGCACCGCAGCCAGATCCATTCGCCCCGACGGTTGCGGGCGCGGTATTCCACGCTGTGGGATTCAGCGCGGCCCTCCGTAATCGCCTCGTTCGCCTCGATAAAGCGGGCCCAGTCGTTCTCGTGGACCCGTTCCCTCCATAACGGCAGAGCGTCCCGGATCACCTGGCCCGGCAGATCGAATTCCTCTACCATGGTCTGGGGGTAGCGAAAAACGCCGGTGCGCATGTTGCAGATATAGAGGTAATCGTCGGTGCTCTGTACCAGCGCGCTGTACAGCCGATCCTTGTCATAGGAAAAATCGGCCGCTCCCTCCCGCACAGAAACACGATGCGCACGCTCGGCGCGCACGCGATGGAAGGCCCTCTTCTGCTCGTACATCCGCTCATCCACCTGGGCAAGCAGCTCGGACAGCCGTTCGGCCGGATGGAAGGCGGCCTCCAGCACGCCGTAGCAAAAGCTCAAATCATAAGGCAGGCCCAACCGCTGTTTCTCCTGCCGCAGGGAGTCCAGCACACCGTCCAGCAGATCAGCGGCTTCCTGCTCCGTCCCGTCGATCAAAACAACGAATTCATCCCCGCTCAGCCGAAAGGGAATATCCTGAGGCCGCAGACCTTTTTTCAGGGTGTCGGTGATCGCTGTGATCATCCGATCCCCCTCCCCGTGGCCGAAGGCGTCGTTGACCTCCTTGAGCACGTTGATATCGAACAGGGCGATGGTCAGTGGCTTATGCTCCTGCCGCGCCTGCTCCAGCAGACGAACCGCCGTTTCCTTACCCGCGCGGCGGTTGAGCATATCGGTAAGCTCGTCGGTGCTGGCCGCCCGGGACAGCCGGCGGGAGGCGGTGATATCCATCGAATGCTGGAGATGGACCAGCGAGCCGTCCACCCAGCGGATCAGGGTGTCGTAATTGTCGTAGGTACGCCCAGTGACGCCGTTGACCTCCTCCCACTGGACGGGGCCACCCCCCTCTCCCTGCCTGAGCAGCCGCTGAACCGGACAGAACTCACAACGGTGATCCCTGTCCTTCTGCAGTATCTTCCAGCACAACTGCCCCTCGGGGTTTTCAATGCCGAAGTCCCGCTTCATGGTCCGGTTCATAAACAAGATGCGGTCGGTTTTGATGTCGGTGACATACAAACCGGCGTTGATGTTATCCATCAGGGTATTGAAAATCAGGGCATACATCTCCTGATGCTCAAAATGCTGCTTGTCGGTGAATGCCAGCGCGATCACCGACAGCAGGGGACGCAACAGGGCCGCGTCCTCCGCCGTCCACGGCAGTTCTCCCTGCCCGCGGGCCAGCAGAATCAGCCCCACCAGGCGACTATCGTACCATAGGGGAAACGCTGCCGCGCCGGGCGCGAATGCCTCCACAGGCACAAACGCGGGCGAGCCGTCCGCGGCAAATGCGGTGGAAAGGGCCGCCGCCCACTCTTTTATCTCGTCGGTCACGGCGTCCCCGGGGGCGCCGGTTTCGGCGTATTCCCGACAGTTCCCCCGCTCGTCCAGCCGGAGCAAAGCCATGCGTGCCACCGGTGTTACCCAGCCCGCCAGGGAGGCAAGCGCGGTAATATCCCGCCGCAGCGGTCCCGGTTCGGTTATAAAGGGCCGCAGCTCATCCAATTTTCGGATCACGGCGCGCAGCATCTCCGGTTCCACAGCCTCATTCCTTCCGTATCGCAGTCCAAAAGACGCAGTCGTTTTGTTTTATAATCATAGTCAGTATATCACACTCCATTGCCCGATGACAAATGTTTGTTGCGATGCGGCGGCGATTTTACTCAACCTGTGTACAGTGTCGTTTCCTGACAATTTCCCATACACTGAAGGGAAAGGAGTGACCCCCCATGCAATATGTCCGCACGGACGACAACGTCAAAATTGCCGTCTACGACCAAAATCCCGGCGGATGCTGTGAAACGATCCTGATGATCCACGGCTGGCCCCTGGCCGCCGCCATGTACGAATATCAGAAAGAAGCCCTTTTCAAAGCGGGCTACCGGGTAATCACCCTGGACCTGCGGGGCTTCGGCCGGTCCGACGCCCCCGCCTGTGGGTATACCTACGACCGTATGGCGGCGGACATTTACACCGTCGTCCGCTGTCTGAATCTCCGCGGCTTCACACTGGTAGGCTTTTCGATGGGCGGCGCCATCGTGCTGCGCTATATGGCCCGCTATAACGGCTACGGTGTGAAAAAACTGGCGCTGCTGGCGGCAGCGGCCCCCACTCTGACCCAGCGCCCCGGCTATCCCTACGGCGTGCCCCGCTCCGCCATCGATCAGTGGATCGAGCAGGCCTCCACCGACCGTCCGAAGCTGGCCGCCGATTTCGGACAGATGCTGTTCGCCTGTCCCCAAAGCCCCGAACTCATCAGCTGGCTGGGCGACCTCTCGCTGGAAGCCTCCGGCGTGGCTACGGTAGCCACCGCCCGCGCCCTGCGGGACGAGGACGGACGGGCCGACCTGCGAAAGGTGCGGGTGCCCACCGGCATTTTTCACGGTAAAAAAGACCGGATCGTCCCCTATGAGTTGGCGCTGGTTCAACAAGAGGGGATTCCCTGCGCCACCCTGTTCCCCTTCGAAAACAGCGGGCACGGCATCTTTTACGACGAGCTGGAGGATTTCAACTGCTGTCTCCTCAACTTTTTGCAGGGCCGGTGCTGAAGAAAGAACGAAAACACGCCTCCGGCTGAGCCGGGGGCGTGTTTTTCTGTCCCGCCGTGTGAGCGGGGTTATTCGCTGATGAGGGTATAGGGAAAAATCCGACGGATGCGGGTGGCCACCAGCAGGGAAACACCGAATCCGAAGAGGACAATGAACCCGAAAACCAGCGCCAGTAGCGGAAAGGACACCACAAAATTGACCTTCATAATACCGATGCCTGAAAACAGGACGCTGAAAAACGGATTCAGGCCGAGGTAACCGCCGATGCCGCCCAGCAGGGCGCCGAAAACGATGACCGGCAGAAAAGCGAGGGCATTCTGCAGCACCAACTGCCCAGTGGTAAAGCCAATCGCCTTCTGAATACCCAATTCCCGTTTCTTGTGAACCAGGAGGGTTTTGATGACCAGATACAGCACCAGCCCGATGACCACCAGGGTGACGATGCCGATAATCACCGCCAGCACAGCTACGATACTCTGGTAGGTAGCCATGGAGCTCCGGATGATCTCATCCGCATTGACCCCGTTGAATCGGTCGGGGGACTCCCGCTCCAGCGTTTGTAAAAATCCTCCCGTTTCCTCCCGGTTGCGGAGATAGACCGAGAACACCACCGGCTGGAAATCCGGGGATAGGCGCTGATAGGCCGCCAGGCTCAGGCACAGGTCATGGCCCATGTAATTGGAGCCCTGAATGAGGCCCGTGATCAAATATTCCCACTCCGCGTCCCCCTTGGTCAGGCGGACGGTGTCCCCGATCCCCTTGCCAAGGGTCCGGGCCATCAGACCGCCCAGCGCGACCTCGTTGTCGTACCGGGGAAAGCGGCCCTGATACAGCCAGTCGGGATTGCCGGTGAACTCAAAATCGTCCAGAATATAGGCGTTCGCTTCGAATTCCCGCTCGCAGATCAACGACTCGGTGCTGAAAAAGTAGGCCTTATCCACCTGTTCCATGTTATGAACGCGTTCCATCAGGCGAGCAGCCGCTTCCGGATCGCCTGCCTCCAGTTGGGCGTTGGGGACCTCCCCCGATACCATGCGGATAAACACATCGCTCTCGATATTGACATTATAAAAGAGTACGCCGGCAAACATCGCCGCGAAGGTTACCCCCGTCACGATCAGGCCGATCAGGAGGTTCTGGCCGCCGCTGCGCACCATCTGCTTGCCCGCCAACGAGAGGGTCAGCGGCCGGTTCCCCCGGTCCAGCGGCAGTGGATTACGGCGGAAGCTGTGGGTCTGCAGTCCCGTGCGCAGGGCCACGATGGGCGGCAGCCGGCGTATGCGCACGGCGGATATGAAGGCTACCGCCCCCACCAGTGCTTCCACCACGAGAAGGGTCATTAACGCCGCCAATGGGGAAAAAGGCTTATTCCACACAATGCCCGTCTGGGAGGCAAACATGGCCGCCAGCCCCGGCAGCACCGGCAGAGAGCACAGGATACCCAGCAGGACGCCACCCAGAGCCAGGAGCAGGAACTGTGCCAGAAAGGCGCCGATCAGCTGGCGGCTGGTATAGCCCAGGGCTTTGAGCGCCCCGATGTTGCGGATTTCCTCCTCCACGCTGTTGCGTATGCGGAAGTTCACCACCACCAGCGATACCAGCAGGAGCAGGAGGGAAAAGCCCAATATGATGCTGGCGCCGATGGAGGAGGTCACCGTGCGGGAGGATTTCACCAACGCGTAGTGGCTGGAATCGGTCAGCCGTCCCACCTCATACCGCTCCCCCATCGTGGTTTGATAGTGGGAGGCAATGCTCTCGTTATCGGCGGCATCCCGGGTGTTGACCGAAAAAAGGGTGCCCGAGGCCGCGCCGCCCAGCGCCTGCTCCAGTGCGGCGTATTCCCCGCTGTCCAGTAAAAATCCCGTGACGGTGCTGTTGATGGTGGCAAAATAGATGTCCTCATAAAAACCGGCGACGGTAAACGAGTGCTCCAGTTTACCCATGACGGCGGTAAACAGGGTGATGGTAAAGGGGTCCCCCAGCCGGTAGCCGCCACCCACGCGAAACAGATAGGGCAGATAGATCGGATGCTGAGGCAGCGTCTCCAGCTCCTCTGTCATGGAGAAACGGCCCGTCTCCCGCGGGCGGGAACGGTCGAAGAAGGCCGCCGTCCGGCTGTTGATTCCTCCGGCATACGGAAATTCGCTGCCCGCCAGCAGGGCGGGAAGGGTCTCGATTCCTGCGATACGGTCATCTCCCCGCAGTTCCTGCTCCATATCGGCGATGAAGGAAGGCTGGTCGTTCTGCGCGACCAGGACCACGCCGGGGGCGTTCAGCTGCTCCGCTTTCTCATCGAAGCTGCCGGCATAATCCACCCCGGTGATCAGTCCCAGGTTCAGCAGCAGGGCGGCAATCAGCACGATCACGAGAAAGGAGAGGGAGCGGCTCCTGCTTTTGCGGATATTGGACAGGGCCAGGCGTAAAATCTTTCCCATCCTCACCACCCCATTTCGGACAGGAAAGCGGTAAGACGCTCATGCCGCTGTTGATCGCCGGGGCGGTAGGCCCCTAATTCGCATGCCCCGTAAACCATCCCGTCCCGCAGGTACAGTACGCGGCTGCCCCGCCGTGCGGTTTTCAGGTCGTGGGTGACCATGACGATGCTCTGACCCTGCTCGTTCAGCCGGGTCAGCACATCCAGCGCGTCGGTGCCGGCCGCGGAGTTGAGCTGGCCGGTGGGCTCGTCGGCAAATACGATCTGAGGCTGATTGATCAGGGCGCGGACGATGCCGACCCGCTGGGCCTCGCCCCCCGACAGCTGGGTGGGGAACTTTTTCTGCGTCGCCTGTGATATTCCCACCGCGGCAAACAGCTCCCGGGCGCGGCGGAGCAGTGCCTTCCGGTCCTTCGACACCAGCTGGCCCGCCGCCAGCACATTGTCCAGCACACTCATGCTGTCCATGAGATAAATCTGCTGAAACACGAACCCACAGTGCCGACGGCGGAATACCGCCAGCTGATCGTTGCTGTAGCGGGAGATTTCCTCCCCCGCGAAGGTCACGGTGCCCAGGGTGGGCTTATCCATGCCGGACAAGGCGTACAGCAGGGTGGATTTGCCCGCGCCGGACGACCCCATAATAACGGTAAAATCGCCCTGACGGATCTCCACATCCAGGTTGCGCAGCACGTGCTGCTGTACACCGCCGCTGGAAAATGTCTTGCACAGTTTCGCCGTGGATAAGAGGATGATGCTCATCTGTATCTCTCCTGTTCTCTGTATCGTATCCTCATCCTATCACGGCGGAACCTTAACAGTCTTTGCCGGTTCCTTAACCGATCCTTAAATCTTGAGCATCACACATGTCTGAAAACCGTCCTCCGTATTTTCACACACCAGCTCTCCGCCCATCTGCCGCAGCAGATACCGTGAGATAAACAGGCCGAGACCGGCGCCGGTTTTCCCCTGCGAGTTGGCACCCCGGTAATATTTCCCGCACAGCAGGGGCAGCTCCTGCGGCGGGACCCCCGGCCCGTAATCGCGGATACGGACGACGATACGTTCCCCCGACAGGGCGGCCGTCACCCGCAGGGAGGTACCCGCGTATTTATAGGAATTGCCGATGAGGTTGTCGAACACCTGCTGCATCCGCAGCGGGTCGAACAGGGTCAGGCATTCGGGTATCGGACCGATCTCCGCCCGTTTGAGATAATCGGCCTGTCTCAGCAGTTCCCCGAGCAGACGGCTGTCCTGCTCCTGCGGGCATACCTCCAGCTCCTCCAGCTCCTCCAGCGCGGCGTGGAACAGGTTGGAAATCAGGGAGTCCACCTGGTCGGCCTTGCCCTCGATGACGGCGAGCTGCCGCTTTTCCTTTTCACTCCCGGCGCTGACGGCCATGACCTCCGCCACTGCGCGGATAGAGGCGATGGGGGTCTTAATATCGTGGCTGAGCTTCGCCACCAGTTCCTTCTTGCTCTGGCTGGCCCGCCGTTCCCGCTCCCGCGCCTGACACAGCTCATGCCGCATCAGATCAAAGCTCTCGGTGAACGCGCCGAAGACGTTATCCCTGTCCATGGTGAGGGGTACCTCCAGGTCGCCCCCCGCCACACGGGCCGCGAAAGCCTTCAGCCGCCGGAAGGGGGTGAACACCGTCCGGTCCAGATACCGGACGCCCAGCGCAAAAAACAGCCCCGTGAGCATGACACTGACGGCCAGCAGCAGGGACAGCCTACCCTTCAGCTGCGCCGCCTGCTGTTCGTAGCCGCTGCGCAGCACCAGCTTGCCCCCTGCCTGCGCACCGGCCTCCGGCCCGGCCGTATGCAGATCGACAAGGGTATCCCGGCGCTGGATCGCCCGGCGCAGGGTCAGGCTGTCGTCGCCATCCGAGGCGTACAAAATGTTCCCCTCCCCGTCCAGCACGGCGTAATCGTAGACGGATACGGGCATCTGCCCGGTATGCCCCGCCTCCAGCAGGGAAAAGGCCTCCTCGCAGGAGCGGGTCAGTGCGTTGACCTCCACCATGTCCAGCTCATCGGTGCCTCCGCTGTGTATCACAATAAAGCCCGCCAGCAGCTGGGCGCACAGGAACAACAGCAGCAACAGTCCTGTTTTTCGTCTGTTCATACCGGATTCTCCTCGAACAGATAGCCGGTTCCCCACACCGTTTTGATGGTAACCGGATGATTGGGGTCTGCCTCGATCTGTTCCCGCAGCCGCCGGATGTGGACGTTCAGGGTGCCGTCACCCGTGATGCTGTCCCTCCATACCTCGCGGAACAGCTCGTCCTTCGGTATAACACGGCCGCGGTTGCGTACGAGATAGCTCAGCAGCTTGTACTCCATCGCCTTCAGCCGGAGCGGTTCCCCACGCAGAAATGCCCGGCCCGCCGCGTAATCCACCCGCAGCTGCCCGATACGGCAGTCGGTGTCCTCCGGCGGCGCACAGCGCTTGAGCACCGCTCTTACCTTGGCCAGCAGAACGCTGAGGGTATAGGGCTTGCGGATGTAATCGTCCCCGCCCAGTCCCAACGCCAGCAGAATATCGTCGTCGCTCTGCCGCGCGCTGATAAACAGGATGGGGACCTGGGTCGTCTGACGCAGCTCCCGGCACAGATCGAAGCCGGAGGTCTCCTCCAGATTAATATCCAGCAAAATGAGGTCCGCGCTGTTTTCCCGCAGAAAGTTACGGCAGCCCTCTGCGCTGAATACCGCCGCCGTACTCACCCCAAACAGATTGAAATATTCTGCCGTGCTTTCGGCCAGCGGCTGTTCGTCGTCGATAATCAGGCAGTGATAACGCATGGACGTTCCCCTCCTCCCGTGCCGGCCCCGGAGCGCTTCGCCCCGGGAAAATCTGTCCGGCTCGTACTGCTTCGATTATAGGCGGTATGCCCGCCGGCCGCAAGCCGGGAATTTCTGACGAAAAAAGGCATCCGCCGGGGGCGGATGCCTTTTTTCTACATATGACGGTAATAATACGCCTGAAAACCGATCACCAGGAGCAACTGTCCAAGGATGAGCGACGCCGTCACCACTACGGCGGTCACATCAGAGGCTAGTCCCAGGATCACCGTCAGCACGAGCAGCAGGAGGCCCATCACCCGGCAGGCCATATATCCAGCCCGCTCCCGCACCCGGATATTCCGTTCGTCCCGGCGTTCGATCTCCTCCGCCCGGCGGCTTTCCTCGGTCTGGGCGGCGGATACCAGGAAGGATTCAGCCAAACGGCCCCAGCCCAGCGCCGCCGCGGCCGCACCCAGCCCAAAACACCAGCCCGACAGCCGCTTTTGCTCCTCCGCGGTAAAAACCAGCGCCGCCAGCAGCAGCAAACCGATCCCCGCCGCGCCAAGCAGGGCCAGCAAAATCCGTACCCTCTGTTTTTTCACTGCGCATCCTCCTCGTAGATAAAAATTTCTTCGATACTCCTTCCGAAATACCGGGCGATCTTAAATGCCAGCAGAATGGATGGATTGTACCGCCCGTTCTCCAGCGAACTGATGGTCTGGCGCGATACCTCCAGCGCCGCAGCCAGCTCCTCCTGCCGAATGCCCTTCTGCTGGCGGAGTTCTTCCAGCCGATTGTTCATACCTTCGCCCCCGTGTAAAGTTCGCTTTCCATCAATACAGTAACACGGCTCATTTGAAATGTCAAGTACGCTTTCCATCAAGAGTGGACTAAAATTTTTCTTGACCTTGACACGGTGATAAGGTGTAGGATACGTATGAACCGGTTCGCACTATACGAGGAAAGGACGTCTGCCATGCTGACCATCGGGGAGTTTTCGCGCCGGAGCGGCCTGTCCGCCCGGATGCTGCGCCACTACGATGCCCTCGGCCTGCTCCGCCCCGCCCACATCGGGGAGGAGAACCGCTACCGCTATTACGACGAAACCCAGCTGTCGGTGTTGCGCCAGATTGAGACGCTGAAGAGCTACGGCTTCCCGCTGGGGGAAATACCGGAGCTGCTCACCCTGCCCCGCGAGGAACTGGCGGGACGGCTCCACCGCCGCCGGCTGAAGGCCTACGACGAGCTGAACGCGCTGCGCCGCTCCCTGCACCGCATGGAAGACCTCCTGCTCGAAATGGAGGATACAGCCATGATCGCCAACAAATACTCGGTCATCGTGATGACCATCCCCGCCCAGCGGGTATTCGGCCTGCGCCGCACCATCAGCGTCGGTGAGACCCATGCCCTGTTCCAGGAGCTCTACGCCCAGATGGAGGCCCGCGGCCTCAAACGGGCGGGCGCCGCCCAGCTGCTCTATCTGGGCAACAGCTTCGATTACAGCCAAATGGAGGTGGAGGCCCAGGTCCAGGTTGCCGGCGACCACCCCGACGTGAAGGACCTTCCAGAACAGACCTGCGTCGCCACCACCCACATCGGCCCTTATGAGGAATTGAAAGGGGCATACGAAGCGGTGGGTGGCTGGATCGGCCGGCAGGAGGAATACGAGGTCAGCGGGCCGGCTATCGAGCGGTATCTCAAGGACGAGGACGCCGTGTCCGACCCGATGGAGCTGGAAACCGGCATTCTCTTCCCGGTGAGCAGGAAATAAACCGGTATTGAAAAAAGGACGGCCTGTTTCGCGTGCCCGGCGCGCCAAACAGCGGTGGCACAATAACCCTGGCAAAAGATATCCGCCGGCTGCAAAATGAAAGGCGGCGTTTTGGCAACTGACCTTAACGGCCATTTACTGAACAGCCTGCCGGCGGAAAAACCGCCCTGAAGCGACGTGGTGACCGGAATTTCTCCCGCCGGGAATTTCTGCAGCGACTGAGGGAACACTGATGCGGAAAGGAGTTGGTCACCCGTGGAAGTCAGTATCGAACGCAACGATTGTATCAGCTGCGGCCTGTGTGCTGAAACCTGCCCCGATGTGTTTCGCATCGCCGACGACGGCCTGGCGGAGGTACACCGTCAGCCCAACGCCGCCCTGGCCGACAGCGCGAAAGAGGCAGCGGCAAACTGCCCCGTCAGTGTGATTTACGTCGAATAGTTCATACCCCGACACAACCTGTCAAAAAGTCCGCCGCAGCTCAGGCTGCGGCGGACTTTTGTTTTCTGAGCGGCACCTCCCGCCCTATTTTCAATACTATTTGTTATACAGATGGACCTTTATACTGGCTTGTCACCGGTTTGTGATAGACCACAGTAATGGCTTTACGGGGACAGAGGTTGACGCAGCGGTAACAAAACATACAATTGCCCTGCGGTATCAGTTTTCCTCCGACCAGCCGGAGATTGCCCACGGGACAGCGGCGGGCGCACAGGCCGCAGGCCGTACAGGCATCCCCCACCCGCACGTTATCCCGGGCCTTCTCCTCGGTGGCGGGGAAATACCGCCGCTGCATATAGCCGACTTTGCGGGGCAGGGCGCCGAAGCCCCGGTGTTTTTCCCTGTCCCGCTCCAGCCGGCGGCAGATGCGTTCCACCCGCGCCGCCGCCCGGCCCGTCTCCCGGCGGACGGTCCGCCGACTATAGGTGAAAGCGGGCAGGACGTTGCACAGATTATTGGGCATGAAAAAATGCTCGGCGTACCGCACGGCAAACCAGCCGGCGGGGAACAGGTCGGTAAATGAGCGGGCGCCGTCGCCCGAGAACATCATCTGCGTACAGAAGATCAGCACCTGCTTATCGCGGAAGGATTCCCGGTATTCCTCGGCAAACTCCCGCATCAGGCGGGGTACCCCGGAGCAATAGACGGGATAGCAGACGGCAATTTCCCCGTGACGGGCCATTCGTCCGGCGAAATCCACCGCCTCTTCGATGGAGTGGCACTCCGCCCCTGTCCGCTGGCGGAACAGCTCCGCCACGAACCGGGAATTGCCCGTTCCGGAAAAATACAACACCATCATGCGTCCGCCCACTTTCTATCAACACGTTCCTCTTACATCCTATGAGGCGGTCCCGGCGGATATCCCAAAAGAGGGGGACAGAAATGACGACATTTCCGTCCTCCTCTTTCGGTAAAAGTGCCTGTTTACATGAGATGGGTGTTCTCCAGCCGTTTCTCGAAGAAAACATTCAGGCGGATCAGCGGCCGGCGGAGTACCAGACCCAGCAGCAGCGCCAAAGGTACGAAGACCAGCAGCTTCAGCAGGTCGAGCCAGTAGGCTATACCGTACTGCCCGGCGATGATCTCCCGCATGGCGTTGATGGCGTAGGTAAAGGGCAGGAAGGGATAGACCCCCTGGAAGAAGGCGGGGGTCACCTCGATGGGGAAGGTCCCGCCCGCCCCTGCGATCTGGATGACCAGGAAGATCACCGCCAGCGCCTTGCCCACGTCGCCGAAGGAAACGGTCAGCGTGTAGATAATCAGGGTAAAGACCATACTGGCCGTCCAGCCCGCCAGCAGAAACAGGAAGGGGCTGGTGCACTGGACGCCCAGAAAGTGCAGGTCTCCCAGACAGATGATGGTGGACTGAACGATCCCGAACAGGAAAAAGAGCAGATACCGGCCCAGGTAGCTCTGGTAGGGTTTGATCCGGCGGATGCGGTCGTCCTCATCCACCCGCACCTTCAGTATGGCAACCAGCACCACCCCGCCCACCCAGAAAGCAAGGGTGGAATAAAAGGCCGCCATAGCGGAGCCGTAATTGGCGATGGGATACAGGGAGCGGGTCTCCACCTGAACGGGGGAAGACATAAAGCTGCCCATCAGGGAGGAATCGTTCCGCACCAGGTCCAGCAGGGCCTGAAGCCGTTCGTCCTCGCCCGTCGCTTCCAGCCTGTCGAGGGTATGGCCGATCTGCTGCCGGGTGCCGCCGATCAGTTTCCTCGTGGCCAGCAGGGCATCGGTTGCAGAATCCATGGCGCCGCCCATGCCGTCCAGCACCTGGCCCAGCTGGGGTACGGCACTGCTGAACAGGGTCAGCAGTCCCGACGCCGAACCCAGCGCGTCGTAGGCATCGTCCACCGTTTTCGCCAGCTGTTCGTGGATGCCCTTTTCCTTTTCTTCGGCTTGAGCGTACTGCCGGGCCCCCGTCTCCATCAGCCCGGTCAGCTTCTCCCGCAGAGAGGCGGGGACCGCTTCCCCCCGGCCGATCAGCAAAGAGACCTCGTCCAGCGCGCCGGACAGGGATTCAAGGGTCTGGTTGGCGCCGGTCAGCCGCCCGATGATCTCGTCCACGACGGCAGGCAGGCGGTCGGGAATCCCCTGCTTCAGCGCGGTCAGGGCGGCGATCAGGGTCCGATTGCGCTCCCCGGTTTCCTCCAGCCTCTGGCGGGCGGCCTCCAGAGATGCCTGCAGCCGTGCGGAGGCCTGCTGGAACGCTTCGTTCCGATCGCCGGCAACCGCGGCGACCGCGTCCAGCAGACCGGCCGCCCGGTTTGCCGCCGTCCCCAGCTCGGGCAGGAAGGTCCCGCCCGCCTCAGCCGCCGCCCGCAGATCGTCGGCGGCCTTAGATGACAGTTCGGCAATCTGCCCCCGCAGGGTGTCGGAGACCTCCTGCCCCCTGCCGATGACGTCCGCCAGATGATTCACCGCGTCCGCCAGGGTTTCCAATGTCCGGTTGGCCCCCTGCGAACGCTGGATGGCCGTGTCCAGCGCGGCGGCGGTCTGGGCGGGCGCGGTCTGCTTCAGCTGTTCCAATTTGCCTATCAGGGTCCGATTGTCCGCGATCGTGTCGTCCAGCTGGGACTGAATCGAGGCGACAGAAGCGCGCAGGCGCTCCGCATCACCCTGCCGCGCCTCCCATTCGTCCAACAGGGACAGCGCCTGCTCCCCCGCCGCCCCGCAGGTATCCGCGGCGGCGGACAGCACATCGCCCAGCAGGGAAACCGTCTGACGGGACGCCTCCCGGGAGGAGGTGAGCAGCGTCGATACGTCGGCGGCGGTCAGCTCCGCCTGGCCCAGCGCGGTCTGTGTGTCGGGCAGCAGGGCGCGGGCCGTCTCGGTGAGCTGATCCACGGCGCCGGAGGTGGCCGCAAACGCGTCGATGGCATTCTCCACCCCCGACAGCGAACTGTCGGCCGTGCGCAGGGTATCCATAAAGCGCTCCATCAGGTTACGTCCGCCGGATTCCAGTCCGCCGGCCGCCGCGCCCAGACCCGACACGACAGCCTCGGTAGCCACGGTGGTGAAGGTCTCGTTGATCTGCTGCTGGATGACCCCTACCCCTTTGTCGGTGATCTTGGGGGCGATGGCGTTCTTCTTTTCGTTGATGGTGTATTCGATGGTGGGGCGCTGGATATCGGTGGTCAGGATGCTGGCCAGTTTCGCGCTGAAATCGGCGGGAATGACCACGCTGGCGTAGTATTTGCCGCTTTTCACCCCATCCTCAGCCTCCTGCCGGTCCATAAAGCGCCAGCCGATCTGATCGTTGGCCCGCAGGCTGCTGACGATGGTCTCACCCACGTTGAGGGGGATCCCCTCCAGCGAATAGCCGGCATCCTCGTTGGCCACCGCCACCTGAATCCCTCCCGTATTGCCGTAGGGGTCCCAGTTGGCGGCGATGTTGAACCAGGCGTACAGGGCCGGCAGCACCGATATGCCCACCGCGATGATCAGGGCCATGGCGTTTTTCCCGATGCGGGACAGGTCACGGCCAAAAATGGAAAGAATCGTTTTCATTCGTCCTGCTCCTTCCCTTTTTCGTCCCGCCCGCTGTGTTCCGGCGGGTCTCCCCGCAGCTGCCGCTGATAGCGGTAGTCGGCGTATTCCACACCGATGACAAAGGCTACCAGCGCGATGATAGCCACCGTCCAGGCGGCCAGCGCCCGCGCCTTATGGTCGGCGTCGTGAAACAGAAACGCGGCGATCAGCGGCAGCACAAGAATACCGAGGATTCCCAGCCGCACCATCCACGGATACCGCCGCCGGAACTTCTCGTACGCGGTACGCCGTTTTTCCAGCCGTATCGCTTTGTCCGCCGCCTCCGCGGCACCGAATGACGTCAGGGCGCACACGCGCGCCTCCTCGTCGCCGAGCCCCTCCGCCCGCCGGGCGTCGTAGTCGGCCATCAGCCTGTTCAACACCCGCTCCTTCGCGCGGGCCTCCTCCGCCCCGTCGCCCCGATCCGCGAACAGCCGGTCGACAAAGGCATCGATCGATTCCACTTGTCTCGCCTTCTCCCTCGAAAAATGAATCCTCATTATACCCCCGTTTCCAGGGAAGGGCAACGAGCACAATATACAACTTATTCCCCTTAATCCGCCGCGGTTCTGTCAACAGGGGCCAGTGCGCCGCCGCGAAAGGAACCGCCGCACCAGCTGGCGCGGCGGTTCCTTTATCAATATCCGGTCAGCGCTGAACGGCTGAAAAGGTCCCCTCGGCGCACAGGGGAACTCCGGAGGATACGGCGCCCCTCATTCCGCACATTTCGTTATCCGATATCCCGACGGCGCTGCCCGCGTACGGTCAGGACGATGCCGCCGACGACGAAGAGGGCGGCCAAGCCGAACAGGAACAGGACGGTCAGCCAGACGACGTTGTCGTTTAAATTTTCCTCCGCCCAGTTATGCAGACGCAGCGTCGGCAGCACGAACGGTTTGCCGTTAAACAAGACGTTCATGACTCCGTTGAAGGGGAGGATATAGCCGCCGGAAACCGCCAGGCAGGCCGCGGTGCGGTATAAAGCGTTGACCCGGCCATACCGGATGATCACCAGCATGGCCCAGGGCAGGATCAGGCTGTACAGCGCCGCGGGGCACGCCCTGGTGAAAAACAGGGCGGTCTCCCCGCTGTAGCCGAGGGCCACCGCTATCAGGGCGAACAGGAGAACGGTGTCCACCGCGAAGCACAGCAGGGCCTTATGCCGGATCAGCGGCGCGGGCAGCGGAAGCGCCCGTACTATCAGCGGCAAAAACACGATGCTGAATCCGAACAGGACGCCCATCGCCGCGACGAAAAACCAGTTGCCTCCCGTATACAGGCAGCAGGTCATCAGCAGGAGCAGAAGCGAGGCGAAAAAGGCTCCCAGCGTACCGATATAACGGTATTTCGGCAGCAGCAGCGGCAGGGTGGTCAGGGAAAAACCCGCCATCTCCGCCGTCAGTACGATAAAAAACCAGGACAGGGTGTGATTGACGGCCAGATTGCAGATAAAACAGGTCAGCAGGGATACCGCATACATCAGCGAGGTCATCCACAGGTAGATCTTCGTAAAGCGGCGATAGCTGCGCGCCTGCTTCTCGATCCGGCGCTGGCGGAAATCCTCGCTGGCCGTGACCAATTCGTGCTCCGTGATGCCCAGTTCCTCGCACAGGCTGGTAACCAGCGATATATCGGGATAGGATATCCCCCGTTCCCATTTGGACACCGCCGATTCGGTGACATACAACCGGTCGGCCAGTTCCTTCTGCGTCATATGTTTCTCCCGACGCTTGCGCGTAATGAATTTGCCCAGTGTGGTTTTTTCCTCCACGATGAGTCCCCCTTGTGTGATGTGATGGCCTCATTATAGCGATGAACCAGTGAAGAATCTACGAAACGGGTAAAAAAGTCACTCGACCGTCAGGCCAGTGGCTCCACAGGCCGTTTTGCCACCTCCACCCTACCGGGTCATAAAGCCGAATCCAGCCTTTTGGGACAGGAAACAGCAGGAAAAATGGCCGACGCCGTCCTTATGCCGAAGGCGGGAGGGGACCGCCATACCTGCACGACATGCCATAAGGCGACATATACTGAAATGTCATCGCATCACACGACTCAATCTGACAGGAGGGACTATATCTTCATGAATACCTATGATCCTCATAAAAACGGCTGCGGATGCCCGCGCATCTGTTGCTGCTGCCCGGTCCCCGGTCCGCGGGGACCTCAGGGGATACCGGGACCTATAGGCTCGACAGGTCCCACCGGGAGCACGGGGGCAACCGGCTCCGCTGGCACTATGGGGCCGACAGGAGCAACGGGAGCCACCGGCCCTATCGGTGAGACAGGCCCCACCGGAGCCCAGGGATTAGCCGGGGTTACAGGCCCGACGGGCGCTACAGGCGCAACAGGCTCCACAGGCATCCCCGGTGCGACAGGCGCTACCGGCGCCACAGGTATCGGCGTCACCGGCCCCACCGGACCGACAGGGTCTACCGGGCCTACCGGCGCAGCAGGCGCAACGGGTATCGGCGCCACCGGCCCCACCGGACCTACCGGACCCACCGGGCCCACCGGCGCAGCAGGCGCAACGGGTATCGGCGCCACCGGCCCCACCGGACCTACCGGGTCCACCGGCGCAGCAGGCGCAACGGGCGCTACCGGTGCAACGGGTATCGGCGCCACCGGCCCCACCGGACCTACCGGACCTACCGGGCCCACCGGTGAAACGGGCGAAACCGGTGCAACCGGAGAGGACGGACGGGCCGCCACCATCACCATCGGATCGGTGATCACCGGCGAACCAGGTACACCCGTGGAGGTAACCAACTCCGGAACGGATACCGACGCTGTCTTCGACTTTGTCATCCCCCGTGGGGAACCCGGCGGCGGCGGAACGCTCGACGTGCTGGCGACGGTGGATCCCGCCACCCAGTCACCGGGGGCCGGCACTCCGTTGATTTTCAGCAATAATCCGTTGGTATCCGGTACTTCGATCACCCATCAGGCCAGTTCGCCCGATGTGAATATCAATCAGCCCGGCATCTATCAGGCTACCTTCCACAGCTCCGTTTACCCCAATCCCGGCACCACTATCCCGGCATCGGTGCGGGTGCAGCTGTATCAGAACGGCGTGCCGGTCGCCGGCGCCGTCGCGCGTCATACCTTTGCCGCCTCCACAGAGGAAGCCACCATGTCCTTCAGCGTACCGTTCCAGGTCACCAACGTGCCTTCCAACATCACCGTCATCGTCGAGGACGACGGCTTCACCTTCCAGGAGGCCGCCCTCACCGTGGTACGGTTGGGAGACGCGTCATAGCGGGTGGGACACCGTTCGAAACGCACCGTACTCCCCATCGGGTTATTTTCATTCACCTGACGCATGCTGTTACAAACCCAACCGCAGCTTCCTGTGGAAGCTGCGGTTGGGTTGCTTTGATCGTTTATGTTACGTTACCGGTATCCCTCGACATTATCTATTCACCCACAGGAGTGTGAGGATGACCGTCCGCGGGACGGCCTGCCTTACGGCGCCGGATCAGCAGTACGATACAGAAAACAGCACACAGGACAAACAGTACAGCGCAGATAACCGCCCCTGTCAGAAGCACAGCCTCCTGCTGCTGCAGCTGGCTGATGACCTCGCCGCCGGAAGCGGAGAGCACCATGCCGTCCCGGAGGTTGATCCGGGTGACCAGTTTCAGGTCGGTCGGTTCTGCAAAGGAAACCGGCATCGACGTGCTGGCGACGCTTGAAACAGCGACCGGCTGTTCCAGGCTCCCCGTGTGTTCCACCACCTGGGATGCCGGCAGAAAAAGCTGGAGCCTGGCTGTGCTGTCCGCGATTCCCTGCTCAAAGTAATTTTTTATATCCTGGGGCATATACTCAACCCCCGTGCCCTCCAGCAGTTTGTCGGCGTTCAGGCGGACCTCCATGGCAAATCCCTGCTCGGCATTGCCGCCGGAATGGGTCATGTTGACAATGGTGAAGGGGGTCAGCTTTTCGTCGTTCAGCATCTCCTTCAGCTTTTCGAACGCCTCCGCGTAGCTGTCCGCGCTGCGGCTCAGCAGCATATCCAGACGCAGGCTGTCCTTTTGCGCGTCGATATCGGCATCCACCTCATACCCCAGCGAATTTCGATAGTGGCTGGCCAGTCTTCGCATGCTGACCCGTATTTTATCGGCAGTGGCGGCGTCAGCCCCGGTCAGGTCCATCTGTATGCCCACCCGCAGGAACGCGTTGTGATTTTCATCCACTCCGCATCCGATCTCCGCTTCGGTACACCCGGCCAGCAGCAGGCACAGCAGACAGCCTACCACCGCCAACAGGCATTTCTTCATCTCTTACACCCCCGTCCGCATTATGAGAAAGTATAGGTCAACGGGTCCGATTTGTACAGGGTACCGTCCGGAAGCACTGCCGTGACGATAAACGTCCGCGTCCCGGCAGCTAATTGATCGTCCATATACCGGATGGTCTGGCCGATTTCCCTCGTGACACTTCCGACATAGGCATCAGCGGCCTGACCCGGGCGGACGGTCCGGATAAAATACAAATTCTTATACATATCGTCCGGCTGATAGGATACCAGCGTATATGTGGCGTCGTCACCGTAGGCTTTGTTCCACGACAGTCGATAATGGACGAAGGTCCGGTATCCGTCGGTGAGGTCATAGCTCTTTGACCCCTTCTGTACCTGAATCTGTATCTCCTGTCTGGGCGGAATATCCGGCATCGGCTCGTCGATAAAGCTGTAAAAGTACGCCGCCAGCCCCTCCTGCTCCGACGCCATGGGCAGCTGGAGGTTTTCCTGTACCATGGCGTTGCGCGCTTTGTAGTCCGCGCTTTCCTTTCCGCCCAGCCGGTCCCGCACATCGCAATAATCCGCGATGCCGTGGGAGCGGGGCGAACCCATCAGCGCCACGTAATCCTCCGCCGCGATTTCGTACAGATAGCGGTAGTGATGGTCATAGTAATATTGCCTATCCGACATATCGGTCAGCGCATTGTCCTCATTCAGCCCCCGCAAGCGGGCGTATTCACTGTCCAGCATGTTTTCCCCCGCATCGGAACCAGGGAACATGTGGTAGAAGGTGTAGTGATGCCCGTACTCATGACTGAGACTGTCCGCCATCGATTCGACGGTGGTGCGCTGATCCCCGCCATACAGGGTGATCACGCCCGCTTCCCGCTCAAATTGAATACCGAAATTCCCCGGAAACGCAGGAAAATTCAGCGAAAAGGTGTTGGTCTGGGTGGTGCTCTGATGGGTGGCGGCAGCGAATTCGTCCTCCTGCGGATTGACTACCACCCGCAAAAGGCTGCGCAGCTCTTCCCCGTGCTTGTTTTGAAGCAGTTCCTGGTACAGCGCTTCCAGCTTCTTTTCATTCCACGCTGCCGATTTGCTGATAAAGGAAATCCCCTCAGGAGAGGTATAGGTATACAGCGTATCCTTCTCCGGCTGCGGCGGCTCCGGTGTCCATTCAAAGGCCTTCAGCGCGGCCTGATTGACAAACGGTTCCTCCCACGGTTCCTCGACAAAGGTGTCCACCGTCTCAGAATCCGCCTGATAAGCGGCAATTTCCCGCCGGACAGGCATCAGGGCCGACAGACAAACCGCGGCGCCCGCCGCAAGGCATACCGCTGCACCGGCCGATACGATCAGCAGGATATTTCTCTTATTTCGCCCCATGCGGCCTCACCCTCTCTGAAAGTCGTTCTTTCTCCCCACCCCTACAGTATAGCGCCGATGCGCCTGTCTTTCAACATTTGGCAGAACCTATTTATTATTATATTTCAGTCAGCTCTGTGCGGCATCGCAAAAGGGGACTGCCGCGCGGCAGTC
>JAAWQC010000028.1 GCA_022800315.1 Clostridiales bacterium
GCGAGACGGCAAAGCCCCCAAACCTGCGTCGTACCCTCCGCAGGTTTCCCACGCGGCATGTCAAACCTGAATTTCACCTTCTTCGCGAGACGGCAAAGCATTCAAGCTCATATCGCTGCCATTCGCATACGATTTGTATTATAAAAGTTTGTTTATACGATTTGTAATCCAATTATTTGAATTAAATCACTTTGAGAGGATGATCTGGTCTAATGGAACCTCCCCCTAGTCTGCTCCATCCCCCTCTGCTGCTGGACGGCGCCATGGGAACCACCCTGCGCGGGGCGGGAATGCCTGCCGATGCCTGTGCTGAAATATGGGCTCTCGCTCATCCGGCACTGGTGATCGATATTCAGCGCCGGTTTGCGGCGGCAGGCAGCGATGTTTTGTATACCCCTACGTTCGGTGCTAACCGGCTTTCGCTGCTGCGATCGGGAGAACAGGCATCACCCAGCCGGGTTCGGGACCTGAACCGGCAGCTGGCGGCCCTGACACAGGAGGCCGCGGTACGGGAAACCGGCCGCCGCTGTCTGGTGGCGGGCAACCTGTCCGGTTACGGCCTGCCCCCCGACGCGGAAGATGCCCCCTCCTTTGACGAACTGCTGGCTGCCTACAGCGAACAGGCCGCCGCTCTCAAGGAAGCGGGGGTGGACTGTCTGGTCTGCGAAACCATGACCGGTCTGTCCGAAGCGCGGGCGGCACTGCTGGCCGCCCGGGAGACCGGGCTGCCCGTTATGGTAACCCTCACGGTAAACGAGGAAGGAGAGACCCTTACCGGCGCCCGCCTCCTTCCTGCGGTTATCACCCTTCAGGCGCTGGGCGCAGCCGCGGTGGGCCTCAACTGCTCTGCCGGGCCGGCTTCCATGGCCGAATGGCTGGAGGACGCCCTGCCCTATGCGGCCGTTCCTCTGATTGCCAAACCCTCCGCGGCATTTCCCAACAGAGAACACGGGTGGACAGCTCTTGACCCGGCGGCGTTTGCCGCTGGAATGGAGCCGCTGCTCGACGCAGGCGCCGTGCTGGTGGGCGGCTGCTGCGGGGCGGGACCGGAACACCTTGCGCTGCTGCGCGGGCTGGTGGACCGACATCCCACTGTGGTTTCGACCGAAATCGACACCGATGCCGCCGCCGGCGAACAGGAGGCCTTTTTCCTCAGCGACGATCTGGATCCCAGCCCGCCCCTTGTCTGCGACAGCAATCTGTCAGACGAGCTGATTGAGGCAGAGGATGAATACAACGTGGCGGTGGTACACGTCACCTGTGTACAGGACGTGGATGAGCTGATCCGGCAGGCGTCTATGAGCCGTCTGCCCACCGCGGTCCACGCGGACAGCGTCCTGCTGCTGGAGGAGGCGCTGCGCCGCTATCCCGGAAGGCTGCTGGTGGACACCATGAGCGAGGCGGACGATTCCCTGATTGGGGAGCTGGCCGCCCGATACGGAGCCATTCTGTTTTAATCGTCAATCATTTTTTATCATATAAAGGGGACGTAAAAAATGCAGGAAAAAATCACGGGAGAAACCATATTCAATCAGCAGGACCGGGTGGCCAACCTGAGTATACTCGCCATGGAAAGCTGTCGGGAGCTGGGCGACAAAATCAACGCCCATCTCGTGTCCTGGGCGCAGAAAAGCGGCCGGCCCGAGAGTTCCTTCCTGGTGGATGCGGAATGCCCCCGCTTCTCTTCAGGGGACGGTAAGGGCATTATCAAATCGAGTATCCGGGGCGACGATCTCTTCATCCTGATCGACGTGGGGAACTACAGCTGTAAATACAAGCTGTTCGGGCAGGTCAATTCCATGTCGCCCGACGATCATTTTCAGGATTTGAAACGTATCATTCAGGCGGCGGGCGGCAAGGCGCATCGTATCAACCTGATTATGCCCCTTCTTTACGGCGGCCGTCAGCATCGCCGCAGCTATCGGGAATCCCTCGATTGCGCCGTCGCGCTGCAGGAGCTGCGGAACATCGGTGTATCCAACATCATCACCTTCGACGCCCACGACGCCCGTGTACAAAACGCCGTCCCGATCATGGGATTCGACAATGTGATCCCCGCCTATCAGACGCTGAAGACCCTGTTCCGCAGCGTACCGGATATCCAGCCTGACCGCGATCATCTCATGATCGTCAGCCCTGACGAAGGCGCTATGCACCGCAATATGTTCTACGCCTCCATGCTGGGGGTGGACCTGGGCATGTTCTATAAGCGCCGCGATTACTCACAGGTGGTCAACGGCCGCAACCCCATCGTCGCCCACGAATACCTCGGTGACTCAGTGGAGGGCAAAGATGTCTTCATCGCCGACGACATCATCTCTTCCGGCGAATCCATGCTGGACATCGCCTACGAACTGAAAAAGCGCAAGGCCCGCCGTATTTTCTCCTATGCCACCTACGCTATCTTCACCAATGGCCTCGACGAATTCGATAAGGCGTATAAAGATGGCATCATTTCCGGCGTACTGGGCACCAACCTGACCTACCGCACTCCCGAACTGCTTCAGCGGGAGTGGTTCCATGAAGTGGATGTGTCCAAATATATCGCTTATTTCATCGCGGCGATTAACCACGATATGTCGGTCAGCTTGATCATCGATCCCCACGAGAAGATCAAACAGCTGCTGCAAAAGAAAAAGAACGGCGAAAAGATCTGACGCTCTTATTGTTTAAAAAGGACGGACAGCTGGCAGCTGTCCGTCCTTTTTGTCTTTTGAAATATACAATATGTATAATCTATTGTGGTTTTACATTATATCCGAACTTTATTTTCCTGCCCCCTTGACAATAGAACAATGTTACGGTATTGTGGTTGTAACATAACATTGTTACGAAGGTGGGTGGCGTTTGTTGGACCTCATTTCCAAGAAGGAACTGCTGGAACAGACCGGTATCTCTTATGGTCAATTGTACCGCTGGAAACGGGAACGACTGATTCCCGAGGACTGGTTTATCAAGCAGGCCTCCTACACTGGGCAGGAAACCTTTTTCCCCCGCGAACAGATTCTCAGCCGCGTGACCGCTATCCTGCAGGCTAAGGACCAGTATTCACTGGAGGAGTTGGCGGCTATCCTGTCGCCGGAGGCTGCTGGGGCCTTTCTCAGCGCCGAAAAGCTGGCCGCGGCAGAGGAAATCGACAGCGGACTGTTTCATCAGTTGTCGCAGGCCGCCGGCCCGTCTGAAAAAAAAGAGTACACGCTGCTGGAGACAGCCCTGCTTGCCGAGCTGTCCGCCCTGTACCGGACGGAAAATCAGCGGATAACAGGAAAGGAACTGGCGGAACTGGCACTCCAGGCACTGCCGGCCGTCGGGGAGCTGCACGGGCTCGACCATCTGTGTACCGTCTTCCGGTCTGGGGAACGCCTGCATCTTGTCCTCAGCCGCGCCGCCTCACCCCTGTATTTCGACAGCGGTGTCAAGGTGCTGCTGTCCGCTCCCCTGGGGGAACGGGCCAACCAACTGAAACTCAAATATCCGGCGGGGATTCCCGCCGTACAACGAAAGGCAGGAACAGATCATGAATGACATTCGGATAGACGGTAAGGGAACCATTGCCGGAGGCGAGTACGGGGCGATCAAGGTGAACGGCTTCGCCCAGAGTGAAGGGGATGTCCGCGCCGCCAGCGTCGATGTGGACGGCACCATGAATTGCCGCGGCTCCCTAACCGCCGATTTGCTGGACTGCGACGGTGCCATGAAAATCGAAGCGGACCTGCGGGTCAAAAAGATGATGGTGGACGGCATGCTCCGGGTCACCTCCGGCAGGGAAATTGAGGCGGAAGAACTTTTTTGTGACGGCAGCCTGCACATCGACGGCCAGATCTCCGCCGATAAGATGGTGGTCAACGGTCTGATTCGGGCGCGGGAAATCGTGGGCGATCAAATCACCATATCGTCCAGCGTGGGCCGCCTGGCCCGCCTCTTTATCCACAACGGGTCCAAGGCCGATCTGATCGAAGCCACTACCATACGCCTCAGCGGCGTCACGGCGAAAGCGGTAAACGGCCAGGACATTGTGGTCGGTCCCTTCTGCGAAATAGATTCGCTGGACTGCAGCGGAACCCTCTCGGTGGACCCCACCGCCACCATTCAGCGCGCAACCGGCAGCTTCGTTCGCAACGATCGGTAGATTATTTATTATTTATACCATTCGTATATGTGCGATAACCCTTTAAAATATCGGGTTTTATCCTCTCGCACTTCAACTTTTTTAAAAGGCCCGTCTATTCCGCACCCCTGACTCCCGCCATGAATACCATGTAACGAAATGGATTTACAGGAGGGAGTTAACGATATGGGCAATCAGGATATGCCGGTGCGCTTTTTTCTGGGAGCCAACACCCCATCGGGATTCGTGGGCTATCTGGACGATCTGTACGACTGCCATGACGGATGGCGCGCCTACATCATCAAGAGCGGACCCGGTACGGGGAAAGCATCCCTGATGCGGGCCGTTCTGGAACATATGACCACGCTCGGATACCGGGCCGAATGTATTCTCTGTTCATCCGATCCCCACTCGCTGGACGGAGTGGTTTTTCGGGAGCTGAAACTGTGTATTTTTGACGGCACCGCCCCCCACGTGATCGAACCCCATTATTGGGGCGCTGTGGAGCAGATCGTCAACCTGGCGGGTTGTATGGATACCGCGATGCTGTATCCCCATCAAAAGGAAATCATCGAAGTGACCGACGCCTGCTCCGCTCTGCACGCCAGGGGACGGCGCTTTCTCAGCGCCGCGTCCTCCTTGCTGGGAGACAGCGCGCGCATGGCGCTGGAGTGCACCGACGTCGATAAAGTCTCCCGCAGCGCGGCCCGTATCGCGGCCCGCGAATTCGGCGGCAGCACCGCCGGGCGAGGAGCTGGACGGGAGTGGAAGCGCTTTCTCAGCGCGGTCACACCGGAGGGCATCCTCACCTTTCACGATACCCTGCAGGCCCTATGCCCCCGCATCTATTCCATTGAGGACGAATACGGCGCCGCCTCCCGCCTGCTGCTTGCCGAGCTGCGGGAACGCGCATTGGAGGCAGGGCTGGAAATCGTCACCTGCGCCTGTCCTCTCTCCCCCGCCGACAAGCCGGAGCATCTGCTCATCCCCTCGCTGGGCGTCGGCTTTACCACCTCCAACACCTGGCACAAGGCGGATTTCCCGGTTTATCGCCGCATCCACGCCGCCCGCTTTACCGATGTGGACGCGTTGAGGCAGCGTCGGCAGCGGCTCTCCTTCAACCGGCGGGCCGCCCGTGAGCTCATCAGCGAGGCCATCTATATATCCCAGTGCGCCAAGGAGACCCATGACGATCTGGAGGAGCTGAATCAGCAGTCCATGGACTGGGAACTGGTGAACGAAACCACCCTCCTGGTGATCGCGGAACTGACGCGCATTGCGGAAGAGTCCGTCTAATTTTGTCATATGACAACGAAAAAGCGCCCCTTTGACTGGAAGGGGCGCTTTTTCGTTTATGAGAAAATAAGGAGAAAGAAAATGGCGGGATTCACCGTCTGTCCCTCGTTGGCTGTCGGCAAATGGTCGTGAACATTTGCCCCAAGTGAAGGCGTGACGCGTGGCCTGCCGGTCGATTTATACGACCATCTGTTGGTATTGTTCACACAAATCCAACAGCAACATCAGTGTACCAGCAACCGGTCACATGCAGGTCACAGGGACTGCACATCGTCAATTCTCCTGAAGAATATCCCGCGAAAATTCTTCCCTGCTTCTGCCCTTCCGCGGCATCACTCTTCCCTTCGTCAATTCTCCCTCTGCTCTGCCGAGGCTCTGCTTGCCGCGGTACATTCAATACGGCCTCGGCGGCACATCCTCCGGTCCCACTGTGGCGATGCGGATGCTTACCCGGATATCGGACGCGCTGTTTTCTTTCTGATACAGAGACAGAAGACGTTTGACAACGCGATGGCTGTTGTCCAGGGTGGTGCCGGGCAGCATGACCACCAGCTGGGTCGCGCTGTAAGGGGCGATCACATCCCCCCTGCGCAGGTTATTCGCCACAATCTCCTGAAATTCCTTCATCACCTTCCGCATGACCTCCGTCGGTGGAGGGTTTCCCTCGCTGTCCGAAAAGGTAATCAGCACGATGTGAAAGGAATAGCCGGTGCGCTGCATCGACCGCGCTTCCAGTCGGTAAATATTTTTAAAGATATCATAATCGCACAAAAATGCACCCGGTCGCTCGTAGACCTCCCGCAGGTCGTCCTGTATCGCCGACAGGGAGAGCTCGATATTGTGCATGTGACGGATAATTTCCTTATAAACGGCCGTAGTTTCGGCTGTCAAGGTAACACCCAGCTCCTCAAAAAATTGATGGGATATCCGCTGATAGTGGGCAACCGCCTTTTCATATCGTCCCACCTGCCCATACGCGGCCAGCAGTGCCCGATGGAAGTCCTCTTCAAAAGGGAAATAAACCAGGGCGTACTCACACAGGCGGATGATCTCCTCGTAATGCTTGCGCTGCGTCATCAGATGAACCAACCCCATGACACAGTCGGTAAACATGGTGGCGTAATAAGCGTTCTTGACCACCACCCAATCCAAATCGGAGGATTTCGGCAGGAAGTCGCCCTGATACAGCTCAACCACACGGGTATAGCCGCGTATACGCTCCTCTATGGGACAATCCTTCTGAATTGCCTGTTTGAATAAGCGGCTCATCTCCTCCACGTCCACTACACAGGGCAGGGCAGGATTCCACGCATAGGTGTTGCGCTGAAAAACGATATAGGTGGTCTCCTCTCCCGGTCTGTCCAGCTCGCGTAAAAGACGGCGCGCGCGATAGACCAGGTTCTTCAGTGCACCGATCGGGTTGCCGCATTCCTCGTCTCCCCACAGGACTTCAATCATGCGTTCCTGCGATATGGTGGTTCCTCGCTGGGCTAGCAGGTATTCAATCAGCACCCATACCTTGTTAACCCGCCCGTGTGTCTCGCCTAATCGGCGTTCCCCGCGGGTGATCGCGAACTTTCCCAGCAGCTGAATCTCGATAATCGGCTCTTCCACAAGGTACCTCCTGCGAGAAACATCTCTTTATGTCGATTTCGTGCTTATAGTATAGCCTCTGCAGGGGCTGGTGGCAAGAGTTCACTTGTCTCTTTTTCTAATTTTGTATATAAAAACGGCCACCGTTTCAGCGGTGGCCGTTTTGCTTATCCCGGCAGACCGTTTGTCAGCGTGTACGGGATGCCTTCCGTGTCAGGAACAGCGCGGCGGCGGAACCCGTCAGCAGCAACGTGCCCGCCAGCAGCGGCAGGGTATTGTCGCCGGTCTTGGGGTTATCCCCTTTGGCGGGGGCGGTGGTGCTTGCCGTCGTCCCCGTCGTGTCGGTCGCCCCGCCGGTGCCGGTGGGTGCTGTGCCAGTGGAATCGGTACCGGTGGTTTCGGTACCAACAGGATCGGTGCCCGTGGGCGTGGGTTCGGTCGCGGAACCCGTAGGCTCATCGCTTTTTTCCGGCGCAAATTTCAGGGCATTCAGCGTAATACTGACATCACCGGCCGCCCAGGTGGCGTAGGTCATCACCGTATAGTCCAGTACAGCGGTACCGTCCTCACTCAGCAGGTTATTTACCAACAGGTACTGTCTCATATTCACGACGAAGGTCCCATTATCCCGGATGTCGTCTGTGAGGCCCAGGATATCGCTGAGTACCAGCTCGTTGCCGTCCAGGCTGATCCGAAGATTGTAGCCGTCGTGACGGGTGGAGTCCAGGCCGGACAGGCTATAGTAAAGATACGGATTCTCATTGAAATCCACCATCTGGCCATATTCCGTCTTAATGGCTGGCCAGCTCTTATCGCTCTGGTTGGTCAGAGTCACGGTGCCGTCGGCATTGTAGGTGGGTACCAGCTTGCCGTTGGAGCCGTACATCCCCTCGGGAGAAGTGGTGACACCTTCCTGGGGCATCAGGTCGAAGCCACCTTCGGGAATGGTGATGTCAGGATTGGTGGGTGCGGAGGGACGCTGGCCCTTCTTCTCACCGCCCGGATACTTCTCCGCCATGTAATCGCCGATGGTCTTCGCATAGGCTTCCTGGCCGCCGGCGGCCAGATGCGTGCCGTCCGCTTGGAGGAATTCAGCCTTGTCATACGCCTGACAGGCCGCGGCCATGTCGATCAGATCGGCGCCCTTCTGGGCGGCCACCTCGCGCATCGCCTGGCTGTAGGTGTCGATCAAATTCTGTGCGCCGGTATAGGGCGGCAGGAATTCTTCGGGATGGCGTTCCTTATAAACCTCTTCGTCCACATAGCTCATGGTGACAAAGACCGGTTTGGCGCCCATGGCAGCCACCTTGTCGGCCATGGCGGACAGGTTCAATTTATAGGTGTCGATGTCCACCTGGGGCGCGGTGCCGCCCATGGGGATGGCGTGATCGTTCATTCCGAACAGAATCAGGACGAAATCGGCGCCGGTCACCGAAGCCACGTCCTTTTCAAAGCGGGCCAGGCCCTGGGTGCTGGTATTGCCCGGCACGCCGGCGTTCACGATCTGAGTGAAGCCGAAGCGGTCCCACAGCAGGGTGGACCACACGTCGTCCCAGTCGTTCTCCCAGCCGTTGGCCACCAGGCTGTCGCCGTAGGAAACCACCGTGGCGCCGTTGAAGTGATATTCGCGGCCGATCACGGTGCCGTCCACCTTGAAGCTGCGCAGCGATGAAAAGTTGGGGTCGCCGCGTTTCATATTGACACGGACCATAGCCACATAATTGCCGGCGCCACCCGCTTTAATCAGCTCCGCTGAAGAAATATGGATTTTGCCGCCGGTTACCTCGGCCATTTCCTTGGCGTATTTGCCGGTATCCGCATTTTTTACGCTCACCGTACAGGACTCTACTTCATCGGCATCGTATTTCTGATCGAACGTAAGGTCGAAGCCATTGATATCCATCGTCTGCCCTTCGGTGGGAGAAGTAATCTCAAACGCGTTGTTTTCCGCCGATACGCTGAGCACACCGGCGGGTATCCCCACCAGCAGCATAACCGTAGCCAATAGAAACGCCAGTCTTTTTTTCATTGTAATAATACCTTCCTCTCCACGCTTTTCTATTTCCTTTTCCACGGAACCTTCTGCCGGATCAGGGAGAACGGCATTTTTTCTGCCGCTCTCCCTGATCTGGCATTTCCTGTTATCCAGTATAGCATTAGTCCGCGCCTCCTGCAAGTGTCTTTTCGTCCATTTGTATAGAAAGAAGGAGCGGATCCGGTGGAATAACAGGTATTCCGCTGGTTCCGCTCCCTATTCCGTTATTTTATTTCTGCGAGTACCGTTTCGCCAGCTCACGGATATCGACACCCTTGCCGCCGTTCAAACGGGATTCCTCCGCCGCCAGACTCATCAGATGGCTCTGGACCGAGATGTCGATGGAGGTCAGGGTCTCGCTGGCACGCCCCTCCAGCATGTCAAAAAATTCGCTCATCATCCGGTGATCGCCGCCGCCGTGACCTGAAAAATCCTCCGCCAGTTCACTGATGTTGTAGGTAACCTCTTCCCCCGCGAAGGGATAAACCGTCACCAGATTGGTATTCATATCGCCGTACAGCTCTCCCGCCGTGCCCATGACCTTGATCTCACGGGCAGTGCGCTTGGTGAAAGCCGCCATGGTGAAGGTAGCGGTGGAACCGTCCTCGAATTCCATGGCCACCGCCTGATGGTCCACCACATTGTTGTCACAGTGGTAAACACAGCGGCCGTACGGGCTGGTCTTCAGCGCCTCACGCACCTTCTCCACCGTCGGTTCGGGTACGATGACATCCACCGGCCATTCGGTGTTCCCGGTTCCCACGCCGGTGGGATTGGTTATGTACACCTTTTCAGCGTCATACGGGCAGTCATCCTTGCACTTGCAGCCGCCCAAACAGGTCAGGGCCGCGCCTTCGGGAGCCCGCTCGGGCCGGAATATGTTCAGGCTGCCGTAAGAGGATACGCGGGTGCAGTTTTTGCCCATCAGCCACAGGATGATGTCCATGTCGTGGCAGCTCTTCTGCAGGATCATGGGGCTCTGCACGTCGCTGTTGGCCCAGTTCCCGCGGACAAAGCTGTGCGCCTGATGCCAATATCCCACATTTTCCACCGCGTGTACCGCGATGGGTTCGCCGATGGCTCCCTCATCGATCAGCTTCTTGATCTGTCCATAGAAGGGGGTATAGCGCAGCACATGGCAGATGGTCACCGCACGCCCCGTCTCATGAGCGGTTTGAAGCAGCTCCATGATGGCGTAGGGATCGTTGGAGATGGGTTTTTCCAGCAGGATATCGTATCCTTTGCGCAGGGCGGGCACCGCCTGCGCCACATGCTGGCGGTCCTGTGTCGCCAGTACCAGCACGTCGGCCAGCTTGGGTTGGGCCAGCAGCTCCTCGGCCGAGGAAAAGCAGCAGTCGGCCGGGACACCGTATTCTTCCGCCAGCAGATTCACACGGGTGGTGTCGGGATCGGCCAAGGCCACGATTTTCATCCGATCAGGGAATTTGTGCTGATACGGCGCGTAGGTTCCGCCGCCGCGGGAGCCGGTTCCGGCGATGGCTACAGTGAATTGTTTGGACATGAAAGGCACCTCTTTCAACTTGAACTTTCTCATCTATCCAGCAGCGCCGGGCGCTGTTCGGAATCGTCTTTTCCTCATTCTTCCGGGGGGATATCCCCGCCGATACCCCCGTTCACGGCGGCCTGCGCCGCCAGTCTCTCGTTTTTCACCCGCGTGCGGTAGCTGATGAAATCCTTGATCAGCAGCTGGACCACCGCCATCACCGGCACGCCGAGGAAGATGCCCCAGAAGCCGAACAGCCCGCCGCCCAGCGTAATGGCCAGCAGTACGTAAATCGGTTTAAGCCCGATAGAGCTGCCCACGATTCGGGGCTGGAGCAGGTTGCCGTCGATCTGCTGCATCACCACGATATAGATCGCCACCAGCAGCGCGGTGGTGGGGCCGGCGCTGAGCAGGGTGATCAGCACGCAGAATATCCCGCCGATAATCGCGCCGAAATAGGGGATCATGTTCATGAGCCCCACCATCATACCCAGCATCCAGGCATTGGGCACGCCGAATATCCGCATGCCGATTGCCAGGATGGTACCGATGATCAGAGCGTCCAGCGCCTGGCCGTATAAAAAGCTGTAGAAAATTTTGAAGCTCTTGTGGGTGTAGTCGGTGAGAGGAGTCATCACCCGCTGGGGGATGAACAATCCCAGCAGCGACCGCAGCGCACGGACCAGCGACTCCCGGCTGAGCAGCATATACAGGGAGATGATAAACGCCATCACGGCATTGACCAGAGAGGACACGGCGCCCATCACGCCCTGTACATAACCGGTCAGATCGCTCAGGGTAATCCCGTTGATCGTTTCCATCACGCCCTTGTACATGGCGTCCAGTCTTTCGTTGATGTTCAGCCCGGCCAGTATGCCGTTATCCCGGCTGTATTCGTCGATGAACTCCCGGGCGTTGTTGATATAGCCCGGCAGGGTTTTGACAAAATCAAATAGGCCGGTGACAATCGCCGGCACGGCAAACACGATCACGAGGACCAGCAGGGCCACCAGCACCACATAAACGGTGCCCACCGCAAAGGGGCGGGCGTGTTTGCTGACAAAGGGAATCGGTTTGCGTTTCAGCAGCCCCTCCAGCCGATTGGACGGCCCATATAACAGGAAGGCCAGCACGAATCCGATGACAAAGGGGCTGAGGATATCCATCACCCGGCCGACAAAGGACCAGATGGTATCCAGATTATCGCAGGTTTTATAGACGACGATCAGCGCCGCGCCCAACAGGAACAGCGACGCCCATGAAGAAAACCGCTTCAGCCACTTCATCGGCCATCCTCCTTCATTTTCAAAGCAATCCGCAGTCGCGGACATCTTTAGTATAGCAATCCCCCCTGTCAAACGCAAGAGAAAGCGCCGTTTCACTTCTTAAGATTCGGGCCATTTTTTTGCGTTATCGGACAGAAAACCGTCCGCCGGACAGGGCGGGACGGAAAGAAGACATCCTTCCTACCCTTCCCTTACGACGGGCGGTTATACGCATTCGTCGGTTCGTCCGGCGGGGCGGTATCCCGCTTATAGGGAATGATATCGGTACGGCACAGCAGATACACGTCGGAGCGCCCGTCCCAGTCGAGGACGGTGGCAGCGGCGCTGGTCCACGCCTCCAGATGCCGGTTGTATATCTCCATGGTGCAGCGGCCGTTCTCGATGGCACCTTTCATAGGGCAGCGTACACAAGGGGCGCCCTGCCCGCCGAAAAACGCCTCATAGCACTTGTGCCCCATCTGGGCACCCAGCGCGAGCCGCTGGGTCTTTCCTCCGCCTCATACAGCAGGCGGAGGACACGCAGGGCCAGCTTCTGCCGGTCGTCGTTAAGGACGCTCTGATGGAGCCGGCTGTCCTCCATCTGTATGGTGTAGTGTTCCCGCTCCACCGTGGAGTCGAACAGTTGAAAGCTCCCTTTCCCTTCGCCTTTCACCGTATACAGGGCGTGGTCGGCGCTGGCGAACAGCTCCTTGAAACAGGCGCCGTCGCGGGGATAGAGGGCGGCTCCCAAGCTGACCGAAACAGCGCAGGCGCGCGGCCCCCCGTCCTACTGTCAACGGGAATTCATCCGGCGAAAACGGTATGCTCCAGCAGAATTTTTACCCCGATCAGGATCAGCACCACCCCGCCGGCGATTTCGGCTTTTTTGCCCAGCAGATTGCCGGTGCGGCAGCCGATCTGCACCCCCGCCACGCAGATCACGAGGGTCACCAGCCCGATCAGGGCGCAGCACAGCAGGAAGCCGCAGGCCGGCTCCAGCATGCCGGTGCGGGGCATCAGGGCGAAGGATGCACCCACCGCCAGCGCGTCGATGCTGGTGGCCACCGACATGACGAACAGGTTGCGCCAATCGCAGGGGTTGGCCCGCGCGGGGGTATCGTCCTGTTCGGTCAGAGCATCGTACAGCATTTTGCCGCCGATGAAGCCCAGCAGGATAAAAGCCACCCAGTGATCCACCGCCTGTATGTACTGGGCAAAGGTGCGGGCCACCGCGTAGCCGATCAGGGGCATCAGAGCCTGGAACAGTCCGAAGCTTCCCGCGATCTTCAGGGTGGGCCGCCACCGGGCGTGACACATCAGCATCCCGCTGCCCACCGACACGGCAAACGCATCCATCGCCAGGCTGACGGCGATCAGAATAAGGGTTACGATATCCATGGAATCCATCCGCCCTTTCAAAACAGTATATTCGCATAGAGTATATACGAATTGTACGGCACTCCGCAGGCAGCGGGTCCCGCCGCTCTTTTATACATATTGAGACCGGGGCCGGGTTATGTTCACCGATAAGAGAAGCGTAAAAAACAGCGGAACGGTTTCCCGTTCCGCCTCATCCCTATATTGGCTATCCCAGTGCACGGCGCAGCCGCAGCCACCGGATCAGGGGCAGCCGGTACAGCAGCCGGGGGCGGTTCTCCGCCAGTGACAGGCGCAGCATCTCGTAGCAGGCCGCCGCCCCCATCGCCCGGGCATAGTCCAAGTCGGCTGCAGGGGAAAAGCTGTCGTCGGTCCGATCCCGCAGGGCCTGTTCCAGCCGGAGGGCCAGCTCCCGCCCGCTGGCCGCTCCCGACAGCCCTGCGATATCCCGCGGACGCTGGCGGTCGGCATAAACGGACTGGGCCGACTCGTATGCGCGGTGGGTCTTCAGGTCACCGTCGAACCGGTCGGTATGTACGTAACAGTTAAAATCGCAGAGGTAGTGCATGATGATGCCCAGCAGCAGTGAGCTGCGGCGGGACAGCACCGCCCCCTCCGGCGCGCAGCCTCCCACGGGGCGGCGGCAGAACCGCACGATGCGCCGGCGGACCAGCGGTCCGGCGGAGCACTGCTCGTGCAGGCGCAGACGCTGCCATGACAGGTCGGGCGCCACGTTGCCCAGGCGGAACCACCGGGGATGGATGCGGATATTTAAACGGCTCTCGCAGTCCTCCCGTATCTGGTCGGACAGGCTGCGGTGTACCTGAAATTTCAAATCGAGGAACACTCCCGTCGCCGCCGGCGGCCGCTTTCCAGTCGGTCGGCCGGCAGGTAAAATCCATCCGGGACAGGCACCGCCGGAAACATTCACCGGCAGGGGTCTTTCTCCGCGGACCTCTTCATTATACCCCTCCCCCGGCCGAAAAGCCAGAGGGAAAATAACGGTAACGGTGAAGATTTGATGAATATTTTGTCACAGCGGCAGCCGATCTGTGCAACATGTCCGTCAGCAGAGTTTCGGTCTCAGAGCCGCCGGGCGTCAGATCCGGCCACAAACTGGGTTTCGTACAGGCGGGCATAGCGGCCTCCGGCGGCCATCAGCTGCTCGTGTGTCCCCCGCTCCTGAATCCCCTCCCCGTCGATGAAAACGATCTCGTCAGCGCCGCGGATGGTGGAGAGGCGGTGGGCGATCACGAGGGTGGTGCGCCCCCGGGCCAGCAGGTCGAAAGCCTTCTGGATATGGGCTTCAGTCACGGTATCCAGCGCGGAGGTCGCCTCGTCCAGGATGAGGATGGGAGGGTTCTTCAGGAAGATGCGGGCGATGCTGATGCGCTGCTTCTGCCCGCCGGAGAGCATGATCCCCCGCTCACCGACGTAGGTCTGGTAGCCGTCGGGCATCTGGAGGATATCCTCGTGGATCTCCGCTTTTTTCGCCGCCTCGATCACCTCGTCGTCGGTGGCGTCCACCCGGCCGTACCGGATGTTCTCCATCACGGTGCCCGCGAAGAGCATCACGTCCTGCTGGACGATGCCTACCGCCGCCCGCAGGGAGTCCATGGTGATGCCGCGGATGCTGCGGCCGTCAATGGCGATGTCGCCCGCAGTGGGCTCATAGAAGCGGGGGATCAGATGGCACAGGGTGCTCTTGCCGCCGCCGGAGGGCCCCACCAGCGCCAGCGTGGTCCCCGCCGGGACATGGAGGCTGACGTGGGACAGCACCCGGGTGTCCCCGTCGTAGGAGAAGGATACATCGGTGAAGCGGATATCCCCCTTCACTTCGTGGAGGGGCTGCGCGTCGGGGGCGTCGGTGATGTCGGGTTCCTCCGCCATCAGGGCGCGGAACCGCTGGAAGCCCGCCATGCCCACCGTATACTGCTCCACAAAGGCGGACAGCCGCCGGATGGGCTGCAGAAAGGTGCCGATGTACAGCACGAAGGTGGTCAGGTCGAGGAAGTTGAGACCGCCCTGCATGATCAGCAGGCCGCCGACGGCGATGACCACTACGTTCATGATACTGGTCAGGAACTCCAGTCCCGACTGGAAGATACCCATCTGTTTGTAGAAATCCTTTTTTGCCCCGCGGTAGCGGTTGTTGCCCTCGTCAAACTTGGCCAGCTCGTAAGCCTCGTTGTTGAACGCCTTGGCCACCCGCACCCCGGATATACTGGATTCGATGTCCGCGTTGATGCCCGCGGTGCGCTCCTTCACCTTGCGGGAGGCGGCGGACATCTTCCTGCGCCGCCGGATGGTGAAAAAGACGATGACCGGCACCAGGGCGAACACCACCAGCGCCAGCTGCCACTGGACGGTCAGCAGGATGACGAAGGCCCCCACCAGGGTCAGCAGGGAGATGAACAGGTCCTCCGGCCCGTGATGGGCCAGCTCCACCACCTCGAACAGGTCGTTGACCACGCGGGACATCAGGTGGCCCGTCCGGTTCTGGTCGTAGAAGCCGAAGGACAGCTTCTGCAGATGGCCGAACAGCTCCCGCCGCATGTCCGCCTCCATATACACACCTAGGTTGTGCCCCCAATAGTTGACAAAGTATTGGGCCCCTGCCCGCAGGACGTAAGCCAGCAGCAGGGCCGCCATTATGCCGAAAAACGCCCCGTAGGCGTTTACGGGCAGGAGCGCCTGCATGGTGTACCGGGACACGATGGGGAAAATCAGGTCCACCGCCGCGATCAGGGTCGCGCAGACCATATCCGCCGCGAACAGGCGCCAGTGGGGCTTGTAGTATCCCGCGAACGCCTTCAGCATCCCCTTGCGGGCTTTTTCTTCCGCAGCCGGCTGTTCCGTGGAGGATACGCCGCCCCCCGTTGTCTTGTCCGCCACAGCAGACCCTCCTTTATACTGATTTATTAAGGAGGTTATTATACAGCACCTTTCGCCGGTTTTCAAGAGTCATCCGCCAAACGCAAACGCAGGATATATCCCCTTAAAGCTTTTCTGCAACAATGCGTTGAATAACGGCGGGAGCACATTTCTCCGCTGCGCGGAGCAGTGCTCCCCTACGATAGACATCCCCTGTTCAGGAAGCACTCCCGACACCTTTTCTACTCCGTAGGGGCATACTAATCCCGCGCAGCGGGATGTATGTACGCCCGATAATATGCGTTACCATCCACCGAAGCAAAAATTAAGCACGCAGCGTTATAGACACCGCATGCTTTCTCTTTCATCTCAATTCCCATCAAAATCCAAAAATTTATACGGCGGCACATCCAGCAAATCCGCGATGTCGAATAAGGTATCCAGCGATATCGCTTTGTCAATATTAGGCGCTTCCACATGACCCAGAAAAGCTGCGTTGATATCGAGTTTCTCCGCCAGTTCCTCTTGAGTATAGCCTTTCATTTTACGATAATAAGCGATTTTTAATCCTAGTTGTTTATATTTACTCATATGCTCTATTTTCATTCCTATCACCCCGCTGTTTTATTGTAGCAATTTGACAAGCAGGATATTATGCGCTATAAAATATGTATTACTATCTATTAGATAGTAATACATATTTTATAGCGCATGATTAGACAGAAAAGGATGTTGGTTATGTCCCCCTTAAAGGAATACCTTTATATTTACTACGGCCGTATTCCCGACCGGAAGGACCCTCCCTATGAGTACATCGAGCTGGTGCGGGGCACCTCCGATTACACACCGCAGACAGTCGAGAAATCCTTTTATGCCCACAACCGGGTGGAGATGGGGAAGTTTGCCATGACGCAGGGGGATGTGCTGGTGTGGTTTGAGGGCGGCTGGCCGGTGGTGGTGCTGGTGGGCGATACGGCCTTCGAGCGCCGGGAACCCACCGCGGCACAATGCCGCGAACTGGTCGGGATATGGCTGGATTATGTGACCGACGAGCTGCATCGGCTGGGCAGGCTGCCCTTCGAACCATGAAATCAACGGTTAATTCGAACAAGAAACGTGCGATCTTGTCTGTAGGGGAGGGGCCATGCCCCTCCCCTACGAAAACAACAAAGATTGTGGTATATCCATCCTTCTACTACTGCTCCCCTACGTCAAAACCGAGCCACCTGTGCCGAAACGGCCGGCCAGCTTGTCTCCATTCTCCTCCCATGCTACAATATACAAATAGGTTTAGTGGAACCCGTATATTGTATCCCGCAGACAAAAAGGAGCGACTGTTATGACCTTTTCGTTTCCCGCCGGCTTTTCCGACCGTATGCGCACCCTGCTGGGGGAGGAATGGCCTGCCTTTGCCGCGGCCTATGAGCGTCCCCTGCTGCGCGGCCTGCGGGTGAACACCCTCAAATGCGGGCCGGAGCGGCTGACCGGCCTGATGGCGGACACGCTCCTGGCCCCCACCCCCTTCGCACCCCACAGCTATTACCTGCGGGAGGCCTACCGCGCCGGGGCCGACCCCCTCCATCACGCCGGGGCCTATTACATGCAGGAACCGTCCGCCATGTCGGCGGTCACCGCCCTCGATCCCCGGCCGGGTGAACGGGTGATGGATCTGTGTGCCGCCCCCGGCGGCAAGTCCACCCAGATCGCCGCCGCCCTGCGGGGCGAAGGGCTGCTCTGGTGCAACGAGTACGTGGGCGCCCGCGCCCGCATCCTGTGCCAGAACCTGGAGCGCTGCGGCGTGCGGAACGCCGTCGTCACCTCCCTGGACACCGCCGTGCTCGCCGACCGTCTCGGCGAAAGCGGGAGCGGGCAAGGTTTTTTCGACGCGGTGCTGGCCGACGCCCCCTGCTCGGGGGAGGGCATGTTCCGCAAGGAACCCGCCGCCCTCGAACAATGGAGCGAGGACAACATCCGCCTGTGCGCCCGGCGGCAGGACGGCATACTGGACAACGCCGCCCGGCTGGTGCGCCCCGGCGGCCGACTGCTCTATTCCACCTGCACCTTCGCGCCGGAGGAGAACGAGCTGGCCGTCGCCCGGTTCCTGCATCGCCACCCCGATTTCCAGCTTGCCGACCTGGGCGGCGGGGACTCCCCCGCCCGCTCCTTCGGCCGTCCCGGCTTCGACTGGGATCGGGTCTCCCCCTTTGCCGGGGAAGAATCCGACCCCGGTGTGCCCCTGTCCCGCTGCCGCCGCCTCCTTCCCAACGTAGATGCCGGCGGCGGCGAAGGTCATTTTCTGGCGTTATTTGTCCGTGAGGGGGCGGCATTGGAGCTTAATTCCCCCTTAATTCCAATCAATCAGGGTACAAACGGTAAAATGATTAGTGAATTATACGAAACGTGTTTTTCTGATCCTTTATACGGCATTCCCACCACCGTCGGCGTCCTGATGAGACTGCTGCCCACCGCCCTTCCCCGTGAGCGGGGCGTCCACCTCCTTTCCGCGGGGGTGGCGGCGGCGGAAATTCGTAAAAACCGGCTGGAGCCCTGCCACGCCCTGTTCATGGCGGCGGACCGGAAAGCCTGCCGGTCGGCGGCGGACCTGCCCCTCGGCGATCCACGCCTTGCCGCCTTCCTGCGGGGGGAGGAAATCGCCGTACCCGGCGGGGCGGGCTATACCGCCGTCTGCGCCGCCGGCGTCGTCACCGGTTTCGGCAAGGTGAGCGGCGGACGGCTGAAAAACCGGTATCCCAAGGGCCTGCGGCTGCTGGACTCCCGCTAACACTTTATTATCGCCAGTTCCCCTCTGATATTTGTGCATATCGCTGTTTATTTTCGCTAATCATCTGGTTGTCTGGAAAAATATTGTGCAAAACCGCACACTATTGCAAATAACCGGCACATAATATATAATGGAACGGTAACATGCGGAAACCACCCCGCTCTGCCGGCGCCTATGCCGGGGCGGGAAAAGGATGGAGGTAATCGTATGCCTGAAAAGAAAACGGCATCTGCCCATAAACGGCCCACCGTACCCAAGTCGGCCAAGGTGACGGCCACACCGAAGGCCGCCCGCTCCGCCCTGGCGGAGGAACTCAAGCAAAAGCTCCTGCACAACTTCTCGGTACAGCCCGAGTCCGCCACCGATGAAAACTTTTATCACGCGCTGGCGCTGGTGCTCCGCGACCGGATGCGCTCCCTGCGCCTGGGCTATATCGACGAGTGCTACCAGCAGGATTCCAAGCAGGTGTATTACCTGTGCATGGAATTCCTGATGGGCCGTTCGCTGAAGAACACCCTGTACAACCTGAACCTGACCGACGAGGCCCGCGTCGCGCTGGACGGTTACGGCGTCAAGCTGGACTCCCTTTTTGAGCTGGAGCCGGACGCCGGGCTGGGCAACGGCGGGCTGGGACGGCTGGCGGCTTGCTTCCTCGACGGGCTTGCTACCAAGTCGATTCCCGCCATGGGCTACTCCCTGCTCTACGAATACGGTATCTTCCGTCAGAAGTTGGTGGACGGCTGGCAGACCGAACTGCCCGATTTCTGGCTGCCGGGCGGCGAAAGCTGGCTGCTGCCCCGTCCGGAACTGACCAAGGAGGTCCGCTTCGACGGCCATGTCCGCGAATGGTGGGACGGCGGCTATCACCACGTGGTACACGAAAACGCCACGGTGGTGCTGGCACAGGCCTACGACCTGATGGTGGCGGGTAAGGACGGCCGCGGCGTATCCACCCTGCGGCTGTGGAAATCCACCGCCCCCGGCATGGATATGTCCCTGTTCAACCAGGGCGAATACATGCGCGCCATGGAACAGAAGGCCATGGCCGAGGTCATCACCCAGGTGCTCTATCCCGCCGACAACCACCGGGAGGGCAAATCCCTGCGCCTATCCCAGCAGTATTTTCTGGTTTCTGCCTCCATACAGGACATCGTGCGCCGTCATCTGGAGCAGTACGACACGCTGGACACCCTGCCGGATATGGCGGCCATCCACATCAACGACACCCATCCCACCCTGGCCATTCCCGAGCTGATGCGCATCCTGCTGGACGAATGCGGCTACAGCTGGGACGGCGCGTGGGACATCGTCAGCCGCTGCACCGCCTACACCAACCACACGGTTATGGCGGAGGCGCTGGAATGCTGGCCGGAGGACCTGTTCCGCCAGCGTCTGCCCCGTATCTACCAGATCGTCAAAGAGATCAACGACCGGTTCAGCGCCCGCATGATGGACGCCACCCTGGGCGACTCCGAAAAGGTGGGGCGCATGGCGGTCATCAGCTACGGCTTCATCAAAATGGCCAATTTGTGCGTGGCGGCGGCCCATTCGGTCAACGGGGTATCTCAGCTGCACAGTGAAATCCTGAAAAAGGACGTCTTCCGCGACGCTTATTCGGTAATGCCCGAAAAATTCACCAACGTCACCAACGGCATCGCCCACCGGCGCTGGCTGTGCCAGTCCAATCCGGAGCTGACCGCCTTCATCCGCGAACGGATCGGGGACGGCTTCGTGCTGGACGCGGCGGAGCTGGGCAAGCTCGCTCCCTACGCCGACGACAAGGCCGCCCTGCGGGAATTCGCCGCCATCAAGCGCCGGAACAAGGAGCGGCTCTCCGATTACATCCTCAGGAACAACGGCATCCGGGTAGACCCCGACTCCCTGTTCGACGTACAGGTCAAGCGGCTGCACGAATACAAGCGCCAGCACCTGAACGCCCTGAACATCCTGCACACCTATCTGGAGCTGAAGGAACATCCCCGCCGGGAGTTCACCCCCCGCACCTACCTCTTCGGCGCCAAGTCGGCCCCCGGCTATTTCCTGGCCAAGGAGATCATCCAGTTCATCTGCGACCTGTCCAAAATGATCGACGCCGACCCCGCCGTGCGGGATAAGCTCCAGGTGGTGTACCTGGAGGATTACCGGGTCACCCTGGCCGAGCTGCTCATGCCCGCCGCCGACATCAGCGAGCAGATTTCCCTCGCCGGCACCGAGGCCAGCGGCACGGGCAATATGAAGCTGATGATGAACGGCGCGGTGACCCTGGGTACCCTGGACGGGGCCAACGTGGAAATCTGCGAGTCGGTGGGCCGGGACAACATCTTCCTGTTCGGCATAACCGCCGAGGAAGCGGACGCCCGCCTCAAGCAGGGATACAATCCCCAAAGCTATTACGTGGCGGACGAACGCATCCGCCGCGCCATCGACGCCATGCTTAAGGGCTTCGGCGAGCGGAATTACGCCGATGTGGCGGGCTCCCTCACCGGCCGCGACCCCTATATGGTGCTGGCCGACTTCGCGGATTATGTCCGCGCGCAGGAAGAATCCGCCGCGGTCTACCGCGATACCGACCGCTTCATGCGCATGGCGCTGCTCAACACCGCCGGCAGCGGCCTGTTCGCCGCCGACCGCTCCATCCAGGACTACTCCGACCGGATCTGGCACTGCCGCCCGGTGAAGTAGCGTTCTTACCGTATACGAAAACCACGGGGAGGCATTCGCCTCCCCGTGGTTTTTTGCCGCGCTTTATGATACGCCTTCTTTGCCGGTAATAAGCGGCGTGAAAGAAACATGCCTCCGCTCTTTCGGCGATTTCTCCACCGCGGGACGGCCGCCGGTGGAAAACTCATCTCTTCCTGGCCGCCACCAGCAGCATCATGGGACGGCGGAGCTCTTCTTCCATCCCCGGTACGGTGTGGAGCAGCTCCGGCGCCGGCTGGGGTTCCACCAGGCCGGTCAGCTCAAAGCCGCCGGTCAGCAGCGTATGTACATAGGTGGTCAGGGTCTTATGATACTTCACCACCTCTTCTCCCAGAAAACGCGTCTCTCTCTTTCCCTCGATAAAATACCGGTCCACCGGCCAGTGGAGGGGCTTGCCCTCCCCGTCGTATACCCAGTCCTGCGTGCCGCAGGCGGTAAATACCGGATGCTCCACCGAAAAAACGAAGTCGCCCCCCGCCGTCAGGCACTCCCGCACCTTGGCGCAGATCCGGGAGAAATCGGGGGTGTAATGAAAGGCCAGCGAACTGATTACCACGTCGAAGGAACCGGCGGGAAAGTCGATATCCTCAAAGGCCGCGCGTACATAACGGACGGCGGAGGAATCGGTCCGGCTTCTCGCGCCTTCCAGCATCTTCTCCGAGATATCCACCCCCACGGCGGAAGCCGCTCCCTGCTCCACCGCGTACCGGCAGTGCCAGCCGAAACCGCACCCGAGGTCCAGCACCCGCTTGCCGTGAAAATCGGGAAGGAGCTTTTGCAGCTCGTGCCACTCCCCCGCGCCCTCCAGCCCCTTTTGGGATCGGTCCATCTGGCTGTACTTGTCGAAAAATGTGGCATCGTCGTATTTGTTTTCTTTCATTCGGTCACGGCCCTTTCTGATGACAAATTGGGACTGTATGCTGTTGACTATTAAATATCAGGCAGTGTCTGACATTTACCGTATCCTGTAAAACAGCCGGCAAGCGGTGCTTGCCGGCTGTTCTTTTGCTTGATTCGATGTCCCTTACACCCGCTTGTCGATCACTCGTTTGGCTTTGCCTTCGGAGCGGGGCAGGCTGCCCGGCTCCATCAGGCTGACATTGGCGTGGATGTTCAGGGTGCTTTGCAGCGCGGCCTCAATGCGCCGCTCGGTGTTCTCGATATCGCGTACCGTGTCGGAGAACAGGCCGGCGTTCATCTCAACCTGTACCTCCATGCTGTCCAGGTTGTTTTTGCGGTCCACGATCAGCAGGTAGTTGGGGTCCATGCCCAGCTCGAGCAGCACGTGCTCCACCTGGGAGGGGAATACGTTGACGCCGCGGATGATCAGCATGTCGTCGCTGCGCCCGCGGGGCTTGCTCATGCGCACCAGGGTGCGCCCGCAGGCGCAGGGGGTGCGCTCCAAGGCGCAGATATCGCGGGTGCGGTAGCGCACCAGCGGCAGCGCTTCCTTGCCGATACAGGTGAAAACCAGCTCGCCGTATTCCCCGTCGGGCAGGGGCTGCAGCGTGTCGGGATCGATGACCTCAGGATAGAAATAATCCTCGTTGATATGCAGGCCGTCCTGCCGCTCACAGTCGTAAGCCACGCCAGGACCGGCGATTTCGGACAGGCCGTAAATGTCGTAGGCCTTGATATCCAGCAGGCGCTCGATCTCCCGCCGCATGTTGTCGGTCCACGGCTCCGCGCCGAACAGGCCGCCCCGCAGCTTGAGGGATCGGGGGTCGATGCCCATATCCCGCACCGTCTCGCCGATGAACATGGCGTAGGACGGGGTACAGCAAAGGAAATCGGAGCCGAAATCCTGTAGAATCTGCACCTGCCGCTTGGTGTTGCCCGAGGATACCGGGATGGCGGTGGCCCCCATGTATTCCGCACCGTAATGCAGGCCCAGGCCGCCGGTAAACAGGCCGTAGCCGTAGGACACGTGAATGAAATCCTCCCGCGTGGCGCCGGCGGCGGACAGGGCGCGGGCCGCGCCTTCCGCCCATACCTCGATATCGTGGGCGGTATAGCCCACCACTGTCTGTTTTCCCGTGGTGCCCGACGAGGCGTGGATGCGGGTCAGCTCCCGCGGCGGAACCGCAAACAGGCCGTAGGGATAGTTGTCCCGCAGGTCGGTCTTGACCGTAAAAGGCAGCTTGCCGATATCGTCGATGGAATGGATGTCGCCGGGCTTCAGCCCGATCTCATCTAATTTGCGTTTATAAAACGGCACGTTCTGATAGGCGCTGTTTACCATACGGATCAGACGCGCCGACTGCACCGCGTGCAGGTAATCGCGGGAGGCACATTCGATTTCCGGCTGAAAAACGGGCATGGGTTACGGGCTCCTTTCGTCCGATATCTCTTATTTCACAGCTTCGTAGCCGAGGATAAAGGCTTTTTCATTGACCGCTACCGTTTTGGGCGGCACGACGGCGCGGACGGCCTCCAGCCATTTGTCGCGGTCGTAGCCCATACGGCTGGCCGTGACACCCAGCAGCACCACGTTGGTGGCCTTGGCGGAGCCTGCCTCTTCGGCCAGCGACAGCGCGTCCACCGCCGTGACCTGTACGCCGAGCTTTTCCAGCTCCGGCAGGATGCCCTGCGGATAAGCGGCCGTTCCCATGATCACCGGCATGGGGTCCATACACTGGGTGTTGGTGATCAGGACGCCGCCCGGCTTCAGCCACGGCAGCCAGCGGGCCGCCTCCAGCTGTTCAAAGGAAACGATCAGGTCGGCTTCGCCCTTCTCGATGACCGAGGACCAGACCTTGCCGCCATAACGGACGTAGGTGACCACCGAACCGCCTCGCTGGGACATGCCGTGGACCTCGCTGACCTTCACATCGTACCCGTCCTCCATGAAGACGTGTCCCATGATCTTGGAGGACAGCAGGGTCCCCTGTCCTCCCACGCCGACGATCAACATATTCGTAACCTTATTGTTGTGAACCGCAGCCATCAGCGGTCGCCTCCCTTCACCGTGGACGCAATCGCGCCGAAGCGGCAGATTTTTGCGCAGATATCGCAGCCGACGCACTGGATGGGGTCAATGGCCGCTTTGTTTTTACCTTTGCCGTCGGTATGGACCGCCAGCGCCGGGCAGCCCGCCTGCAGGCAGGCCTTACAGCCGGTGCATTTATCGGTATCCACTGCGAGGGGCGGATTGTGCTTCACCTTTTTCAGCAGGGCACAGGGACGGCGGGCGATGACCAGCGACGGTTCCGCCGTCTCCAGTTCCTCGGAAACGACCCGACGCACCTGGTCCAGGTCGAAGGGGTCCACCACCGCGACCCGGTTGATACCCACCGCGTGGGCCAGCGCCTCCAGATTCACCGCCACGGTGGGGTCCCCCTTGATGGTCAGGCCGTTGGCAGGGTTGTTCTGATGGCCGGTCATACCGGTGATGGAATTGTCCAGCACAATAACGGTGGAAATGCCCTTGTTGTACGCGATATCGATCAGGCCGGTGATGCCGGAATGGATGAAGGTGGAATCCCCGATGACCGCCACCGACTTTTTCGCCTGTTCGGGGCCCCGCGCCGTGTTAAAGCCGTGGAGGCCGCTGATGGAAGCCCCCATGCACACGCAGGCGTCGATCATGGACAGGGGGGCGGAGGCCCCCAGCGTATAGCAGCCGATGTCGCCGCTGACGTACAGCTTGTACTTTTTCAGCGCGTAGAACAGGCCCCGGTGCGGGCACCCGGCGCACAGCACGGGCGGGCGGGGCGGGATGGGCGCGGCGGTAAAGCTTTGGGTGGGCAGTTCCTCACCCAACAGCGCTTCTCGTACGGTTTTCTGGGAGAATTCGCCGCAGGTCGGGAACAGCAGCTTGCCGATGACGGGAATCCCGTGCTTGCGGCAGTGGGTCTCGATGATATCGTCCAGCTCCTCGATGACGTACACCTGGCCCACGTTGCGGGCGAATTCGATAATCATCTGGATGGGCAGGGGGTTGACCATCCCCAGCTTGAGATAGCTGGCGCGTTCGCCCAACGCCTCCCTGGCGTAGGTATAAGAGGTGCCGGCCGCAATGATGCCGATACGCCGGTCGTTGTATTCCACCGTGTTGATGCCCGAGGTCTCGGCGTACTGGCGCAGGGCGTCCATCCGTTTCTCCACCCGGTCGTGGGCGGGACGGGCCATGGCCGGCATCATCACGTTTTTCATCACGTCTTTTTGATACTCCCGCAGGGGCCGTTCCTCCCGGTCGTGGAGCTCCACCAGCGAACGGGAATGGGAAATACGGGTGGACAGCCGGATCAGGAAAGGGGTGTCGAACTGTTCCGACAACTCATAGGCGAGTTTGGTGAAATCCCGGCATTCCGCGGAATCGCAGGGCTCCAGCATGGGGGTCTTGGAGGCGATGGCGTGATGACGGGAATCCTGCTCGTTCTGAGAGGAATGCATGCCGGGATCGTCGGCCACCGCGCACACCATGCCGCCGTTTACGCCGATATAGGAGGCGGTATACAGCGGGTCAGCCGCCACATTGAGCCCCACATGCTTCATGGCGCTGAAGCTGCGGGCGCCGCCGATGCAGGCGCCGAAGGAAGCCTCGAACGCCACCTTTTCGTTGGGGGCCCACTCGGAGTAGATCTCCTCGTACTGGGTGACCGACTCGGTGATTTCGGTACTGGGAGTGCCGGGGTAGGAGGAAACAAAGGTCACCCCCGCCTCGTACAGGCCGCGGGCAACCGCTTCGTTGCCCAGCATCAATGCTTTCATCGGAATTCATCCTTTCACTCGAAAGAGTTGTCTATATCAAAAAAGACACTTAACCGTTTGACAGGTGCTGAGAAGGGCGCGAGAACCCGCCAGCCTTCATTTCGCAGATTAATAACGCGTTTTGCATCGCTGTCGATCCTCGAATATCATCGGGAAATGCGCAGCATTTCAGGCAAAGCGCCCATCAGCCTTCGTTTCGCAGATCAATAACGCGCTTTGCTTTGCCGGTGAACCGTTCGATGCTCTTGGGTTCCACCAGGCTGACCGTAATCTCAATGCCCAGGATAGCCTTGATGCGGTCGTGTATGCGGAGCTGAAGTGCCTCCAGCTCGCCGTACCGGTCGAGGAGGGTGCCATCGATCAGCTCCACCCGTACCTCCAGCGAATCGGCAAAGCCCTTGCGGCGCACCACCAGCTGATAATGAGGCCCGATTTCGGTCACGCCGATCAGAGCGCTTTCTACCTGGGTAGGGAACACGTTGACCCCACGGATTTTCAGCATATCGTCGGTGCGGCCGATGATCTTGTGCATACGGGCGGTGGTACGGCCGCACGCACAGGGCTCGTAGTTGATGTTGGTGATGTCTTTGGTGCGGTAACGGAGCATGGGCAGGCCCCGCTTGGTCAGGTTGGTCACCACCAGCTCACCGGTGGAGCCGGGAGCCAGCGCCTCCCCTGTGCCGCTGTCGATGACTTCGCACAGGAAGTGATCCTCGTTGATATGTAAGCCGTCGCGCACGGGGCATTCGCCGGACATGCCGGGGCCGTTCAGTTCGGATAAACCGTAGTTGTCGGTGGCGAAGAATCCGCCGCCCCAGCGCTGTTCGATTTCGGTACGCATTTCGGGAGTGCTGCCCTCGCTGCCGAGAATGCCCAGCTTCAGCTTGTACAGCTCCATGGGGAACTCGCCCGCCTTTTCCCGCGCCGCCTCCGCCAGGAACATGCAGTAGGAAGGGGTGGCCACAATGGCGTCGGTGCCGAAATCCCGCATGAATTTGAGCTGCTTCTCGGTATTGCCCGAGGAGGTAGGCACTACGGTGGCCCCGATCTTTTCCAGGCCGTAGTGCAGGCCGAGCGCGCCGGTAAACATGCCGTAGCCGAAGCAGATCTGCACCACCGTATTCTCATCCGCCCCTGCCGCGCAGGCGAGGCGGGCCACCTGCTCCGACCAGTTGTCCAGGTCCTCGCGGGTATAGCCCACCACGGTGGGGTTACCGGTGGTGCCCGACGACGCGTGCACCCGCACCATGTCCTTCATCGGCACGCTGAACAGGCCGAAGGGATAATTGTCCCGCAAATCCTCCTTGGTGGTGTAGGGGATATACTGGATATCCGACAGGGTCTTGAGCCTGTCGGCAGTGACTCCCGCCGCCTGAAGCCTCTTATGATAGAACTCCACGTTCCGGTCGCAGTAATCCACCAGCTCCCGCAGCCGCTCCAGCTGGAGCCGCTCCAGGTCGGATCGGCGGATACACTCCATCTCCCGGTTGAAAATAGGGTTTCCCATCCTGTATTCCGTCCTTATCGTATAAAATACGGACTGCCCGCCCTGTCAGACGCGTGAGCGCAGAGGGCCGGCAGGCCGCGATTTACCGCTTTAAACTATCATACCTTTTTATCCGACGAATGTAAAGGACATCCGACGGCTTTTTTGGGAAAGTTTCTTCCTTTTCGGCCCCTTCCCCGTCCGGTGCCGCGGGACAACCCCTCATCACTGTATGCGGGCTTTCGTCCGCCTATGCCTTGACGGACGCCGAAAACCGTGCTATGCTGAAATTGATTTCACAGGAACAAAGGCTGCGAAAAGAAGAGTAGGCGTCCCCCGCCCTGACAGAGAGCCCGAATGCTGAGAACGGGCAGGTAACGGCGGACGCTGAACATGGTCTTGGAGCTCCGCACCGAACCGCCGGCTTTGGCGGTCAGGCTGCGGCGGGAGCGCCCGTTAACGCGCTACGGTATCGGCCGATGCCCGTACCGGATGAGGTCTGCGTCGTGAGACGCGGATAAACAGGAGTGGTAACACGGGAATCAGCCCCCGTCTCCGGATTTCGATCCGGGGACGGGGGCTTTTTGGCCGTGCCTCCTTCCTTTTCCAGCGCTCCCCTTCCTGTGAAAACAGAAAGGAAGGATGAAACCCATGGACATTCTTATCGCGGGGGCCTGGCCGTACGCCAATGGCCCCCTCCACATCGGGCACCTGGCCGCCCTGCTGCCCGGCGACGTGCTGGCGCGTTATCATCGGGCAAAGGGGGACCGGGTGGTGTATGTTTCGGGCAGCGACTGCCACGGAACCCCAGTGTCCCTGCGGGCGCGGCAGGAAGGGCGTCCGCCGCGGCAGGTCAGCGACGATTTCCACCACAGCTTTGAGCGGGATTTCGCCCGTCTGGGCTTTTCCTATGACGGGTACGGCCAGACCTCATCGGCGGAGCACGGCCAGTTCGTCCGCGACTTCCACCGGCGCCTGTACCGCAGCCCTTACATCACGGAGCAGGTGCTTCCGCAGGCCTGGTGCCCCGCCTGCGGCAGCTGGCTGACCGACCGGTATATCGCGGGGAACTGCCCCCGCTGCGGACAGACGGCACGGGGTGACCAGTGCGACGCCTGCGGCAGAGTATCCGAGCCGGAGGAACTGCTGTCTCCCCGCTGCACCCTGTGCGGCGGCACACCTGTTTTCCGGCGCCGGCGGCATCTGTTCCTCGACCTTCCTGCCCTGAGGGAACCGCTGGACGCCCTGCTGGCCGGCAGCCCCCACTGGCGGAAAAATGCGGCAGCCATCACCCGGCGGTATTTGGGGGAAGGCCTGCGGAAACGGGCGGTTACCCGCTGTCTCGACTGGGGCGTGGAGGTGCCGCGGGAGGGCTACGACGACCGCCGCATCTACATCTGGGCGGAAAACGTCCTGGGATACCTGTCGGTCAGTGAAGCGGTCTGCCGCCGGACAGGCGGGGACTTTTCCCACCTGTGGGATCCCGGTGCCGCAGATGTGCGGCATTACTACCTTCACGGCAAGGACAACGTCCCCTTCCACACCCTGATCCTCCCCGCCCTCCTGCTCGCCGAGGGCGGGCAGTGGCGCCTGCCCGACCGGGTGTTTTCCTCCGAACACCTGACCCTGCTGGGCCGCAAAATCTCCACCAGTCAAAACTGGGCGGTGTGGGCGGCCGACGCCTGCGATCGGTATCCGGCGGACACCCTGCGGTATTTCCTGCTGGCCTGCGGCCCCGAAAAGCAGGACGCGGATTTCCGTCATCTGGAACTGGCGCAGCGCCACAACAGCGATCTGGCGGGCGCTTACGGCAATTTTCTCCACCGCACCCTTGCTTTTCTGGAGCGCTATCACGGCGGAAAAGTACCGCAGGGAACACCGGAAAGTAATATTGTCAACACATTCAACTGTTTGTATGATACAATCGGCGGCTACATCGAGGCGGGGGAGTTCCGGCGGGCACTGCGCAGTCTGTTCGACGCGGTCAGGACGGCCAATCGGTATTTTGACTCCCGTGAACCGTGGTGTACCCGTGAGACCGCGCCCTCTGCGTATGAGGATACCCTGTCAACCTGCGTACAGCTGGCCGCCAATCTGTCCAATCTGCTGCGCCCTTTCCTCCCCTTTTCCTCCGAGAAGGCGGCGGGCTGGCTCGGCCTGAACGGCCGGTGGGAACCGCAGGTAGTCCCCGGCGGACATCCCCTGCCGCCCATTGAGGTGCTGTTCGCCCGCCTGGACATCCCCTCGGCTGAACGGCTGGATGCGGCGCTCCTCTCATGACCGAAGGGGCCCGTTTACCCGCACACTGAAAAATCCCCCGGCGGTGTCCCGTCGGGGGATTTCGTTGATGATTAAACGGTTTGGAATTCCTTGGCTTCCTGCGCCGGAGCCTCCGCCTCTTCCTCATAAAAGGAGGGATTGCTCTCCCCGCTTCTCCATCCGGCGGACCGGGCGACCTGGCTGAACACGATGCAGAAAACCAGGGACAGCACCATGGCGAGACAGGCAAAATGGGGGCCCAGATCGGCCACCTTGCCGAAAAAGGGCAGGGACGCGGCGGGGAAGAACAGTTTGCACATCACCGGCGGCGCGGCGGCGACAAAACCGGCGATCATACCCGCCCAGGCGCCGGCACGGTTGATTCCCTTCCAGTACAGCGACACGGCGTAGGGCGCCAGGAAGCAGCCGGACAAAATTCCCCAGGAATAGGACATCATATCAAGGATCGGCGTCCTGGTGTTGGCAATAAAATAGGACAGCACCACGAATACGGCGCAGAACACCTTGGTGATCCGGGCCGTTCCCACCGAGGACAGGCGGGGGAAAAACCGTTCTTTGAGCAGATCCATGGTTACGGTAGAGGAAGCGGTGATGGTGATGGAGGACAGGGTGGACACCGACGCCGCAATGAGCAGCACCAGTACGATGCCGATCAGGATCACCGGCAGCCCCGCCTGATCCAGCATATTGGGGATCAGGTAGTCGGGGTGGCCCGCCCCCCCCGCCGGAGGGGAGGGCAGCTCGCTGAAAAACAGGCGGGACAGGGAGCCGATGAAATAACCGCCCCCCGCGATGACCAGGGCAAACAGGGTGGAGATAATGGTTCCCCGCTTTACCTCCTTATCGTCCCGGATACCGTAATACTTATGGATCATCTGGGGCAGCCCCCAGGTGCCGAAAGAGGTCATCAATACGGTGGCCCACAGGGCGATGTGGTCAGCGGGACCCAGCTTAAGTTCCGCCGTTTTCCGGGTGATGGCCTCCATGCCGGCGGCGAGGCCGCCCACCTGCTGGCAGCGCACCACCGCAACGATCAGGGCGAGGACGCCCGCGAACATGACGATACCCTGTACGAAATCCGCCTTCAGGGTGGCGATGTACCCGCCCAGCACCACCACCGCGGCGGAGGCGAGGGCGATGACGATCATGCACACCTGCTCATCCACATTCAGCAGCACGGCGCATACGCTGGTCAGCCCCTTATATACCGAGGCGGAATAGGGCAGCAGAAACAGGAAGATCACCACGGCGCTGAACAGCTTCATCGGCCGGCTTACGAACCGACTGTCGAAAAACTGGGGCATGGACTTGATTTTCATCCGCCGGGTGGCCCGTCGGGTCCGTTTCGCCAGCACCAGCCATGCCAGCAGAGAGCCGAAAATGGCGTTGCCCAGCCCCGGAAGCACCGCCCAGATACCGTACTTCCAGCCGGTAGTCCCCGCGTAGCCGATGAACATCACCGCTGAAAAGTAGGCGGTGCCATAAGACAGCGCGGATACCCAGGCCCCCGCGTTGCGTCCTCCTACCGTAAAATCGCCCATGCTCTTGGATTTTCGGTTGCTGATCAGGCCGACGGCCACGATGAACACCGCATAGGCCGCTATGGTCAGCCAGATCACCGCTGTCTTGGACATGGCGCCTCTCCCTCTCTCTGGTTGCTTTACTCCTTTAAACCGTTACGGTTTAAACTGTATACGTTATCATACAGGAAGCGTGCCAAAAAAGCAACCTTTTTTTAGAAAAGGGGCTGACCCGCCCGCCAATCTGCCACAGACTCTTTGCATTTGTCGGATACAGGGAGTATAATACCCTGCACAGGTTCCTTTACGCTGTATCTGCGGGATACGTTTTCTGGAACCTGTGCTGAAGAATTCCTTCAGAATTCTTCCTTATTCTTGCGATATCACTTCCTTTACGC
>JAAWQC010000029.1 GCA_022800315.1 Clostridiales bacterium
ACCATCCTCGATGTGGTGGAGGACTTGACCGACGCCAGCCTCGCCAAGATCGAAGCCATCGACGGCGTCATCCGCGTGCGTAAAATCTAAATCAGTACCCTGCGCCGCGGTTGGATAAAGGATGCTTCATCCTTTCCCGCCGCCAGTGGCGGATATAGGGAGAGGATGAAGGGCGCCGCGACGGAAGTGTTGCGAGGCGGCTTGCCGCCGAAGAAACACGACCATTGTCGCAAGAGTAATGATACGAAAAACGCCGATAGATGTTGTTTCATCCCCTCATGGCATCCCATTTGAAAGTTTTAGAAACCATCCCCGCGGGCCGCTGGTCTGCAGGGGTGGTTTCTGTTTTTCTTTTCTGGTATGTGACTGTCCTCTCACTTTGTTCCAGCCGAATGACCACTATTTTTTGAGATTCTTTCAACTATTTAACGATTTTGCCGGACGCCGCTTGTGTTCCGGTATAAAAAACGGTATGATTTCACTATATTTCTGTGTGAGATGAGAGAGGACGGCGGCCTTACCCCTTCGCCGCCGTCCGGTCACAGGGAGAATGGAGTGTTTTTATGCAAAAATCAGCCCGGTTCGGTGCTCTGTTGCTGGCGGTATCGCTGCTTTTGTCGGCAGTTCCCGCATCGGTAGGCGCCAAACCCACCAGCGGCTTGGACATCGTCCCCATCCAGCAGCCCGAGTTCTGGACGGCGGAGGGGTCCGACAACACCCGCGTACCATTGAACGCCCCCAACGCCGGCATCGCCACCTCCATCGACGAAGGCGGCGTCGTCACCCTCAAACGCACTGATAAGGCCAAAAACAACTGGGTCAATATCCGTTCCATGTCGGTGCAGCAGCGTCCCATGATCAACCTGAAGGAAAACCCTTACGTCTATTTCGACTTTACCTGCACTACCCAGTGGAACATCAGCCTGCAGCTGGATAACGAATCCGTCGGTATGGCCCAGCCCATCACGGCGACCAACCCGTCGGTTAAGCAGCTGTCCCGTCCCGAAATGGACGGCAACGCCGGCACCTACAAGGGCAAATTCAACCTGTACGAGTACATACAGAAAAATTTGTCGCGCCTGCCCAAGCTGAAGGACAAAACCGAATTCCAGGTCCCGCAGGTCGTTATTTATATCGTGGACAATACCGCCGACCACCTCAGCGGTGAACTGACCATCCGCCAGCTGTCCATCGGCAACGACGACGCGAACGCGCCCGACGGCATGGTCATGAATGCGGAGGATATCGCCACCGGCGACCCCGCTGTCTTTGAGGACATGATCGCCTCCAATACCACCCGCAGTCCCGACTACGTCGCCTTTGCCGACGGTGTCACCAAACCTCAAACCAAGCAGGACAACACCCTGCTCTTCTCCCTGATCGGCGTAGCCGTCGTCGTCGCGGCCGGCGTTGTCCTCTGCGTCGTCCTGCTGCGGAAAAAGCCCGCCGCATCCGCCGCGGATCAGACGCCGACGGACAAGACCGAATAATCCGGTAAACGACGATTGGAGGGAACTATTCGATGAATAAAAAGAAAAACCTTTTTGTCCGCCTGTTTGCCGTCGGTACGGCCGCCAGCCTGCTGCTGTCGGTAACCGGCTGCGCCAAAACGGACGGCAGCGACAATGACGCCACGCCCCCCGCGGCCACCGAGGAAGAGCTTACTGCCGTCCGGGACGGCCTTGTCAAAAAAAGCCAGACCGAAGGCCTGGGGGATATCTCCAAGCTGGAGTTCTACGAGAACGGCGAGCGCACTGCCGCCGCTGAGATGAACACCGCCCGGGACAACAAAATCGTGTACTACGCCGGTGATATCAAGCGGGTGGTGAACTACCCCGACGGCTATATCATCGACATCCCCCAGGACTGGGCGCCCGATTACAGCATGAGCCCCCTGAAGGTGCGGTACAGCAACGACGACGTACTGGTCACCATCTCGGTGGAGGATGTGGTGGAAAAGGACGCGCGGCTCCATCTGGAGAAATACGTCAACAAATACATTCTCGACGAAAAGTATCAGGCGAAAAACCGGGTCACCCAGCTGGCCGACGTGGAGGAATACCCCTGCAGCGGCGGATATACCGCCCAGATCGTCCGCCTGCGTATGGAGCGGATGCCCGACGGCAGCAAGCCCTATTTCACCTATGTCAACATCTTTTCGGAACGGACGAAATACTACCGCTTCCTCTTCCGCTCCAACGAGCCGGTGGAAAACCTGTACGACATCATCGACTCCTTCGATCATATCTCGGAAAAGGGCCTGGCGGTGTACAATATGGAATACCATATCTCCGAACCGGCCAACTGGACCGAGGAAACCGCTGAGCTGTACCACCGTATCTGCAACAGCAATACCTATGAATTCGGCATGTATCCCGCCAACATCGAGGAATCCGGCTACAATTTCAACGTGCCGGCTTTTGAGGAGCGGACCAATTACTTTATGCCGATTATCTCCCAGTACATCCACAGCGGCAGCGACGGCGGCACCCTGAATATGGATTTCTATCAACGGCTCCACGACGAGGGCCGCATACTCCAGCTGACCTACCAGTATACCGCCAGCAACAACATGGGGCTGGACGGCTATTCGGTCACGCTGGATATCTACCGCGGCCTGATGGACGAACAGCTGCGCAGTTTCGCCCGTCAGGTAAAGGAATACGGGCATCCGGTGCTCTTCCGGCTGAACAATGAGATGAACTCCGACTGGACCTCCTACTGTGCCCTGGCCAATATGGCGGACACCGATATCTTTGTGGACACCTGGGTCCGCCTGTACAACATCTGCCAGGAAGAGGGCGCCAACAACATGATCTGGATCTTCGATCCCAACACCGGCAGCTTCCCTCCCGGTACCTGGACCAACGTACTCAACTACATGCCCCCCGCCGAGTATATGCATATGGTCGGCCTGACCGCTTACTGCACCGGCTATAAGGAATTCGATTCCTGGAAAGACATGTACGCCCAGGCCCTGTCCGAGCTCAAGCCCTTCTTCCAGGACGATGAGTGGCCTATCTGCATCCCCGAATACGGCTGTGGCAAGGGCGACGGCACCCGCAGCGAGGAGCAGTACGCCTGGATCGAGCAGATGTTCCAGCAAACCAAAGAAATGCCCCAGATCAAGTACGGCGTTTGGTTCAGCGCCAACGACTATAATCTGGAGGACGATTCGATTCTCAACTACTACCATATCGATGTGCGCGAAAAGGGCCTGATGGAAGCCTTCCGCAAGGGCCTGGCCTCACTGGGCAAAAAGTAATTTCCTGCGAACAATTCGGCGGCTGTGCCGCCACCCGAAAAAACGGGGATTCTTCCAACAAAACGGATTGTGGGAACGAATCCCCGTTTTTTCTGCCTGTCCGCTGCACCATCCGCATGAAAGAAGAGAGAACTGAGAGGAAGTGGTCTGCATGTCCAAATGGAAAAAAGTCGGCAGCGTCTTATTGGCAGTATCGATGCTGTTCGCTTTGCTGCCCTCCGCGGTCAGCGCCAAACCCACCAGCGGCGTTTCCATGATCCCCATACAGGAGGCATCCTTTTGGGAGACGCAGGATGCCAGCGGGCTGTATATCCCGCTGAATTCATCCGGCGTCACCGTTTCCACCACCATCGGCGAAAACGGCGCCGTCACCCTGAAACGCACGGCGGAGGCTCCCGCTGTTTGGGCCCATATCCGCTCCCAGCAGGTGGAGATACGGCCCGAGATAGACCTGAAGGCCAACCCCTACGTCTATTTCGATCTTACCGCCACCACCAACTGGAATATCAGCTTTATCCTGAACGGGGTTCCCATGAGCATCGCTAAGGGCATCACTTCGGGCGATCCTTCGAAAAAGCAGCTGTCCTCCCCCGACGAGGACGGCAACCCCGGCATCTTCAAAGGCAAATTCAACCTGTACGAATACATACAAAAGGAAATCGACCGCATCCCGCAGATGAGGGGAAAAACCACCGTACTGATCCCACAGGTTTTGCTCTTTATTGTGGACAACACCAGCGACCACCTCAGCGGTGAACTGACCGTCCGCCAGCTTTCCATGGGAAACGACGACGACAGCGCCGCCGAGGGGCTGAAACTGGATTCCAGCCTGGCGGTGGACAGTGATGAGGGCTGGGAGGACCTGATGGCTTCCAATACCACCCACGATCCGAAGGACATCCCTTTTGCGGACGGAGCGCAGGCGGCTACCACCGGACCGACCGGCGGTATGGTCCCCTATATCTTGGGCGGCGCCACGATTATCGTCGCGGTGGGCGCAGCGGTCACACTGTTTATTCTGAAAAAGAAAAAAACCGGTGCTGCCGGTGAGACAACCGATGCCGGGGAGGGAAATCACGATGAAACAAAATAAGCGGCGGCCTGCCGCCCGCCTGAACCGTTTCACGGCCGTTACCGTTGCCGCCGCCCTGTGCCTGGGACTGCTGTCCGGCTGTGCGGGCGGCGGAGAAACCGCCGATACGCCGAAAAACACCCCTACCGAGGAACAACTCACCGCCGTGCGGGATGAACTGATGAAACAGAGCCAAACCGAGGGTCTCGGCGACATCACCAAGTTGGAGTTCTATGAGGACGGCGAACGGTCCGATGCGGCGGAAATGAATATCGCCAAGGATAACAAGATTCTCTATTACGCCGGTGATATCAAACGGGTGGTCAACTATCCCGACGGCTATATCCTCGACCTGCCGCAGGACTGGGCTCCCGACTTCAGCAGAAGTCCCATACGGGTACGTTACACGGGTGAGGATATCACCCTGACCATTACGGTGGAAAGCGTTTTTGAAGCCAGCGCGGAAATCCAGCTGAAAAAGTGGGTCAACACCTATATTCTCAACGACAGCTGGCAGGATAAAAACCGGGTGACACAGCTCAGCCTCGAGACGCGGAACGCCGGTGAATTCAAAGCCCAGGTCATCAAGCTGAAGCTGGAGGATATGCCGGAAGGCAGCCAGGATCACTACACCTATGTCAATTTCTATTCCGACACACGGATGGAATTCTATCATTTTCTCTTCAAATCCACCGCTCCGGTTGAGCAGCTGGACGATATCATCGCCTCCTTCCAGCGGATCCCGTCAAAAGGGATCGCCGTCTACAACATGGATTTCCACCTCTCCGAACCGGAGAACTGGAGCAAGGAAACCGCGGATTTGTTCAGCCGGGTACGCAACAGCAGGACCTATGAATTCGGCATTTTCCAGTCTAATCTGGAATCCACCGGTTACAACAGCACCATCCCGGCCTTCGAGAAACGGACCAACTACACCTTCCCGATCATCTCCCAGTATATCCATTTCGGCAAGGACGGGGGCACGCTGCCGCTGGACTTCTACCGCCGCCTCAACGAGGACGGCCGCATCCTGCAATTGTCGTATCAGTTTACCGATTCGAATAATTCCCAGCTGGACGGCTATTCCCCCATGCTGGATATCTACCGCGGGGAAAAGGACAAGGAACTGCGCCGTCTGGCCCGTCAGATCAAGGAGTACGGCGAACCGATCTTTTTCCGCCTCAACAATGAGATGAGTACCGACTGGACCTCCTACTGTGCCTCGTGCAACATGGCCGATCCCGATATCTTTGTGGATACCTGGGTGCGGCTGTATCGTATCTGCGAGGAGGAAGGGGCCAACAACATGATCTGGATCTTCAATCCCACCTCCGAAAGCTATCCTCCTGGGAATTGGTCTCATTTCTTCAATTACCTGCCCCCAGCAGAATATATGCAGATGTTCGGCCTGACCGCCTATGTCAGCGGATACGAAAAGGAGTTTCCCTCATGGAAGGACATGTACCAGAAATGCATCAAGGCGAATGCCCCCTTCTTCCAGGATGATGAATGGCCCATGTGCATACCGGAATATGCCTGTGGCCAGGGCGACGGCACCCGCAAGGAAGAACAGTACGCCTGGATTGAACAGGCCTTTGCCGACACCCACCTGCTGCCCCAGATCAAGTACGGCGTCTGGTTCAGCACCAACGATTACGACCCGGACACCGGCGAACCGGTCAACCGTTTTTCCATCGACATCCGGGACCGTAAATTGATGGAGGCCTTCCGCCGCGGATTATCCCAAATTAAGGCCGGGGAATAAAGGGCCTTTACCGGCCGGGCGTCCCGCGCTATACGAATGAGATACCAGTACTCGGTGAGGATGTGGTCATGTGTCAAAAATCTTACGCCATGGCGGGATATTGCTCGCCGCGGCCGTTTTGCTGTCCCTGCTGCTGACTTTGCCTGCCGGCGCCAAACCGGCCAGCGGCATCTCCCTGATTCCCATACTCGACGAATCCTTCTGGGAAGTGGAGGTGGAAGACGGCGTTTTCCGATCATTGAACGCCCCCGGCGCGTTCGTCTCCACCTCCATTGATCAGGCGGGGGCCATCACCCTCAGGCGTACCGACAAATCCAACTGGAACTGGACCAATATCCATATCAATCTGGAGGATCTGGCGCCGGTGATCGATCTGAAGGTGTATCCCTATGTCTATTTCGACCTGACTGCCACCACTGAGTGGAATATCGGCCTGCAGATAGGCGACGCCTATCTGGGCATCGCCAAAGCCATCACGGCCGCCGACCCCTCCAAAGAGCGGCTGCCCCTTCCCGAGACAGACGGCAAAGCCGGTGTGTACAAGGGCAAATTCAACCTGTACGAATACATCAAACAGGAGATCAAGCGGATCCCCCATCTCACCGACGAAACCGCCATCGATCTTCGGCAGGTCACCGTCTATATCGTCGATACCACCAGCGACCACCTCAGCGGTGAAGTGACCCTCCGCCAGCTTTCCATCGGCAACGACGATGAGAACGCCCAGGACGGCCTCACCCTCGGCGGGACTACGGAACCGCAGGGCGGCGGAAAACCCTCCGCCTTTTTCTATCCGGTCGATAACGCGTATACGGAAACCGACCGGGAAACGGAGTATGCCGCCTCCCCCGCCGGAAGCCTGCCCTATATCGCCGTTGGCCTCGTCCTGACCGCCGCCCTGGCGGTGGTCATTGCGCGTACCGTCATCAGACGCACGGACGGACGGGGCAACAGGCAAAACATCGGCCTCAACTGAAAAGCCCCGCTGTGCCTGACGGCACAGCGGGGACTTTTTAGTTTATCCGCGGATATGATAGTCCTTATCTCTCGGGACGGCGGGGAGTACGGCCGCCCTCCCGGCTGAAGCCGCCGCCCTGGCGCTGGGGACGTCCCCCCTCGCGGCGGGGCGCGTCGGAAACAGTATTCTCCGGCGTCAGGCCCTCCACCTCGATCAGGGCGTCGCGGCGGGACAGGTTCAAACGGCCCTGCTCGTCGATTTCGGTGACCTTGACCATCACCTCATCACCGACGCTCACCACATCTTCCACCCGTTCCACACGCTTGACGTCCAGGCGGCTGATGTGCACCAGCCCCTCCTTGCCGGGAGCGATCTCCACAAACGCGCCGAAGGTCATCAAACGGGTGACCTTGCCCTTGTAGATGGCGCCGATCTCGGGATCTTTGGCGATGGTCTCCACCACCGAAAGGGCCCGCTTGGCGTCCTCGGTATTCAGGGCGGAAATAAAGACGCTGCCGTCCTCTTCAATATCGATTTTACAGTTGCACTCGGCCTGAATCTTCTGGATAACCGAGCCGCCCTTGCCGATCACTTCGCGGATCTTATCCACGTCGATCTTGGTGGACAGCATCTTGGGCGCATAGGGCGACAGCTCCTCGCGGGGCTCCGCGATCGCCTTGAGCATGATCTCGTCCAGAATGTAGAGCCGGGCCTTATAGGTCTTTTCCAGCGCCTCCTTGATGATGGCGGGGGTCAGGCCGTGTACCTTCAGGTCCATCTGGATAGCGGTGATACCCTTATGGGTGCCGCCCACCTTGAAGTCCATATCGCCGAAGAAATCCTCCAGCCCCTGGATATCCACCATGGTCATGAAACGGTCGCCCTCGGTCACCAGTCCACAGGAGATGCCCGCCACCGGCGCTTTGATCGGCACACCCGCGTCCATCAGGGCCAGCGTGGAACCGCAGATAGAAGCCTGCGAGGTGGAGCCGTTGGAGGACACGACCTCCGACACCAGCCGCATGGTATAGGGGAATTCCTCCATCGACGGCAGCACCGGCAGCAGGGCGCGCTCTGCGAGGGCGCCGTGGCCGATCTCACGCCGTCCCGGTCCACGGGAAGGCCTGGTTTCACCCACCGAATAGGAGGGGAAATTATAGTGATGCATATACCGCTTGTGATCTTCGCTGTCGATACCGTCCAGCAGCTGGGCGTCACCGGAAGAACCCAGCGTGGCGATGGTCAGCACCTGGGTCTGGCCGCGGGTGAACATACCCGAGCCATGTACACGGGGCAGCAGACCGACTTCCGCCGCCAGCGGACGGATGTCATCGATGCCGCGGCCGTCCACACGCTTGCCGTCATCCAGCAGCCAGCGGCGCACCACAAACTTCTGCAGCTTGTACAGACAATCGTCCAGCTTGGCGATTTCTTCGGGATACTGGTCGTCGAACCGGGCGTGGACCTCTTCGTATACCGGTTTCAGCCGTTCGTCGCGGATGCGCTTGTCGTCAGTATCCAGCGCCCCACGCACCTTATCGATGGCGAAAGCCTTGACCGCTTCGAACATCTCTTCCGACGGGTCGTTGGAGAGGAATTCGATCTTCGGCTTGCCGATTTCGGCGGCGATGCCGCTGATAAACTTCACGATCTGCTGGTTGGCCTCATGGCCGGCCATGATACCGCCGAACATGGTGTCATTGTCCACTTCGTTGGCGCCGGCCTCAATCATAGCCACCAGCTCGGCGGTGGAGGCCACCGTCACGTACATATCGGATTTCTCCGCCTGCTCGGCGGTGGGATTGATTACGTATTCGCCGTCCACCAGGCCGACCACCACGCTGGAAACCGGACCGTCCCAGGGGATATTGGAAATGGATAGGGACACCGAGGTGCCGATCATGGCGGCGATTTCAGGCGCGCAGTCGGGGTCCACCGACATCACGGTGCACACGATGGAAACGTCGTTGCGCATATCCTTGGGGAACAGGGGGCGGATCGGGCGGTCGATCACACGGGAGGTCAGGATGGCCTTCTCGCTGGGACGGCCCTCACGGCGCTGGAAAGAGCCGGGGATTTTGCCCACCGCATACAGCTTCTCCTCATAATCCACCGACAGGGGGAAAAAGTCGATGCCGTCGCGGGGTTTGGCGGACATGGTGGCGGAGCAGAGCACCGCGGTATCGCCGTAACGGACCAGGCAGGAGCCGTTCGCCAGCTGGGCCATTTTGCCGGTCTCGATCTTCAGCGGCCGGCCCGCCAGCGTAGTTTCGAATACCTTGAAATCTTCAAACATTCTATACATCCTTTCCGGGGGAGGGAGAATCCCTCCGTTCAATCTATTTCCTACGGAACCATCCCCGGACTTAGCAAGGAAACCGTTACTCACCCGTCGGCTGAGTCCCCGTTTCGCTGCTAAAGCCGTGTACAGTTCCGCTGCGGACAACGGTGTGCCATGCCGAAAAAAAGCATCAAGAGGCAGGCGGAACCCTCCGCCTGCCTCATCCTGCGCTTATTTACGGATGCCGAGCTTTTCGATGATGGCGCGGTACCGGGTCACGTCCTTCTTCATCAGGTAGTTCAGAAGGTTGCGGCGGTGGCCGACCATCTTGAGCAGGCCGCGGCGGGAATGGTGGTCCTTCTTGTGCTCCTTCAGGTGCTCGGTCAGGTCGTTGATCCGGCGGGTCAGCACGGCGATCTGGACCTCAGGAGAACCGGTATCCCCCTCGTGGGTGGCATACTCCTTCATAATCGCGGTTTTTTCTTCAGGCAACATGATTCTTCACCTCTTTCAACTGTGTATCCGGAAACCCAGCGCGGGGAAAGGTGTCTCCCCTGTGGGGCGTACTCCGCCGCCCGGGTATCGGACCAAAATGCGCGCCAAGCGCTGGCGTCTGTGTAAACACGCGTCGGTATTATAACACGGCAGTCCGTAAATGTAAAGGGGCGCCCGGTTATTTTCCGATGGATTCCAACGCCCCCCGGCGGGCGTGAAGATAGGCGGTGTCAAAAAGGGGCACCGACGCGTCCTCCTGCCCGAGCAGCAGGCCAATCTCGGTGCAGCCGAGAATGATCCCCTGCGCGCCCCTGTCGGCCAGCCGTGCGGCCACCTCCCGGTATTCCCGGCGGGACTGTTCCGCGCGTATCCCGCAGCACAGCTCGTCGTATATGACGCGATGGACCATCTCCTGGTCCATCTCCTGAGGCACCAGCACCTCGAGTCCCCGCTCGGTCAGGGCGGATTTATAAAAGTCCTGTTCCATCGTATAGCGGGTGCCCAGCAGTCCCACCCGGCGGATTCCCTGTCTCAGCAGCTCGTCCGCCGTGACCTCCGCGATGTGCAGCAGCGGTATCGTGACCGCCCGCTGCACGGCCGGTGCCACCTTGTGCATGGTATTGGTACAGATCAGAAAAAAGTCCGCACCCGCCCGTTCCAGTCGTCGGGCCGCATCGGCCAATATCCCGGCGCTCCGCTGCCAGTCCCCCCGGGTCTGGCAGGCCTCGATCTCATCGAAATCCACGCTGTATAGCACGCAGCGGGCGGAGTGCAGGCCGCCCAGTTCTTCCTTTATCACCGTGTTGATGATCTGATAATAGGTCACGGTGCTTTCCCAGCTCATCCCGCCGATCAGTCCGATGGTTTTCATTTGTCAGTCCCCCTACAGCCATGCCAGCAGTTCGCTCAGCCGATGGATTTCCCGCACGCCCTCAGGACACACGCCGGTGCCGAAGGGATTGATGAATACCGGATGCATGCCCGCCGCGCAGGCGCCCTGCACATCGTTGACCGGATGATCTCCCACATAGAGGCAGCTGCCGCAGGCCACCCCCAGCCGGGAAGCGGTGCGGCGGAAAATCTCCGGGTCGGGTTTGTGTACCCGCTCGTCACCCGACACCACCGCGATGTCGGTCAGCGGCCGAATGCCCGCCACGTCCAACTTGCGGTTCTGCTGAACAGAGGGACCGTTGGTGATCACTCCCAGCAGGTATCCCCTTCGCCGCAGTTCGGCAAGCACCTCCTTCGCATCGGGAAAGAGGGTGGAATACTCAGGGAAGCGAAACTGGAACTCTCGGTAGATGTCTCCCACCTCCGGCGCGTCGGTCCATTTCCAGTCCTCGATCAGGGAAAGAAAATAATCGATATAATTGACATAGCCGCCGTTGTTGCGGCGGAGCATTTCCTCCTCCCGCGCCCGCCGCTCTTCCGGCGGCAGATGGGGGAAATATTTATCCATGAAAAAGGCGGTGTACCGCCTGAAGGCCACCGGCCGGTTCTGCAGCGTATCATCGAAATCGAACAGCACCGCCCGTATACGGGTGTCGTCATCGCCGAAGACGGCGGCCCGCGCCTGCTCACCGTCGCGGAGAATCTGCTCCTGCAGCTCCTCCACCGTGCTGAAGCGCTGTTCCTGCCGCAAAAACTTCACCAGCGCCACCGGCACCTCACGGCCGTACAGGTCTCCGTCGTAGGCGGGAATCCAGGTTTCGGAGAGGGGCGCCGTCACCGCCCCGCCCGGCCGGTCGGCCACGGTGGGGCGCATCCCGACGTTGGTTACACCGTGATATAACCGGCCGTCCACCTCCACGCTGGAGGCGTAAACCCCGAACCGGGGTCGGACGAAATCGGCGGGAAGGGGCTGGTTGATGGTGGGCGTCCCCAGTTTTCGGCCCAGCTGCTGGCCGGTGACCACGGGAAAATCAATAATGAAGGGACGCCCCAGCAAGCGGGACGCCTGCCGCATATCCCCCTGCTCCACCAACCGGCGGATGCGGCTGGAGCTGACCGGTTCGCCATCCACCTCCACCGCGCCGGCCGTCTCCACCCGGATGCCGCGCCGGGCGCACAGCTCTTTCAGCAGGGAGGCGTCACCCGCGCCGCCTTTGCCAAAACGGTAGTTGAACCCGCAGCAGACCAGCCGGGCGTTCAGGCGTTCGCGGAGCACGCGGTCCACAAACTGTTCAGGCGACAGGTCCTTTACTGTATCAAAATCGGCGCAGATCAGCTCCTCCACCCCCAGGGTGCTCAGCGCCAGGCGTTTCTGCCGAGGAGAGCACAGTTCGCAGGCACCCTCTTTCAGCGCGCCGGGCGGCTGACGGAAGGTATAGACGCTGACGGTCAGCGCCGGTTCCCTGCCATTGAGCTCCCGCCGGGCCGCCAGCGAAATCACCGCCCGGTGCCCCAGATGCACGCCGTCAAAAAGGCCCAGCGCCACCGCCCGCGGATGGGCCGGCAGCTCTTTTCCACAGTTGTCCATCGTATCCGCCTGTATTTGGTAAACCGTCACGGTGTCCGTTATCCGTTCCATCATCGTCCTCCGCCCATACCTGCCGCCGCCTGTGAACCCGGCATCTCCGGCCGGTCATATTTAAAACAGCCGCAGGATTTTCAGCTCACCGCCCTCCGGCCTGCCCAGTCCGAGAAAACGGCCGTCGGGAGCCTTGACCCGTACCGTCCCCTCCGCCCGCCCATCGGGCCAGACGGACAGACGGCTGTTCAAGCGTTCCAGCGCCAGTCCGCCTCCATTCCCAAAGCGGACCGCCTGCGCCGGCGACACCCGTATTTCAGGATAATCGGAAAAAGCGCTTTCCACCGGCATGACCCGGTCGAAAAGGCTGCCTGCCTCCGCCAGCCTCCGCGCCTCATCGAGGGTGATGCAGCGTTCCAATGGATACCCAGCCGCCTCGGTGCGCCGCAAAGCGGTCATCACGCCGCCGCACCCCAGCCGTTCCCCCAGGTCGGCGCACAGCGTACGGATGTAGGTGCCTTTGGAACAGGCGCAGTCCAGCGACAACTCCCCTTTTTGCGGGTCATAGGCAAGAAGCCGAAGAGAATAGATGGTAACGGCACGGGCCTCCCGCTCCACCTCCACACCCTGACGCGCCAGCTCGTACAGCCGCACGCCGTCCCGCTTGAGGGCGGACATCATCGGCGGCGTCTGAGCGATCTCCCCGCGAAAGTGAGAAAGCGCCTCCTCCACCGCCTCCTGCGCAGGAAGGAACGCCCCCGTCGGCTCCACCCGGCCCCATACGTCCTGCGTATCGCTGACATAACCGAAGCGCATGGTCGCCTGATACCGTTTATCGTGACAGGGCAGCAGCTCCAGCGCGCGGGTGGCCTTGCCCGTCAGCAGGGGGAGCACCCCGGTCGCCATCGGATCCAGCGTGCCCGCGTGACCGACTTTCTTTTCCCCCAGCAGGCGGCGCATCACGGCGCAGCAGCTGAAAGAGGTCATGTCCTGCGGTTTATCGATACAAATAATCCCGTCCATGGGTCCCCCTTGCTTGTGTCGAAGGTATGTACGTCTGCCTCTGACGGAAGTTGGGACGAACCGGCAGTTATTGTTAATACATATCGTATACATTATTTTAATATATACGATATGTCATTCGATTCCCTCAACCGTCCGCCGAACGGCAGCCAGAATCTGCTCTACCGCCTGATCGGCAGGCCCCGCCAGCGCGCAGCCCGCCGCACGGATATGGCCGCCGCCGCCCATTTCGGCGCAGATCGCCGACGCATCGGCGTGGTTGCCGGTACGGATACTGACCTTAAAGGCGCCGTCCTCTTTTTGCCGCAGGGTAGCGCCGACCCAGACACCCTCGATCTGACGGGGCAAAGGGGCCAGTCCCTCCATATCGTTTTCGCCGGCACCGCTCTCCCGCACCATCGCGGTCGTGATCATCATCACAGCGCAGCGCCCGTTCATATAAAAACGCATACTCTCCAGCGCCAGGCGCTCCAGCTCCACACGGGAACGGGATTTGATATCGAACATGGTACGGTTGATCCGGTCGGCGCGGATGCCCGCCTCCATCATATCCGCTGCGGCCCGGTGGGTAGCGGCCGTAGTGTTGGAGTACCTGAAGCATCCGGTATCGGTGGCGATACCGGTGTACAGGCATTCCGCCGTCATCTGGTCGAGGGATATTCCCAGCTCCCCCATCAGCGAATAGATCAGCTCCGCCGTGGCGGCGCACCCGGAATCCACCAGCAAACGCCGGGCGTATTCGGTATTGGAGGCGTGGTGGTCGATACACAATTGTATACGATCAGCATAGACAGAAAGCTTTTTACCAAGCAGACGGGTGTCCGCCACATCCACCGCGCAGATATAGTCGGGTTCGAAAGCGGGCATCTCCATACCTTCAAACAAAAAGGCGTATTTATCGGGGATGGCGTCGGCGCATTCCACACGGACGGTTTTCCCCATCCGCTGCAGGGTACGGCACAACCCGTAGCCCGATCCCAGCGTATCGCCGTCGGGGTATTGATGGGTCAGTATCAGGATACGGTCGGCCCCGCGCAATTCATCGGCGGCCTGCCGAATCGTGATTCTTTCACATGTGACTGCAGGCTCACTCATGCTCCCTGCCCCCTCTTTCCAGTTCGTTCAGCTTTTGCGCGATATGCGCGCTGTATTCGATGGAATCGTCGGCGATAAAGCGCAGTTCCGGTACGTGCCGGAGCTTGAGCGCCGCGCCCAGCTCCCGCCGAATATAGCCCTGGGCGCTGACAAGACCCTTGACGGCATTTTTGGCCGCGGCCAGTCCCTCCATCGCGCTGACATACACAGTAGCGTAAGACAGATCGTTTGTCACATCCACCCGCACGATGCTAAGCATCGCGCCGGTGACACGGGGGTCCTTCAGGGTGCGCAGGATCGCCGTCAATTCCCGACGGACATCCTCGTTCACCCGGTCCGCTCGATAACCTGCCATTTGTTTTCCTCCCTCACGGCAGAGGGTTCTCCCCTGCCGACGCTGATTTTGGCAAAAACGGCGGCGGAACGCTGCCGTTTTTCCGCCGCCGTCTCTCATTCTGTTTATAAACCGCTGGATACGCTTCAGAAATAGCGGGCGCTTTAACAGTATACCGCCGAGCCGTTGATTCATCCCTTACTGTTCAAGAAAAGAAAGGACTCAGACGTGACCAAGGCCGCGGACATCAGCGAATGCGGCTCCTGACGGAACTCGCGGCACAGAAGAATGGGGAAAATCGCAGATTTCGATTCCGGCAGGAATCGCCATTCTTCCGAGAATCGGCCTATGGCCGATTCTCCCTAGTCGCGGTATTCCTCGATGATATACATCTCGTAGATGTCACCCTCACGGATATCGTTGAATTTCTCAAGCCCGATACCGCATTCGAAGCCCTGCGCCACTTCCTTGACATCGTCCTTGAAGCGCTTAAGGGAATCCATCTTGTCGTCGGCGACGATGATGCCGTCCCTCACCACGCGGATCAGGTCGTTGCGCAGAATTTTGCCGTCCAGCACATAGCAGCCGGCAACGGTACCCACACCGGTAATCTTGTACACCTGGCGGACCTCCACCCGCCCGTGGATAACCTCGCGGGTTTTGGGGGTGAGCATGCCCTTCATGGCGGATTCGATCTCCTCGATGCAGTCGTAAATGATGCGGTACAGCCGCAGATCGACGCCGTCACGCTCCGCGGCGGCCTGCGCCAGGGGATCGGGCCGGACGTTGAAGCCGACGATGATGGCGTTGGAGGCGCCGGCCAGCATGACATCGCTCTCGATGACCGCGCCGACAGCGCCGTGGATGACCCGTACCCGCACCTCTTCGTTGGTCAGCTTTTCGAGGGACTGCTTCACCGCCTCGACCGAGCCCTGAACGTCGGCCTTAACAATGATGTTCAGCTCCTTCATCTCGCCCTGCTGCATCTGATCGAACAGATTATCCAGCGTCACCTTCTGATACAGGCTGAACTGCTCCTCGCGGGCAGCCTGCTTGCGCTGTTCCACCAGCTCGCGGGCCAGCTTTTCATCCTTGACGGCGTTGAAAATATCGCCGGACTGGGGGACCTCGTCCAGGCCCATAATCTCCACAGGCACCGACGGACCGGCCACATCGGCCTTGCGTCCCAAATCGTCGGTCATCGCGCGGACGCGGCCCACCGCGGAGCCCGCCACAATCACGTCGCCCGCATGCAGGGTGCCGTTCTGCACCAGCACGGTGGCGATGGGGCCGCGGCCCTTGTCCAGCCGCGCCTCGATGACCGTACCCTTGGCGGCGCGGTCGGGATTGGCCTTCAGCTCCCGCATTTCCGCCACCAGCAGCACGGTTTCCAGCAGTTTATCCAGCCCCATACCGGTTTTGGCGGACACAGGGACGCAGATCACGTCGCCGCCCCACTCTTCGGGCACCAGCTCATGCTCGGTGAGCTGCTGCATGACCCGGTCGGGATTGGCTTCGGGTTTATCCATTTTATTGATCGCCACGATGATGGATACGCCGGCGGCCTTGGCGTGGTTGATCGCCTCCACCGTCTGGGGCATAATGCCGTCGTCGGCCGCCACCACCAGGATGGCGATATCGGTCACCTGGGCGCCGCGGGCGCGCATCGCGGTAAACGCGGCATGGCCCGGCGTATCCAGGAAGGTAAGATACTGTCCGTTGGTCTTGACACGGTATGCGCCGATATGCTGGGTGATGCCGCCGGCCTCCCCCTCGGTCACGCGGGTGTCACGGATGGCGTCGAGGATGGAGGTTTTGCCGTGGTCGACGTGGCCCATGACCACCACCACGGGATCGCGGGACTGCAGGTCGGTATCCACATCCTCGCTGTCGTCGATGATGCGCTCCTCAATGGTCACCACCACCTCGCGCTCCACCTTGGCATGGAATTCCTCACCGATCAGGAAGGCGGTATCGAAATCCACCTCTTCGTTGACCGCCGCCATGATGCCCAGGCCCATCAGCTTTTTGATGACCTCGGCGGAGGTCGCCTTCAGCCGGCTGGCCAATTCGCCCACCGTGATGGTCTCCCCCACCGTGATGGTCATGTGCTTCTTCTGCCGCTCCATCTGGATCCGGCGCAGACGCTCCGACTCGGTCTCCCGACGGGGCTTGGGACGGCGGTACTGCTGGGATCTCTGATTGAGCTTCTGCTTCTTGACCGCACCGCCGTCCCCCCGCACATGGCTGGAGGTCTGGGCGAGGGTGTCGAATTTTTCATCGTACTTGCCGACGTTCACCTGCGGGGTACGGGTATCCACCGTACGGCGCTGGACCGGCGCTTTGGGTTGGGGCGGCTGCTTGGGCTGCGCCGTGGAGGCAGCCGGCTGGCCCGCCTTCGCGGCAGGGATCGTTTCTTTCGCGGCAGCCGCCGGCGCGCCGACCGGGGCATTGCCGGCGGGCTCTGCCTTTTTCGCGGGCCGTTCCTTTGCCATGGCGAAGTACGGGTCGAAGCTCTCCACCTGATGTTTCTGGGTGAAATGTTCGAACACGATGTCCAATTCTTCCTCGGTCAGAGCGGTCATGCTCTTTTTGGGCGTATCGAAAAACAGGGACAGCAGCTCGATTACTTCTTTGGTAGTGGAGCCGAAATCCTTGGCAACCTCGCTCACGCGGTATTTAATCATCATTTGGCATACCCTCCTGCATCTGATCGGCGTCGCGGACCGAAGTGTTATCGGCATCCGTGTCCGGCGGCGTTAACTGTTTACGTATGGCGGCGGCAAAGCCCTTGTCGGATAAGGCCAGGACCCCCAGCGGCTTTTCAAAGCCAAGGACCTTGCCCAGCTCCATTTTGTCCAAGGGCAGGGAAAACAACCGGTCATCCCGCCCCTTTGCCGCGAAGCGCAGCTCTTTTTCGGTTTTAGCCGATAAATCGGATGCCATCAGCACCACATCGGCCTTTCCGGATTTCAGCAGCCGCTCCACAGCGTCAAATCCGGCGGTCAGCTTTCCCGCCCGGCGGGACATTCCCAGCAAACCGGTTAATTTGTTATTCACCAGCCTGTAATTCCTCCTCCATACGGTCGTACACCTCAACGGGGATCTGGCAGGAAAAGGCTTTTTCCAGCCGCCTGGCCTTACGGGCGGCCTGCAGGCATTCGATGCGGCGGCACACATAAGCGCCGCGCCCCGCTTTTTTGCCGGTCAAATCGAGGGATATCTCCCCCTGAGGGCTCTTGACCACCCGCGTCAGCTCCCGTTTTTCTTTCATTTCGCCGCAGCCGATGCATTTGCGCAGCGGGGGGCGTTTTGTCCGCACCATCCTGCCTCCGTCCTTTCCGCCCGCCGAAACAGGCGCGTTAATCGGTCTCTTATTCGCCGTAGAAGCCGCTCTCCGGCCGGATATCGATCTTCCACCCGGTCAGCTTGGCTGCCAGGCGTGCGTTTTGTCCTTTATTGCCGATGGCCAGCGACAGCTGGGAATCCGGCACAGTGGCACGGCAGGTTTTGGCCCCGTCGGGGTCCAGCTCCACCGAAACCACCTTGGCGGGTGACAGCGCCGCCGCGATGAACTTCTCCGGCTCTTCGCTGTATTCGACCACATCGATCTTCTCGCCGCCCAGCTCTTCTACGATGCCGTTGACACGGGCACCGCGGGGGCCGATGCAGGCGCCCACCGCGTCTACGTTTTCATCGCGGCTGTACACCGCCATCTTGGTGCGGAAACCCGCCTCGCGGGAAATGGCCTTGATCTCCACCACGCCGCTGAATATCTCGGGGACCTCCATCTCGAACAGGCGCTTGACCAGTCCGGGATGGGTGCGGGAGATAAGGGCACGGGGCCCTTTTTCGCCGTCACGGACATCCACCACATAGACCTTGACACGACTGCCCTCGGCGAGTACTTCGCCCTCGATCTGCTCGCTCTTGAGCAGCAGGGCCTCGGCGGAACCGATCTCCACTGTTACGGCGCCGGTCTTCTGATCCACCCGGGTCACCAGGGCGGTCACCAATTCCTGGTTGCGGCGCTGGAATTCCTGCATCTGCTGGCCGCGCTCCGCCTCACGGATACCCTGCCGGATCACGTGCTTGGCGGTTTGCGCCGCGATGCGGCCAAACTGCTTGGTTTCCAGCGGGATTTCCACCGTATCGCCTACCTTGGCGGTTTTCGAATACTTGGCGGCTTCTTCGGGCAGCATTTCCACATCGGGGTCCTCTACCTCTTCCACCACCGTCTTGTACAGCGCCACCGAAAATTCACTGGTGGCGGGGTCCATGACCACACGGATATTCTCTTTCCCGCCGTAATCGCGTTTGACAGCGATGATGACGGCGGCCTGTATTTTTTCCATCAGATAGTCCGCCGGAATCCCCTTTTCCTTCTCCAGCAGCTTGACGGCATCAAAAAATTCGGTGTTGTTCATTTTTCCGACCATTCCTTTCCTGCAAGGGCCCATAGCAGCCCTTTATCGAGTCTCCTGTTATTCTTCGTCGGGGGGTATGTCTTCATCCATCTCCGCGTCGAGGTCCGCGGTGAGATGGACGGAGGAAATCTCTTTTTTCCCGAAGTCAAGACGCTCGCCCGCTTCGTTTTCCACCGTGACGGTGCCGTCGGCATAACCGATAAGCCAGCCGGTAAATTCCCGCGCGCCGTCTATCGGGCGAATGGTCCGCACCGTGACCGGCCAGTCCCTGAACCGTTCGAAATGCTCCGGCCGCGTCAGTTCCCGCTCGATACCGGGGGAGCTGACTTCCAGGCAGTACGGACAGGGGATGGGATCGGCATCGTCCAGCAGGGTGTCCAGACGCCGGGACATGGCCTCGCAGTCGTCGATGGTGACGGTCTCGTCCTCCCGGTCAATGAAGAAGCGCAGATACCAGTCGGCGCCCTCCTTGACAAAACGGACATCCCATAAAATCAGTCCCAGTTCTTCTGCCACCGGCTGCGCCAGACGGGTGCACAGCGCCACCGTATTCCCGGCGTTCGGCCCCTGCCCTCCGCCTTTTTTAGCCATAGCGTCCCTCTTTCCTCATACAAAGATAAAAGAGCGGGTCACCCCACTCTTTACCATCACACATATCGTCAGTATCAGTATAGCACGCCTGTTCCTCGATTGCAACCCCCCGTCCTCCGCGAATTCTGTAAATACATCACCGGAACTTTTCTTCCAGCTTTTGTGTAAAACCGGAGGATTGGGGTCATACTAACAGCGCTGAATCCCCCGAACAACCCGCCCGGGTCAAACCGGCGCGGCCGAAAGGAACGATTGTATGGAATTCAAAGGCAGCAAAACCGAAGCCAATCTGATGGCCGCCTTCGCCGGCGAGAGCCAGGCCCGCAACAAGTATACCTTCTACGCCTCCCAGGCAAAAAAGGACGGGTACCAGCAGATCGGCGATATCTTCACCGAAACGGCTAACAACGAAAAGGAGCACGCGGAACTGTGGTTCAAGCGTCTCCATGAAAACGCCATCCCCGCCACCATGGACAATCTGCTGGACGCGGCGGCGGGCGAACATTACGAGTGGGTGGAGATGTACGCGGGCTTCGCGCAGACCGCCCGGCAGGAGGGCTTCAACGACATCGCCGCCGCTTTCGAGCTGGTGGCGGGAATCGAAAAGACCCACGAACAGCGCTTCCAGAAGCTGGCTGACAACATCCGCGACGGCAAGGTGTTCAGCCGGGATGAGAACACCCTGTGGATCTGTCTCAACTGCGGATACATCTACAAAGGCGCCCAGCCGCCGGCCATGTGCCCCACCTGCAAGCATCCGCAGTCCTATTTCCAGATTCATCTGGAGGATTATTGATCGCCTGCGCGCAATAATGCTTCCTAAGGAAAGGTGGTGTCCACATTGGCTAAACGGGAAAAACCCCACCATTACAAGGTGCGTATCCGTTCCCATCCGCTGACCGACGCGGCGAAAAAAAGCGCCGCTGTTATGAGCCGCCAGGGCCGGGGGGACGTCCCGTCGGACGTCCTGGGCAGCTATACCGGTACGCCGGAGGATGGTTCGGTCCCGGAACAGGATGCGGACGATCTGTAGGGCAGGGCTTCCGCCCCCTTATCTCCCTGTATCCCCTAACCGTATAGATAAAACAGGAGGGACGGCCATCGGCCGTCCCTCCTGTTATAGTTAGTCGAAAAGCGTGACACGGTAACGGGCCGGTTCCGCGTCGGCCTCCGGCGCCCAGGGGGAAGGCGCCGACAGCATCGGTGCATCGTCCGCGCTGTCCTGCGACATCGAACCCCAGTTGGGCGCCACCAGCTGATGGGCCGAGCCGCCGGTAACCGAAAAATAGTGGGACAGGATTTGTTTGTAATTCCAACCTTTCTGGTTGGCGTAAACCACCGCGCCGATCTGACTCATCCCCACGCCGTGCCCCCAGCCCTTGGTAGTGAAGGTAAGGGTATCGTTGCCGGCGTCATAGTCCACGGAAAAAGAGGGCGAACACAGAGGCGACGATCCGTTCACGCTCTGATAATAGGCGTTGACCGCGTTGCGTATCTGATTGCCCGATACGTATTTGGTGCTGCCGCCGTAGGAATAATACAGGTTGGTTTTGGTGACATAGCCGCCGTTTGCGGTGGCGGTGATACGTAGGGGATTGCTGCCCGACGGCGCGTCGGTATACACGGTGGAATTAATGGTGGACTGCTTGGGCAGCCACTCCTGCAGCGTATTCCACGTAACGGTGCAACTGTTCACCATCGATTTCAGTCCGCCGGTATAATGGGAAACATCGGCTGCCGTCTCGGGACTGGATACCGCCCGCAGATAGGGTACCGCGCCGGCATTGAAATAGATATCGTTGTTGTTGGCGGTGGATTCGCTGGCATAGGCAAAATACTGGACGGTACATATCTGGCTGCCCACCGAGCTCTTCGACATATCGAGCAGTTTCACGCCCAGCACCTCTCCCACCGCATTGTAAATTTTGGCGTCGGTGGCGTTGCTCCGATTGAAGGAGGGGAAGGTGAAACGATAGGGCTGTCCATAGCCGTATACATAATTGATCACGTAGGAATAGGACGCCACCGCCTGGGCCTTGTGGGCCTCCATGGATTTCTCCATAGTCCGCGCGTTGCCCATCTCCATCTTGACGATCAGGGAGAGGGCGTACTGCAGATCGGCAGGGGTCGAAGCCTTGAGAATCTGACCGGTTTTCGCGTCCTGTATCTGAAAATACAGCATATATTCCGATTCCGACCGGCTGTTCTGCTTGAGATCAGGATCAGGGTCGGAGGGTGTCGGGCTGGTGGGCTCGGTCGGCACCGTCGTGGAGGGTTTTGTGGTGGTAACCGGCCGGCTCTCGGTGGGCTTGTCCACCGTAGGCTGCCCGTTGCCCGGCGTGGTTTCGGAGATGTCGGGGTCGTTCGCGCCCGTCGTATCCGACGGTTCCCCCGTCACCTCGCTCTCCGCCGAGGCGGAGGCGGTTGTGGCGGTCGTGTAGTACGCCGTGGTACTGCCGCGGGTAACCGAATGCCGCTGCATCCAGATATCGGGCATGATGGCCAGATCGTTGGACGCCGCCGTGGACAGATCGGATTCGGCGCTTTCGTCCACGCGTACCCGACGGGCGACAACCACCAGACGGGCGCCTTCGAATCCGCCCAGCGCCTCGGCATTGGTGGACAGCATCAGCAGCGAATCGTCCGCCTTGACCTCTACCGGTATGGTGAAGAGGGAACGCATCCGGATCGCCTCCACAAACTCCAGGAAATCCTCCTCGTCGGTAAACTGGGTGCGGGCGTATTCGAAATTGCCGTCGTGTTCGGGCGAAGTGCTCAACAGCATGACGCCGAATATCTTCCAATCGGCATTGCGGTAGACCGTATTCATCTCAATGACGGGATGGTCTTTTAAAAACTGCATGTCCTTGTCGGCATAACGCACCAGCTCGGAGAACATCTGGCCGTCGCTGACGCCCAACAGCTCGTCCGTATTGTTGCCATAAATAATCAGGTTGCGGTTGTCCGAGGTGCTGTTGATGAAGGAGGCGGTGCTGTTGAAAAACGGCGCTCCGTAGGGGGTGGACTTTTTATCGAAGCTGTGGTTGCGGTAATAGAGGTCGTCCTCCCCCTGCACCACCGGATAATTGATCTTGGTATCGTCGACGCGCACCCAGCCCTTGACCTCATTGTTAAGGGAATACAGAGAATAAAACTGGCTGAGCATCCCGCCGGGATAGGCCGCGTCGGATACGTTCTGAGCTCCCCGGTTATACATCTGGCGCAGATCGTCGTACAGATGCTGGTTATTGACCGGGGACAGGACATAAGTATAAAGGGCCAGGACAGCGGCCGCCACCAGCAGGAGGAACGCGGTCCACAGGCCGAGCTTGCGCAGCACCTCGGCCTTCCCTTCCCCTTTATGGGGGAATATCGCCGACCAGAAGCGCTGTCTGCGCACGGTTGTCGCCTTGGGAATCACCGTGGTGCGGGTGGAGGCGGGCTCCTCTACTGTTTCGCCGCCCGCCATGACTGCCGGCAGCGCTTCCAGATAGCGCCGAACCAGGTCCAGTGCGTGGGAGGTGGCGATGTAGCGGACCGCCTCCCGGTCGTCGGGGCCATGGCCCGCCGTGATCTTTTTGACCCATGTGCGTTTTTCATCCGCCAGCGCGATATAGACGGTTCCCACCGGTTTTCCTTCGCTGGCCTCGGGTCCCGCGACACCCGTGATGCCCACGCCCAGGTCGGCGTGTCCTACCCGGCGCGCACCGATGGCCATGGCGCAGGCCACCTCAGGGCTGACCGCCCCATATTGTTCCAGCATCTCCGCCGGTACGCCCAGCACATCCCGTTTGATCTCCTTCGAATAGGCGGCGATGCCGCACTCGAAAACCGACGACGCGCCGGGTATCTCGGTGATCCGCCCCGACAGCAGCCCCGCCGTGCAGGACTCCGCTGTGGCGATCTTCAACTCCTTGTCCCTCAGCAGGGACACCGCCGCCTTTTGCAGGCTGCCGGCGTCCACGCCGTATATGAACACGCCCAGCCGTCGGCGGATCTCCTCCACCACCGGGTCGCACAGGGCCTGGGCAGCTTCGACATTCGCCGCGTGGGCCGTCACCCGCAGCACTACCTCGCCGCCGTCCGCATAGGGGGCGACGGTGGGGTTCGCTTCGCTCATCAGGTCGGCCAGCCGTTCCGCCAGCGCGGACTCGGACAGGCCGAAGATTCCCACCGTCCGCGAAAATATCGTGCCGCCAGCAAAACTCGCCAGATAGGGCGCGACATAATCGCTGAACATGGGGATCAGTTCCTTGGGCGGGCCGGGCAGCATGACGATACACTGCCCGTATTTCTCCACCGCGCAGCCGGGTGCGGTACCGTGGTCGTTTGGGAATACCACGCAGTTCTCCGGCAGCATGGCCTGCTTGCGGTTGTTTTCGGTACATTCCCGCCCGGTGGCAGCAAAGTACTCCTTGATCCGCCGCCAGCTCTCCTCGTGGAATTCCAGCGGGATCCCCAGCGCCTCGCTCACCGTTTCCCGCGTCAGGTCATCGGCGGTGGGCCCCAGCCCCCCCGTGATGACGACCAGATCGCTTCGGCTCATGGCAAGAGACAGCACCTTGCCAAGGCGGTCGGTATTATCCCCCACCGTCGATTTATACAGCATATTGATGCCGTACTCGGCAAGCTCACGGGAAAGGAACTGGCTGTTGGTATCGGTGATATCCCCCAGCAGCAGTTCGGTCCCCACCGTAATGATCTCTGCGTTCATAGGCCGTTCTTCCCTCCGGTCCTGCCCAGCTCTCTTCTCTCTTCCGCGGGCTGCCCGCCGCCGGCCCTCTTCCCAAAGCCGGCGGCTCCCGCTTTATCCGATCAATCGATTGTGCGGTTACGGATGCCGCTTATCGCCTCTTCTACCAGCGCTTCCCCGTCCAAAGCCTGTTCTGCCTCGACCACCTGCTCGATACGGGGCCGGGTGCGCGGATGCCGCGGTGTAAATACCGTACAGCAGTCCTCGTAGGGCTGGATGGATATTTCGAAGGTGTCGATGCGGCGGGAGACAGCGATGATCTCCTCCTTATCCATTCCGATCAGAGGACGCAGCACCGGCAGGGTGGCAGCCGCTTCGGTGCACGCTAGGGCCGGCAGCGTCTGGCTGGCTACCTGTCCGACGCTCTCGCCTGTGATCAGCGCAGCGCAGTTTTCCCGCTGCGCCACCCGGTCGGCGATACGCATCATAAACCGGCGCATGAGGATGGTGAACAGTTCTTCGGGGCAGCCTCGCCGTATCTCCTCCTGAATATGGGTGAAGGGTACGATCCGCATTTCAATCCTGCCCGCGTATGCCGCGACCTGACGTAAAAGGGCGATGACCTTCTCCTCCGCCCGCTCGCTGGTATAGGGCGGAGAGGCGAAGTGGACCGCGGTCAGCTCGATGCCCCGTTTGGCCATCATGTACCCCGCCACCGGCGAATCGATGCCACCGGATATCAGCAGGGCGGCGCGGCCGCCGGTCCCCACCGGCATACCGCCCGCGCCGGGCAACTGGGCCGCGTGGATATAGGCGCCGAAGTCGCGGATTTCCACCATGACCAGCAGCTCCGGCTGATGGACATCCACTCTCAGATGGGGATATTGCTCCAGCAGCCGGTCGCCAGCCGCCACGCAGATTTGCGGAGAGGTCAGGGCGAAAGCCTTGTCGCTGCGGCGGGCGTCCACCTTGAAGGTACGGGCCGCTTCCAGCTGAGGCCGCAGGTACTCCCCCGCGGCGGACAAGATCGACTCCATAGATTTTTCCACCCGCAGCGCGCGGCTGAAGGCGGAGATGCCGAACACCTTCGATATCCGCTCGCAGGCTTCTTCCAGATCGGCGGAATCGTCCTTCGGCTCGATATACAAGGTGGACTGAGCTTTGCGCAGGGTGAACTCCCCCGCTCCGCGCAGCCGCCGCCGAATATTTTTCATCAGGACATCTTCAAAGGTCCCGCGGTTGAGCCCCTTCAGCGCCAGCTCTCCGTTTTTAATCAGAATGATCTCCCGGCATCCGGCGGCCATCTGCCCGCTCTCTAACAATGTATTTTGCTCACTCATATCCTATGCGGGATATTTTCCCGCCCTTTCTGCTTACTTACCCTATTCCCCGTTTTCTGCCGGCTCGTTGTCCTGGGGCGTTTGATCGGTCGGTTCCGGCTCGGTGGGTACGGTGGTCGTGGTGGTGGTCGTAGTGGTAGTGGTAGTCGTTGTGGTGGTGGTCGTGGTAGTTGTCGTAGCCGGGGGCCGGGTGGTCGTCGGCCCCGGCGTGGTGGTGGTCGTCGTCGTAGCTGGAGGCCGGGTGGTCGTGCCCGGCGGCGTTTGGGTGGAAGGCGGGTTGCCGCCGGTGGTTGTGGGCGCCGTGGTGGTAAAGGTGATCGTGGTCATAGGTCCATAGGTTTCCCTCGTCCACAAAGTAGTGTTGGGGTCCACCGGCGGCCGCCAGTTGTTCTCAATCTGGTAGGCGGGGTCGGTATAGAAGGGATGGGCCTCCATATCCTGGTTGAGATACCACGCCAGCGGCATGATCACATCCTCATTTTTGACGATGGCGTTGACATCCACCGCCGCGCTCTCGTCCGGGCGCACCCGGCGGGCCACCACGGCCAGACGGCCGTCGTTGAACTTAGCGCCGCTGTACGCGGTACAGGTGGACAGAATCAACAGGTCGTCGGTGGGCTCCACATCCACTGGAAAATCGTACATGGAGCGGGCGCGGATATTGGCGACATGGTTCATGAAATCCTCATCCCCGTTAAAGCCGGTACGGATGTAGTCGAAGCGGGGACCGTCGGATTCCTGATTGTTGATGAGCATAATTGCGAAAACCTTGTACTCCGACTGCTGATACAGCGTATCCAGCTTGATGGTGGGTGCACTTTTCACCTTTTCCACGTTGCTGATAAATTGATTGAGCTTAGCGAACATCTGCTGACTGGCCATATTGTGACCGTAAATAATCAGGGACTTATTCTGCGCGTCCGGCGTTTCCAGGTTGTTGTGCTCGTCGAAGAACAGTGCCCCGTTTTTATTCTCGGTATTGTAAAAATCCTTGGTCAGATATTTCTCATTATCCCCTGAATACATCACGGGGTAGCTGATATCCAGCCAGTCGCTGCCGTTCGAGGAATAGTCCAGCCAGCCGCGGATCTCATTATTCTTGATATACAGCGGCTTGAAGGCGTCCGCCATCCCCTCGGGAAAGTCATAATTCTCATACCCATCGGGCAGGGGTACGGGATTTTCCGGATCGTACAGGCCCCTTACCGTGATATATTCCATCTCATTCATGTGGGGAATGATAACCATATCGTTCACGATATAAGCCGCCGAACCGATCAGGGTCAGCAGCGCGATAAAGAAAATGCACTTGCGCACAATCTCCAGCGGCGGGTCCCCTCTTTTGGGAACCACATTGCCGATCACCCGCATGGCCCGGTCGAGGAAGCGGGGGTTCACCGCCGCCGTTCCATCGCTTCCGCCGGCGGGAACGCCGGCATCCGCGCCCAGCTCTTCCGACAGTTCGAGGATGGGTTCCTGCGGCGGAAGCACCTTGTCCCCGGCGTCTTCCTCCCGGTCGGCCCAGGAGACGTCGCTGTTCAGCTTACGGATATTTTCCGGCATCTCAAAGGACAGATCCGGCCGTTCGTCGCGGCGGTCCTGCCCACTGTGTTCGTTGTCTTTATCCCATAATGACATAGTGAAACCTTGCCTTCCCTTTCGTCTGTGTTCGGCTTCGTATACCTCAGGCGCGTATCAGCGATTCGGAGCCTGCGATCAGGCCCGCGATCAGACGATCCACGTCCTCCTCTGTGTTGTATCGGGAGAAGCTGATCCGCAGGGCGGAGTCGATCTCCCCCGGCGGGAGCTGCCAGGCCGTGAGCACCGGGCTCTTTTTCCCTTTGGAACAGGCGGAACCGCTGGAGACGTACACACCCCGTTCCGCCAGAAAATGCAGCATGGTCTCGCTGCGGATGCCCGGTACCGATAAATTGAGAATATAGGGTACCGACGCGGCCGGCAGATGAAAGACCACGTCGCCGCGCCCCTGAAGCCCCTCCAGCAGGCGGCTGCGCAGCGCATCATAATGCCGCGTCTGTTCCGCCGGAGACGGAAGCGCGGCCGCCGCCGCGCCAAAAGCCGTGATGAGGGGAACGGCCTCGGTCCCGGGGCGCAGCCCCCGCTCCTGTCCGCCGCCGTAGGCGCGGGGCAGAAGGCGCACTCCCTTTTTTATGTACAGCGCCCCCACTCCCTTGGGGCCGTGAAGCTTATGCCCGCTCAGGGTCATCATATCCACATCCAGCCGTCCCGCATGGATCGGCAGCTTGCCTGCCGCCTGTACCGCGTCGCAGTGGAACAGCGCGCCCGGAGCGTTCCGCCGTACGGCGGCGATCATTTCACGGATGGGAAACAGCGCGCCGGTCTCGTTGTTGACCATCATCACGCTGCACAGAATGGTGGTGGAGGTGCAGGCCTGCTCGACCTGTTCCGCGCCTATCAGACCGGTCCGGTCCGGCGTCAGCCGGATGACCTCATATCCCTGACGTTCCAGCTCATCGCACGCCGACGACACCGACGGATGTTCCACGGCGGTGGTGACGATGCGCTTCCCCGCCCGGCGGCGGGCCTGGGCCGCGCCGAAAATCGCGAGATTGTTGGCCTCTGTCCCGCCGGAGGTAAAAATCAGGGTATTGGGTTTCGCCCCGATCAGGCCGGCGACCTCGCCGCGCGCCTTCTCCATTTCCCGCTGGGCCGCCACCCCCATCCCATGGAGGGAGGAAGGATTGCCGTAACAGCGAAGCATCGTATCCGTTGCCCGCCGGGCCGCCTCGGGGCAAACCGCCGTGGTGGCGCTGTTATCCAGATAGGCTTCTTTCACGCGGCGGTTCCCCCCTGTCGGACTGCCCTTTCCTTATTCAAAAAGGGGCGGGTATACGATTTCATTCAGCATTATATATCATATCATACCGTGTGACAACCGTGATTTTGTATCCAGTTTGTAAATACGCCCCTGGAAAAAGGCATATTTGCCGCTCGGCGTGCCTAATATTAACAGGGATGTAATCTATTCACGGGGGATATTGCAAACGTGTAACTTTTTTGTAATAAAATACGGTTACATTCCGTCTCCGCCCCGGGTACAATAAGAGCGTAATCAACACACGGACGGCCCGTGGAATCCAAAATCACAACAGAAAGGTGTGGCCGTTATGAAAAAGACGATGAAGAAAGCGAGTCTTCTGCTGCTGACACTGGCCCTCGCCTGCTGCGCGGCATTCGCCGCCGCCGCGGAAGAAAACGGCTACTGGACCATGCAGACCGACACGAACGGGATGCCGGTCATGGTCTACACCTATACCGATAAGATCGACTTCACGGTGGAAGACGGCGCTCCTCTCGAGGGAGGAGAGGACGTGTCTGCCCCCACCGATGCGGCCCAGCCGATTGCGGAAAGCGTTGATGCCCCCGCTCATCTCTCCAATGGTCAGAATCTGAGTGAACAGAATCTGCCGGGACAGGCGGCCGCATCCTCCAGTGGTTCGATCGGCGCGATGGCGGTGCTGGGGGTTCTGTCCCTCGCCGCGCTGGGCTTTGCCCTGTACCGTGCTATCTGACCGTTACATACTGCCTTAACAGGCGAGACGTCTAATATTCAGGAAGGATGGTTCCCCATGAAAAAGCTGATTTCTCTGCTGATGGCCGGCGCCGCCGTAGGCGTGCTGGTCTGGCTGGTCAAAACCTTGTTCCACTGTAATCCAATGGTGGAAGATTTCGAGGAGTAAGCGCCTTTTATATGACTTTTCTATCGTGTACATCGGACTCTTTTCCTCCTTATAAA
>JAAWQC010000030.1 GCA_022800315.1 Clostridiales bacterium
AGGGAAGGCCGCAGGGAACCGGTGTCGAAGAATGCCTTTGTCATTCTTCCTTTACATTGTTCTTCCCCTGCCGGTTCCTTTTTGTATAATAAAAGGGAAAGCCGCAGGGAACCGGTGTCGAAGAATGCCTTTGTCATTCTTCCTTTACATTGTTCTTCCCCTGCCGATTCCTTTTTGCATAATAAAAGGGAAGGCCGCAGGGAACCGGTGACCGTCCTCAGGAAAGGGCGTGGAGTGCTTCGACGAAGCTCCTGGGGTCGGGGTCGCCCAGCAGGGCGCTGCCCGCCACGGCAATATCCGCACCGGCCTTGGCCGCCTGCACGGCGGTCTGCCGGTTGACGCCGCCGTCCACCTGCAGGGAAACGGCAAGATTCCGGCGGTGGATTTCCTCCCGGATAGCCGTTACCTTGGGCATCATCTCGGCCATGAATTTTTGGCCGCCAAAGCCCGGTTCTACTGTCATCACCAACACCATATCGAGCTGATCGAGATACGGGAACACGGCCTCGGCCGGCGTTCCCGGTTTCAGCGTCAGGGCGGATTTCAGTCCCAGGGAACGGATCTTTTCCAGGGCCGGCCCCAGGGGGGAATCGCACTCCACGTGCAGATTCAGACTGTCCGCACCGGCGGAAGCAAACGCCTCCAGCAGGCGGTCGGGATACGCCATCATCAGATGGACGTCGAGAAACAGTCCTGTCACCCGACGAATCCGTTCGATAACCGGCGGGCCGAAGCTGAGATTGGGTACGAAAACGCCGTCCATCACATCCAGATGGAGCATATCCGCCCCCGATGCTTCAATCCGTTTGATCTCGCCAGCCAGATGGGCAAAGTCACATGTCAATATCGAAGGGGCTACTTTCATAGGGACAGGGTCCTTTCCAGCTTACCGATTTTAGTACCTTAATCTTATTTATTTTACCTGATAGGAGCTAAAAGGTCAACGGCTTTCTCCTTACCGGCGATCAGGCGGGCGCCCGGTTTGTTGGTTTCGGCGGAAAACCGTTTTTTTCGCCTTTAAAGCTTTGACAGATTGCGCCCTGTTCTTTTAAAAAGGACTATGGTATAATTGTTGGCAGAGGCAGTAAGAACTGCCTCTGCCAACCGGAAGAATATCCTGTCGGGACAAAGTCCCTCCTGCGGCCAGGCCGCATTGGATCATTCTTCCAAGCTCCAGTTCCCTATCAGGCGGTTGATTGCTTTTACGGCCGGCGCTGTCGAAATAAAACCGGTGTTTTTCCGTCGCCTTCCGCGGCGGTTATGTTCAAACAGGTAAAATCTGCTCAGGTAAACAGGAAAGGATGTTCAGCCGATGGAGGAGTCCCTGAAAAAACAGCTGGCCATAGCGGCCACCCGCATCCGCATGAGCGTAATCAACGGCACCTATCATGCGAAGAGCGGTCATCCGGGCGGTTCGCTGTCCGTGGCCGACCTGATGGCCTATCTGTATTTTGCGGAAATGCGGGTGGACCCCCAAAATCCCCGCTGGCAGGGCCGCGACCGGCTGGTGCTGTCCAAAGGGCACACCGCCCCCGCCCTGTACGGTGCCCTGGCCCTCAAGGGCTTTTTTCCGGTGGAGGAAATCGATTCTCTCCGCCACACCGGCGCCATGCTGCAGGGCCATCCGGATATGAAGGGAACCCCCGGTGTGGACATGTCCACCGGCTCGCTGGGCCAGGGGGTTTCCGCCGCCGTCGGCATGGCGCTGGCGGGCAAGCTGGACAACGCCTCCTATCGCGTCTACACCGTCCTGGGCGATGGTGAGATCGAAGAGGGCCAGGTGTGGGAGGCCGCCATGTTCGCCGCCCATAAAAAGCTGGACAATCTCTGTCTGATCGTGGACAACAACAACCTCCAGATCGACGGCACGCTGGAGGAGGTCAATTCCCCCTATCCCATCCCGGAAAAATTTGCCGCCTTCGGCTTTAAGGTCATCGAGATCGACGGCAGCGATTTCGATCAGATGGAAACCGCCTTCCGCGCCGCGCGGGAGGAAAAAGGCCGCCCCACCGCTATCGTCATGACCACCGTCAAGGGCAAGGGCGTCTCCTTCATGGAGAACATGGCCAACTGGCACGGCGCCGCCCCCAATAAAGAGCAGACCGAGCAGGCCCTCGCCGAGCTGGAAGCAGCCCTGAAACAGCTCAAATCGAACTGACCGACAACAGAACCGGCGGTTTCCACACGCGCGCCGGACGTGACAACGATACGGAAAGGTTGGAATATGACAATGGCGGATGTACTCAAAAAAGCGACCCGCGACGCCTATGGCGAGGGTCTGGTGGCGCTGGGCGCCGAGCTTGACAATCTGGTGGTGCTGGATGCGGACCTGGCCGCGGCCACCAAGACCGGCATGTTCAAGAAAGCCTACCCCGACCGATTCTTCGACTGCGGTATCGCGGAGCAGAATATGATGGGCATCGCGGCAGGTCTCGCCACAGCGGGCAAAATTCCGGTGGCCGCTTCCTTTGCCATGTTCGCCACCGGCCGTGCCTACGAGCAGGTGCGCAACACCATCGGCTATCCCCATCTCAACGTCAAGATCGGCGCGACCCATGCGGGCATCTCGGTGGGTGAGGACGGCGCGACCCATCAGTGCTGCGAAGATATCGCTCTGATGCGCACCATCCCCGGCATGACCATCCTGAACCCCGCCGATTATGTGGAGGCGGGACAAGCCCTGCGCGCCGCCGTTGCCATGAACGGCCCGGTATATATGCGGTTCGGCCGTCTGGCCATCCCGGTGATCTTCGATGACAGCTACCGGTTCGAAATCGGCCGGGGCGTCCAGCTCACCGAGGGCAGCGACGTAGCCATCGTAGCCACCGGCCTGCTGGTAGGCGAGGCGCTCATCGCCGCCGAACAGCTGAAAAACGAGGGCATTTCCGCCCGCGTGATCAATATCTCCACCATCAAACCCCTGGATAAAGCCATTATTGCCAAGGCCGCCGCGGAGACCGGCGTCATCGTCACCGCAGAGGAACACAGCGTCATCGGCGGTCTGGGCAGCGCCGTAGCGGAGGCGGTTTGCGAAACCACGCCGGTGCCGGTGGTCCGGGTGGGCGTCAACGACGAATTCGGCAAATCGGGCCCGGCGGTGGAGCTGCTGCAGGTCTTCGGCCTGTGCGCCGCCAACATCGCGGCCAAGGCGAAGGAAGCCGTCAAGCTGAAGAAATAAGCTTTGGAAAAAGAAAGGCCCGGCGCTCCCTCGGGAGGCGCCGGGCCTTTCTTTTTCCTCACTTATCAGCAGGGCGTCACGGTATAGCCCCGGCTTTTCAGCAGGGCGGCGATGCCGCCGCTGCCGCCGGTGTGGGCTGCCCCCACCACAAAAAAGGTGGTTCCGCCCTCTTGCAGGCAGGCCTCCGCCGCGTCGGTCATGGAGGGGTTGCGGTCGGCAATCAGGGCCTTCTCCATCTCCGTCTCCAACGCCGGGTCGCCGATCCCCACAGCGGCGGAAATATCTTCCCCTCTCTTCCATCGGTTATACAGCTCGGCGAGTTCCACTGCCGCGCGGTCAATGCCGCCCTCTTCCACGTAGGAGCGGAGCCATTCCTCCTGCAAGGTATCGGACAGGGAGCCCAGCAGGGCCATCTGTTCCGACATAGATTCCACTTCCATAATTTCCCGGCCCTCGTTCTTCGCCCGGCGCAGGAAATAGAGGTCGAGTCCCATCTGGGCGTTCAGGCCCGCCCGCCGGATGGCGATGTCCTCCAGCAGGGGAATCCACAGCACCGGCTGATACCGGTCGTACAGGGGGGAGTAGACCCGGTCCTCCTTCAGCAGTCTCACCGCCGCCGCATACAGACCGGGATCGATGTGGTCGCTGATTTCGGTGCCGTCGGCATACGCGACCTTGCCCGTCGCCGCCATCTGCTGGTCGGCATCCAGCTCGTACACCAGCGTGTCCGCTTCCACCGCCAGCACGTCGCTCGCTTCATAGGCATCCAGCACCGCCTGCCGCAGGGGATAGGCGGAATCGTCGGCGGCGTGGATGGAACCAAAGAGGTAAAGGGTTCCGTTGCTCTCCCCGCCCTCCACACGCCACAGGAGGGGAACCTCCCTCTTGTCGCCGCCGTCAGGGCCGGGCTGATCCCCGCCCGTACGGGAAGGGCCGGACCCGGGCGCGGGCGTGGACTGTTTGTGACAGGCGCAGGCCGTGACAGCGACGAACAGAAGCAGCAAAGCGGCGGAAATCTGTCGGAGATGTTTTTTCTTCATGATATCCCTCCTTGGAAATGGGGGCGGGCGCCGCCGAAGAGAGCGCTCCCCCGCGGGGAAGACTAATAGCACTATTGTAGCACACGGGTGGGAGAAACGGCCACCTTTTCACAGGCAGCCGTCAATTACCGGCCGCTTTTTTCCGCTAGCCCCTCTTTTATCAATCTTTATCAACTTACCAATGCCTTATGGTAATTTCATATATAGAATAGGATACGGCATACCCTGTTCATCCGTCTCGGTTCGTTTGAAAACCTGAAATCCCATATGTTCGTAAAATCCTTTTGCCTGCCGATTTTGCTCATTAACTCCTAACTCGTTGATCGAATATTCCGTCATCCCGTAATCCATTAGTTTTTTTCCTAAACCCCGTCCACGATGATCGGGAGCAATAAACAACATCTCAAGCCTTTGTTCGTTTATACCCATGAAGGCCACTGGGCAACTGCTGTCGTTCACCACAATAATCAAGTGCGGTATATCGGTTAGCGCCCGCGGGACATACCTTTCAATACGAGTGATCTCCTTATCTGATAAAAAGGAATGTGTTTCTTTAACAGAACTTCTCCAGACTTCTACCAATTGTTTTACCAGCTCGGAATCCCTGTCTTTCACTTCTATTATCTTCATACTCCCTATTGCCTTTCGAAGCCCTTGCCGCCTTACCGGCTTTTTATGTGTTAACCATTCCATACTAACATACCGACGTGTTTCACACAATGGTTTTATCCCTATCGATGGTATATTGATCAGTGACAAAGCTCGGAAAAACTGTGCTCCTCGGCAAAATTTCCAAAAAGTCGGAAACGGTGCCGCGAAAGATGTGCGGCGACGGCACGGCTATTTGTGCTATACTCTGACTGTCCGTGTTAAAGCGCGGGGATTTTTCCACCGCACCTGTAAAAAGAGGGGAAAACCATGAGAATCCTGACACAAATCGGTATCGTACTGAGCGTCTGTCTGATAGGAGAGGGGATATCCCTGCTGCTTCCCTTTCCCTTTCCCGGCAGCATCGCCGCCATGCTGCTGCTGTTCCTCCTGCTGGTGACCGGCGCGGTCAAACCGCGGCATATTCGGGAGAAAAGTGATTTTCTGCTGCAGAACATGGCCTTTTTCTTCATACCCGCGGGTGTGGGGATACTGGATCATCTCGACATCCTGTACCGGAACCTGCTGCCCCTGCTCTTTATCTGCGTCGTCACCACCATCCTCACCTTCGCGGCGGCGGCCTTTACCGTCAGGGGCGTCGTGGCCCTGCAAAACCGGATAAGGGGGAAACAGACCCATGATCGATAAGCTGACCGCCTCGCCCCTGTTCGGCGTGGCGCTGTGCGTACTGACCTTTGAGCTGGGGGTTTGGCTGCAAAAAAAGACCAAATCGCCCCTGTGCAATCCTCTGTTGATCGCCATTGTCCTGATCGCCGCTGTTCTCACCGTTTTCAAAATCCCCCTGGAGAATTTTCAGCAGGGCGGTGAACTAATTACCTTTTTTCTCGCCCCCGCCACCGCTGTACTTGCCCTGTCGGTATACAACAAGCTGGCGGTTCTCAAAGAATATTTCCTGCCGGTGGTGGCCGGCTGTACCGCCGGGTCCCTCGTCTCGGTGGCCAGCGCCCTGCTGCTATGCCGGGCTTTCGGATTTGACGAGAGCCTGACCTACGCCCTGATGCCCAAGTCGGTCACCACCCCCATCGCCATGGAACTGGCCGAACAGCACGGCGGACTGGTGGCGGTGACGGTGGCGGCAGTGGTTTTCACCGGCATTCTCGGCGCCGTCTGCGTCCCGCTGCTGATTCGCCTGTTCCATGTAGGGGATCCTGTGGAACAGGGGGTGGCCATCGGCGCCAGCAGTCACGCGGTGGGTACCTCACGGGCGGTGGAGCTGGGGGAAATACAGGGGGCGATGAGCGGCGTGGCCATCGGTATCTCGGGTATTGTCACCGTGATCCTTTCCCTCTTTGTCTAATGGGGCACGGCCGGTTTGTGACCGTATTCTTCCCGTTTTCTGATGATTGTGTTATGATAGATATCACAAATCATTGCCTGTTTTTTGAAAGGAGAGGGGTTTCTTTGTCATCCACCATAGCGGCCATTTCCACCGCCCCGGCGGCAGCAGGGTTGGGAGTGATCCGGATTTCGGGCCCAGACGCCCTTGTTATCGCCGAAGCGGTGTTTCGGCCGGCTGACAGGAAAAAACGCCTGTCCGTTCTGCCCGGTTATACCGCTCTCTACGGTCATGTCTATGACCGGGAGGGAGATGTGGATGAGTGCGTAGCGCTGGTCTTTCGCGGGCCGCGCAGCTATACGGGCGAGGATGTGGTGGAGCTATCCTGTCACGGAGGCCTCTATCTGACCCGCCGCGTACTGCGGGCGGTTCTTGCTGCCGGCGCCTCTCCCGCCGGACCCGGGGAATTCACCCGCCGTGCCTTTATCAGCGGTAAAATCGATTTGACCCAGGCGGAGGCAGTCATGGACCTGATCGCCGCGGACAGCCGTGTCGCGGCCCGGACCGCCCTGGCCGCCAGGGAGGGCATCCTTTACAAACGGCTGGAAACGGTCAGGGAGGAACTGGTCGGCGCGGCGGCGGCCCTGTCCGCCTTTGTGGATTATCCCGACGACGATATTCCCGAACTGGAGGGCGGCGAGCTCGCCGCTGCCCTCCGGCGGGCGGAAGGAATCCTTACCGTTCTGCTGTCCACCTTTGAGGCGGGCCGGGTGGCGCGGGAAGGGGTGGATACCGTGATCGCAGGCAGCCCCAATGTGGGTAAATCCACCCTCATGAACCTGTTGGCCGGCTGTGAACGCAGCATCGTCACCTCCGCTGCCGGCACCACCCGTGACGTGGTGGAGGAAACGGTGCGTCTGGGGGACGTGCTGCTGCGGCTGTCGGATACGGCGGGCATCCGCCGCGCGGACAACGAAGCCGAAAAAATCGGAATCGACAAAGCCCGCCGCCGGATGAGTTCCGCCGCCCTGCTGCTATGTGTCTTCGACGGTTCGCGCCCGCTGGACGACAGTGACCGGGAGGTAGCTGAGGAAGCAGCGCGGCAGCGGGGCGAATGCCCCTCCATCGCCCTCATCAACAAAACGGACAAGCCCCTCAAAATCGACGAACAGTATATAATTCAACACTTTCAACAAGTTATCCACATATCCGCTTTAACCGGCGGAGGAAGGGACGAATTGGAACAGGCAGTGCGCCTCGTCACCGGCATAGAACGTCTGGAAGGACAGGAAATCGTACTGTCCACCGAACGGCAGAGAGTCTGTGCACAGCGCTGCCTGACCGCCGTACAAGAGGCTTTGTCCGCCTGGGAAGCGGGGATCACCTCCGACGCAGTAGGGATCTGCGTCGACGACGCCATCTCCGCCCTGCTGGAGCTGACGGGGGAACGGGCCACCGAAGCGGTGGTGGAGGAAATCTTCGCCCGCTTCTGCGTCGGCAAATAAGTTTCCACCAAAAAGGCCCTGTCAGTTGAAAAGTTATCCTGAGACACAAATTTCACTGGCTGTTAAAAACTGAAATTATGCGGTGGCTTGTATTTCTACTATCGCCGGACTTTTTCAAATCAGCAGTACAAATTGTCTGGTTTTATAATTACCGGCGAAGGGTATCCCCGTTTTTCAATCCCTATTTATATTACCTTATAATATAGACGGCTTTTCTCCTGATTTTCGTTGAAAACCGGGGCGGTTTATGCTAGAATTAAATGTAAGCCTGTATCTTGGAGTTAAGGAGTTTAGACGCCATGGAAACCATTAAGGAAGCTTGGTCGGGTATTCTCGAATACCTGCATAACTTAGACGATATCAGTGAGGTTGCCTTTAAGGTCTGGATCTCCTGCATCGAGCCCCGCACCATCGAGGACGGCGAAGTCGTCGTCTATGTTCATACCAATTTTCAGCGTAAGATCGTGACGCAGCACTATGCCGCCCGTCTTCAGGAAGCGTTTGAAAAGGTCCTCGGCATCCCGCTGGGGATCAAAATCATTTCCGGCGAGGATGGGGGTGGGCCCTCCGCCGCGGCGTCCGCCGCCAATGCGCCGGAGGAATTTCCCGATCCGGGCAATCTCTTCGGACAGAAAAGCTCCGATTACGAGTATTCCTTCGAAAATTTTATCGTCGGTTCCTCCAACAAATTTGCTCATGCCGCCGCACAGGCGGTGGCCAGCAAACCGGCGGGATACTACAATCCCCTGTTCATCTACGGCGGGTCGGGACTGGGAAAAACCCATTTGCTGTACGCGATATGCAACGAAATCCGTAAAAATCAGCCCGACGTAAAAATCATCTATACCAAGGGCGAATACATCGCCAATGAACTGATCGAAGCCATCGGTTCCGGCTCCACACCCGAATTCCGCGCGAAATACCGGCAGGTGGACGTGCTGCTGGTGGACGATATCCAGTTTATCGCCGGCAAAACCTCTACCCAGGAGGAGTTTTTCCATACCTTTGACGCGCTGCATCAGGCCAACAAGCAGATCGTCCTGACCTCCGACCGGCCGCCCCGCGAGATTTCCACGCTGGAGGACCGGCTGCGCACCCGCTTTGAAATGGGCCTGCTGGCCGATATCCAGCCCCCGGATCTGGAAACCCGCATCGCCATCATCAAACGCAAAGCACAGCTGCTGGAAATTAATATAAGCGACGATATCGCCGAATATATCGCTACCCAGCTCAAGAGCAACGTCCGCCAGCTGGAGGGCGCCGTCAAGTGCATGCGCGCCCAATATTTGCTGGAAGGGGAACAGCCCTCCCTGATCACGGCGCAGAACGCCATCCGCGATATCCGCAACGACAGTCAGCCGGTACCGGTCACGGTAGAACGCATTATCAACGAGGTCGCCCGCACCATGAACGTGTCGCCCGACGATATCCGCTCTACCAAACGGTCATCTCCCATTTCCCAGGCGCGTCAGGTGGCAGCCTATGTGGTGCGCAGCATCACAGGTATGCCCATGAAGGCCATCGGGCAGGAATTCGGCACACGCGACCATTCCACCATCGTATACGCCATTCAAAAGGTGGAGGCCCGCATGGAAAAGGATCCCTCATTTAAGGGCATGGTCTCCGATATTGTGAAAAATATCAGCGAAAAATAAAAGAAAACCCGGTTTTCCTCTGTTTTAATCGGCGAGAGATATCCGATAAAAAACGGCTCAATGGAAGGGTTTTCGCCGGGTCGGCGGTTTTCCCCCATTTATCACCTGATCGGGGAAAACGCTGCTTTTTCCCGTTTTCGCGGTTTTCCCCTGCGAATCCCCCGTGTTTCCCCCGGCTGTTCACCGGTTTTTCTTCACTTTTCCCATAAGGCATGTGGAACGAATAAAAAAACGGCCGCGGAATTTTCCCCTGTTTTTTCACTTTTTCTCCCCGCGGTTCCACCTCCCGGTGGAGAAACGAGGTTCGTTTCCACTTTTCCCGATTTTTCCCCACCGCAGATTCACAGCGGCCGCAGGCAGAAAAGCGGGCGAAAAAGCGGGTTCCCGCCGTTTTTCCCCATTTCCACCGCCCCTACTATAGACTACGATAAAGAAAGAGTCTTTTGTGTTGTAGACAGCAGGGAATGGGCGCAGCTGACGTCGATTACAAACGAAGGCTGTGGAAACAGCCCCCTGGGGATGGGTGTCCCCGGGACGATATGTCAATGGAAAGGACTGTATGACCATGAAAATCATCTGTGAGCGGCAGGCGCTGCTGGATGCTGTCAACAGCGTACAGCACGCCGTATCGGGTAAATCCACCCTTCCCTCGCTGGAGGGTGTGCTGCTGCGCGCGACTGGAAGCTCTCTTTTCCTCGCCGGCTATGACCTCGATCTGGGCATCACCACCACCATTGAGGCGCAGGTGTCCGAGCCGGGAGAGATCGTGCTGTCCGCGAAGCTGTTCGGCGAGATCGTGCGCAAGCTGCCCGATGATCGGGTGTCGCTGTCCTGTGATGAAAAGTGCGGCACAGTCATCAAAAGCGGGCCCACCGAATTTACCATTATCGGCATCGCCGCCACCGAATATCCCGAAATCCCTTCGGTTACCGACGGCGCGGCCTTCACTCTGCCGCAGAATGTGCTGCGCAGTATGATCCGGCAGACCCTGTTCGCAGTGGCACAGACCGACGCCCGTCCCGTACATACCGGTATTCAGTTTGAGATCGAAGAGGACTGCGTAAGGCTGGTGGCGGTGGACGGTTCCCGTCTGGCTGTCCGCTGTGAAGAGATTAAAAGTCCGGAGGGCGCGACCTTTGTCGTACCGGGCAAAACCCTGTCCGAGGTTCTCAAGCTGTTGGATGACGACGATACCCCCATGTCCATGGCGGTGGGACGCCGTCACATCGTGATGGAAATCGGTGGGTATGCGGTGATTTCCCGTCTGCTGGACGGCGAATTCCTGCCTTATCGCAAAGCGATCCCCCAGCAGGTATCCACCACGGTGAAGGTGCGCACCCGGGATCTGATGGACGCGGTGGAACGGGCCTCCCTGGTGATCAACGACCGTATTAAATCTCCCCTCATCTGTGAATTCAAGGACGGGCGCATTCAGGTATCCTGTACGACGCCCTTGGGGAGCGCCAGCGACGTGATCGCTGCCGAAATAGACGGCAATGCCGAGGAAATGGGATTCAACTCCCGTTTTCTGCTGGATGCGCTGAAAAATTCCGAAACCGACGAGGTGCGTATCGAACTGGCCGGGGCTTTGTCCCCTATGAAGGTGCTGCCCCTGAACGGGGAGAGCTTTCTGTTCCTCGTACTGCCGGTACGGCTGAAAAAATAAAGGCCGGTGAATAACATGAAAAAGGAGTCCGTGGGCATCTCCACCGAATTTATCCGGCTGGATGCTCTGCTCAAGCTGACGGGTATCGCCGGCACGGGCGGGGAAGCCAAGATGCTGATCCAGACCGGGCAGATCCGGGTGGACGGGGAAATTTGTTACCAGCGGGGAAAAAAGATTCGGCCGGGACAGACGGTGCTCAGCCCCAACGGGGACCGGGAGGTCGCTGTCAGGGAGGAAGTGCTCCCGTGAAGGTGACGAGCCTGTCCTGGGAGGGCTTCCGCAATCTGAAAAAGGGAAGCCTCCTGCCGGCACCGGGCGTCAATGTCCTCTATGGGGACAACGCGCAGGGGAAAACCAATCTGCTGGAAGGGCTGTGGCTCTTTACCGGTGGCAAAAGCTTCCGGGGCGCGAAAGACGGAGAGCTCATCGGTTTCGGTTGTCAGCAGGCAATCTTATCCCTTCAGTTCACCGCGCAGGAACGGGAGCAGGAAGCAGAGATCACGGTGGAAAAACGGCGGCAGGCGGTACTCAACGGTGTCTTTCAGCCCACTGCCAGCCGGCTGACCGGCGTATTTGGCGCCGTGGTGTTTTCCCCCGTCCATCTGGGGTTGGTCAAGGACGGACCCGATGGCCGGCGGCGGTTTCTCGACGCAGCCTGCTGTCAGCTCCGTCCCGCTTATATCAGCGCGCTGGCGGCCTATAATCGGGCGCTGAATCAGCGAAACGCCCTGCTCAAAGATATGACCTATCACGCAGATCTCGGAGATATGCTGGAGGTTTGGGATGTCAAGCTGGCCCAGGCCGGCGGCCCCGTGCTGGCGGCACGGCAGCGGTATGTGGACCGTCTGCGGCGGTCGGCAGCGGAAACCTACGACGGATTGTCCGGCGGCCGGGAACGGCTGACGGTATCCTATAAAGCGACGGCGGGGGAGAGCCCCGACCGGAGTGAACCGCAAGAGGGGGCGGTTTCCGCCTGGTGGGCGGCCCGGCTCTGCGAAACCTTCCGCTCCCGGCGGGAAGCCGACCGGGCGGCCGGTTTTACCACGGCGGGGCCCCATCGGGACGACCTCGCGCTGGAGATCGACGATCTGCCCGCCCGGGCTTATGCCTCCCAGGGCCAGCAGCGGTCGGTGGCGCTGGCGCTCAAGCTGGCGGAGGCGGCCCTTCTGGAAGAAGCAGTGGGGGAAAAACCAGTGGTGCTGCTGGATGACGTGATGAGCGAGCTGGATTTTTCCCGGCAGGATTATCTGCTTAACCGCATCGGGGAGGGGCAGGTGTTCATCACCTGCTGCGACCCCACCGCGGTGCTGCGTCTCACCGGCGGCCGGGCGTTTCACGTGGAACAGGGGCAGGTACGGCCGATGGAACCGGTGATAAAAGAAGAAAAAACGGGGGAATGAGTGGTGTATCTGCATTTGGGACAGGACATCGTGGTGCGCAGCGACCGGATCGTTGGGGTTTTCGATCTGGACAACTCCTCCATTTCCGCCCATACCCGTCAGTTTCTCGCGGCGGCGGAGAAAGGCCGGCGGGTGATTAACGTCTCGATGGAGCTGCCCAAATCCTTCGTGGTTACCTGTGACCGGGACGGCAGAGAAACGGTCTATATCTCCCAGCTGTCCACCGCTACCCTGCTTAAGCGCAGTGAGGAATCCTTTTCCCTCCCCCGGTAAACTCGAAGGGATACTCCGGGGAAGAATGACGATACAGGGGACAGGTTGTCCCCATCCATTCGAGTAAGCGCGGTTTCCCTGTTGTGCTTGCTTAGGCCATCGTATGCGGCCGGCCGGCAAAATAGAACCGGGCGCTGCCAAAAGAGTGACGGAGGTTTTATCCATGGATACGGATCAGGAAATCAAGCAGTCGACACAAGAGGACGTTCCGGAGATTCCGCAGGCGCCCCTGCCCGACGAAAATCAGCCCTATGATGAGAGCCAGATTCAGGTGCTGGAGGGACTGGAGGCGGTGCGCAAGCGCCCCGGTATGTATATCGGCTCCACCGGCCCCCGGGGACTCCATCATCTCGTGTACGAGATCGTGGATAACTCCATCGACGAGGCGCTGGCGGGTTACTGTACCCATATCGATGTGGATATCCTGCCCGGCGACATCATCGCCGTGCGGGACAATGGGCGCGGCATCCCCATCGGCATACAGGAGAAGGTGGGATTGCCGGCCGTCACGGTGGTGCTCACCGTACTGCACGCCGGCGGCAAATTCGGCGGTTCGGGCTACAAGGTTTCCGGCGGCCTCCACGGCGTGGGTTCCTCGGTGGTAAACGCCCTGTCCGAATGGCTGGAGGTGGAGGTGTCCCATGAGGGACAGGTCTATGCCCAGCGGTTCGAACGGGGCAAACCGGTGAACGATCTGACAATCATAGGGGACTGCGACCACAATGGCACCCTGATCCGTTTCAAGGCGGACGCGGAGATTTTCACCGAGACCACCGAGTATGAGTTCGAGGTGCTGCAGAAGCGGCTGCGGGAGCAGGCCTTCCTGAACGCCGGGCTGTCCATCACGCTGCGCGACCAGCGGCAGCCGGACGCGGTGGTGGAGGAGAACTATTGCTATGAGGGCGGTATTTCCTCCTTTGTGGAATTTATGAACAAGACCCGCGGGTATCAGACCCTGCATCCACAGGTGGTGCACCTGGGGATGAGCGACGGTGATTCCATCGCGGAAATCGCCTTCCAGTACAATGACAGCTATAACGAGATCATCCTGTCCTTCGCCAACAATATCCACACGGTGGACGGCGGTACCCATGAGACTGGTTTCAAAACCGCCATTACCCGTATTTTCAACGATTACGCCCGCAAACACAGCCTGCTCAAGGACGGGGACAACAGCCTGAAGGGCGACGACGTCCGCGAGGGCCTGACCGCTGTGGTCAGCGTCAAGCTGAAGGACGCGCAGTTCGAGGGTCAAACCAAGGCTAAGCTGGGCAACACCGCCATGGGCACGCTGGTCAATTCCCTGCTCAACGAAAAGCTCGTGCCCTTTTTGGAGGAGAACCCCGCGGTCGCCAAGGCGATACTGGAGAAATCCATTAACGCCTCCCGCGTCCGTGAGGCGGCCCAGCGCGCCCGGGAGCTGGCGCGGAAAAAGAGCGGATTGTCCTCCACCCGCATGCCGGAAAAGCTGGCCGACTGTATCTGGAGCGACGCCGACCGCACCGAACTGTACATCGTCGAGGGTGACTCGGCAGGCGGCTCGGCTATCCAGGGCCGGGACCGGAACTTCCAGGCCATCCTGCCCCTGTGGGGCAAGATGCTTAACGTGGAAAAGGCCCGTCTCGACAAGGTATACGGCAACGAAAAGCTGATCCCCATCGTGGTGGCGCTGGGCTGCGGCATCGGAGACGATTTCGATATCTCCAAACTGCGGTATGGCAAGGTCATCATCATGGCCGATGCCGACGTGGACGGTTCCCATATCCGCACCCTGCTGCTCACCTTCTTTTTCCGATACATGCGGCCGCTGGTGGACGAGGGACACGTGTACATCGCCCAGCCGCCCCTGTTCAAGGTATTCAAGGGCAAGCAGAGCCGGTATGCCTTCTCGGACAAGGAACGGGACGAGCAAATCGCCGAGCTGGGGGGCAACGCCGACGTACAGCGGTACAAGGGCCTCGGTGAAATGGATCCGGAGCAGCTGTGGGAAACCACCATGGACCCCGCCTTCCGCACCATGCTGAAGGTGGAGCTGGACGACGCGGCGGCGGCCGACGAAGCCTTTACCATCCTGATGGGGGACAAGGTGGAGCCCCGGCGGGAGTTTATTGAGAAAAACGCCCGCTATGTCATGAATCTGGACGTGTAATTTCCGCTGCTTGAACGGTTGTGAGGCCGGTGAGCAGCAGCGTGTAAAGGAGCTTTTCCATGGATGAGGCGGAAGACCGGCGGGAGCGGACCCCGCAGGACGGCGAGAGCCAAATTACAACGGATACGTTGGAAACCGAACCCGTGACCGCGGCCCCGCCGGAAGAGGGACGGGAGGAAAGTCCCACCCTGCCCGAGGGGGAACCCCGGGTGGACCTGTCCCTGCGGCTAACCGAGGCAGAAATCCTTACCTGTCTGAAATACGGTGCCAACCGAAGGGCGGGCCGGGGACGGCTTATCACCCAATCGGTACTGCTCGTGCTGATGGCGGCTTACTGCATCGGCGGGTTTTTCCTGTCGGGAATGCAGAGCGTTCCCTCTCTCCTGATCGGGGTGGCGGCGCTTGTCGTGATGGCCGCCATGCTGGCGGTGCCGGAGTTGATGCTGCGCAGCAGCGCCAAAAAGGAAGCAGCGCAGGAAAAATGCCTGCGGCTGCGTGCCTATGATGAGGGCCTGTATTTCGGCAGTGAGGAAACCGATCGGTTCGCCTATGCCGACTGCCGCGCTCAGGAGGTGGAGAACCTTCTGCTGCTCCGCTTTCAGGGCGGCATCCTGGTGGGCATTCCCCGCCGCCTCACCGACGAAGCGGGCTGGGATTACCTGAAAGCCCATCTGCTGAACGAAACCGACGAGGCGGGAAAATAAAGACGGCAAACCGGTTTTCTCCGCCGCAGTGAAAGGAAGGAATCCCCATGCACGAACGGGAAACGCCCCGCGGACAGATATCGCTCCAGGTCACGCGGGAGGAATACGTCTCGGGCTGTCTGCTGGCGGCCCGGCGGGTGGGTTCTCTGCGCGCCCTGCCTCTCGCCGTGCTGGGAGCTGCCGCGCTGCTGGTGATCGGCCTGTTCTCCTTCGGCTGGGGGGTGTCCCTCTTCGTATCCCTGCTGCTGTGCCTGATGGGGCCGCTGATTCTGCTCTTCACCCTGGTAGTGCAGCCGACGGCGGTGCGCCGGCAGGCGGAGGCGGAATACGGAAGCTACCGCTCGCTGATGGAGCCGGCTATTTTGCGCCTGTACGCGGACGAGGCGGAGATCACAGCCCCCTGTTTGATCCTCACCGATCCTTATGCTCTTATGGGGGAGTGTATCGAAACCCCCGGCCTGCTGGTACTGATCAAGGACCGGCAGCGTCTGCTGGTCATCCCCAAGCGCTGCATCCCCGAGGGGGAAAGGGAGGAGCTGCTCTCCTTTTTCCGCCTGGTATTCGCCCGTAAACGCCGCACTATGCGCAGCTACCTGTGGTGAGGCGGGTGCGTATGGCATTTAAACAGGGAGGGAACCGTTGTGGACGATGAAAAAACCGTGGCCCTCAGCGTACTGATCACGCGGGAGGAATATATCCGCAACAGCGCGCGGGAACGACGGCTGGCCCGGCATCACGCCCCCGCGGTCACCGGGGCGGGCGCGGTGCTGTCGGTGATCGGACTGGCAGGGCTTTTCTTCGGCTCCCTGATCGGGTTGGGCGCCGGTGCGTCGGTTTGTGTGGTGGCGCTGGGCCTGTTTCTCATCGGGTACGACGGGATATTCGCCCCGGTGATCGACAGAGGAGCCGCCGCCCGCGAATACGACGAAAGGGAGGAGCTGCGCATGGCCACCGCCTATGTTTTCACCGCCGACCAGGTGCGGGTGGAAAACGGTCGGGTAAAGGGGAATCTTCCCCTGTCCCTCGTCACCTCCTTTGCGCGGACGCCGGAGCAGATCAGCTTCCGCTTCGGACGCGAACTGAGCTTTGTCATCCCCGCCCGCCTGCTCAGCGAGGAACAGGCGGCGTTTATTGAAAACGCCCTCGCCCGCGCGCGGCGGTAAGCTGCGGGAGTTCGGGACGTGTCGTCGATCGACAGAAAGGGAAACTTTATGGACCAACAGGATAACCGTCTGTCTCCTGAAGAGCGGGAGAGCGTAAACGGACAGACCCCGCCCGACGATAACGGGGAGGACCTGCCCGCCGGCGCGGTGGCGCAGTTCGGTGCCGATCTGAGCCGGGAGGAATATGTCCGCTTCAACGTCATCGCGGCCAAAACCGCCGGTATGCTGCGGCATCAGCGGATGACCGTGATCCTGCTGGGGGCCACCATGGCCCTGTCCCTGATGCTCATCGTCTCCGACGCGCTGGCGGGGGTGGTCGACCCGGTCATGATGGTGGTGGTGATTTTCCTGCTGCTGGCAGGGGTGGGGCTGCTGTTCGGCCTGCCAGCCTTTGTCCGGCGCGGTGCGGGACGTACCTACGACCAGACACTGATGAACGGCTACCGCTTTTACGGCACCGTCACCGTCTATCCCGACCGGCTGGAGAAACGCTGTGACGGGGAGACGGCGCGCATTGTCTACGCGCAGGCCGCCTATATCGAAACGGCCGACCAGCTCATCCTGATGGCGCCGGGGGCCAAGGCCATTGTGCTGCCCGCCCGCTGCCTGACGGCGGAGGACGCCGAGCGGCTGCGCCGCACCGTCCTGCCGTCCATCCCGCCGGTGCGCCAGCGCCTGCTGGGCCGGTTCGTTCCGGCGGCCGCCCGGCGGATGGAGCCGCCTGCGGCAGGGGAGATGGGCGAGGACGGCCGCACCGCCTGGGAAAACGCCGCTGGCCGGGAGGAGGCGGAACCCCTGTTTCAGATCGCGGTGGACTACACCGACGAGGAATTCAAGAAAATCGCGTTTGACTCCGCTCTGCGGACCTATACCCGCATGCTGCCTCTGTACAGCGGGGTGTCCCTCTTCACTGCCCTGATGTTCGGGCTGATGTCCAGCCTGCTGACCGGGATCGTGCTGTTTTTACTGCTGATGGCTCTGTTCTTTGCGTCCAATGTGCTGCTGCCCCGGTCGCGGGCTGCCCGTATGCTGCGCATAGCCCCTGAGCAGAACCTGAGCCTGTATCTGAGCTTTTCAGATACAGGGATACAGGCCCGCGCTCCGGAGGGAACCGGGCCAGCCGGCGCGTCTTCCGCCTCCCGTATTGCGTGGGCGACGGTGAACCGGGCGGTGGAACGCCCCGACAGTGTGGAATTTTACGCGGGGAACCAATTTTTACGGGTGCCCAAGCGCTGTATTCCCAACCTGGAGCTGCTGAAAGAACTGGTTGACCGCCATGTAAAGCCGAAAAAATAGCCGGCTGAAGTTATCCACCATTTCGTCCGTGACGGTGGAAAATATCGCGCCGATTCCCCTCTTGGAAAGGAAGCTGTGCCCATGGAATCACCTTATCAGCCCTATGTACCCCAGCAGGTGCCCCCGCCGCAGGGAGGATACGTCCCGCCCGCGCCGGGGTATGGATACGCGCCGCCGATGTATGCCGGCGGTTATGGGACGGCGCCAATACTGTCCCCCGACCCCGCCCGCCCCATCGCGGTGATCGGGGGGCGTCCCCTAAACGGGCTGCGCTATCGCATGGCGGCCAGCGCCACCCGGCGGGGGGCGGTTCCTTTTGTCCTGCTGGGGCTGCTGGCCATCACCATGCTGACCATCGTGGCGATGATCGCCGCCTGGGACCGCTACAACATGCCGGATTTCTGGATATCGCTGGTGGTGGGAGCCCTGGCGGCGGGAATATTCGTCACGGTCATGCTGGGCTGGCGGAGTGCGGTGCGGCACGCCGTGGAAAAAATTGCCCTGCGCCAGGACAGCCTGAGCCGGGACCCCCGTCTGGCGGGTCCCTATCTCACCGAGATATATTCTGACCGGGCCGTGATGCTGTCCGCCCACGGACAGGCGGTCATCCCCTTTCGGGAGGCGGGACAGCTCATCGAAACCAGCGACATGCTGCTGCTGACCGACCGGGAAAACCGTGCCATCCTGTGGATGGCGGAGGACCTCACCCCCTATGATGCGGATATCCTGCGCCGGGTGATGTATACCGCGGTGCCGGCCCAGGTGCGCCGTATACGGGGACAGCTGCTGCCCCGGTTGAGCGCACCGCTGCCCCTTCCGGTGCTGGACGGGGGAGAGCCGGTGGAGCTGATGCTCACCTGCACCGAGGGGGTGCGCAGGCGTTCCTTTTCCTCCTTCGGCCTGCGCTGGCGGCTGATGATGGAGATACCCCTGCTGCTGCCCGTCGCTATGGCATCGGTGAGCTATGCGGGCTTCACCACTTCCTATCCAGCGGATATCGCCATCGCTTTCGTGCTGTGGACCGCCCTGCTGCTGCTGGTGAGCGGGATCGCCCTGTCGGCTTCCAACCGGAAGCTGACCCGCAGCCTCCGCCCGGTGCGCATCGCCTTTACCGCGTCGGGGATGGCGGTCAACCGGGAGGGCTTCACCTATTTCACCCCGTGGGAGGATGTGAATCCCCGCCGCCGTAAGGATGCCGTCCTGCTGGAGAGCGGGGCGGGCACCCTGACCGTCCCGTGGACGGCGGCGGAGGACCCGGAGGCCTTCCGCGCCCTGATTGAACGGGTGACGAAATAAAGCCGAACACTATACGGACACGACCCGCCGCCAGCCGGCGCGGGCGGACATAGAAAGGCAAGGTACCCATCATGGACGAACAAACGACGCAGGAAAACAAGGTGATCGGAGTCGATCTGGAACGCGAGATGAAGAAAAGCTTCCTCGAGTATTCCATGTCGGTCATTGTGGCACGCGCCCTTCCCGATGTCCGCGACGGACTCAAGCCGGTGCACCGCCGTATCCTCTACACCATGCACGAAAATAACCTAACCCCCGATAAGGCGTACCGCAAGTGCGCCGATACGGTGGGTTCGGTGCTGGGACGGTACCATCCCCACGGCGATGCGTCGGTATACGACGCGATGGTGCGTATGGCGCAGGATTTCTCCCTGCGCTACCCGCTGGTGGACGGCCACGGCAACTTCGGTTCCATCGACGGCCATCCCGCCGCCGCCTATCGATATACCGAGGCCCGTATGAGCAAGATGTCGCTGGATATGCTGGCCGATATCGACAAGGAGACGGTGGATTTCGGTCCAAACTACGACGACCGCCTGCAGGAGCCGCTGGTGCTGCCCTCCCGATTCCCCAACCTGCTGGTCAACGGCTCCACCGGTATCGCGGTGGGCATGGCGACCAACATCCCCCCCCACAACCTGTGTGAGGTCATCGACTCCATCTGCCTGCTGATCGACGACCCGGAGGCGGACATGTCCGCCATCATGGAACATATCAAGGGCCCGGATTTCCCCACCGGCGGCGTCATCATGGGACACGCGGGCATCCGCGCAGCCTACGCCACCGGCCGCGGCCGTGTCATCGTGCGCGCCCGCACCGAGATTGAGGAGCATGGCAACCGGTTCCGGATCGTCATCACCGAAATCCCCTACCAGGTCAACAAGCTGAACCTGGTCAAATCCATCATTGATATGGCCGATGAAAAGCGCATCGAGGGCATCCACGACGTGGTCGACCACTCCAGCCGCGAGGGCATGCGGATCGTCATAGACCTGAAAAAGGACGCCAACCCCCAGGTGGTGCTCAACCGCCTGTATGCCTATACCCAGATGCAGACCACCTTCGGTGTGATCATGCTTTCCCTGGTGAACGGCGAGCCGAAGATCCTGACCCTCAAGCAGATGCTGGAGGAATACATCAAGTTCCAGTGTGAGGTCATCACCCGCCGCACCCTCTACGAGCTGCGCAAGGCCAAGGAGCGCGCCCATATCTACGAAGCGTTGAAAACGGCCTGCGACTTCATCGACGAGGTCATCAGCATCATCCGTTCCTCCGCCGACGTGCCGCTGGCGAAATCCCGCCTGATGGAGCGGTTCGCCTTCGACGACGTGCAGGCTGACGCCATCGTCAAGATGCGTCTGGGCCAGCTGGCCGGTCTGGAACGGCAGAAGATTGAGGATGAACTGAATCAGCTCCACGCCCGCATCGCCGAGCTGGAGGCCATCCTGGCCGACGAGGGCAAGGTTAAGGCTATCGTCAAAGAAGAATGCCTGCGCATGCGGGACAAGTACGGCGACGAGCGCCGCACCTCCATCTCCGCCGTATCCGGCGAGGTGGATATCGAGGACCTGATCCCGGTGGAGGAGAGCGTGCTGACCCTGACCAGCTGCGGCTACATCAAGCGGCAGGCCGCCGACGTGTACAAGACCCAGCGGCGCGGCGGGCGGGGCATCATGGGTATGCAGACGAGGGACGAGGATGTGCCCGAAACCATGTTCCTGTGCTCCAGCCACGATTATGTGATGTTCTTCACCTCCGCGGGCCGGGTGTACCGGCTGAAGTGCTACGAGGTACCGGAGGGCAGCCGCACCAGCAAGGGCATGAACGTGGTCAACCTCCTGCCCCTGCAGGCGGAAGAGAAGGTCACGGCCATGATTCACGTCTCCGAATTCGAGGAGGACCGCTACCTCTGTATGGTGACGCGGCAGGGCATCATCAAGCGCACCCGGCTGAACGCCTACCAGAACGCCCGTAAAAACGGACTGATCGCCATTGATCTGGACGAGGGCGACGAATTGGCGTGGGTGCGGGTCACCGACGGCTATCAGAAGCTGATGGTGGGCACCCGCAAGGGCATGGCCATCTGCTTCGACGAAAACGATGCCCGCGTGGTGGGCCGTACCGCCCGCGGCGTGAAGGCCCTGACCCTGCAGGAGGGCGACGAGGTCATCGGTATGTCGGTCTGCCGTGAGGGCGGGCAGCTGCTGACCATCACCGAGACCGGCTACGGCCGCCGCAGCGAACTGACCGATTACCGCATCCAGTCCCGCGGCGGCAAGGGCCTGACCAACTACCATACCGGGACCTTTGGCGACGTGGCGGCCATCAAGGTGGTCGATCCCGAGGACGATATCATCCTGATTTCCTCCGACGGCATCGTCATCCGCATGCGGGTGGAAGAGGTTCGTCTGTGCCGCCGTCCCTCCAAGGGCGTGCGGGTGATGCGCTTGCAGGACGGGGTCCGCATCGTTTCGCTCGTCCGCACCCAGCATGAGGAGGAGCTGGATGCGGACTCCGCCGTGATCGGCGACGTTTCGGAAGGGGCGGGGGCTGCGGAAACCGCGGCGACAGACACTGTCGCGACAGGTAATGTCGCAACCGATCCCGCCGAAGTGCTGGCGGGTGAGGCCTTTGAAGGCGAAACGGACGAGGCGGAAGAATCCACCGAGGAATAAACGAATAAAGGAAACCGGCCGTGTGAACCTTTCCACGGCCGGTTTGTTTATGGGATGATGGGCAACAGATACGGGGTAGAATGAGTTATTCCCAGTGGAGTATAGCTGTTTTTTGCGCCTGTGCGGTGTTAGCGGTCCCTTTTTGTTCCGCCAAAAAGGGACGAAAAAGGCGGTATAAGGGTGGCGCACCGGTTATTATCTGTAGTCTCTTGCGGTAAAGGTCGCCTCATATCGGCGGATAAATCGCCTCATGATGCTCCCGCCGCTGCGCCCACCCCGTCTCCCTGTTTCCGCCGCCGGCGGCGGTCGACGGTATTGCCCCTACTGTTACAAAAATAGCGTTATATGGTGTTTAGAGAGACAAACAACCTGGAAACCGGATACATTCGATTATGGTTGTAGGGGAGCCGCAGACATCCTGTCTGCGATGGTCATCCCCGCAAACCTCATCACTCCCGTCCGTTCTGTTCCCACCGGCGTTCCCAGTCCTCCAGCACCGTCTGAGCGTCCTCAAAGCGGGGAGTGACCGGCTTCGGCCCGGTTTCATCGAGATAATAACAGGTGACGGGCAGTATGTCCCCCGCCGCTATGAGCAGGTCGCCGATTCGGGCGGGGACGCCGCCGATATTCACCGGCTGACCCGCGTAATACCGGCGGAGCCAGTCCCGCAGCCCCAGTCCCAGCGGCTGCCGCGCCGTTTCGCCGTAAGGGGCGATGGCGTTATGGCCGAGGACGGGCTGAGTCAGAGGACGGAACAGCAGCAGGGTTGGCTCCGCCGGCGGCCATGGCCCCCGGTCGGCGGGGGAATGTGAAGCCGGCCGCCTTCTGGCAGGAGGCACGCTTTTGGGCGCCTCCCGAATACCTCTCTCTTCCGCCGCTTTTGCCGCCTGCGCCAGGGACAACAGGGTATGGCGGTTTTCAGGGGACAACTGACGATAAACAGCGGCAGCAAATCGTGTTTTATCTGTACAGCTCATAAATAAGCCTCCTATAATATAAATTATTTACTAATATAATAGCAAATAATTACATTATAGACAAGTGAAAATAGTAAATATTTAAAGAAACGGCACATGGTTATTGATATAGAGGCAAATATTTGCTATTCTATAAGCATTATGAGGAAGAAGGGATAATGTGCAGGAGCGAATAAAAGCGTTGCGTAAAGCCTTAAATGTCAGTCAAAAAGAGTTCGCAGAACAACTGGGGTTGACACAGACCTTTCTCTCCATGATTGAGAGGGGAAAAAATCCGTTATCGGAAAAAACAATTAAGCTGATTTGCTCCACCTTCCCGGTCAGTGAGGCTTGGCTTCGCTATGGAGATGGGGAGATGTTTAACTCCTCGTTATATGAAAAAGAGTTTAGTGAACTTTTTGCCACCCTGCGCCCAGCGTCACAGGAATACATCCTGCTGATGGCCCGCGAACTGCTGAAAACCCAGCAGAAGCTGCTGGAATCGACGGAGGAAACACCGGATCACCTTCCGGAGGAGCCGGCGGCGGAGTGAACCCTGCCGCCATCCCCGGCGGTTACCGTCGAATATCTGTCAGAGGAGAATCCGTCCATGACCTTTTCAGAAAAAGTGGTTTTGCTCCGCAATCAGGCGAACATGACACAGGAACAGCTCAGCGATAAGCTGGAGGTGCCTCGGGAGCTGATCTCCCGTTGGGAATCCGGTACTGCCATGCCCGACGCCGACGGTTTGCAAAAAATCTGCGACATCTTTCAGGTGCCCCTCGACTGGCTCCTAACCAATATTAACCGGTCGGAACGGCAGGGGAAACCGGTGGATGAAAAGCCGCCCCTCATCACCCCTCTGCTGGTGAGCAGCATCGTCATCCTGCTGGCGGGGGTTCTTTGCCTCGTTCTCAATTTGCTGGTGACGGCCAATGAGGAAATTCTGCCCCAGGTCGTGATGTACCTGTGCTTTATCCTCGCGCCGATCCTGTTTATACTGGATCAGGTTTTCCGCCGCCAGAAATAGGGTGTTAGGACATAAAAAGAACGGGCCGTATCACGGTCCGTTCTTTATTTTCAAATGGGTTACCTGAAAATGAAAAAGTGAGAGGGGATAAAAATCACTTCGTCAGTGAATAAAACCGCCAATAGCGGGCAAAATAATTATTTAAACCAATTTCTGATTGTATTAAAACAAACAACAAATACAAATAGTATTTACATAAGATCGCGTATTGTATATATATTTATAAAAATACTAATAGTAAATTACGACTGACTACATAACGTTTTTCATATACTCGGCGAATTTAGTCAGCGTGACCTGATAGGAAATATCGTATCGGGGCAAATCATAGGGATCCGTATCGGCGGTGATGACACCCCCCGCGGCGCGGAAGGCGACGCGGATACCCGCCTCTTTAAGTTCCTCCCGCACCCGGTCGTTGACGAAACCGTAAGGGTAGGAGAACACGGTGCAACTGCCGTTTTTCAGTGAGTTTATGACGGCGAGGCTTTTTTGCAGATCCGCCCGGAGGGTTTCCGCGCTCCCCTCGGTGAGGGCGGAACGGCCTTGGCCCACCGCCTGATGGAGGTCGTCGGTGTGGGAGGCGTAGGTGAACACGTCGGCGCAGCTCTCCAGCTCGGCGGCGCTCATCATCTGGATGCCCGCAGGGTCGAAGGCGGGGGAGGAGGAGCTGAGCTTGCCGGTGACGAGGAACACGGTGGCGGTAAAGCCGTACTGCCGCAGCAGGGGCGCGGCGTACACCGCGTTGCTGAGATACCCGTCATCAAAGGTAATCAGAACCGCCCGGGCGGGCAGGGCCTGGCCGTTATACAGAAACGCCTCCACCTGCGCGGGGGTCACCGAGGCAAAGCCGTTGTCCGACAGCCATTTCAGCTGGCTCTCAAAATCTTCGGTATAGGTCACGATACCGTTCCCCTGGTAACGGGTGTTCTCTGCCTTTTTCAGCAAGTGATGGTACATCAGGGCGGCCAGCTTCTGATCGCTGTCCGCGCTTTCAGCCGTCAGCCTGCCCCCCGCCATGGCTGACACGGAGGCGGAGGCCGCCGCCGCGTGGAACAGGGTGGAGACTGAAACGGTTGCCAGCAGGCAGGCGGCCAGCACCGCGGCGGCAGGGCGCAGCAGTTTTTTCAGCCGCAGGCAGCCAAACAGGGAAAAGGTTGAACACAAACGCATGGAGGCTCCCCCTTTTTTTCTTCTATCAAGAGGATATGCCTCTCGGACGGGGGATATGCCCTTGCGGCGGGCCGGTGTGACGTGGTAGAATAAAACAGCGGGCTGATCCGCTGCGCATGGCCCATATACCGGGGGAGACATGAGCGGAGTGACCGTGGCCTTCTTACGAGGATTTCCTTTTGTAAAGGGAACAGGTTTATTGAAATGTGTAGATATATGTAGATAATATACATATAGTAAAAGGAACGATGGCTCCATGAATTTTATTGCAGGGGAATACGAAGTAGCGGTGATCGGAGCGGGCCACGCGGGAATCGAGGCGGCGTTGGCCGCCGCCCGCCTGGGCTGCTCCACAGCAATTTTTACCCTGAATCTGGACTGGGTGGGCAACATGCCCTGCAATCCCTGCATCGGCGGCACAGCCAAGGGCCACCTGGTGCGCGAAATCGACGCGCTGGGCGGTGAAATGGGCCGAGCGGCGGACGACACCCTGCTCCAATCCCGTATGCTCAACAGGGGGAAGGGCCCGGCGGTCCACTCCCTGCGGGCACAGATCGACCGCCGCGCATATTCCGAGCGGATGAAGCACACGCTGGAGCGGGCCGACGGCCTGGACCTGATACAGGCAGAGGTGACGGGGCTGAAGCGCGGGGCGGGGGGAGACTGGCTGCTCACCACCCGTCTGGAATCCCAATACCGGGCCAAAGCGGTGGTCATCGCCACCGGCACCTTTTTGAAAGGGAAAATTTTCGTTGGAGACGTGAGCTACAACGGCGGGCCGGACGGCATGTTCGCCGCGGTGGATCTCACCGCCTCCCTGCTCTCGCTGGGGGTGGAGCTCCGCCGCTTCAAAACCGGCACACCGGCGCGGGTGCTGCGCTCCAGCGTCGATTTCTCCGGTCTGGAGCGCCAGCCGGGGGACGATCCGGTGATCCCCTTCTCCTTCGAAACCGACAGGGAGCTGCGAAACCTCACCGACTGCCACATCACTTGGACGGGGGACGCGACCAAACGGGTGATTCTCGACAACCTTCACCGCTCACCCCTTTACGGTGGCAGGATCGAGGGGGTGGGGCCCCGCTACTGTCCCAGTATCGAGGATAAAATCGTTCGCTTCGCGGACAAGGAGCGGCATCAGGTGTTCATCGAACCCTGCGGACGGTATACCGAGGAGATGTATTTGCAGGGGCTGTCCTCCTCGCTTCCGCTGGACGTACAGCTGGCCTTTCTGAAGACCATACCGGGGCTGGAGCGGGTGAAGGTCATGCGCCCTGCCTACGCCATCGAATACGACTGCTGCGACCCGCTGCAGCTGGACGCCACCCTGGAATTCCTGCGCATTCCCGGTCTGTACGGCGCGGGGCAGTTCAACGGCAGCTCGGGCTACGAGGAGGCCGCGGCCCAGGGGCTGGTGGCGGGGGCCAACGCCGCGCTGAAAATCCGCGGACACAAACCCCTCCTGCTGGACCGGGCCAGCAGCTATATCGGCACGCTGGTGGACGATCTGGTGACCAAGGGGTGCAGCGACCCCTATCGGATGATGACCTCCCGTTCGGAATACCGCCTGCTGCTGCGGCAGGACAACGCGGAGGAACGCCTGACCCCCCTCGGACGGGAGGCAGGGCTGATCGACGATACCCGCTGGGCGCACTTTACCGCCCGGCGGGAGGCCAAGCAGACGGAGCTCGGCCGTCTCCACGGCCGGACCGTCGCGCCCGACGAGACTCTCAACGCCCTGCTTGTTTCACGTGGAACAACGCCGCTCAACACCGGCATCCGGCTGGACGAGCTGCTGAAGCGCCCCCAGATCACCTACGACTGTCTGGCCCCCGTCGACCCGGAGCGTCCCGGGCTGCCGCCACTGATTGCCGAGCAGGTTGAGGTGGAGCTGAAATACGAGGGCTATCTCCGCCGCCAGCAGGCGGCGGTGGAGGAGATGCGGCGGCTGGAAAGCCGCCTGCTGCCGGAAGGTATGGATTACGCCGCCATCACCGGCCTGCGTATGGAGGCGCGGGAGAAGCTGAACCGGGTACGGCCCCGCAGCATCGGGCAAGCCTCCCGTATCAGCGGGGTTAGCCCGGCCGACGTGTCGGTGCTGATTATCTGGCTGTGCCAGAACCAGGCCGCGTCGTCTTCCGCCGTTCCAGCGGAGGAGGGTGACTGCTCAACAACTCGTGGACAGGAGTAAGCGGCCGCGCAGAGGAGGTAACACCATGATCAATATACAGCGTCTCATCGACACCGCCGCGGCCTGCGGCATCCCCCTCACGGGGGAGCAGGCGGAGCGGTTCGACCTCTACGCCGCCCTGCTGGTGGAATGGAATGGGAAGATGAACCTGACCGCCATCACCGACCCGCGGGAGATGGAGATCAAGCACTTTGTGGACAGCCTGACAGCGCTGGATTCCCTGCCTCCGCCGCGTGAGGAGGGGGAAGGGCCGCGCCTCATCGACGTGGGCACCGGTGCGGGTTTTCCCGGCGTGGCGCTGAAAATCATGCGTCCCGACCTGCGCCTCACCCTGCTGGACAGCCTGAACAAGCGCCTGACCTTTCTGAAGGAGCTGTGTACCGCCCTGCGTATCGAGGCGGAGTTCCTCCACGGGCGGGCGGAGGAGGTCGGACGCCGGAAAGGGCGGCGGGAGACCTACGACGTGGCGACGGCCCGGGCGGTGGCCTCGCTGCCGGTGTTGTGCGAATACTGCCTGCCGCTGGTGAAGACGGGCGGGCAGTTCCTTGCCATGAAGGGGCCGGATGGCGGCCGGGAAGCGCGGGAGGCTGCGTCGGCCATCTCCCAGCTGGGGGGAGAACTGGCTGCTGTAGACCAGCGGACCCTGCCCGGCGTGGGGGAGGAGGGGCCCGCTTCCCGAAAAATCCTGCGGATTGATAAGCTTTCGCCCACCCCCGACCGCTTCCCGCGGCAGGCGGCAAAAATAGCGAAACAACCCCTGTAAAAGACCGGTTCCGACAACAGGAACCGACACCAGAACGACGCGCTCCGTGTTATGCTGACATTGTGGGGCGTGTCCCGAAGACGAGCGAGCGGGCCCGGCGACCGGATTCCCGCCTTTTCGCCCCGGCCGGACAGCGGCCGGAACGGCACCCCCACCGGTACGATGGAGACATCGCGCGGCGGGGGTTTTTCTGTGGGACAGGCTCCGCCGCCGGACGAAAGGAAGTGGGCGAATGCTGGGAAACGGACAGTGGCATAAGGACATGGGCGGACAACGCTATAAGAACGGCGGCAAAATATTGATGGTGCCCACGGCTGACCTGCGTCCTAATCCCGACCAGCCCCGGCGGAATTTCAGTTATGAAAAGCTGCTGGAGCTGGCCCAGAGCCTCAGCGAAAACGGTATGCTGCAGCCGGTGAGCATCACCTTTCACGGCGGCATACCGGTGCTGGTGGCGGGGGAAAGACGCTGGCGGGCGGCCAAAATCGCGGGCCTAAAGGAAATCCCCTGTATTGAGGTGGAGGCCAAGGGGGCGCAGAGCGCCCTGCTGGCCCTGATCGAGAATTTACAGCGGGAGGATATGAACTGCTTCGAAGAGGCGGAGGGCTTCCGCCGGCTGATACAGGTGTACGGCCTGACACAGGAGGAGGCGGCACAGCGACTGGGCTGTACCCAGCCCACTGTGGCCAACAAGCTGCGGCTCCTGCGCCTGCCCGCCGAACAGCGGGAGCGTATGATCGAAGCTGGCCTCTCCGAGCGCCACGCCCGCGCCCTGCTGCGGGTGACCGACGACGACAGGCGGGGCGCCCTGTTGAACCGCGTGATCGAGGGTCCGCTGACGGTGGCGGCCACCGAGCGGCTGGTGGAGGAGCTGCTGGCGGGACGGGAGAAGCGGAAAAGACCCACCCCCCTGATACGGGATGTGCGCCTGTTCCTCAACACGGTCAACCACGCGGTGGATACCATGCGCCGTTCGGGCATCGACGCCCAGGCGGAGAAATCCGAGACCGAGGACTACATCGAATACGTGGTCCGCATCCCCAAGAATGCTCCCCACGACGGACGGAAGCTGAGCGTACATACGGCCTGAGGCCGGCCTGTGGGGAAGTTCAAGGGTCGGGGAGAAGATAAGGAGAAGGGAGGGAAGCCGGTGATATCACCGGC
>JAAWQC010000072.1 GCA_022800315.1 Clostridiales bacterium
TATGGCAATGATCTTTGGCGCGGATTCGATTCAGCCGGTTAATACAGAACTGACAAACGGATATGACCTTTTCACTTGGGTCATGCGCAAAAACGGCATACCCTCATTCTGGTGCCGCAATATATCCGGGACATCTGCTGTTACAGCGGAGGAGGCTGAATTCCTCCACAGGAAAAAAACGAAAATCGCTTTGACATTCAATGATTTGACTGAACGGGGAGTTTCCTCTGCTGACGGCACAAATGACGCTATCCGTTTGATTCAGGCAGCCAAAGCGCTGGGAGTCCCCGACGATAATGGCGTCGCCCTGTTTGCCGCGATCGACGGCAACTGGAGCGTCTCCCACAACTGGATGACCACCTTTTCCTCCATGCTGGCAGGCTTTGGCTATGTCCCCGGTTTTATCGGCAATACGGATTCTTCGAAAAATTGCAGTTTCGACCGCGAATGCGGCCATTTTCTGCAGGCTACGGAAGAGGTCGGACATTTCGGCACTGTTTATGGGGCAACCGAGCCGAAGCGCGAGGGCGAACCCGCCGAATGGGAACCCTTCAGTCCGTCGGACCTGACCAGAGAACAGATCGCTCTGTGGTACAGCGGCACGATCGCCTGCAACGATGCGCCGGTTAGCGCCGTGTACGGTCGGAATGAGTCGGTTCTGGAATACCTGTGGTAATTTTTATCCACGCTGAACAGAAAGGAAATGTAATATGACCGGTTCTCAATACAACAGCATCATTCAATGGACCCTTATGGATAAGCCGCAGGATGACGCGGCGGATTCCCTTCAGGTGGTGCGGGATATCCTTCAGAACTGCGGCGTGTCGCTGCCGGAGGGCGGCGAAAGCGATATACTGCCCGCTCTGATGAGCGACAACTATATGGGCTGGAGAGCTTGTGTATTCAGCGCTGCGCAGGAACTCGCCGACCAAGGGGTCCCCGTTATCGGCATCAGTACTGGACGCACCATCCTGCTGAAGCCTGAGGACAGCGCCCTGTCGGTCAAAAGCACCCTAGCCGTTCCGGCGGCCGGCGGCGATGCCGTCCGCACCGCCGATGCCGTTGACCTCAATGAACGGCTGGATATGCAGTTTTTCGCCTATACGGCCGCCGCCACTACAACACCGGTGATAAGGGCGATGAAAATTTATCTCTCTCCGGCACTGCATCAATTTGATAACCCCTGCTCTTACGATTCGTCTTGCAGCGAAAATAAACATTGCAATGTCTATATGGATTATGTGGAAAAGTTTTTGAAGGGGTTCGGGTTTTCCGTCAGACGCGGCAACCGCAACAGTTACGGTGATGCGGAGCTTGTGCGGCGGGTTGCGGAGGCAAACGCCTGGCCGGCAGACTTGTATTATGTCTGCCACACCAATGCGTCCGGTAATCATCAGGCCAGAGGAAGTAATCTGTATATCGCTCCTGGAGATACAAAAGGGAGGCGCTGGGCCAATACGATCATTAGTAAGCGAAGCCTTGTCTATGAACAACCGATGAAAGTTGTGGAACACAGCGGCTTAAAAGAGATCAATACAACCAATATGACCACGATTTACGACGAACCGATTTTTCATGACCAGGAGATAGACGCGATGTTTTTTCACTGCAACTTCCATGAAATGGGCCTTTATACTGCGGAAGCGATCCGTGACATCTATGACAAGAATATCTAATACTACCAGTTTATTTATCGTCGGTGGATAAGTTCATCAGGTACTGACTAGTCGCAGCAATAAAGAAAGTCCCCGTACCCCGGTTGAGGGTACGGGGACTTTTCGTCGGTTATTGCATGCCCTTTTTGATTTCCTGATGGATGCGAGGGTAATCCCCCTTGCTATAAGCGATAATGGTTTCATCGAAACCATAACCCTTTTTTCCTGTAAAAGCGGACATTTTTGTATCCAACTCATATTCGTATATTTCGATTCCCTCGCCCCACTGTATGAAAACGATTAAATGGGAGGAGGAAGGGTCCGAACCCTGCGTCAGGTAATAGTTCACCGGGCCAAACATAACGTATTTCTTGGACAGGATGGGGTACACTTTATCGCCCATCCGGACGATCAGGGACCACATTTGCCCGTCCTGCAGCCCTAAAATACCGTTTTCGTCGGGATGTGCGTCGATGTACAGCTCCACCGTCGCTTTTTCACCGGCCAATTCCCATTCCGACTGGTAATAGCAATACATCTGACCGCCGTTGTCGAAACCGATGATATCTTGATCGCTGTCCACGGGGCTGATCACGATCCGTTCCTCCGGCTCCTGCTCCGTGCTTTGCGTGGCGGAGGTGGTCGTTGTCGTTTCCTTCTGAGAAGCGGTATCGCCCGGGTCCTTGTGGGATACCCCCTGGCAGGAGGTGAGGAAGAGAAGAGCGGCGAAAAAGCAGATCGTGGTCGCCTTAAACAATTTCAACAGAATCCCTCCATTTGTGAACTATCTATTTGCTTGTAATGTACCACATACTAACAAATATAGCAATATTGAACCGCCCTATCGACAGATGATTTTACGCAGAGGCTTATGATCGGGGGGAAAGGCTTACGGAGACATTGCCGTGGGACAAAAGTATGGGATGGTGATCGAAATATCACCGCTCTCAGAGAGGGGGCCCGGGTGTGATCAGAAAGTGCCGAGGGACGACCGGCAGGGGATCATGCGCCGTAAAAGGGGGCTTTTTCACGTTGCATAACGGATATGCCGGCGTTGCCGATCAAATTTACCGATAATTGCTTTACAATAATCACACCATTTTCTCTGTAATAGGTAAGACCTGATAAGAGGTCAAAAGATAAGGAGCGTATGGATATGGCAATGATCTTTGGCGCGGATTCGATTCAGCCGGTTAATACAGAACTGACAAACGGATATGACCTTTTCACTTGGGTCATGCGCAAAAACGGCAT
>JAAWQC010000031.1 GCA_022800315.1 Clostridiales bacterium
GCCGGGAGCCAGCAGCTTGCGGGGGTCGAAGCCCTTGCCCTGCTTATCCTTGCCCTCTTCGATATACCGACGGGTAGCGGCCGCGAAGGACAGCTGGCACTCGGTGTTGACGTTGACCTTGGCCACGCCCAGCGAAATCGCCTTCTTGACCATTTCATCGGGGATGCCGGTGCCACCATGGAGAACCAGGGGCAGGCCGCCGGTCAGCTCGTGAATCTTCTCCAGCGTTTCGAAGGACAGGCCCTTCCAGTTCGCGGGATACACGCCGTGGATGTTGCCGATGCCCGCCGCCAGGAAGGAGACGCCCAGGTCGGCGATCATCTTGCACTCGTTCGGATCGGCGATTTCGCCGCCGCCGATGACGCCGTCCTCCTCGCCGCCGATGGAGCCCACCTCGGCCTCCAGGGAAATCCCCTTCTCACCGCAGATTTTCACCAGCTCACGGGTTTTCTGGATGTTTTCCTCGATGGGATAATGGGAGCCGTCGAACATGATCGAAGAGAAACCCGCCTCGATGCATTTCAGGGCACCCTCATAGGAGCCGTGGTCGAGATGCAGCGCCACCGGAACGGTGATATTCAGCTCCTCCACCATCGCCTTGACCATCGCGGTCACCGTTTTGAAACCGCACATATACTTGCCCGCGCCCTCGGAGACACCGAGGATGACCGGAGACTGCAGCTCCTGCGCGGTGAGCAGAACCGCCTTGGTCCATTCCAGATTATTGATGTTGATCTGCGCAACAGCGTAATGGCCCGCGGCGGCCTTCTGCAGCATGTCCTTTGCCGATACCAGCATGTGATTACCTCCCAGATATTGTATTGAACCGAATGAATCCAAGCTTTATTATATCAGGACATTGATAAAAAAGAAACAAATATTTGTGATTTTTCCCTTACGGGATAAAATCATACCTTTTTCACAAAAATCGTATTGCGCACCCGGGTGCGGCTGGAATAATAGACGCTGAGCACCAGCCCGATCCCCAAATACAAAGTGGCCACCGAACTGCCGCCGGAACTGAAAAAGGGCAGGGTGATGCCGATGACCGGTATCACCCGCAGGGTCATGCCGATGTTGATAAGGGACTGGAAGCCGATCAGGGACATCATGCCGGTACACAGCAGCATACCCAGCCGATCCTTTGCCTTCATGGCATCCCGCATGATCACCAGTACAATGGCCAGCAGAATCGCGATCACGGCAATAGCGCCGATAAAGCCGAATTCCTCCCCCGCCACCGTAAAGACGAAGTCGTTGTTGCGGGCGTAAACCTGATGGTCGCCGCCCTGCATATAGCCCACGCCCCACAACTTGCCCGAGCCGAGGGCTACCACCCCCAGGTACTGCTGCCAGCCGGTGGTGGACAGGTAATCGTCCACAAAGATCAGGCTGAGGATACGGTCACGCTTGTCCTGCCCGATGACCTGCCATAGTATAGGGACGGTGGCGGTTACACCGATCAGACCCACCAGGAAATACAGCGGGCGCAAACCGCCGGCGAAAAGCATGCAGATGAAAATAAAAATAAAGACCAACGCAGTACCATAATCGCCCTGAAGGAACACCAGCCCCACCGGGAACAGGCCGTGGAGACAGAGCAGCAGCACGGTCAGGGGCCGGTTGATGGTCTCGTGCACCTTGGTCAGATGCAGGGCGAAGGTGATGACGAAAACAATCTTCAGCAGCTCCGCCGGCTGGAAGGTGGTCTTGATGGGCCCCAGGCTCAGCCGCAGCCAGGCGGTGTCGTCGGTGCCCGCCACGTTGAGCCCCAGCGGTGTAAAGGTCAGCGCCATCAGTCCCAGGGAAATTACCGCCAGCACCGGCCAGAAGCGGCAGATCACCTCATAGTCGATTTTGGATATAACGATGGCGGCGACATACCCCAGCCCGCAGGCCAGGAACTGGACCAGATAGGCCATCCGTCCCCCGCCGGAGGTTTGAGCGTCGGAATAAACCAGAAGGCAGCCATAAACGGAGGCAGCCGCGCATAAGAGGAGCAGGAGACGGTCGGTATTGCGAATATAGTTGGCGACAGCGCCCCCCGCCTTTCGCAGCATCCCCACTGCATCACCTTCCCTTCCGGTCAACGTTTCTCTGCGAGACGAATATACTTTCCCACAGTCATCATACAGACAAACGGGTCCGCGCCCTTCACCGGCCTGTCCCTACCGTATGACAGTAAAACCCGTATACAGTAGTATACTCTACTCTTGCCCGAGCGACAAGCGAAAAAGGGAATAGAAACAACGAAATCGCCTTAATTATTTCTGAAGATGGTCAATCCCATCCCTGTTTAATCATACCGGTGGTGCACTCCGCGCCGCAGGGCGGCGGCGTGGGGAGCGAAAGGGCGTACAGATCGGTCGCCCGGCACTCCAGGGCGAACAGGGCGCGGCACCGGTCGTCCAGCTGTTCGAATTGGGCCGCGCGGGATACGAGGGGAGGCAGTCCCCCACGCTCCCGGCGAGCCTGTTTGGCCGCGGTAAGGATCTCCCTGCCACCCGGCCCCGCTCCCAGCACGCGGATATAGGGCGGAGCCTGTCGCTCCCACCCGGCGGGAACGCCGAGAAAGGCGGACCAGACCAGACGGCGCAGCCGTGTCAGGGGATATCGTTTGGTTTTGATCAGCCCGTACAGCTGAGGCAGGCTCCCCGCCCGACGAACGCCCTCGTACAGCCGGTTCTCCAATCCCTCCGACACACCGGGCAGAGCGGCCAGCTCCTGGGCCGTCAGGGTGCGCAGACGGGCCAGCACCGCCCGCTCCAGCCGCTCTTCTTCCGCAGGACAGCGGCCTGCCCGCAGGGCCTCATCCACCACGGGGCACACCCCGCGGGGCTGGTAGGCGGCCGCGTCGATCACCCGGCCCGCCCGGTACAGCCGGCGGATATAGCTGGCGGAGGCCACGTCCCCCACCGGCCGTTCCTCATCGTGGCCAGCCCCCAGCCGCCGGATGGTGTAAGGCGTCATCGCGGAGGACAGGCGGCGCAGCGCCTTGATATACTCGATCCCCAATGTGTTGTTCGGACTTTCCAGCAGAGCGGCGGTTTTCTCCCCCGCCAGCTCCTTCACCGTGCGCTGCCGCGCTTCGGGAAAGGAGATGCCGTGATCCAGATGATACCGCAGCAGGGAGGAAAACCGTTCCTCCTCCATGACCGATACCACCCGCTCCAGCCGCTGCGCGTCGCCGCATTCGCTGCCGAAGCTGAGCATATCCACACAGCCCAGCGATTCGAGAATCGACACCGCTCCAAAAGCGAACCCCTCTGCCGACGAAAGGGCCCACGGCAGAGGCAGCTCCAGCACCAGGTCCACCCCCCCCAGCAGGGCGGCGCGGACCCGGTCCGCCTTGGGCAGAAGGGCGGGCTCCCCCCGCTGTACGAAGCTGCCGCTCATCACCGCCACGACATGGGTCGCTCCCCCACCGACTGGTGGGGGTCCGCCAACTGGCGGGGAGCCGCCCCCGGGGGCGCGGGTACGCTCAATATGCAGGGCATGCCCTTTATGAAAAGGATTGTATTCCGCTACGATTCCCGCGATTTTCATGGCGCTGCCTCCTTTCGGTTTCCGCCGGCTGCCGTCGGCGGGGTCAGGGCACCATGCAGACGCATTCCATAACCGGCTCCCGCATCCAGATGCCGGGGGTCAGCCGCACCAGAAAGCCCTGCCCGTCCTCCGCCGCCCAGTCCTTCATGGACAGGCGGGGCAGCGCGAAGGCGGTCATAAGCAGGGAGATCACCCCGCCGGGGGCGCACACCACTGCGTCGGTATCCCCGCTCTGCATCAGCGACTGGGCCAGCTGCTGGAAGGCGGCAGTGACCCGCTGCTGAAACGCCGCCGCGCTCTCGCCCCCGGGTATGTCGTTGCTCTCCCCCGTCAGCCACTTCTGAAACGGCTCGTCCCCCTGCAGCGCGGCGGCGGATTTTCCCTCCCACTGGCCGAAATCGCATTCGGACAGGCCGGGGGTGTCCTCCGGCGTACAGCCGGGATACAACACCGACAGGGTCTGCCGGCACCGGGCCAGCGGCGGCGCGAAAAAGCGGGTTGCCGGCGGATACAGAGAGTCTTTTTTTCGCCCGATCAGACGGGACAATCCCGACGGAGACAGCGGTAAATCGGTTTTTCCCACGTACAGCCCCTCCTCGTTCGCACGGGTAATCCCGTGCCGGATGAGACAGATTTTGTAGCTTTGCATTAAAATTTCCTCCCAAAACTCGCAATTTGACGATTTACAAAACGTATCAAAGACGGTATAATCATTACATGCAGTATAGACTGTGCCCAGTAGACCTTTCGCGCGCGGGACTGTGCTGTTTATTTTATTTTGAGGAGAAGACGCTATGAATTCCGCTTTTCCAAGGATTCTGACCCTGCTGAGGAAAGAGCGCGGTGTCAGCCAGAAGCAGGTTGCGGCAGACCTGCAGGTCTCGCAGGCGCTGTTGTCCCATTATGAAAAAGGAATCCGGGAATGCGGACTGGATTTTGTGGTGCGTGCGGCGGATTATTACGATGTATCTTGTGACTATCTGCTGGGGCGTACCGCTGATAAAACCGGCGCGGTCATCGCCGTGGAAGAAATCCCCGACAACGATACGGGCGCCAAGGACAACCGCTTCCGCGGCAGCGTCCTGCCGGTGCTGAACAAAAAGCTTGTCCTCAATTCACTCAATATTATATTTGATCTGCTCCAGCGCTGCAACAACAAAATGCTGACCACCGAGGTGTCGGCCTATCTGACCCTGTCGGTATATTCGGTTTTCCGTCTGCTCTATTCGGCGAATCCCAAAAATCCCGCCGCCATGTTCTCGGTACCCGGTTACCTGTTCCAGCCCACCGTGGGCGGAGAGCTGTCCGTGACCGCCGCGCGTATCCAACAGGTAGCCGCCGGTCAAAGCGTCGACGGCGAGCCGGGCCTGAAAGCCGACGAGGCTCCCATGATCGTACCGGACAACATCTCCAGCGAGTATCCGCTGTTTGCCTCTTCCCTGTTCAATCTTTTGCGCAACGCGGAAACCCGGCTGACCGAAAAATAAAGAACGGAATGAGCGGCGGGCGACCTTCAGAGGCCGCCCGTGTTTTATATAGGCGATTAAAAAGCGGACCGCGCAGGCGGTCCGCTTCTCTACTTCTGTTTATCAGCCGCCGGCTGCTCCTGCCTGTGCTCCCGGGAGGAACGGGTGACCAGCGAGACGATCAGCAGGCCCAGCACGCAGATGAGCAAAAGCAGGCACAGTGCGTAAACCGTGCCGCTGTAAGCGCCGTCGGCGCCCAGGGCGCCGCTCTGCATCGGGTAAGCCATGGTGGCGATCACACCCATCAAAGCGACGAAGGAAAAAATACGCAGGGTGATCAGGTCAAAAGCATTACGAGACCGGGCATTGGCGGCCATGATGGGCAGCGCCGCCAATAATCCCGCCAGTCCCTGCGAGCACACCAGCACCACGAGGATGCTCTGCACGTACTGCCAGTCGTCCACGGTGTATCCCTGTTCCTGCCCCTGCATAAACATCGGCAGGGTGGTCGCCAGTATCAGCAGGGCGGGGGCCAACGCCACCAGATAGGACACAATCCGCAGGGTGACCGCCGCCCCGCGGAAGCGGGAAAACAGGAAAAAGGACGCGGCGGCTCCACCCGCCGACAGCAGGAAGAACACCAGGGCAAACTGCCAGATGAAAGCCTGCGCCACCAGATACATCGCCAGCGCGAAGACCATCTGCAGTCCTGCCAGCACCAGCAGCAGGATGGGCAGGGCGGGGCTTTCCTCCCGCCAGCCCGCGACTTCTGGCCGTCGTCCGCCGGAACCGGCGGCGATGGGTTTGGCCGATTTTTTCTGCTTCATAACCCTCTCCTATTCCTGGTGGAACCGTGACAGAAACGCGCGGGTCCTCTCATTGAGCGGATGTTCAATCACCTGACGGGGATCCCCCTGCTCGACAATCACACCGCCGTCCATGAAGAGCACCCGATCGGATACGTCGCGTGCAAAGGACATCTCGTGGGTAACGATAACCATGGTCATATGCTCGTCCGCCAGTCCGCGGATGACCTTGAGTATCTCGCCGGTCAGTTCGGGATCGAGGGCAGAGGTAGGCTCGTCGAAAAACAGGATGTCCGGCTGCATATTGAGGGCGCGGGCGATGGCCACCCGCTGCTGCTGCCCGCCGGAAAGCTCACAGGGATAGGCGGTTTCCCGCCCGGACAGCCCCACCTTATCCAGCAGGGCCAGAGCCCGCTCCTCAGCCTCCCCGCGCGGTGTGCCGAGGACGCGGACCGGCGCCTCGGTGAGATTGCGCAGAACGGTAAAGTGGGGAAACAGATTGAAATTCTGAAATACCAGCCCGAACCGGCGGCGGATTTGCTGGAGTACGGGAGAGGCGCTGTAGACCGCCCGGCCTGCCTCGTTATTTTCCGCCATGGTCAGGTCGCCGTAGGCGATACGGCCACCGTCGATGGTTTCCAGCAGGGTGACACACCGCAGCAGGGTGGATTTTCCCGAACCGGATGGGCCGATGACCGATAGCACTTCCCCCTGGTTCACCTCAAAGGATATATCCCGCAGCACCTGGTTGCCCCCAAAGGACTTCTCCAGCGCCGCTGCCTCTAAAATCGGCATATGGTTGACTCCTTTCGCCGCCTCAGCGATAATATCCCATCTTCTTCTCCGCAATGCTGAAACCCTTGGATACCAGCGCGTTCATGATAAGATAGAACAGCCCCGCCACGAATATCGGCAGGATGGTAAACTCCCGCGAGGTGATGTTGAAGGCCAGTCGGAACAGCTCCATCACCCCGATAGCCTGGGCCAGCGCCGTATCCTTGACCAGCACCATGAACTCGTTGCCCATGGCCGGCAGGATATTCTTGATCACCTGGGGCAGCAGGATATGGCCGAAGGTCTGCGCCCGGGTAAAACCGAGGACCTGAGCCGCTTCCCGCTGGCCGTCGGGGATCGCTTCGATGCCGCCGCGGTAAATCTCAGCGAAATAGGCGGCGTAATTGAGGGCAAAGGCCACCACCGCCGCCACGAAGCGGTTGATGGGAAACAGGGCGTTCAGGCCAAAATAGAAGAATACCAGCTGCAGGATCAAGGGGGTACCCCGCATGATCAGAAGATAAAACCGAACGGGCCACTGGATATACCACCGTTTGGACATACGACCAAAGGCCACCAGCAGGCCCAGCGGCAGGGAAAACAGCAGCGTCAGCGCAAACAGCTCCAACGTGACCGCGGAGGCCTCCAGCATCTGCAGAAGCATCTTCATAAAATTGTCGATCGGCATAGGGGTTCCTCCCGTACAGGGAAAAGGCCGGATATTCCTCCGGCCTTTTCTCATTATCAGTCAGGGCTGGCTTACTCCGCCTTGGCGTCGGACGCCAGCTGATCCTGGTGGCCGGTGTAGTAACGGGCGACGACCTCGTCCATCAGGACGGCGTCGGAGCTGCCGTTGCCCAAGTCGTACAGGGCGAGGACGTTGTTTTTAACCTCGGCGGCTTCCTTCAGGCTGTCCTTCACCTCGGGGTTGGCCTCCAGCGCATCGGCGGCGGTGGAGCCGCCCTGCAGGGTCAGGGTTTTGCCTTTCAGGTCGGCCAGCGTCTTGATGGAGGAGCCCTTGGGTACCACGATGACCTGACGGTTGGTCATATAGGGTTCGCTCATCAGCATCTGCCCTTCCCGCTCGGGATTGGTGGTAAAGCCGTTCCACAGGCAGTCGACCATGCCGCCGTCCAGCTCGGAAACCTTGCTGTCCCAGTCGATGGGCTGCAGCTTGAGGGTGACACCCATGCGGCTGCACACCTCGCGGGCCACGTCGATGTCGAAACCAACGATGTTGTTGTCCGCGTCGCGATAGCCCATCGGCGGGAAGGAATCGTCCAGTCCCAGCACGAACTCGCCCTTGTCCTTTACCTTCTGCAGGGAATCGTCGGCGGCGCCTGACGGGGTGAAGTCGGTTTTCACGGTGGTGTTGTCCTTACCGAACCAAGTGTTGCTGATCTCAGCCAGTTTGCCGTCCTTCTTCATCTCGGACAGGGTTTTCTGCACTTCGTCGCGGAGCGACTGGTCGGCTTTGCGGAATGCGATAACGTATTCCTCATCGGCCAGCGATTGGTCGAGAATGGTGTATTCCTTGTTTTTCGGGCTGCCGCAGCCGCTGAACAGGGCCGCCGCCAGCAGGGCCGCGGTCAGTGTCGCCAATACTCTTTTCATGTTCTATCCCTCCGTATTGCGGGGTATGATGGAACAAGGCCGCTCCCCGTCCCCCTCTGTTAAGGATAGTTTACACTATCCTGCTATCAAAGTAAAGTCCTCGGCGGTTTCTTTTCGCGATCCCTCCCCAAAAAAGCGGTTTTTTCGCCGGTATCCCCTTTTATTCCTTATTAGGATATAGAAGAGGGTATTCTGTTCGCCTTCCAATGAAAAGGAGAGTAATACGGAGAAAACAGGCGATCGGATGAGAACTGGGGAGATAAATGGACGCCATCAGCTCCGGCGAGGTTCCGGGTGTTATTTCCGCTTTTTTCCGCCTTTGAGGTTCGTATGAACTCGTGATATAATGCAAACGAACTCAAGAAAGGTTCTTAAGATTCTCTTTTGGAATGAGCCCCTTCATTCGGGAGACCCTTTCTGTATCTCAAAGGAGGTTTTCCATGGAACGGCTACTGCCTGGTACCACGCTGCCGCTGCCGCCCGGACAGATTCGGGAGCCTTTCGCCCTGCTGGACCCGGTTTTTGCGGTTTCGGGAGGGGGTCTCCTGCTCTCTCAGGTATCGGAAATGACCGGGCTGCCCGGCGCCACTATCCAAAACTGGGTGAAACGGGGCTGGGTATCCAGCCCGGTGAACAAGCGCTACAGCGATCTGCACGTAGCCCGCATCCTGCTGATCAACCTGCTCCGACCGGCGATGAAGCTGGACAGCATCGCCGCCCTGCTCGCCTATGTCAACGGCAGCGTGGACGACCGCAGCGACGACATCATCCCCGAGCCGCAGCTGTACAACCGGCTGTGTTCCGCCGTAATCCGCCTGCAGGAAGAGGACGGCGTCAGTCACGAGTCCGTCACAACCCTCATCGATGCGCAGCTTGAGGGTTATGAGGGCCCCGTGCCCGGTGCGAAGGAACGCTTGTCCCACGCGCTCACGATCATGGTTCTCAACGTGGCGGCCGCCGCGCTGATGAACCGGGCCAATGAGCTGATGGCACGGGAAGTCCTTTCGCCCAGAGGGTCCTGACACAACGCATGGCCATGCGATTCCCCGCCACTATTTTAATCTGCGGCCCCTCAGTACACAGGGCCGGAAAGGTGTGAGTCAATCCTATGCTGGACTGGTGGAACGGGCTGTCTTTGATCAGCCAGGTCTTTTACGTGATCGCCATTCCCTCCACCCTCATTCTGCTGCTGCAGACCATTCTTCTTCTCTTCGGCCTGGGCGGCGGCGATCACGACGTCGACCACGACGTGGATCATGACACCGATTTTGATCACGATGCCGACCACGACGCGGGTGCCGCCCATGAGGCCGGCCTGCGCCTGATCACCGTCCGCGGCATCATCGCCTTTCTGGCCGTGTGCGGCTGGGTGGGCGTAGCGATGACCGATCTGGGTGTCGGCGCGGGCGTAACCACACTGGTTGCTCTGGTCGCCGGACTGGCCGCCCTGATTCTGGTGGCCGTCATCCTCCGCTTCTCCATGAGGCTTCAGCAGAGCGGCAATCTGGATATGCAGAACGCTGTGGGGCTGACCGGGGAGGTCTACGTCTCCATCCCGGAGGGCGGACGCGGCAAGGTCACCCTGGTTATTCAGGAGCGTTTCATGGAACTGGACGCGCGCTGCCCCGAACGCGCTCTGCAGGACGGCGAACGGGTCAAAGTGGTTGCCGTCACCGAAAGCAATACCCTGATAGTTTCCCCTCTCGCCTGATACCGGCATCCCTGCCGGTTATCTCAAATACATTAAGTTAAAGGAGTGTATCGTATGATCCCCATTCTCGCTGCATCCACGTCCCTTCCCCCTTCGGTACTCATCACCATCATCGTAGTGGTCGTGCTGTTGTTCAGCCTGCTGCTGGTCTTTCTATCCCGCTACCGCCGGTGCCCGTCCGATAAGGTGATGGTCATCTACGGTAAGGTCGGTCAGAACAAGGATGGCTCCGCCCGTTCCGCCCGCTGCATCCACGGCGGCGCCGCCTTCATCATCCCCATCGTGCAGGACTATGAATACCTGGACCTGACCCCCATGTCCATCAGCGTGGATTTGAAAAGCGCCCTGTCCCGTCAGAATATCCGTATCGACGTACCCGCCCGTTTTACGGTGGGTATCGCAACCGAGCCGGGCACCATGCAGAACGCCGCGGAGCGTCTGCTGGGTCTGAAGCTCACCGAGATCCAGGAGCTGGCCAAGGATATCATCTTCGGCCAGATGCGTCTGATCATCGCCACCATGGACATCGAGGAGATCAACACCGACCGCGACAAATTCCTCGCCGCCGTATCCTCCTGTGTGGAGAGCGAGCTGCGCAAGATCGGCCTGCGGCTGATCAATGTCAACGTCACCGATATCAGCGACGAATCGGGATACATCGAAGCCCTCGGTAAGGAAGCGGCCGCCAAGGCCATCAACGAGGCCCGCATCCAGGTGGCCGAACGGAACCGGGAAGGCTCCATCGGTGAGGCCAACGCCGTGCGCGACCAGCGTATTTCGGTGGCCGCCGCCAACGCCGCTGCGGTAGACGGTGAAAACACCTCCAAAGCGAACGTTGCCAAATCCGACGCCACCCGCCGCGAGCAGGAAGCCGAGGCCCAGCGCCGCGCGGTGACCGCCGAAAAACTGGCGGAAGCCAAGGCGCAGGAAGAGGCTTACGCCGCCCAGCAGATGGCGGAAAAGGCCCGTGCCGCCCGTGAGCTGGCCACCCAGCAGGCCGACGTCATCGTCAACGCCCAGATCGAAAAAGAGAAAAAGGTACTGGAGGCCGAAGCCCAGGCCGAGCAGGCCCGCCGCATCGCCCAGGGTGAAGCAGACGCCACCTTCGCCAAGATGGAAGCGCAGGGCCGTGGTATCCAGGAAATTCTGCAGAAGCAGGCACAGGGCTTCGCCGAGCTGGTCAAGGCCGCCGGCGGCAGCACCGACGCCGCTGTACAGTTGATGCTGACCGACAAGATCGAGGAGCTGGTGAAGATACAGGTCGAGGCGGTCAAGAACCTGAACATCGACAAGGTCACCGTCTGGGACAGCATGAACGGCGCCAACGGTTCCTCTACCACCGCCAATTTCCTGTCCAGCATCATGAAGGCGGTCCCGCCCCTCAGCGAAACCTTCAAAATGGCGGGGCTGAAACTGCCCGAATTCCTCGGCAAAGAGATCGACGGCGAGGATGCCGCGGCAGACGAAAAATAAGCAAGCTATCCTTCTTCAGGCCGCCCCTGCATCATGCGGGGGCGGCCTTTCTGCTGTTTCCACCGCTTCGCTGTGAGGACGGCAAGCCGAAACATCCGACATACAGGCCGGATCGGACGCAAGAGAACCGGTCATTCACCGGCGTCGACGCCCGAAAACGGCGGGAATTTCACAGCGGAATCGCTATCCCTGTTCCCGCACAACTCGTCAGGCTCGTCATATTCCCCCTCCCGCGGGAATAGAATGGTTGTACCAAGGCAATGCGACCCCGGATTGCCCGATGGGATGACAATAAGGAGTGACGTAAATGACGCTGTCGGAACAGCCAGTGAGCAGGGTAATCAGACGGAGCGCCGGGAATCCCGGGGGGGAGGCTTCCCCCGACGGAGGGCTCACCCCCTCGCAGGTTGAGCAGTCCCGCCGTCAGTACGGTGAAAACACCCTAACACAAAAAAAGCGCAACGGCTTCTGGAAGCAGTTTCTCAGCAGCTTTGGCGATCCTATCATTAAAATTCTGCTGGCCGCTCTGGCGGTCAACGTGCTGTTCCTTTTCCACCATTTCGACTGGTACGAATCGGCCGGCATCGCCGTGGCGATCTTCCTCGCCACCTTTGTCTCCACCCTGTCGGAATACGGCAGCGAATCGGCCTTTGCCCGTCTGCAGGAGGACGCGGCCAAAATTACCTGCCGGGTCCGCCGCTCCGGCGGCGTGCGGGAACTCCCCATCGGTGAGATCGTGGTGGGGGACATCATCCTGCTGCAGGCGGGGGAAATGATCCCCGCCGACGGCCTCCTCATCAGCGGCCATTTGAGCGTGGACCAGTCCGCCCTCAACGGCGAGAGCAAGGAGGCGGATAAACGCCCCGGCGGCGGCGAAGGAGAAGGAGGAACCGACTTTCTCACCCCCTCCCGCCTGTTCCGGGGCGCTGTGGTCTGCTCCGGCGAAGGCGCCATGCTGGTAAAACAGGTGGGGGACGGCACCTTCTACGGACGTCTGGCGCGGGACGTGCAGGAGGAAACGCGGGAAAGCCCCCTGAAGGTCCGGCTGGGCGGCCTGGCCAAAACCCTCAGTCGTATCGGCTATGCGGCCGCCCTGTGCGTGGCGGTGGCCGACCTGTTCCACTCGCTGGTGCTGGACAACGGCATGCAGTGGGCCGCCATCCTCACCGAAGTATCCCAGCCTTCCCTGCTGTTCGGCCATGTGCTCCACGCGCTGACCCTGGCCATCACGGTGGTGGTGGTAGCGGTGCCGGAGGGCCTTCCCATGATGATCACGGTGGTGCTCTCCTCTAACATGCGCCGGATGCTCAAGGACAACGTGCTGGTGCGCAAGCTGGTAGGTATCGAAACCTCCGGCAGCCTGAATATCCTGTTTACCGATAAAACCGGCACCCTGACCCGCGGCAGACTGGAGGTACAGCGGTTCATCGACGGGGAGGGCGGCGAGTACGCCACCGCCGCCGATCTGAAACGGAAAAAGCCCCTGTGGGAGCTGGCGGAGCTGTCCTGTGTCTACAACAGCGGCAGTATCGCCTCGGGTAAAAAAGCGCTGGGCGGCAACGCCACCGACCGGGCACTGCTGGAATATGTCCTGCCCAAGCGGGGCATCCGCGCCTCCTACCGGGTGATGGACGCTGTCCCCTTCGACAGCGCACGGAAATACGCCGCCGTCCACATACGCCTCGAAGGCAAACCCTCCCCCTCCCTGCCCGGTGAGCTGACGCTCATCAAGGGCGCGCCGGAACGGATTTTATCCCGCTGCACCCGTTATTACGCACCCGACGGCACCGTGAAGCCGCTGCGCAGCGGCGCCCAGCTCCGCAGCCGGCTGGACGAACTGACCCGCCACGCGGTGCGTATGCTGGCTCTGGCGGTATCCGACACCCCGGTGGGAACAGACGGCCCGCCCTCTGACCTGATCCTCATCGGGCTGGCGGGTATCCGCGACGAGGTGCGTCCCGACGCGCGTAAAGCGGTATCCGAGGTACGGGGCGCCGGTGTGCAGGTGGTAATGATTACAGGCGACAACCGGGAAACCGCCGCCGCCATTGCCAAGGAGGCGGGTCTGATCGACGGCCGGGAAAAGGGGGCGGTCATCACCAGCGCCGAGTTGGCCGAGCTCAGCGACGAACAGCTCCAGAAACGCCTGCCCGCCCTGCGGGTGGTGGCACGGGCCCTGCCCGAGGACAAGAGCCGCCTGGTACGGGCCGCTCAGTCCATGGGGCTGGTCGCGGGTATGACCGGCGACGGAATCAACGATGCCCCCGCCCTCAAGCTGGCGGACGTGGGCTTTGCCATGGGGTCGGGCACCGAGGTAGCCAAGGAAGCCGGCGACATCGTCATCCTGGACGACAACATCTCCTCCATCTCGCGGGCCATTCTCTACGGCCGCACCATTTTCAAAAGCATCCGCAAATTTATTGTTTTCCAGCTGACCATGAACCTGTGCGCGGTGGGTGTGTCGGTCATCGGCCCCTTCATCGGCATCGATACCCCCGTCACCGTCATCCAAATGCTGTGGATCAACATTATCATGGATACGCTGGCCGGTCTTGCCTTCGCCGGGGAACCGCCGCTGGAAGAATACATGCGGGAGCCGCCCAAGCGGCGGGACGAACCGGTGCTCAACCGGTATATGCTCCACCAGATCGTGCTGATGGGGCTGTTCACGGTGGCGCTGTGCGTCGCCTTCCTCAAGCTGCCGGCGGTAAAGCTGCTGTTCCGTTACGCCAACGACTATATCTATTTCATGACCGCCTTCTTTGCGCTGTTTATCTTTACCGGTATCTTCAACAGCTTCAACGCCCGTACCCACCGGCTCAACCTGCTGGCCCATATAAGGGGCAATCCACTGTTCATCTTCATCATGGCCATGGTGGCGGTGGTACAGCTGCTGCTTATCTACTACGGCGGCAGCCTGTTCCGCACGGCCGGCCTGACCTTCGGCGAACTGAAAACCGTGCTCATGATCGCCTTCTGGGTGATACCCGCCGACCTGCTGCGCAAACTGGTGCTGCGGCTGTTCAAACGAAAAGGCAGTATATAACCTAAATCGTCCGGCGGCAGGAACACCTGTTCTGTCCGCCGCATATATTAATACCTATAATAGAGCAAAGCCTTCGGATGTTTACCGCGTCCGGAGGCTTTTGCCGTCCTTTTATATGAAGGAATTATGCAGCGAGCATGAATTTTGTATGAATATACAGGTATTCAGACGAACTTTTCACTCTATAATCGAATTTTGCCAAACCGCCTGTTTTTATTCGGCGGATGGCATCTCCTTATCACCGCCGCTCTCTTCCTCCGGCTGTGGAGAGGCTGAGCCCCTTTTTCGGTCCGTCGGTTCTTATTCGACCTCTTTCGACACCTCCGCCAGTGTTTTCGCTCTCGTGACACAAAATGGCTCCGACCAGTGATAAATTTACTGTATTTCAATAAAAACACCCTCAGTGAGCCTTCTCTCATGAGGATTTTCCAGCATTTTTCTGGTACTCTCTCCAAAATCAGAGTGGGTTCTGTTAAAAAAGAAGGCAGCTTGACCATTTTCGGAAAAGATTACAAAACTGAAACTTGATTTTTGACAATTGGGATAGTATAATGCAACTCAAGTTAAGAAACTGTAAATCCACTTCATCCGGCCGCGCCCTCCGCGCGGATCACCACTTGAATATTGCGTAAAGGAGGAAGTAAGATTATGCAAAACACGCTGCTGCTGAGCAATTATCGTGAGCCGGCGAAAACCCAGACGGCTTATGTTTTCATCAAGCGTTCTTTTGATATAATTTGCTCCCTGTTCCTGATCGTTCTTCTGATGCCGGTTCTGCTGGCGGTCGCGGTCATTTCCGCCATCGATACCAAGAGTTGCCCGATCTTCATCCAGACACGCATGGGCCGCAACAACCGTCCCTTCCGAATGATCAAGTTCCGTACCATGAACACACAGGCGCCCTCCAATCTGGCGACACACCGGTTTGAGAACGCCCTGAATTACATCTCCCCCGTGGGCGGCGCTCTGCGTAAGCTGAGCCTCGACGAGCTGCCCCAGCTGTTTAACATCCTGCTGGGCGACATGAGCTTCGTCGGCCCCCGTCCGGTGGTGCTGACCGAAACCGACCTGCTGCGTATGCGGGATAAAAACGGCGCGCTGAGCGTCCGCCCCGGCCTCACCGGCTGGGCGCAGGTCAACGGCCGCGATCTGGTTTCCGTCGCCGACAAAGCGGTGCTGGACGGCTATTACATCGACAATATGTCCCTTTCCATGGACTGGACCATCCTGAAAAAGACGGTGGGCTACGTCCTGCGGGCACGGGACATCAGCGAGGGCGCCGCTCTCGGCGCCGTCACCGGTGAATACCGCCTCCCCGCCCGCACCCCGGTTCCGCTGCGCAGCGCGCCCGTACAGGACGTGCGCCGCGGCAAAACCGCCTGACCCGATTTGGCAAATACACGAGATTGTGCTATAATGAGGTGTCCGTTCGCGGACACCTCATTTTTGTATAGAGCAAGGAAGGCAGGATACCATGAGCGATTGCACTCACGATTGTGAAAGCTGCAGCCAGAGCTGCAGCGAAAAGGATCTGCACGCGCAGCTGAACCAATACAGCTGCATCCGCAAGGTAGTGGCCGTTTCCAGCGGCAAGGGCGGCGTGGGCAAATCCTCCGTCACTGCGATGCTGGCGGTTCTGATGGCCCGCCGCGGCTATAAGGTGGGCGTACTGGACGCCGATATCACCGGCCCCTCCATCCCCAAGGCCTTCGGCCTGACCCGCAAGGCAAAAGCCACCGAGCTGGGCATCATGCCGGAGGAAACCCATATGGGCATCAAGGTGATGTCCATCAACCTGCTGCTGGAGCATGAGGACCAGCCGGTGGTGTGGCGCGGCCCGGTGCTCGCCGGAGCGGTCACCCAGTTCTGGACCGACGTGGCCTGGGGCGACCTGGACGTCCTCTTTATTGATATGCCCCCCGGGACGGGCGACGTGCCCCTGACCGTATTCCAGTCCATTCCGCTGGACGGCGCGGTCATCGTCTCCACCCCCCAGTCGCTGGTGCAGATGGTGGTGGGCAAGGCTCATAAGATGGCCGAAATGCTGAATATCCCCGTGCTGGGCATGGTGGAGAACATGAGCTGTGTGGTCTGTCCCGACTGCGGCAAACGCATCCCCCTCTTCGGCGACGCCGACGCACTGGACAAAGCTGCCCAGTCCATGGGCGTGCCGGTGCTGGCCCGCCTGCCCATGGACGCCCAGATCGCCCGTCTGTGCGACAGCGGCGAGATTGAGCGCTTTGTGTGCGACGAGATGGAGCCCGCCGCCGCCGCGGTGGAGGAGCTGCTGAAATAACTCCCCGCCGGAGGGACCCGAAGGGGTTCCTCCGGCTTTTGTCAAAGGAGGCGTGGACCATGTCCCAGACGACCAAGCGGGCTTTGTCCGCTTCGCTGAAAAAGCTGCTGGCGAAAAAGCCGCTGGACAAGATCACGGTCACCGACATCGCGGAGGACTGCGAGGTGGGCCGCCAGACCTTTTACTATCATTTCCAGGATATCTACGATCTGATGGAGTGGACCTTTACCGAGGAGACTTCCCGCGCCATCGGCGGCAAACAGACCTACGATACCTGGCAGCAGGGCTTCCGGCAGGTGTTCGAGGCGGCGCTGGAGAATAAGCCCCTGATCCTCAACGCCTATCACTCCATCAGCCGCGACCAGCTGGAGCGCTATCTGTACGACATCACCTTCCATCTGCTCATCGGCGTGGTGGAGGAACGGTCGGCAGACATCCCGGTGCGGCAGGAGGATCAGCGGTTCATCGCCGATTTTTATAAGTTCGCCTTTGTGGGCCTGATGCTGGACTGGATACGCCGGGGGATGAAGGACGACCCCCAGCAGATCATCGACCGGCTCAGCGTCCTGATCCACGGCGACATCACCCGCGCCCTTCAAAAGTACCGCACCGACCGTCCTTTTTCCGACAAACAGGGCTAAATGTCTCAAATTTAGACAATGAAGAGGCGGTATCGAAACCTTTGACACCGCCTCTTTATTGTCTATGGCGCCTCTCATCCAAACGGATTATCCTGTAGACAGCGACAGGGACACCGGTCCCTGAAAAACAGGAGGTATCCGTTATGTATTATTCGAACGGCAATTACGAAGCCTTTTCCCGTCCCGAGAAACCGGCGGGCGTGGAGAAAAAATCCGCCTATCTCGTCGGCAGCGGGCTGGCGTCCCTGGCCGCCGCCTGTTTCCTGGTACGGGACGGCCAGATGAAGGGCGAACGCATCCACATCCTGGAGGAGGGAACGCTTCCCGGCGGCGCCTGCGACGGCATCAACGACGCGCAGAAGGGCTTCGTCATCCGGGGCGGGCGGGAAATGGAAAACCACTTCGAGTGCCTGTGGGACCTGTTCCACTCCATCCCCTCCATCGAGACCGAGGGGGTATCGGTGCTGGACGAATACTACTGGCTCAACAAGCACGACCCCAACTATTCCTTGATGCGCGCTTCGGTCAACCGGGGCGAGGACGCCCACACCGACGGTAAATTCGCCCTGTCCGACAAAGCCTCCATGGAGATCATCCAGCTGTTCCTTACCCGGGATGAAGACCTGTACGACAAGACTATCGACGATGTGTTTGATGAGGAATTTTACGCCTCCAACTTCTGGCTGTACTGGCAGACCATGTTCGCCTTTGAAAAGTGGCACAGCGCGCTGGAAATGAAGCTGTATATCCAGCGGTTCATCCACCACATCGGCGGCCTGCCCGATTTCTCGGCGCTGAAGTTCACCAAATACAACCAATACGAGTCCCTGATCCTGCCCATGGTCCATTATCTGGAATCCCACGGCGTCCAGTTCCAGTACGGCACCACCGTCACCAACGTGATCTTTGACTGCACCGGCGGCAAAAAGACGGCGCGGCAGATCGTCTGCCGGCGGGACGGCAGAGAGGAGACCATCGACCTGATCGAAGATGACCTGGTATTCGTCACCAATGGCAGCTGCACCGAAAACTCCACCCTGGGCGACGATGACCACGCCCCGGTGAGGAACACCCGGCCCGGCGAGGGCGGCTGCTGGCAGCTATGGAAAAATATCGCGGCGCAGGACTCCGCCTTCGGCCGTCCGGAAAAATTCTGCTCCAACATCGAGGCCACCAACTGGGAATCGGCTACCGTCACCACCCTGGACAGCCGCATCCCCGCCTATATACAGAAAATGTGCAAGCGGGATCCCTTCTCGGGCAAGGTGGTCACCGGGGGCATCATCACGGTAAAGGACTCCAGCTGGCTGATGAGCTATACCCTCAACCGCCAGCCCCACTTCAAGGAACAACCCAAGGATCAGCTGGTGGTCTGGGTCTACGGCCTCTACACCGACCGTCCCGGCGACTTTGTCAAAAAGCCCATGCGGGAGTGTACCGGCAACGAAATTGTCCAGGAATGGCTGTACCACATGGGGGTACCGGAGGTGGAAATCCCGGAGCTGTCCCGTACCGGCGCCCACTGTGTTCCCTGTATGATGCCCTATATCACCGCCTTCTTCATGCCGCGCACCAAGGGCGACCGGCCGAAGGTGGTGCCCGATGGGTGCGTCAACTTTGCCTTCATAGGCCAGTTCGCTGACACGGTACGGGACACGGTCTTCACCACCGAATACTCGGTCCGCACCGCCATGGAAGCGGTGTACACCCTCCTCGACATGGACAGAGGGGTTCCCGAGGTGTTCGGATCCTGTTACGATGTACGGGTGCTGCTGGATTCCACCGCCAAGATGATGGACGGCAGGAAGCTTACCGACGTCAAGCTCCCCCTGATCGCGGGGCTGGTGGAAAAAACCGCCCTGCGCAAGGTGTCGGGCACCATCATCGAGGAACTGCTTCAGCGTTATCAGCTGATATGACCCCCTCTTTGTAAAGGGCAGGCACATCGCCCTCCTGATTACTTCAAGACGGCTTCAACACCATCGTCAAAAGATGGCCGACCGGCGACACCGGAGGATATGGACGAAATCATCCGCAGCGAATACAAGGGCCGGTGCTGATCCTTCCGTCCCCTGGTACGCGGACAGCAAAGCGCGGCCGCCCTGCAGAGGCGGCCGCGCTTTTTATTGTCAGCTATCTGTCCAGTCCCAGACCGCCGAAGGTCTCCCGCAGCAGGTCACAGGAGGAGGCGAATTTTCCGTTCTCTTTTTCGGTCAGGCGCAGGGTGACGATCTGCTTCACCCCGTCCCGTCCCACCACGCAGGGAACGCCCACGTACACCCCTGTCTGCCCGTATTCGCCGTTCAACATGGTGGATACGGTCAGCACACTGCTCTCATTGCCGAAAATGGCCCGCGTGATGCGGGTCAGCGCCATGCCGATACCATAATAGGTGGATTTCTTCGCTTCGATAATTTTCTGGGCCGCGCCCCGCACCTCGCCGCTGAGCTTCTCCATCTCCTCAACGCAGTAGCGTCCGCCCGACTCCTCACAGATATCCATGACCGATTTGGTGGCCACCATTGCCTGGGACCAGGGGACGAACTCACTGTCCCCGTGCTCCCCCATCACATAGGCGTGGACGTTGCGGGGGTCCACCGAGAAATAGTCGCCCAGCAGATACCGCAGACGGGCGGTATCCAGCGCGGTGCCGCTGCCGATCACCCGCCGGGATTCGAAGCCGGAGAGGGACAGGGTGATGCGGGTCATCACGTCCACCGGGTTGGTTGCCACCAGGAAAATGCCCTTGAAGCCCGATTCCACCACCGGTCCGACGATGGAGCGGAATACGGCGGTGTTACGCTGCAGCAGGTTAAGACGGGATTCGCCGGGTTTCTGCGCCACGCCGGCGCAGATGACCACGATGTCCGCGTCCTTGCAGTCTGCGTATTCCCCCGCCCGTATCTTCATATGGGAACCGGAAAAGGCCAGGCCGTGGTTGAGGTCCATCGCCTCGCCCTCCGCCCGCTTCTTATCGATGTCCACCAGCACCAGCTCGTCGCAGACATTCTGGTTGAGCAGGGCGTAAGCATAGCTCATCCCCACCAGTCCGGTGCCGACCAAAACCACCTTGCGGCTGTCGTCATAACGCATATAACCCATTCCTCCTTTAAGTATCTGTAGTATATGTGGCGGCGGCCATATCATACCGCCCGCGTGGGTTCGCCCCCCAAAAAAAACAGAGGGAAAGAAGCCATCCGCCTCTCCCCCTCTGTCGGTATGCTCACTTACCCGTGTTTTACAGCTGATCGACGATGTACTTGGTATCCCTCGCGATGACCACCTCTTCGTTGGTGGGGATGACGAACGCCCGCACGGTGGAATCCATGGTGGTGATCTCCATCTCCCGGCCCTTGACCTTGTTCTTTTCCTCATCCAGCTTGACGCCGCGGTAGCCCAGGGATTTGAGCACCTCGGACCGGACCAGCGGCTGATTCTCGCCGATGCCGGCAGTAAAGACGATGGCATCCACCCCGCCCAGCGCGGAGATGAAGGATCCCACGTACTTGACGATCTGATAGGTGCGCATCTCCCACGCCAGCTGGGCTCGGAGGTTACCCTCGTTGCGGGCCCTTTCCAGGTCGCGGTCGTCGCTGGACACGCCGGAAATGCCGAGGATGCCGGATTTTTTATTGAGGATATCGTTCATCTGCTCCGGCGTGAGATTCTCTTTCTCCATCAGGAAAAGCACGGCGGAGGGGTCCACCGCGCCGGAGCGGGTGCCCATGATGAAGCCGTCCAGCGGGGTCAGGCCCATGGTGGTGTCGATGACCTTGCCGTCCGAGAGGGCGGCGAGGGAAGAGCCGTTGCCCAAATGGCAGGTGATGACCTTGGTCCCCACGCCGCCGGGACGGCCCAGCAGCTCGAAGCAGCGGGCGCTGACATATCGATGGGAGGTGCCGTGGAAGCCGTAACGGCGCACCCGGTATTTCTCATAGTACTGGTAGGGGATGCCGAACATATACGCCTTGGGGGGCATGGTCTGGTGGAAGGCGGTGTCGAACACCACCACCTGGGGTACCTGTCCGCCGAAGGCGGCGATGGCGGCCCGAATGCCCTGTACGTGGGCCGCGTTGTGCAGCGGGGCCAAAGAGGCATAGTCGGCGATATCCTGAATGACCTCCTCGGTCACCAGCACCGAGTGATCGTATTTGGAGCCGCCCTGCACGATGCGGTGGCCGATGGCCGCTACCTCGGACAGATCGTCGATGACCTTGCCCTCCCCCTCGGTCAGGGCGTGCTTCACCTGCTCGAAAGCGGCGGTGTGGTCGGGCATCTCCACATCCACGGTGGAGGAGTAGCCGCCCTTTGTCTTGTGGGTGAATTTGCCGTCGATGCCGATCCGCTCACAGTTGCCCTTGGCCAGCATGATCTCGCCGTCCATATCAATGAGCTGGTATTTCAGGGAGGAGCTCCCCGCGTTGATCACCAGAATTTTCATGTGTCGAAACCCCTTTATCATCCTTGTTGTCCCGCCGCACGCCCTTACGGGCCGCCGCGGTGCGTTACTTTATTTATCATAATACGAACCCTGTGGTTTGACAAGGGTTTTAACGGTAAAATCTGCCTGCCGCCGGTCATTTTCCCTGCCGGTACAGGTGCCATTCCTCCGGTTTCCAGTAGACGGGACAGAACGGGCCGAGAGTCATCCCCCGTCTGTCGAACCGCTCCAGCAGCTCCCTGCTCAGCGGGGTCAGATCGTCCCGCCGGAGAGCTTCCTGCCGGTCCAGGAAAAGAGCCTCGCTATTCTCGTTGTGGTCGGAACGGGGCGTCCCCTCCACGTATTCCAGATGGAAAATGGCGTACCAGTCGGCGGGAGAAAACCGGATGCCCAGCAGGGACGACACCCGCGCCGTCACGCCGGTTTCTTCCCCGACCTCCCGCACTGCCGCCTGCTCGGGCATCTCGCCCGTGTTCAGATACCCTCCGGGGATGAGCAGCCTGCCCTCGGCGCGGCCGTAGGTATGGCGCACCAGCAGGATTTCCTCCCCCCGTGTCACTAAACAGCCCACCGAATGGTTCCAGTTGTCCTCCGCCATGATCGTATGTGCCTCCTTACGCTGAAAAGGGGCCCCGCATGAATGAAAAGTCCCCCGATATGTACCCGCTCCCGCCGGTACCCGGCGGGAGCGGGATCGCTTATTGTCTCTGCAGCAGGGCGGCGAAGGCCTTGTGCGCCATATAGACGTCCAGCTTGGCCACCACCTCGAAGGGGGCATGCATGGACAGCACCGGCACCCCGAGGTCTACCGTATCCACATCCAGGTCGGCGATATACTTGGCCACCGTGCCGCCGCCGCCGGCATCCACCCGGCCCAGCTCCCCGATCTGCCAGACCACATCGCCGTCCTCCATCAGGGAGCGGATGCGTCCCATCAGCTCGGCGGAGGCATCGTTGGTGTCGGATTTTCCCTTGGCGCCGGTGTATTTGGTCAGCACCACACCGCCATTTAATTTGGCGCAGTTGCGCACCTCGATCACGTCCATGAACATCGGGTCGAGGGCGACGTTGACGTCGGCGGACAGGCACACCGAACGGGACAGCACATGCCGTCCCTCAGCGCCGAAGGCGGCGGCGATGTCGGCGATAAAATATTTCAGGAACGCCGACTGCATGCCGGTATTGCCCTCCGACCCGATTTCCTCCTTGTCGGCGAGGATGGTCACGGCGGTATAGGCCGGATGCTCGGTCTCCAGAATAGCGGTCACCGCCGGGTAGGCGCAGACCCGGTCGTCGTGGCCGTACGCGCCGATCAGGCTGCGGTCGAAGCCCACGTCCCGCGCGCCGAAGGCGGGCACCGCCTCCAGCTCAGCGGAAAGGAAGTCACTCTCCACAATGCCGTATTTGTCGTGGAGCAACTTCATGATATTCAGCTTCACCAGCTCGCTGCCCTTGTCGTCGCGGAAGGGGCGGGAGCCGATCAGGATATTCAGGTCCTCGCCTTTAATGCCCTCGGCCATGGTCTTTTTCATCTGGGCGGTGGCCAGGTGGGGCAGCAGGTCGGTCACGCAGAAAACCGGATCGCCCTCGTCCTCACCTACACAGACCTTCACTGTGGTGCCGTCCCGGCGCACGATCACGCCGTGGAGGGCCAGAGGCAGGGTGGGCCACTGGTATTTTTTGATTCCGCCGTAATAGTGGGTATCGAAATAGCACAGGTCATGATCCTCATACAGCGGGTTGGGCTTGAGGTCCAGACGGGGGGAATCGATGTGGGCGGCGGCGATGGATACGCCGTCGGTGATGGGCCGGGTGCCGATCACCGCCATCAGCAGGGCCTTGCCCCGATTTTTGTAATAAACCTTGTCCCCCGCCTTCAGCGGCTGAGTGCGGTCAAAGGGGCGGAAGCCCTTCGCCTCCGCCAGCTCAATGGCGGTCAACACCGCTTCCCGCTCGGTCTTGGAGTCGTCGACGAAGCGGCGATATCCCTCGCAGTACCGATCGGCGGCGGCAATCTCCTGCTCGTCGAGGCGGTCCCACGCGGATTTCGGTTCGTAGAACAGCTCTTCCTTCAGCTTCTCAGATGCGGTTTTTTCAGACATCGTCTAGTACCTCCCATTATTCCTTGTCAGTTTATTCGGTTTAGTGTGCCCCGCCCGGGAGAAATTACCCCATGAAAATACCAGCGGGGTTTACGGGATATCGTACAATTCCCGGTACATGACCTGCGCGTCCCGCACCTTTTCCACGTATTCGTGGGTTTCCTCGTAAGGGATGGCCTTCAGCGTCACCCCGTCGTCGGAATAGCGGGGGTCGCTCAGCCATTTGGCGGCGTTGCCCATACCCGCGTTGTAGGCGGCCAGCAGGGTGTCGGGATTGTCGAATCTCTCCCGCAGCAGGGACAGGGTGTAAACCCCATAGCGGATATTGACCTCCGGGTCGAACAGCTGGTCGAAATCCAGCATCGGTTCCACCGCGGCACGGCGCTGCGCCCACTCGAAGGTGTCTTCGGTCATCTGCATCAGGCCCCGCGCCCCGGCGGTGGATACCGCCGACGGATCGAACTCGCTCTCGGTGCGGATTACGGCGTAGATCAGGGACGGGTCGAAGCCGTATTCCTCCGCGCAGGCCTCCACCAGTTCGGTGTAGCCCAGGGGGTAAGCGGTGCGCATATAGTGGCGGTATCCCCTGTGAAGCAGGGAAACGGCCAGCGCCGCCGCGGCCAGCAGGAGAAGCAGGCGGAGAAGGCGGTGTTTTTTTCCGCCTGTCGCGTCAGCCGTCATAAGCCGCCTCCCGTATCCGCACTGCCAGCGCCGCCGCGGCCGCCCGCAGGGCATCCGCGTCCCCGTCGTTGCGGAGGATATGGCCGGCCCGGCTTTCGTAATACCCGTCGTCGGGCTGGGCGGCCATGCGGCCCTCTGCCTGCCCGGCGGTGAGGCCGTCCCGCCGCCGGATGCGGTCCAGCCGCACCTCCCGCGGGGCCAGCACCGCCACGGTCAGGCGGCACATCCGGTCCATCCCGCTTTCAAAGAGCAGGGGTGCGTCGATGACCGCCGCCCTTTCCCCGTCCTGCTCCCACTGCTTCAGCAGCTCCTGGGACAGGGCGATGACGGGCGGGTGGACGATGGCGTTGAGAAGGGCGGTATTTTCCCCGGAGGCAAACGCGCGTCCCGCCAGCTTTTTGCGGTCAAGGCTGCCGTCGGCCAGCAGGATGTCCCCGCCAAAAGCCTCCGTCAGCAGGCGCAGGGTGGGGGTCCCCGGTTCCACCGCCCGGCGGGCCAGCCGGTCGGCGTCGATCACCGGCAGGCCCCGGTCGTTCAGTACGGCTGCCACAGCGCTTTTACCCGCGCCGGTAGGGCCGGTCAATCCCACGATATACATGCCCATCGTCACCTTCCCCCTTAGCTGCCGGTGGTCTGCCCGTTCACATCGATCACTTCAAAACCCGCCGCGCGCAGCAGACGGTTATAGACCGCCAGTCCCATACCCTCCGCGGAGGGGCAGGCGGCATAGGCTGTCCGTATCCCCTGTTCGTCCAGACGACGCAGCGCTTCGAACAGGCTGTGAGCCTGGGACGCCGGGTCGTCCCGCCGCCCGTAGGACACGCAGGGCACCCGGAGAGCGCCCCGGTCCTCCTCGAAGCACAGGGCGGCGACGCCCTGTCCCGCCCGCCCGTTTACAAAGGCGGCGTAGTCCTCCGGTGTCCCACGGACGATAACGACCCGGGCGGCGGGCGCGTAATGCTTGTATTTCATGCCGGGGGAGGCGGCTGCCACCCCCTCCGCCAGCCGGCCGGTCACGGCCGGGTCGATCTCCACAGGACCGACGACCGCCTCCAATTGGGTGGCGGTGACACCGCCGGGGCGGAGCAGGCGGGGCCGTCCGCCCGCCGCACAGCCGGTCAGGTCCACCACGGTGGATTCCACCCCCACCCGGCAGGGACCGCCGTCCACCACCGCAGCGATGCGGCCGTCCATGTCCTCCATCACCCGCGCCGCGTCGGTGGGGCTGGGACTGCCCGACCGATTGGCCGAAGGGGCCGCCAGCGGACAGCCGCTTGCCCGTATCAGGGCGTGGGCCACCGGATGGGAGGGCATGCGCACCGCCACCGTGTCCAGCCCCGCGCTCACCGCAGCGGGCACCCGTCCGCTGCGTCGCAGGATCATGGTGAGGGGGCCGGGCCAATAGGCCGCCGCCAGCCGCCGGGCCTCGTCGGGAACCGCCTGTACCAGCGGGGCCCAGTCCTCCACGGCCGCAATATGCACGATCAGGGGATTGTCCTGAGGACGGCCTTTGGCAGCGAAAATGCGGGCCACCGCTTGCCCATTCAGAGCGTCGGCGGCCAGGCCGTACACGGTTTCGGTGGGGATGCCCACCAGCTCCCCCGCCCGCAGCAGGTCCGCCGCCTGACGCAGGTCGTCAGGCGTATCGGACAGCAGCCGGGTGATAATCTTCGCTTCTGACATGGCGTTCTACTCTTTTCTGCCGGTAATCGCCGGTTATTCGCCCGCAGGAACCTGTTCACCCAGCAGGCGGGCGCGGTCGGCGGTGATGAGGGCGTCGATGATCTCATCCAGATCGCCGTTGAGGATGCTTTCGATGCGGTACAGGGTCAGGCCGATACGGTGATCGGTCACCCGTCCCTGAGGGAAGTTGTAGGTACGGATGCGCTCGCTGCGGTCGCCGGTACCCACCTGGGCGCGGCGGTCGGCGGCGATGGCTGACTGCTGTTCCGCCTGTTTGCGCTCGTACAGTCGGGCACGGAGCACCCGCATGGCCTTATCCTTGTTTTTGAACTGGCTGCGCTCGTCCTGGCACTCCACCACCACCCCGGTGGGCAGGTGGGTGATGCGGATGGCCGATTCGGTCTTGTTGACGTGCTGGCCTCCCGCGCCGCCGGAGCGATAGGTATCGATCTGGAGGTCGGCGGGATTGATCTCCACTTCCACGTCGTCCGCCTCGGGCAGCACCGCCACCGTGGCGGTGGAGGTGTGGATGCGCCCCCCCGTCTCGGTCTCGGGCACCCGCTGCACCCGGTGGACGCCGCTTTCAAATTTGAGGCGGCTGTAAGCGCCGTCCCCCGCCACCACAAAGCTGATCTCCTTATAGCCGCCCAGCTCGGTCTGGTTCTGGTCCATAACCTCCACCTTGAAGCCTTTGGCGTCGGCGTACATGGAGTACATGCGGAACAGGGAACCGGCGAACAGGGCGGATTCCTCCCCGCCCGCGCCGCCGCGGATTTCGATGATGACGTTGCGGTCGTCGTTGGGGTCCCGGGGCAGCAGCAGAATTTTCAGCTCTTCGGCGCAGGTCTCCATTTTGGCCCGGCCCTCTTCCCATTCCAGCTCGGCCAGTTCCCGCAGCTCCTTTTCCACGCCGTTTTCGTCCAGCAGCTCCTTCGCTTCCTTCACCGCTGTCTCCGCCCCGCGGTATTCCCGGTATTTCTCCACCACCGGCAGCAGAGTTTTGCTCTCCTTCATCAGGCGCGTATATTCCGCCATATCGGACAATACCTCCGGGTCGCACAGCAGCCGCTGGATGTCCTCATAGCGCTTTTCCACTTCCATCAGCTTATCGAACATGGGTCGATCCGCCCTTTCTCGTTCAGTTGATACGCAGACGGCGGGAGATCAGGGCTCCCCTTCGCCGTCCCGGCAGATTTTTTTGATGCGCCGCTCGATTTTCAGGCGGGGCACCATCATCTCATGGCCGCAGCCCTCGCATTTCAGGCGGAAATCCATCCCCACCCGCAGCACGGCAAACCGGCGGGAACCGCAGGGATGGTTTTTTTTCATCTCCAATATATCGCCCACGCGCACGTCCATTGGCGGTCCCTCCTTTTCGATAGAATTCCGAGGAATTAGTATAACACAATTTTCCTGTAAATCGCAAGGAATATGGCGAAGGTGGGATCAGATAAAACCGATAAAGGTCTTACTGTTTCCTTTATTTTCTAAAAGTTAAAATACATTTTTATAAAATTATTACACGATTGGTATAGATCAATATTTATTTAATTTCTTTCGCGCCTCCGCGGCGCAGGCGCCCCCTTTCTGTCCCGCCAGAAAGGGGGGAAAGAGCGGCTCAGGGGGCGCGCCGGTTATTATCATACGAATTATAGCGCGCCCCCTTGAGAATCCCCCG
>JAAWQC010000032.1 GCA_022800315.1 Clostridiales bacterium
AACCTGTCCTTCCTTCATCAAGGGATGGGAAGAATTCAGGCGAATTCTTCGACACAGGTTCCCAATAACGTACTTTACTATGCATGTTTAGGAACCTGTGTATAGTATACCAAATTCGACAGGGCTATACAACGGCCGGCCCTGTAAAATAATCCATACTTATTTCGTATGGATTTGTGCATTATTTTAAAATGCCATAACATTTGTAAACAATTGGATAGGCGCTGACAGCAGCCGTCATGTTCATGAGTTTCCCGACTGAAAATCCATGTCGAAAAAGAATAACCGCCAAACTTTCCCATGATACACTGAAGCATACCGCCTATGATGACGTGGAGAATCCCGAGGACAATACGAGAGAAGGATGATAATGAAAAAAGCCTTGATCCTGCTATTCGCCCTGACCGTGACGTTGAGCGCAGCGGGATGCTCCGCCGCCGGAAGTGTCCCCTCGCCGGAAGCGCCACTTCCCCCCGTGGTGATAACACCTTCCACAACCGAGGCAACAGAGCCTGCCGTCGGGACCGCCGAGCCGTCTGAAGACGACGCGGAAAAGAAAATCGTGACCTGGCTGGCCGATCTGACCCACGACGGCCATAAAGAAACCATCTCGTTTGAGGTCAGCAAACTGGCCCATTCGTGTGCGCCGTTGGTGATGACCGACAGCCGCGGCTCTGTTTTGCATACCACCGACGATATCGTCACCTGTAAAGCCGGCTGGGATATCTATAGCCTGTACGAGGATGAACCCGGTGCGTATCTAGTGGAGTATTGTCCGTAACTCGGCTGCGGCGCAGGCTGTCTCTCCTATTCCCTGTATTACCTGCAGGAGGATGGAACTGTCGTGGAAACAGCAAAAAATTACGTTAACATTAAAGAATTGATGCCGGGTGACGGCACCCCCACGGAAAACTATGGCCATTAGGCGATCGGTCCATCGGACAATCCCTGTCGTTATGTGGAGGTTATGGGCGAATGCCAAAATCTCCGTGACGATATGGAGGCGCTGAACCAGCGCCGCGCGGAAGAGTGGGAGGACTATCAGGCACAGCAGGCAGGACACACAGCGGCCTGATCCGTTTGAATTTACCTTCATCCAAACAAAACACCGGGCCGCCCAATGGGCGGCCCGGTGTTTTGTTTATCTGTCGTTTTACATCACGGTCACGTCGCCAAACACAGCCGAGTGACGGATGGTGAACAGCGGCAGGCTGTCGTCGGTGGGAAACTGTCCCGCTTTCACATCGCCGAACACGTGGGAACCCTCCAAACGGACACGGCAGCCCTGAGGCACCAGCACATGGACGTCGCCGAACACACAGGATATATCCAGAACCGCGCCGTCGGCAATCTGGCTGGGACGCAGATCAATATTGACATCACCGAATACGGTGCTGTACTTCCCGTGGGTAAAGGGATTGTCGGCGCAGACATAATTAGCGTCGCTGAAGACGGTGGACTGGTTGCCCGACACAGGGGAGCAGGTATTCGGGCAGGGGCCCGTACCGGTCCCGCCGGCTGGCACGTAATCGATAAACGGCTTGTACTTTCGCCGGCGCAGACCGGGAAAAATCGCGGTCAGGATGAGCCAGACGCCCATCACACCCAGAAAAACCGCCACCGCCAGCAGAAAGCCGTGGTCGGTGGGTATCACACCGGTGTGGCAAAGCAGCAGCCAGACCGAAAAGCCCAGTACGCCGAAGTTCCATCCGTTCAGGTGCCCGCTGAACAGCGAGGCAAGGGCCAGCACCGCCGGGATGGCAGGCCACCAGATCTGGATATCCGCCCAGGTAAAGAAGCCCAGCAGGCTGGACAAAACGGCAGCCGCGATGCACAGCACCACGATACCCCAAAAAATACGCCGTCTATTGACATGCATAAAAAATTCTCCCTTCTCTCAAGGCCGGGCGGCGCCCGGCTTTTCTCCATCATACCGAAAACCGGCCGACATTACAAGAGAGTGGAAAAATCTTAATGGAATTCACCAGATATAACGCAACCCGCCGGCATCCAAAAACGCCGGCGGGTTATGCTAACGGAGTATGGTTAACAGGCGGGTCAGGCGCTGTTCCGGCGGAACAGCACTACAGCGCCTGCCGAGGCAATGAGAATCAGGGCGCAGGTCACAGGCAGCGTCCCCTCGCCGGTGGCGGGGGAAGCGGCACCGGCGCCCGCGGTGGTCGTATCGCGACCGGCTGTAGAGGAACCGGTCCCCGCAGGATTCTCGGACGGCTGGGTATGGGTGGGATTTGCGGGGTCGGTCACGAAAGGTTCCGTGGGAGTGGTCGAGCCGGTCGGGTTGGTGGGGTCGGTAGGATTTGTGGGGTCGGTGGGCGTCTGGTCCTCCGGCAGCAGCAGGGCGAATTGCCCCAGCGTCACCGGGGTGTAGGCCGCACCGGCCACGTAAACCCGCGCGCCGATCAGGGTCAGATTGCCGTCGGTCAGCAGGTTGGCGGGAATCTCCAGCTCGGTCAGGCCGAACCGGCCGCTCACCCGTTTGCCGTTACCGACAATATCGCCAGAGCCGGCATTGTAGCCGACGCCGTCGATGGCCGGGTTGATGACCACGCTCTTGGCGTTGTCCAGTTCACCGCCCTCTTCGCCGCCGAAGAACAGCACGATACTGGTATCCACACCGATCGAGGCAACGAAATCATACCAGACCGAGGCCCCTTCGGCACGGAAGGTCACCGGCTCGCTGAGACGGCAGTCCGCCTTGGGCCACTGGCCGTCCACGTTCTGGAGCACCAGACAGCCTACATCGTCGGGAGAGATCACCATCGTGGTATCCCAATCCCATTCATAGTTGTTCATGCTGAACAGCGGCACCGCCCGATGCCCTTCCACGGCGGGGAGAGCGGGGGACGGATGGGCCGCGGGATCGTCAGAATCGGCCGATCCGTCCTCGTATACCTCCAGTTCGGCGCAGGAGACGAAGCATTCACTGCCGCCCGGCGTACCGATCACGCGGACGCCGGTGCAGGTCTCGTTGTCGAGGAAGAAGTTGAACACTTCAAAGGGTTCGCCAAAGGAGGCCCGGTCGTCCGCCACCGGATATTCGGGGGAGCCGGCCGCCTCGACATCGGTCCAGACACCGTCGCGGAGCACCTGCAGGCGCAGCCCGTTTTCAAACCAGCCGCCGTTTACAAAGTGGTTGCCTTCCTGAAATACCACCATGCCGATGGTGTGCTCTTCTTCAAAGGTATAGCCGATCCACTGTTCGGTTTTTTCCGCCGTCCAGCGGTAGGTGTCAAACTGCTGCTTATCGGACGCGTTGCCGGCGTCCGGGCGGACGCCGTCGGCGATGACGTTGATGTCGGTGTTGCCGCCGCCGCCCTGGGGCACCACCGACGCGGCGGCTGTCCCCTTGGAGGCGATGTTGCGCCCGGCGGTTATGGTCTTGTCCCGCACATAGGCCTCGCCTTCGGTGGAGATGACGGTGCAGGTTACCTCATAAATACCGCTGCGTTCATACTTGTGGCTGGCGCGGAAGCCCTCGCCGGTGGAACCGTCGCCGAAGTCCCAGCTGGCCGACTCAATCCTGCTCTGGTCGTGGGCGTACAGGTCGAAGGTGAACTGAGAACCAGCCTGGGCCGCCTTGACCGACAGGGGAAACAGTTCGGGAAGCTGCTCCAGGGGCGGCGGCACGATCTCCTCCTCCGCCGGGATGACCCAGTCGTCCCCATCAATGGTACCGCCGTAACGGACAAAGGCCTCCCTGGCCAGCTCCATGTTGAGGTCCACCACGCCGTCGAAGTCATACTTCGTATAGCTGAAGTGGGCTCCGGTGCGGGTCAGGTCGCTCTTCCACTTGTCGGGGATCGCCTTAAAGCCCATCCAGTTGCCCAGGATGGAGGCGGCGGAGGAGGGGTTGCAGTCACTGTCCTGTCCGCACATCATGGAAATCTTCATGGTCTGTTCAAAATCGCCTTCGCCATACAGCATTCCCACCAGGATATAGGCCGCGTTGAGCTTGGCGTCGATGTTGAAGGGACGGCCCGCGCCGTCGATGCAGTGGTCCACGCCGCCCCATTTGTCCTCGAGGAACCGCCACGTCTCGCGCCAGGTTTTCCCGGCCTCATAGCAGGTGTACACGTCCTCGATGGCCGCTCGGAACTGGCTGCCCTGAGGCACCGACTGCCGGCCGGCCTCCAGGATTTCGTCCAGCGTCTTCGCGGTGAAGGCTTTCGCATGCATGGCGGAGACGTAGACGCCGCCGTAGACACCGTCGCCGTAGTTGGTGATGTGGCCCAGTTCCCACGCCTTTTCGATGGCGGCATTGGTCAGGCCCGGCACCATCTGTCCTACGAAGTCGGCCTCGATCTGCCAGTCGAGATCGTCGCTGTGGTCGTTATAAAGATAGCTGCCCGAATCCGGCGCGTCGATACCCGCGCGCAGGTTGACACGGGCCGCCAGGTTGGCATGGTACAGGGCGAAGGAGGTGTCGCGGAAATACTCGCCCACCGTCTTGATGTCACAGTCCACACCGTTGTCCTTCAACGCGTCCATGAAGGGAATCTCCACGTACAGGTCGTCCTGCCACAGGCCGTCGTTGATCATGGAAGGCTTCCACTCCGGGATTTCACTTTCCTCCAGAATCCGCCCCTGGGCCTTGAACTCGGTGGGGCCCGACCAGCCCACGCCGATCATCTGGCCGGCCCAGCCGCCCAGAATCTTGTCGTAGACCTCGCTTTCGGTCATGGCGGTGCTGCCGGCAGGTGCTCCGGCCGCCGGCAGTACGGCGCCCGCGCCGCCCGCCGCCACCAGCGCCGACAAAGTCAGCGCCAGCATACGTTTGCCCAGCTTTCGTTTCATTTTGCTCTCCCCTTTGGATATGATTTCCCAAATTATTCTTTTCGGTCTTGACTTCTTATTCAGAATACCCTAAGGTATAGGGGAAATCATTTCAATATCGAGGGAATGCTATGCAAAATCAATCAATCTTATCTCCCCGACCGGTAGTAGCCTACCCCTTCCGCCTCTCCCGGGAGAAACCGATTGACGATTCCATCGTGCGGCAGTCCCCCGGCCCGGGAGATCTGGAGTCCCTGCATTATCACAACGCTTTTGAGCTGGGCTATTGCTACAGCGGGTCGGGCCTGTTCCTGATCGACGGAGAGATCGTGCCGTTTCAAGCCCCCTGCGCGGTGATGATTTATCAGGGCCAGCTGCACAAGGCGCAGAGCAGCGCCTCCCACCCCAGCGAATGGGTGTTCCTGTCCGCCGACCTGTCCCTGCTGCTGACCGGGCTGGACCCCGCCGCCCTGCGGGACGTTCTGCCCATACCAGCCAACTTCTCCCCCGCCCGCTGCCTCATCGGCGCGCAGGACGACCCCCTGATCCCCGGCCTGATCTCCGCCGTGATACGGGAGATCAGCGGACGGGAGGCTGGGTACCTGGACGCGGTCCGTGGTCTGATGTGGGCGGCGCTGCTGCGCCATCGCCGCCTGCTGCTGGCCTCCCGCACCGGCCCGGCTCGGGACCGTAAACCCCTGCAGGAGATCGGGCCGGCGATCAGCTATCTCTCCGCCCACTATTCCTGTGAGGTGCGGGTTCCGAAGCTGGCGTCCCTGTGCCATATGAGCGAGGCCTCCCTGCGCCGCCGCTTCCATGAGCAGGTGGGCCTGTCCCCCCTCGACTATCTGCACAAGCTGCGGGTCAGCGCCGCCGCGGTGGCCCTGCTGGAACCCTCCTGCACCGTCACCGAGGCCTGTTTTTCGGTGGGATACAACACCATGTCCTGCTTCAGCCGCCAGTTCCACCGCTTTTTCGGCTGTTCCCCCACCGGCTGGCGGAAGCAGGAGGCCCAAACGGTTTAATGGATGAGCGACTTGTTGGGAGCGCGGTTGTCCGGCTGGGTCAAGAATTTCGGCAGGCGGTTCGCTATGCTTATGGTCAGGGGGATACGTCGTGGAATCCTGGAACAAAATTGAGACGGTTGAGCGCATGCAGGACTATATTCGTGAGCACGAAAAGGACGAACCCTTCAATTTTGCGGCGCTGTACGCGGCGGCGGGCTATACCCGCCGGCATGCCGACCGGCTTTTTCGAGAGCTTCTCGGCCAGACACCGCGGGAATACCTCCGCGCCTTGCGCCTGTCCGGCAGCGCCCTCCGCCTGCTGGATAAGGGCAAAACGGTGCTGGAGGTGGCGCTGGACGCCCAATTCGAATCCCACGAAGGCTACAGCCGCGCCTTTTCCAGCGCATTCGGCGTCTCGCCCCGCCAATACCGCACCGGCAGGCATCCCATCCCCCTGTATGTACCCGCCCCTGTCCGTCATTATTACAATTACGTCTATGGAAAGGAGCCCTCAGCTATGGATACCCTTCCTCTGTTATGCACGGTCGTCCCGGTCGCACGCCCGGAACGCCGCCTGATGCTGCTGCGTTCCCACAAGGCCGCCGACTACTGGACCTTCTGTGAGGAGTGCTGCTGCGACTGGGAAGGCCTGCTGAACAGCCTGCCCGATAAGTTCGACACCGCCGCCATCCTCACCCTCCCCGATTTTCTAACGAAGGACGGTTACAGCCGTACGGCGGCGGGGGTGGAGCTGCCCCTGGAGTACGACGGCGCGGTACCCGACGGGTACGAACTCGTCACCCTGCCCCCCTGCGAGATGCTGTATTTCGTGGGGGAACCCTATGAGAATGAGGAAGAGTTCGGCCGTTACATCGGCGGGGTTTTGCAGGCGGTGGAAACCTACGACCCCACCCGTTTCGGATACGCCCACGCGGACGAGCTGGCGCCGCGATTCAACTTCGGCGCCGATCCGGAGAAGGGGGCACGGGCGGCCATTCCCGCCCGGCGGCTGGACAGCTAGCTTGAGGGTGAGAAGGCGCCGCTTCTCCATCCCCCAGGCCATCGTGCAGTATATCGTAATAACAGGCGGCCCGCAAATTGCGGGCCGCCTGTGGTTTGTTCGGGGCTGTTCTTTTGCGGCGGGATAGGGTATACTTGTAGCGTGAATAAGGAGGCGTATCCATGCCCAAAAAAACCAGACTGTACGGACAGCTGTTTCTGTCCGCGCTCCAGCTCAGCGCCTTCACCTTTGGCGGCGGCTACGTCATGATCCCCCTGATGCGCCGCAAATTCGTGGACCAGCTCCACTGGATCGACGAAGAGGAAATGCTGGATTTCGCGGCCATTGCCCAGTCCTCCCCCGGCGCCATGGCGGTGAACGCCGCCCTGCTGGTGGGCTACCGGATGGCGGGGATTCCCGGCGCCATGGTCACCCTGCTTGGCACCGTGCTGCCCCCGCTGGCCATCCTGTCCCTGATCTCTCTGTTTTACCAGGCCTTCCGCGACAATGTGGTGGTCAGCCGTGTCATGCGGGGGATGCAGGCCGGCGTGGCCGCCGTCATCGCCGACGTGGTGTTCACCATGGGCCGCGGCGTGCTGGCGGAGAAACGGGCGCTGGGCGCCGTCCTGATTGTCCTCGCCTTCGCCGCCGCCTACTTCCTCCGCGTCAACGTGGTGATCGTTCTGCTGGCCTGCGGGGCGGTGGGCGCTTTGGACGGTTGGCTGGCCCACCGGAAACGGCGGAAGGAGGGGGAGGCGTGATCTATTTACAGCTGTTGTGGAGCTTTTTTCAAATTGGGCTGTTCAGCATCGGCGGCGGCTATGCCGCCATGCCCCTGATCCAGCAGCAGGTGGTGGAGCTTAACCCCTGGCTGACCATGGGGGAGTTCACCGACGTGGTCACCATCTCCCAGATGACTCCCGGCCCCATCGCCATCAACGCCGCCACCTTCGTGGGCATCCGGGTGGCGGGCTTCCCCGGGTCGCTGGTGGCGACCCTGGGTTGTGTGCTGCCCTCCTGTATCGTGGTGCTGCTGCTGGCCTGCCTGTATACCCGATACCGAAAGCTGACCCTGCTGCAGGGCGCGCTGTCCGGCCTGCGTCCCGCGGTGGTGGCCCTGATCGCCTCCGCCGGTTTATCCATTCTGTTCCTCGCCTTCTTCGGCAGGGACGCCCTGCCCGCCGGCATCGACGGGGTGGATTTTCTCGCGGTGGGTCTGTTCGTCCTCGCCCTGATCGTGCTGCGGGCGTGGAAGGTCAACCCCATCTGGGTCATGGTGGGCACCGGTGCGGCAGGGGTCGTCCTGTACTCCCTGCCGGGGGTCACCTAAAGGCAGCGTCCGTCTCCTTTTGTCCTGTCACGAATACGCTAAAGTATAAGAATAAAGAAACCCCCGCGGCCGGGTTACCGGCCGCGGGGGTTTTTACACTTTATCGCTTATTTAAGGCGGGCCTTCAGGCCGTCGAGCTGAGCCTTCAGCTCCTCAGGAAGCTTGTCGCCGAACTTCTGATAGAACTCCTCGATGCCTTCGGCCTCGGTGTTCCACAGGTCCTTATCGACCTCCAGCAGGGACTTCAGGGTGTCGAGGGACAGGTCCAGTTCCTCGAGGTTGATGTCCTCGGCCTTCGGCACGAAGCCGATGGGGGTCTCGACGGCGTCAGCCTTGCCCTCGCAGCGGTCAATGATCCACTCGAGCACACGCATGTTGTCGCCGAAGCCCGGCCAGATGAAGTGACCTTCGTCGTCCAGACGGAACCAGTTGACGTTGAAGATTTTCGGGGCCTTGTCGCCCAGCTTCTTGCCCATTTCGAGCCAGTGAGCCCAGTAGTCGGCCATGTGGTAGCCGCAGAAGGGCAGCATGGCCATGGGGTCACGGCGGACGACGCCCACCGCGCCGGTCGCGGCGGCAGTGGTCTCGGAAGCCATGATGGAACCCACGAACACGCCGTTCTCCCAGTCGCGCGACTGGTACACCAGCGGAGCGGTCTTCGCGCGGCGGCCGCCGAAGACGATCGCGGAGATCGGCACACCCTTGCCCGAGTCGAACTCAGGAGAGACACAGGGGCAGTTCTTCGCCGGGGCGGTGAAACGGGAGTTGGGATGGGCGCCCTTGGTTTCGGGATCGGCGTTCCACACCTCGCCCTTCCAGTTCAGGGAGTTGGTCGGCGGGTTCTTGTCCAGGCCCTCCCACCACACGGTGTTGTCGTCCAGATTGTGCACCACGTTGGTGAAGATGGTGCCCTTCTGGGTGGAAATCAGGGCGTTGGGGTTGGACTTCATGTTGGTGCCGGGGGCCACGCCGAAGAAGCCGTTCTCCGGGTTGACGGCCCACAGGCGGCCGTCCTCGCCGACGCGCATCCAGGCGATGTCGTCGCCCACGCACCAGACCTTATAGCCCTTCTTGCGGTACAGCTCCGGCGGGATGAGCATGGCCAGGTTGGTCTTGCCGCAGGCGGACGGGAAGGCGGCGGCGATGTACTTGACCTCGCCCTGCGGATTCTCGAGGCCGAGGATCAGCATATGCTCGGCCATCCAGCCCTCGTTGCGGCCCAGGTTGGAGGCGATACGCAGCGCGAAGCATTTCTTGCCCAGCAGCACGTTTCCGCCGTAACCGGAGTTGACCGAGATGATGGTGTTGTCCTGGGGGAAGTGGCAGATGTACCGCTTCTCCTCGTCGATTTCACATTTGCAGTGCAGGCCGCGCACCCAGTCGTCGCTGTCGCCCAGCGCGTCCAGCACGTTCTGGCCCACGCGGGTCATGATGGACATGTTCAGCACGACGTAGATGGAGTCGGTCAGCTCAATGCCGTACTTGGCGAACGGGGAGCCGACCGGGCCCATGGAATAGGGGATGACGTACATCGTGCGGCCCTTGTAGCTGCCGCGGGCGATGTCGTACAGCATTTTATAGGCGTCGGCGGGAGCCATCCAGTGGTTGGTGGGGCCGGCGTCCTCTTCCTTGTCGGAGCAGATGAAGGTGCGGTGCTCCACGCGCGCCACGTCGTTGACGGCGGTGCGGTGCAGGTAGCAGCCCGGCAGCTTCTCCTGATTCAGCTTAATAATTTCGCCGGTGGCACAGGCTTCGGCGCGCAGGGCCTCCAGCTGTTCCTCCGAGCCGTCGATCCAGACCACTTTGTCCGGATTGACCAGTGCCTTTTTGTCCTCGATCCACTCGAGAACCGACTTGTTGTTGGTCATGTCAAGAACTCCTTTCGGTCGTATCTCAATCCATTGGTATCAGACGATATCGTGATCCATTATAAGCTATCCTCACCATCGAACGCAAGAGGGAATTATGAATAATCTGATAATAAATTAACAGATGGCCCGCTGTTATGATTTTCCCCCGCTTTTTCCTGTCAGAGAAGGTCCTTCGCCCCTGTGTCCTTCTAGCCACCGGCCTCTTCCTCCGAAGCGGGCGATGCGGGGAGGGGGCCGCGGCTGCTCCATTCCCGCAGAATCTCCTCCCGCTCCCCGGTGCGCATCTCCACGGGATGGAGAGCGTCCGGCCCCACATATCGGGAATGGAACCGCCCCGCCGACAGCAGTACCAGCAGGTCGCCGGTCAGGACGGTATAGCCGCCCACCGTCAGCCCCTCGTCGGACAGCGTCCGCCGTTCCACTTCTTTTTCGGTCAGGGCCATTCGCTCCCATGAATAGCGGTAATATTCGCAGACCACACCCTCGGCGGGATGGGCACAGCGATATAAAAGGATAAGAAGTGTTTGAGACATAAAAAAACAACCTCGCTTTCTGAATCTACTCTATATCAGATTTGCGAGAATAACTATTGATTACATATGAGCTATGTTCGATATATCGGCTATAGGTAATAGGCGCCTTCTCCTGTATAATACGAAGTAAAGGGGTGACTATGCATGATCGATTATACGCCATTTTGGAATACTATAAAGGAACGAGGAATCAGCACGTATGCCCTCATTCAAAAGGAAAATGTAAATAATGGCACCCTTTATCGTATGCGTAAACAAAAACCGCTGAGCACCACCACCCTTGACGATCTCTGCCGCATCCTCCACTGCCGCATCGAGGACATCGTCCGGTATGTTCCGGATAAAAACGATGAAGGATAGGGTTTGTATTGTATTGCGCCTGCGCGGCGCGGGCGGTCCCTTTTCGTCTCGTCGAAAAGGGACGAAAAGACGATATAAGGGGGGCCGACCCGGTCGAACGACCAACGCAAAAGGCCGGCCCCCCTTATAAATCCCCCTGCTATCACAAGAAGTGCGTTTTATGCTATGAAGAGAGATAAAAAAACCTTCGGTTTTTGCCCTCTATGACCAGCCAGGGTCCAGGGCTTCATCCCCTCCCGCCGCCAGTGGCGGAGTAAGGGAGGAGATGAAGAGCGCAGCGACAGGAGTATTTCAAGGCGGCTTGTCCGCCGTGGAAAGACGACTATCGTCGCAAGAGGGCCTCGTAGCCTTTGGTCGTTTGAAGGGGAGGTTCCAGGAGGGGGAGATCGAAAGGTTATCTCTTGCGGCAAAGGTCGCCTCATTTCGGCGGACACGCCGCCTCACGACGCTCCCGCCGCTGCGCCCACCCCGTCTCCCTGTTTCCGCCACCGGCGGCGGTCGACGGCGTTGCTCCTAACGATTCTTTTCCCCCCTTTTCTTATCGTTAAGAAAAGGGGGCCTGCGAAGCAACCCTGCGGAGCAATTCTACTGAGCAAGAATCTGAAAAACAGCACTTATATAAAAAGAGGACCGGGGAACTGCTGCTCCCCGGCCCTTTTTCATTTCGTATCGTTATCAGTTCACCGGACGCACATAGGTGAACACCCAGTCGCCCGCGTAATCGTTGTAATCCGGGGCGAACTGGGAGCCGACGGCCTTCAGCGCGCCGGAGGCGTCCGCCTCCACGCCCATCACCGCGAGGGAGACGGCGCTCACCACGACACGGTAGGTGTCGCCGCTCACATGGATGATACGGTTGTAGGCCCACGTGTTCGACAGGGTTACCTCGCTGCCGGGATACAGGGCGTTCAGATTGTTGTTGTCCAAACCGCTGTTGGTACGGATGATCCGATAGGTGGCGTTCCCGTCCGGCAACACAGTCCAGTAGGTGGGGGTGCTTGTCAGAATGACCTTGTTGGTGGGGTTGGGGTCGCCGCCGAGGTATACGTTGTACCTCGTGTTATAAATGGTATAGACACCCATCGTCAGCGTGTCGGCGGTGGGCGCTTCCTCGAAGACCCAGCACTGATAATTCATGCCCAGATAGAGGTTCTCGTCAGCATTAAAGGAGAACCACAGGTCGGGGCGGCTGGAGGAGGCCATCATGTACTCCGGCGAGGCGAACACCGAGTTCCAGTACTGATTGTCGCTGCCGGTATTTTTCTGCATCTCGATATTGGCGCCGCTGGCCAGGGAAGCGGCCGTTACGGCCAGACTGCCGTTGCTGTTCAGCAGCTGATAGCCCTTGTCCCCACGAAAATCCAGTTTGAACCGGGCGGCACTGGCGTGATTTGCCGTTACGATGACGTTGTCCTTCTCGTCTACCGTTAAGTACTTACCGCTCTCCACATTCTTGACAAAATACTCATGTCCGCTGACCACCGACAGATTTTCCTGATAAGCGGCCTGCGCCGAAGCGCTGAACGCGCCGGTCAGCGGCGCCATCACCAGCGCCAGGGAAAGGACCGCCGACAGGGCCTTGCGTTTGAACATTGACAATCACCTTTTCTTTCTCTGTTTTACAATGGATAAACAAAAAACCGGTGTTGCGCACCACTGATTATCTCCATTTTCCATTTGTATAAAGATCATACGCGGTATTTGAAATATTTTCAACATTAATCGCGTATCTTTGCATTATATTTTGCTATTATCTTATTTTATTGTGCAATATTAATATCAATATTCTTTAAGGAGACTATAACGGCATCATTCCCATCCCATCGCAAGCAGAATGCCATGAATCGTTAGCGGCCCGGCGGTAAAACCGCCCCCGTCCGCTGCCTTTAAAATCAGTGACCACTTTTCCGCCCCGCCATATACTGTACTATAACCACGGAAAAGGAGGTAAACCTGTTATGTGTCTGTCCCGACTGTTTGGCGGCGACCGCGGCAATGGCTGCGACTGCACCTGGATCCTGTTCATCATCATCCTGGTTCTGCTTCTCGATGATGACAACTGCGGCAACAACGGCTGTGGCTGCGGCTGCTAGTATCACCGTGTAAAGACCACCCTCCTTGTTGAGCAACAAAAAAACAGGAGCGGGGAATTTCGATTCCCCGCTCCTGTTTTTTGTGAAACGAATGATGGCATCCCTTAAATGAACAGCACCGGGATGTACGTCCCGGTGCTGTTCATTTAAGGGATGCGGTCGCAGACGTTACACCGGCATGGTGGGGTAGGCATTGAGTTCCATACCCGCCGTATGGCCCGCCTCCCATTCATAGAAGGCCTGGGCCCCCACCATGGCGGCGTTGTCCCCGCACAGGGACAGGGGCGGCGCGTACAGGGTCAGGCCGCGGGCGGCGCATTCCCGTTCCATACGGGCGCGCAGGCCGGAGTTGGCCGATACGCCGCCGGCCAGCACCAGGGTGTGGGCGCCGGTATCCTCCGCCGCCCGCAGCAGGTTGCCGCACAATATCTCCACCGCCGTGCACTGGAAGGAGGCCGCCAGATCGGCCACGTTGACCTCCTCCCCCTTCTGCTTCGCGTTGTGCAGCAGGTTAACCACCGCGGTTTTCAGCCCTGAAAAGCTGAAATCGTAGGGGCTGCCCTCCACCCGGGGGCGGGGCAGTTTGAAGGCCTGGGGATTCCCCGTGGGGGCGAGGCGGTCCAGATGGACGCCGCCGGGATAGGGCATCCCCATCGCGCGGGCGGCTTTATCGAAGCATTCCCCCGCGGCGTCGTCCCGGGTACGGCCCAGCACAGTATAGCGGGTGTAATCCTCCACCCGCACAATATGGCTGTGCCCGCCCGACACGATCAGGCAGAGGAAGGGAGGCTCCAGCTCCCGGTGGGCCAGATAGTTGGCCGCCACATGGGAGCGCAGATGATGCACCGGTATCAGCGGCAGGCCGGCGGACAGCGCCAGTCCCTTGGCGAAGTTAACACCCACCAGCAGGGCGCCGATGAGACCGGGGGCGTAGGTCACCGCCACCGCCCCGAGTTCGGACAGGTCCACCCCCGCCTCCGACAGAGCGCGGCCGGTCACCGCGCTGACCGCCTCCGCGTGGCGGCGGCTGGCGATTTCGGGCACCACGCCGCCGTACAGTTTATGCTCCTCCACCTGGGAAGCGACCACATTGGAAAGCGCTCGGCGGCCGTCCTCCACCACGGCGGCGGCGGTTTCGTCACAGGAGGATTCGATTGCCAGTATGTACATAGCTCCCTCTTTCCGCAGCGGGCCCGGTTCAGTCCAGATTCAGCGAATACAGCGCCGCGTCCTCTTTGGGAGAATCGTAAAAACCGGGACGCACGCCGTCCTTTTCAAAGCCCAGACCCTCGTACAGGGCGATGGCCGCCTCGTTTTTAGCGCGCACCTCTAGCGTGATGCGTTTTACCTCATGTCGTTCGGCGTAATCCCGCGCCTCCTTCAGCAGGCGAGTGGCGATGCCCTGCCGGCGGAAGGCGGGATGCACCACAATGTTGGTGATGGCGCACTCGTCCAGAATGTGATGCATACCGAGGTAGGCCACGGCGCTCTCCGCCTCCACGTCCTCGGCGACATAAAACACCGCCAGAGGATTTTGCAGCTCCTCCGCCAGCGCGTCATAGGACCACGGGCGGGAAAAAGCCATCCGCTCCAGCTCCGCCAGATCGTCCAGATGCTCCGCGTGAAGCGGCACAATCATGGTGCCTTTGCGAATTCCCTGCGAGGAATCCGTAAAATAGCGTCCCTCCGGCTCCCCCGGAGGTTTACCTATGTGTTCGTCCATGTAGACTGATCGCCTTCCTTATATTGAGATAGTAATGTCTCCGCCAGCACGGTGGTTTTTTCCTGTAACATATCCCGGATGCGGCGGTAGGTCTCCAGACTGCCGCCGAAGGGGTCAGGGATATCCCACGTAAGCAGACGGGTAGGATCGGCCCCCATAGCGGCGGCCGCCGCCCCGTGGGAACGGCTCATGGCCACCACCAGCCCGGCGCGGCGGAAATGCTCCGGCCCCGCCTGGGTGGAACGATGGGCGGCCAGATTCAGCCCCCGCTCCCGCATGACGGCGAGGGCCAAGGGGCTTGCCGGCCCGCCGGAGGCGCACACCCCCGCGCTTTCCACCATTATATCGTGACCGCCGCGCTTGTCAAGTTCGGCGCGCAGCAGCGCCGCCGCCATGGGACTGCGGCAGGTATTGCCGGTACAGAGAAACAAAACGGTCATGCTCCCCGCTCCTTTTTCCATTCAAACGTCTGTCATCGTATGGTCAGGGCCGAACAGCCCGGGTCAGGACGTAGCCCGGCGCATACTCGTGCAGCCGGCCCCTTTCATCGGGATAATCGGTATCCTCCAGCAGATGGGTCAGGCGGAATCCCGCCATCAGCTGTCCGCCCACCTGTTCCTCCATGGTATGGCTGAACTGGATGGCGTCGTCATCCTTCATCAGCAGTTCGTACTGCTCCGGATTTTTCAGCGGGTTGAAGGGCAGCTTGTTTTCCACCACCAGCGCTTCGAAATCGTTAAAGAGGAAATTGAGGCCGTTATCCATGCCGGCCAGCAGGAGCCCGCCGGGCTTCAGTATCCGGAAGCACTCCCGCCAGACGGGATACACCTCCTCGATATAGCAGTTGGATACCGGATGGAAGATCATATCGAATTCCGCATCCCGAAAGGGGAGCGGCCGGGTCATATCCCCTTTGACAATCCGGATGTCGTAGCCCTCCCGCGCCGCCACCATTCGCTCGCTTTCCAGCTGCCGGTCGGAATAATCGAAGACGGTAACCTCCGCCCCCTGTGAGGCGAACACCGGCATCTGCTGTCCGCCGCCGCTGGCCAGTCCCAGTACCTGTGCCCCACTCAGGGGCGGGAACCAGTCCCGGGGTACCGGACGGCAGGGGGTCAGATAGACCTCCCACTCCCCCCGTGTGGCCTGACGATACGCCTCGTGGGTGAGGGGGACGCTCCACACGATACCTTCCTCCGCCCAGCGGTCGATGGTCCTGGCGTTGATTTCGGTATAATTCTCTGGTGCTTTCATCCGCTGTCCCTTTCCCCAAAACGCGGCCCCGTTGCCTGTTCGTCTCGTTTTTCAGCCCTTGGCGTCGTACCACGTGGTGCCCGTGTGGACGTCGGCGGACAGCTTTACCGACAAATTGGCCGCCCCTTCCATCTCCTCACGGAGAAGGACGGCGGCACGCTCCGCCTCGTCGAGGGGCGCCTCCACGATCAGTTCGTCGTGCACCTGCAAAATCAGGCGGGAGCGCAGCCCTTCCGCCCGCAGACGGTCGCAGACCCTCACCATGGCCAGCTTGATGATATCGGCGGCGGTGCCCTGGATGGGCATGTTCCTCGCCACCCGCTCCCCGAAGGAACGGGTCACGCCGTTGCCCGCGTTCAGCTCCGGCAGGGGGCGGCGGCGGCCGAAGAGGGTTTCGGCATACCCCTTCTCCTTCGCCTCGGCGATCATCCGGTCCATAAAGCCCGCCACGCTGGCGTAATGGGCCAGGTATTCCTCGATATAGGTTTTCGCTTCCCCAAAGGAAACCCCGATATCCTGGGACAGAGAATGAGCGCCGATGCCGTAGACGATGCCGAAGTTCACCGCCTTGGCGCGGGAGCGCATCAGGGGGGTGACCATCTCCTCCGGCACCCCGAACACCTGAGCCGCCGTGATGCGGTGGATGTCGTCGCCGTTGTTGAAGGCGCTGGTCATGGTGGGGTCCCCCGCCATGTGGGCCAGCACCCGCAGCTCGATCTGGGAATAGTCGGCGTCCACCAGCGTCCAGCCCTCCCGGGCACGGAAGAAACGGCGCAGCTCCCGGCCCAGCTCCTGCCGCACCGGGATATTCTGCAGGTTGGGTTCGGTGGAGGAGATGCGGCCGGTGCGCGTCTCGGTCTGGTTGAAAGAGGAATGAATCCGCCCATCGGCGCCGATGACCTTGATGAGCCCGTCGCAGTAGGTGGATTTGAGCTTCTGCAGCATACGGTAGTCGAGGAGGGTGGCCACCGCCGGGTGGGCCTCCCGCAGCCCTTCCAGCACCTCCGCGTTGGTGGAATAGCCAGTCTTGGTTTTCTTTTTGGCAGGCAGACCCAGATCCTCGAATAGGGCTACCGCCAGCTGCTTGGGGGAATTGAGATTGAACTCATAGCCCACCGCGTCGTAGATCACCCGCTGGCACTCCTCGAGGCGGGTCTGGAGCAGCCTGCCGAATTCCTCGATCCCCGCCCCATCGGCGGCGAAGCCCTCGTTCTCCATATTCGCCAGCACCACAGCCAGCGGAATCTCCATCCCCCGCAGCAGCTCCCCCTGCTCCCGCTCAGCGATCTCCCGTTCCAGCCTATCGGCCACGGCGGGCAGCAGGGACGCCAGCTTCGCCGCAGCCGGCAGTTCCTCCCCCTCCGCGGGCGGGGTAACGCCGTATTCCTGCGACAGCCGTTCCAGCCCGTAATCGGAGCCCAACGGGTTGAGCAGATAAGCCGCCAGCAGGGTGTCCATGACAAAGCCCGCCGGGACGTTCCCCGCCTTCAGCAGGGCGGCGGACAGCGGCTTGAGGTCGTGGGTGCGCTTGGGTATCGTCCCGTTCCGCAGCAGGGCGGACAGCTCATCATAGCCGTCCTGTCCCGCCTCAAACCGGGCGGCCTCGACAGCGCCACCGGCCGTCTGCCTTACCGTCCACAGGGCGGCGAGGGCGCCCCCCGCGTATTCCGCCAGCAGGTCCAGATGTGCCGGTTCCCCTGTCAGGAAATCCCGGGGGGACGCCCCCTCCACGACGGTCAGGGCGGCTGGCGCAGGGGTCTGCGCCGTCGGTCCCGCCCCCTCCTCCGCGGGGAGATCGGCCGCCGCCGGGTCCAGCCCCAGCCGGTCCATAAAGGAGAAAAACTCCAGCCGGGTCAGCAGCCGGACCAGCTCCCCCGTACGCACCGGCGACACAGCGTAATCTCCCATATCGGTGGAAACGGGGACCTCCCGGTTAATGGCGCCGAGCTTCTGACTGAGATAGGCGCTGTCCTTACCCTCAGTCAGCTTTTTTCGCAGGGAATCGCGGATGTCGGGTGAGGCGATATTCGCGTACACCCCGTCCAAGCTGCCGAATTTGTGCATCAGGTCGAGGGCGGTTTTCTCTCCCACCCCCGGCACGCCGGGGATGTGGTCGCTGGCGTCGCCCATCAGGGCCTTCAGATCAATCAGCTGGGAGGGTTCCAGCCCGTATTTTTCGCGGATAGCCGCCGGGTCGTATACGGTGGTTTCGGGCCGGCCCATTTTGGTGGCGGCCAGCAGGACGAACACCTGCCCGTCCACCAGCTGGAGAGAGTCCCGGTCCCCGGTGGCAATGAAGCATTCGCCGCCCGCCTCTTCCGCGGCGGCGGACAGGGTGCCCAGAATGTCGTCGGCCTCGTAGCCCTCCGCCTCCACCACCGTGACCCCCAGCAGGGTCAGCAGTTCCTTGAGCAGGGGCAGCTGCTGGTGCAGCTCGTCGGGCATGCCCTTGCGCCCCGCCTTGTACTCGTCATACAGCTTATGGCGGAAGGTCGGCGCAGGCAGGTCGAAGGCCGCCGCGATGTGGTCGGCCCCCGTCTGTTCCCGCAGCTTCAGAAAGATATTGAGAAAGCCGAATAGGGCGTTGGTATACAGCCCGTCCTTGGTGGTCAGCGGCTTCACGCCGTAAAAGGCGCGGTTGATGATACTGTTGCCGTCCAGTGCCAGCAGACGCATGGGCTTGTCCTCCTTTTTCATACACGCGGTTTCGGTTAGTATACCCCATCAGCCGCCATGTTCCGTATCGATTCCCGCGGCCGTCAACCGCCGTATGGGTAAAAACGCCGGCCGCCTCTGCGGACAAAGGCGGCCGGCGGGGTTCAGCCCTGTTTGGCGCCCTTCGCGCCGCCCAGCGACACGCCGGACAGGATGTTGGTATCGTAGGTAAAGGTCAGGGCCGCCCGCTCCCGCTGCCGCTTGAAGGCCGCGTCCAGCATCCGGTCCAGCATCCGGGGGAAGGGCACGCCCGCCGCCTCCCACAGATAAAAGGCGAGGGAACCGGGAATGGTGTTGATCTCGTTGACCCACAGCTCCCCGCTCTCGGTATCGTTGAGAAAATCGATGCGCGCCACCCCGAGGCAGTTCAGGGCGCGGAAGGTGCGCACCGACAGCTCCCGCACCCGTTCGGTCAGTTCGTCGGGAATATCCGCGGGCAGCCGCCGTTTCAGACTGCTCATGCCGCTTTTCTGACCCGCGTCGGTCTTTTTCGAACCGCTGCTGAGGTATTTGTCCTGATAGCTGAGTATTTCGTCGCTGCCCACCGGTTCCTCGCACACCGACGCTTCGGCAGTCTCGTAATCACCCAGCACGGCGCAGTTGATCTCCCGCAGATGGGGCACCGCCCGCTCCACCAGCACCCGTCCGGCGTAGCCCAGCGCGGTGTCCACCGCCTGCTCCAGCGCCGGCCGGTCGGCCGCGCGGGAGATGCCCACCGAGGAACCCAGGTTCACCGGCTTGACGATGACGGGATAGGCACACAGCTTCTCCACCCGTTCCACCACCGCTTCGGGATACAGGGCGTATTCCCGGCCGGTGAAGGTGACCGCCTCCAGCACTGGGATGCCCGCCTGCCGCAGGGCGGCCTTCATCTGGTATTTATCCATCCCCAGCGCCGACGACAGCACGTCGCAGCCCGCATAGGGCACGTTCAGCGTTTCGAGAAACCCGGACAGGACCCCGTCCTCCACGTTGGTGCCGTGGACGGCGGGCAGGGCCACGTCGAAGGAAGCCGCTAAATTGCTGCCGAACTTTTTCGGCGGCTGGCGCAGCAGGTCAGCGGTGCCGTTCTCCCCCGGTACGGGCAGCACCCGTGTCGCCTTTTCCAGGCAGGTCTTCATATCGCGATAGCTCTCGATGTCCCCCATATGTTCCCCGGTGTAAAACCGGCCGTCCTTGGAGATGTACAGAGGAATCGGGTCGTATTTACTGCGGTCCAGCGCGGCATAGGCCTGCAGGCCGGTAATGATGGACACCTCATGCTCCACACTGCGTCCGCCGAACAGTACTGCCACCCTCGTCTTCATGGAGGAATCACGCCTTTCTCACTAAAAATTATCGGGTAAATCGTTTTCCAGCAGGACGGTGCGGGGACCGTCCGCCGGCAGGGTGTTCACAAACTTCAGGCCGTCCTGCAAATCGGCGGCCACGTAGAGGCGGTCCTCTGCGAAACCGGCGGACAGCAGCCCCTCCTTCAGCGGGGGAGCCTGTTTTTCGCCCACCAGCACCGCGTAGTCGCAGCGGGAGGCCGCGTAGGCCCCCAGCTCCCGGTTGAGGGCCTCCTGCCGTTCACCCAGCTCCACCATACCCGGCGTCACCAGTACCCGCTGGCCCTCGAATCCCGCCAGCACATCCAGCGCCGCCCGGAAGCCCGCGGGATTGGAGTTGTAGGCGTCGTCGATGTACCCGTTTGGCAGCAGCTGGAGCCGGTGCTCCACCGGCTTCAGGGTCTTCACCGGGTAAACCAGCTCCTTCAGCTCGATACCGAGGGCGCAGGCCATGGCGATACAGCCCACGATATTCTGAATGTTGTGGGCGCCCAGGAGCCTGGTCGTAAAGCGGGCGCTCTCCCCATCGGGCCCCGTGACCGTGAACGCCGAACCGCGGCTGTCCACCGTCAGGCCGTCGGCGGTGTAATCGGCCCTCTGCAGGCCGTAGGTCACGGTGCGGCCCGTGGGCGGCTGTGCCGCCAGCCGTGCGCGTATGTGCTCGTTATCGGTATTCAGCACCACGGTGCCGCCGGCGGGTATGGCGTCGGCAAGTTCGAACTTGGTCCGGATGATGTTGTCGAGAGACTTGAAGGTCTCCAGGTGCTGTTCACCGATGGCCGTGATCATGCCGCAGCGGGGATGGACCAGATCACAGATTTCCCGGATATCCCCTACATTTTTCGCCCCCATCTCGGCGATGAAAACCTGATGGGAAGGGGTGAGGTGCTCCCGCACAGTGCGCACCACCCCCAGCGGGGTATTAAAGCTCTCCGGCGTCATGAGCACATTGTATCTCGCCGACAGCAGGGTGTTCAGAAAATTTTTGGTGCTGGTTTTGCCGTAGCTGCCCGTGATACCAATGACCATGAGGTCGGGCATATCCGCCAGCCGACGCCGGGCGTCCTTGATGTAATGGCCGGTGACGGCCTTTTCCATCGGCGTGTTGATCAGCAGCGCCAGCAGGGTGACGAAGGGGGTCAGCACCGCCCACAGGAACAGCAAAGCCACCCCGAGGCGGTTGAAGCCGGTCAGGGCCACCCCGCCGCCCACCAGTACGAGCAGCAGGCCGTGGGTGACCAGCAGGCGTCTGACCCGGGGGGTGAACACCAGCGGCTTTTTCGCCTTGGGCGGCCAGCTCAGGATCAGATGGATCACGAACAGGGCCGCGCAGACCGCCCGCACCACCCAGTCGGTGGGGGCCAGCAGGTAAGCGCCCACCGCTACGACCGCGATCAGCAGCCAGCCGTAGGTCTTCATCAGTTCGTCCTTGTGCGCCTTCATCCAGCCGCCGTATCGTTCCGGCCGATAGGAGTTCAGTTGGAGCATATGGACGGTACGCAGGGTCAGTACCCCGCAGTCCACCGCAAAGGCGAGCAGGAGCACGACAGCGGCGATAGTTGACAACATGGACAGATCTCTCCGTTCTTTCGAGTCTCCGCGATCCGGGGCGTTCTACCCCAGGAAGGAATCCAGCACCCGGCTGCACTGGCCCCAGCGGTCGGCAAAGGAAAAGTGTCCCGCGCCGGGCAGTACCACCAGTCCGGCGCCGGGAATTAGGCGCTCCAGCGCCTGGCCGTCCGACAGGGGAGTGGCGGTGTCCTCTTCCCCCCAGATCAGCAGGGTGGACGCCTTGATGTTCGCCAGCCGGACGGCGGCGTCTGCCTCGCTCATATCCTCGCCGAGCAGGCGCACCATGGTCTGACGCATGATGTCGCTGGCCTGCTGGTAATCGGCGGAGCCGAATTTTTTCTTGACCTTCTCCGCGGCGTCGGGGAACAAACGGCGGATGCCGGGCAGGTTCACCAGCCTCTTCGCTGTTTTAAAGGAATAGACCTTCATATAATAATCCGCGCCGTGGCGGGCCTTCATCCCCGCGGCATCGATGAGGACGGCTTTTTTCACCGGCAGGGGGCAGCCGGGCCTCGACAGCAGACGCAGGATGGTGCGTCCCCCGTTGGAATGGCCAATGAGCACCGGTTCCCGCAGTCCCGCCGCTGCGGCGAAAGCTACGACAAAGTCCGCGAAATCATCGGTGTTCCAGGGAGCAGACGGCTCCTCGGAACCGCCAAAGCCGGGCAGGTCGGGGGCTACCACGCGGAAGCGGGAAGACAGGTGATCGATAATCAGGCGATATACCGACGCTTCGGCCCCCCATCCGTGGAGCAGGAGCACCTCCGGACCGGTTCCCTCGTCGATATAACGCACCCGCAGGCCATTAATGGTGGTTTCCATCGCTGTTCCCCCCTGTTCGCCGCCTAACCCGCTGCTTTGCCTACGCTCTGCGGCGGCGACTGCGAAAATCCCTGCCGGGATTTTCCTCTACATTCCGATTACTCTATCGGCCGCCTAACCCGCTGCTTTGCCTACGCTCTGCGGCGGCGAATCTTAAAAATTCTTTCAGAATTTTCCTAAGGCTATATAATACCATATAGGATGCCTGAACGCAAACCTGTCTTTCGGACAAAAAACGCCTGATTTCCGCGGAAAACCAGGCGTCGGCAAAACCGGTATCAGTATATGCGCCGACGGTGCTTTCCATACCCTGCTAAAGGCCGGCTTTGTACGCTGGCCGGGCTATTCCGCGGAAAAACAGCGCCGGCGGGGTATCCGCCGGCGCTGACAAAGCCGTCTTGCTGTCTTCTATTTGATATCCCGGCGGCAGAAGCTGTCCCGCGCCACCCACATGAAGCAGAACAGGTAAGCGGCCAGCACGGCGAGGGAGAAGCCCAGCGTCATGGTGCCGTCCAGCGCCGGCATGGCGATGCTTCCGCCCACCGAGGGGAGATAATTCCCCAGCTCGGTGTTGGCGAACACCAGGAATTTGACCCCCGGTATGGTGCCGTACTGCATGGCCAGCTGGGTGAGGATGGTCATGACCATGCTGCCGCCGTACATCAGCACCAACGATACCGATATGGCCACCGCGCCCTTGCGGGTCACTGCCGACAGCATCAGAGCCAGCGCCCCATAGACGAGCACAGGAAGTATAAGAATAATATATTTCAACAATACGTATAGAAAATATGGCAGGTGCAGGGTATGGCCGAAGAGGGGAAGCACCTGCCAGGAGCCGATACCGGCAAAGCCGGTCATCGCGCCGCTGACCAGGAAGGCGGTGGCGAACAGGGCCCCCGTCCCGATCAGGGTCAGCTCCAGCAGGATGGTGGTTTTGGCCCAGAATATCTTGCTGCGCCGATGGGGGGTGATAAGCAGCAGCTTCACCGTACCCGAGGTAAATTCGGAGGCGATGATACCGCCGGCTGTTACCATCAGCACCAGCGACAGCAGGGACATCCCCATGGTGGACTGGTCCATCATGCCAAGGAAGTCGGTGGTTTCCACCGGCGCGCTGTCGGTACGCAGGCGCTCCAGCGCCGCGTCCACCTCCAGCTGTTTGGCCGCCCGCTGGGATTTATTCATCAGGGTGTTTTCACCATAAGGGTTTTCCGCTTCCCCGCGCAGCAGGGCCAGCCTTCCTGTTCTTATGATATTGACCTGTTTGGCTTTCCAACGCTCGTCGCCCTCGTCATCGAGGTAATAGGACATGGTCTGGGAGACCGGCTGGATTCCCATATCCAAATACAGGTTGAGCAGTTCCAGCTCCACCGCCTTTTCCTGTTCGGCGACATCGCTGGCGGTTTGTTCAATATAGACGATCTGCTGACGGAGGTATTCCCGCCAGTCGTTCCCATCCAGAAGGGTCTTCAACTGCTGGATGCGTGCTGCCAGCGCTTCGGGGGTTTTGGGTGTAATACTTAGACTGGAAGACTGTTGGCCACTCCAATAATTATACGAATTTTGGTAATCGAATCCATCGGTGGACTGGGAAAGTTCTGCCCCGGACATCTGCAGAGTGAGCAGGTTATAATACTCACTCACCACATCGGTCCGCCAATCGGAGGGTGGAATTTTGTTGTCAATCATGTACTGAAACATGGCGGCCTGATTGAGGTTGTACAGATTCTCGGGGTCGTCTTTGACCACCCTTTCCGCATGGCGCATATCGTTTATGTAACCTTCCAGCCAGCTCGTGCGGTATCCATTGTTCCGGTCGGTCATGATCTTGCCGACCACCAGCACGAACAGGTTGAGCACGACCACGATGCCGATGAGCACCCAGGTGGAGACTTTTTTATAGAGCTTGCGCCGCTCGTTTCCTATCAGCTTACCCAATGATGTTCCCTCCCCCTGTGAGCTCCATGAAGCTCTGTTCCAGTGACTGCGCCGCCGCGCTGAGGCCGTAGATGGTCACGCCGTTCTCCATCAGCAGACGGTTGAGTGCCGGTATCTCCTCCTCTGTGACGCGCAGATCGACGCAGCCGTCCCCCTGTTCGGCGATTCGGTCGCCGTACCGCGCCTGCAGCAGGGGAAGCGCCTGTTCCATCGGCCGCAGGGTGTAGCGGTATACCCCCGCCCCCGCCGACCGGGTCAGCTCCTCCATGCTGCTGACCTGCAGCAGCTCGCCGTTTCCGATGATGCCCACCGTATCGCACATCAGCTGCATCTCCTGCAGGATGTGGCTGGACACCAGCACCGACATGCCCCTATCGTGGGCCAGGGTGCGGAGCAGGTCGCGCATCTCCTTTATGCCAGCGGGGTCGAGGCCGTTGGTGGGTTCGTCGAGGATCATGATTTTCGGATTGTGAAGCAGGGCCTGAGCGATGCCGAGGCGCTGCTTCATGCCCAAAGAATAGGTGCGGAATTTGTCACGGATGCGCAGCTGCATGCCCACCATGCGGATGGCTTCCTCCACCCTGGCGGCGTCCGTCCCGGAGGCGCGGGCCTGCAGCATCAGGTTGTCGTAACCCGACAGATAGGGATACATGTCGGGATTTTCCACGATGCCGCTGATATGGCTCATAGCGGCTTCAAAATCGGTGTCCACATCGTGGCCGGCCACCTGTATCGAACCGCTGTCGATGGACAGCAGGCCGAGTATCATCTTGATGGTGGTGGTTTTGCCCGCGCCGTTGGGTCCCAGGAAGCCGAAGACCTCCCCCTCCCGCACGGTAAAGCTGACATCCTTGACGATGGGTCGTTTGCCGAAGGCCTTACAGACATGATTCAGTACCAAAATATCTGCCATGTTACCTTCCCCTCCCATCCAACATCGTATCGGAGGTTGACAACGAGCTGATGCGGTAGATCCGCCACTCCTCGCCTACCTTTTTCATTATCAGACGCAAATTCAGCCTTTGGATGGCGTTATCCACGTTCTCAATAGTATCGTCACGGGCAATGTACAGCTGGCCGCTGAGCGCGTAGGTGTTTTCCAGTGTTACGGTCGCCACATCCTCATCAATGGTATAGCCGGTTATTTTATTCTCCGATCGCTGCTGGGTTTCTATTTTCTGGTCAATCTCCAGGCGGCTGTACAGGGCCTCCACCGCCCCCTGTCCCGCCTCGGTAAGGTATTCCGAATCCTCTGAAAATAAAGGCTTTAATGCATTGTTAAGCCTCTCCAGATACATGGCCTTCCGTTGCGGAGTGGGCGTTCCGGGCTCCGACAGGTTTTCCACGCTCATAATCGCGTCTCCCGCCCGATTCGCCAGATCGGCCAGCTGCCGCCGCTGTGGAATCAGCATTAGCTGCGTGACCAATACATAGATGAGTACCGCGGTCAGCAGTACCATGGATACCAGGAATCCCCGGTTGACCCGCCGCCAGAACGGTTTTTGTTTCAACAGCTCCATCTCCTCGTCCGCCGGATTCCTGTTGTCTGGGAATCAATGGCAGTTTTGTAGCTTCTCCATCATAACCGGCCCCTAAGGCAATGTCAAACGGTTACAGGGAAACTTCATCCCGGCTTAATAATTTCTTTCTTTTTCCCACCCTTGCTGTAACAGCCGCTTTCTGTTACTATTAAAACAGGAATTCGAAGGGCCCGTGCCAGGATACTTCACTTCGCTATAAAGGAGAGTACCGTCTATGGATCAGCAGCCAAACCAGCCGCAGGGCTTCGACCCCTCCGGCTCCCAGCCCATCCCGCCGGAGGGCCAGCCCTCTCAGCCCCCTCAGAACGGGCAGCCGCAGGGGACACCTCCCCAGAATGGTCAGGCCCCCTATCAGCCCCCGTATCAGGCGCCCCCTCCGGGCAATCCTCAGCAGCCATATCAGGGGGGGCAGACCGGCGGGCCGCCGTATCAGCAACCGTATCAGGCCCCTTACCAGCAGCCGTATCAGCAGGGGTATTACGCCCCCGGCACCGATAACGGCACCGTCAAGGCGCTCAGCGTCCTCGCCTATATCCCCCTGCTGTTTCTGGTGGGGCTGTTCGTGGAAAAGGATAACGAGGATGTCAAATTCCATGTCAATCAGGGGCTGATCCTGTTTATTCTGGAGGCGATTCTCGGCGTGGCCCGCAGCTTTCTGTCGTGGCTTCCCTTTATCGGCTGGATGGTCAATATCGCCTTCGGCGTGCTCAGCCTGGGAACGCTGGCCCTCATGATCGTGGGCATCGTCAACGCAGCGCAGGGACGCCGCCGTCCCCTGCCCGTCATCGGCACCCTGTTCACCTTCGTCAAATAACCCGGTTCGACAAAAGAAGGCGCCCGGTCATAAGCCGGGCGCCTTCTTTTATATCTCAATAGGTACTGCTCTACGGTATCCGTTTCACCGGCACCCGGCGCTTGACGTCGCCGGCGTCGAAGCGGCGCTTCAGCTTCTCCAGCGCCTTTTTTTCGATACGCGACACATAGGAGCGGCTGATGTTCAGCTTGGCAGCCACCTCCCGCTGGGTCAGGCCGTCACCCAGCAGACCGTAGCGCAGCTCGATGATCTCCCGCTCCCGGTCGTCCAGTGTCTCCTGTATATACCGGTACAGTTTTTCCGCGTTAATTTTCAGGTCGATGTCGTCGATGGTGGTGTCCTCCTCCGCAATGACATCCATCAGTGTCAGGGGGTGGCCGTCCTTGTCGGTATCGATGGGATCGGAAATGGACACATCCTGCGCCGTCTTTTTGTTGGAGCGGAAGTGCATGAGAATCTCATTCTCGATGCACCGGCTGGCGTAGGTGGCCAGCCGGGTGCCTTTGGTATAATCGAAGGTGTTGACCGCCTTGATCAGGCCGATGGTCCCGATGGAGATCAGGTCGTCCTGATCCCGTACCGAGCTGTAATATTTTTTGATGATATGGGCCACCAGCCTCAGGTTATGTTCAATGAGCTGGTTGCGCGCCTCCATATCGCCGTGCTGACGGTAAGCCTCCAGGTATTCTCTCTCCTGCGCCGCGGCCAGCGGGCGGGGGAAGGAACCGGAATTGACGACATGCAGGGCCATATAGAAAATGCCGGACAGAGAATGCAGCAATTCAAGCAGCATAGGGCCGCCTCCGATCAGAGCGGAGAGAACCCGCGCCGGGCCCCTCCGCAGAATAAATCCTTATCATCCTATGACGGAGACCGGCCGATTGTGTCTGTCCGGCGGAAAAAGGGACAATGTTCACCTGTCAAAGAGCCAGCGGGCTATCGTTTTTTCTTCCCCGGCTTTCCCTGCGCATA
>JAAWQC010000004.1 GCA_022800315.1 Clostridiales bacterium
GTCCCGCCAGAAAGGGGGGAAAGAGCGGCTCAGGGGGCGCGCCGGTTATTATCATACGAATTATAGCGCGCCCCCTTGAGAATCCCCCGATCATCACAAATATAGCGTTATATGCTGTGCAGGTAGATTGTTGATTTACGGTTATTGCTCTCTTTGACCAACAGGAGTCCAGGGCTTCCTCCTCTCCCGCCGCCAGTGGCGGAGTAAGGGAGAGGAGGAAGAGCGCAGCGACAGGAGTATTTCAAGGCGGCTTGTCCGCCGTGGAAAGACGACTATCGTCGCAAGAGGGCCTCGTAGCCTTTGGTCATGGTGGGGAGGGGGTTTTAAGGGGAAACCCGTTTGAAAGGTGATCTCTTGCGTCTTGCGGCAAAGGTCGCCTCAACTCGGCGGATAAACCGCCTCATGACGCTCCCGCCGCTGCGCCCACCCCGTCTCCCTGTTTCCGCCGCCGGCGGCGGTTGACGGCGTTGCCCTTAACGATTCTTTTCCGTTGCTTTGAAAAAGCGACAACCATTTTTTCATCGCCGAGAAAGTGGTGCCTGCGGAGCAAATTCTTTCGATGTGATTAACATTCTCACCGCAATTTGCGGTATATGCCGCACTTTTCCCCCCAATATGCTATACTCCCTTCAAAACCAAACGGGAGGTCATTAAATGGACACGATTATTGAGACTCTGTTCATCAATATGTCTGATACCTGCCCTCATCGCCCCGAGTCAGAAAAATCCATGCAGGTGATCTCAGACAACGAGCGGGAGCTGAACGACCGGCTGACCGGCAAGGATAGGGCACTGTTCCGTGACCTTGTCAACGCCTACGACAACCTGAACGAGGATATCAGCCTGGATTCCTTTGTCCGTGGCTTTCGCACCGGCGCCCGGCTGATGATCGAGATAGAAAAAGAAGTTTGACCGGCGGCATATTCCTCCACGGCTAAAGGGTGTATACTGTCTCTATCCCCGATAAAGGAGTGGTCCTGTGAAAATCCGCGATAAACAGCGGCTGGGTTATCTCGCCGCTTTCCTTCTCCTGGTCACGGCGGAGGTACTCATCGCCCTGCTCGTCCACGACGCCTTCATCCGTCCCTATTTCGGCGACGTGCTGGTGGTCGTGGTGATCTACTGCTTCCTGCGCGTGCTGTTCCCCAGCGGCGTCCGCCTGCTGCCTCTGTACGTTTTCCTGTTCGCGGCGACGATCGAAGGGCTGCAATATTTCGATCTGGTGCATCTGCTCCACCTGGACGGCAGCCGCTTTTTCCGCATCCTGCTGGGATCGGTGTTCGACTGGGCGGACATCGCCTGCTACGCCGCGGGGGGCCTGCTGCTGGGCCTATGGGAAGTGATTCGATATCGGCGGCAGCACGCAAAAGGAGGACGGATCGCTTGATCCGTCCTCCTTTTATCTACATACTGACGAGCTTCAGATCGCCCTTGCGGTCCTTTTCCACCCGGATGGCGGCGAGGGGCTCGTCGCAGTGGTCCACGATAAGGGAGGCCACCCTGTCCTCCACCTCCCGGCGGACGGCATTCCGCAGGTCGCGGGCGCCGCGCTTGCCGCCGAAGGCCTTTTCCGCCAGCGCTTCGGCCGCACCTGCGGTCCAGGAGAAGGCGACGCCCCGCTCCTTCATCGGCTCGACCAGCTCGGTGAGCATCAGGTCGGCAATATGGCGGAAATCCTCTTTGGTCAGCGGCGCGAAGTATACCACCTCATCCACCCGGCTGATGAATTCGGGCCGCAGAAACTCGGACAGGGCTTTCATCGCCTTGTCGCGGGAGGCCTGGGCGTCGGTGGTGCCGAAGCCCATCAGGCTTTCGCTGTTCTGGCTGCCCGCATTGGAGGTCATGACGATGACCGTATTCTCGAAATTGACCACCCGCCCGTGGGCGTCGGTGACCCGGCCCTCGTCCAGAATTTGCAGCAGGATGTTGAGCACATCGGGGTGGGCTTTTTCGATCTCGTCGAACAGCAGCACCGAATAGGGTTTGCGCCGCACCTTTTCGGTGAGCTGCCCCGCCTCGTCGTACCCGACATAGCCGGGCGGCGACCCGATGATGCGGGACACCGCGTGCTTCTCCATAAACTCGGACATATCCAGACGGATGAGGGTTTCGGGGGTGTCGAACAGCTCAGCGGCCAACACCTTGACCAGTTCGGTCTTACCCACGCCGGTGGGGCCCACGAAGATGAAGGAGGCGGGCCGGCGGCGGGGGCTGATCTGCACCCGGCTGCGGCGGATGGCGGCGGATACCAGCGAAACCGCTTCGTCCTGTCCCACCAGCTTCTCCTTCATCCGGTCCTCCAGATGGGACAGGCGGGACAGCTCGTTCTCCCGTACCTTGGCTGCGGGGATGCCGGTCCACAGCTCGATGACCTTGGCCAGGTCCTCGTCGGTGACCGGCGCCTGGGTGGCGGCCTCTTTGATCTCCTCCGCCTCGTTCTCAGTTTTTAACAGCTCGGCTCGCGTGATGGCCAGCTTTTCATAATCAATGTTTTCCTCCGACATCTGGGTTTCCTCCTGCGCCCGCAGGACCTCCGCCTGTTTTTGCAGGTCGGCGTAGCGGTCGGCCTCCTTATTGCGCAGGCCGGCGGCGGCGCAGGCCTCGTCCAGCAGGTCGATGGCCTTATCGGGCAGGAACCGGTCGGTGATATACCGCTCGGACAGGGTGACCGCCCGGCGCAGCAGGGTGTCGGAAATCCGCACCCCGTGGAACAGCTCATAATACCCTTTCACGCCCAACAGCATCTCCACCGTGTCGGCCACCGAGGGCTCTTCCACCGTCACCGGCTGGAACCGGCGCTCCAGCGCCGCGTCCTTTTCGATGTGTTTGCGGTATTCGTTGAAGGTGGTGGCGCCGATCACCTGGATTTCGCCCCGGGACAGGGCGGGCTTGAGGATGTTAGCGGCGGACATGCTGCCCTCCGCGTCGCCGGTGCCTACCAGGTTGTGCACCTCGTCGATGAAGAGGATGATGTTGCCCTCCTCCTTCACCTCGTCCACCAGCGCCTTGATGCGGCTCTCGAACTGGCCGCGGAACTGGGTGCCCGCCACCAGCGCCGTCAGATCGAGGAGATGGATCTCCTTCTCCCGCAGGCGGGGAGGAACGTTCCCGGTGGCGATGCGCATGGCCAGCCCCTCCGCGATGGCGGTTTTGCCCACGCCGGGCTCGCCGATCAGGCAGGGATTGTTCTTGGTGCGGCGGGACAGAATCTGAATCACCCGGTAAATCTCCCGGTCGCGGCCGACGATGCGGTCGATCCTGCCCTCTCTCGCCCGGCCGGTCAGGTCGGTGCAGTACTGGGTCAGCGCCTTGCGCTTTTTCTCCTTCTTTTTCGGCTCCCTGGCTGCAGTTTTCTCACCGGCAGCATCCCCCCCCTCGGCAGGCTTGGCGCCGCCAAACAGGTTTTGCAGAAAGGGGAAGGTGGCCGCGCCGCCGGGCATAAAGTCCTCCCCATCGCCCTCGCCGCTTCCGTCGGAGAGGTTCATCAGCTCGCCCAGCTGCTCGTCCATCTGTTCCATATCGTCCTCGGTGATGCCGAATTTGTCCATCAGGTCGCTCACCGGTTTGATCCCCAATTCCTTCGCGCAGACGAGGCAGAGGCCGTCGTTGATGGTCTTCTCCCCCTCCATGCGGGTGACGAACACCACCGCCTGCCGTTTCTTACACCGTGAACACATCATATACGCCGTACCATGCCTTTCTGTCGCATTTGGGAGCAAAAGCCCCACAGGCGGTTTTATTTCCGCGCTGTGAGGCCGCTGTTATTTCCCGTTTTGAGTTTCCTCCCCGTTTTTGGGAGGCAGGGTTTTGTGGATGCTGAGGAATACCTTCATATAATTGAAGAAAGCGAAGAGCATAAATGCCGCTACCAACACGATGAGACCGATAAAGAGCCACGGAGGCATCTTGCCCGGCAGCAGAACGATCAGGGCCATCGCCCCGTAGAAAACGAAGGTGGACACCTTGCCGTACCATTTGGCGCCGCGAATCTCTTCCCCCCGCTTGAGGAGAAAAACACCGCCGATCGCCTGGGCCAGCTCTTTGACGACGCAGATGACCAGCAGAGCGGTTACCGGCGGATATTTGATAGCCAGGCAGAGCACCACCACGATCTGGGTCAGCTTGTCGGCCAGCGGGTCGAGCAGCTTACCCATATCGCTGATCTGGTTGAACTTCCGGGCGATGAGGCCGTCGAACAGGTCGGTCAGGCCCGACAGGACCAGTATGCCGAAGGAAGCATATAGCAGCGCCGGATTTTCGCTGCTCATAAAAAAGAGCACCACGAAAACCGGCAGCAGGACCAGCCGGAATATCGAGAGCAGGTTGGGAATGGTCCATTCCCATTTGATGTTGAAAATCGTCATGTATGTGTTTTCCTTTCCCCCTCAAAACTGGATGAGTCGCTGACAGCAAAACTGTATCAGCCGCCGGTACCTATTCCCCGCGGGGGAGGAAGGACTCGGGCGAGGGCGTCCATTTCCCGATCGTCTTGACGATCAGGGTGTGATTCACATCGTCCTGCGTGATAAACGCATCGCTTCCCGATGGAGCGGCGCCCCACTGGACCAGCGTCACCACGATCAGTACCACCAGTACGCCTTCCACCGCGCCGACGACCGCACCCAGCGACTCATTGAGCTGCTTGAGCACCGGCAGACGGAAGACCCGGTTGATCAGGGAAATCAGAATGCTGAAAATTATCATAAAGACGATGAACAGGATAAGGAAACAGATCGAGGTCAGCAGCGCCACAGCTGCCGGGCGCACCGCCTGTGTCACGATAGCTGCCGCCAGCGCGTCGGCGGAGCCTCCGAGGGAATCCCGTACCGAATCGACAATCTCCTGAGGTGTGCCGATGCCGTAGTTCTCCATAGCCTTGACCACAAAGTCGGGCAGGCTGCCGAGGGCCGCCTCCACGCCGGATACCACCGAATCCGCGTCGGTCTGAGGCACATGCTCGGCTACGGTGGAGGTCAGCCCCTTAGCGATGAAGGTGTCGAAAACACCGCCCGCCGCCATAGCGCCGAAACCGCCCGCAAGCACGAGGGAAAGGATACAGGCGACCAGCCCCAGTACCGAGCGGATCAAGCCCCGTTTCCATCCGATCAGGACGGCGATAATAAAAATTAGTATGACCGCGCCATCGAGCAGATATGCCATCGGACGACCTCCTTTAATGCCGGGAAAAAATAAAGACTAATTTAATATAGCATAAAATTGCATGAAGTACAACTTATAGCAGCAGGCGGAAAGGGTTCGCCAGATTGAGCATCCGGCACAGATCGGTTTTTTCAATCAGATCGGCGGAAAAGAGCAGGGAATCCGACGGCGACCGAGGCAGAAATACCGACAGCGCGGTAATTACCATAAACAGAACCACCAGCCCGGCCGCTCCGCCGAGCAGGGCCGATGCCAGCCGGCGCGGCGCGGTGAGAGGGGGCGGCGGCGGCAGATTCTGCTCCACCAGCCGACGCAGCAGCATGCGAATCACCAGCAGCAGGACGACGAACAGCACCGCCATGGATACGCTGCGGGACATCGCCGCGCTGAAACCGCCGGTGATGGCGGTGAGCACCGCCTCCGGCCCCTGCGGCGCGGCGGCAGCGACCTCCGCCTGAGAAGCGCCGTATTGGCCGCACAGCCGTTCGAACGGAGCCGCCCATGCCTGAGCCATATCGCCCAGCGGCAGGTCCTTCACCGTCTCCCGTCCGCTGCCCTTATGAGGCGCCGACACCATATCAGCCAGCTCACCCGCCGCCGCGTTCTCTGCCAAAGGCGCCACCACATAGGTAGACAGGGCACTACCCGCCGGCAGGCTGAGAAAGAAAGCGCCGGTGAGCGCCAGCGCGGCGGACAACAGGGTGAATGCGGAGGACAATACCGAGCGGTTCAGGCGGGAAAGCGCCACGCCGATGATCAGCACCAGCGCCAGCAGATCCAGTATCAGGCTCATATGGCCCCTCCATTCTCCCCTGTCACAGAGGTCTTCACTTGTTTATATCCGTCGCCGGTCAATAGGTGGTCAGGGCGGACAGGCCGAGCACCACGGTTTTCTTCCCCAGCGGTGTAACCTTCAGCCCGTCCCGTGGTATCTCCTGCGCGCTGTCCGCGCCCTTAATATCGTAACGATGCAGCTGGTCGGAGGTGAGCAGCAGCAGGCCGTCCGCCGCCGCGGACAAAGCGCGGAAATCCCCGTTGAAGCTCTGGGTAAACAACACGTCCCCGCCTGGAGCCACCGTCAGCACCTCGCCGCCGCTGGTATTGCCGTGGCGGCGGTAAACCACCGCAGCACAGTCGCTGCCGATGGCATAACCCAGAATCTGGCTGTCGGTATAGGTTTGCTTCTGATCCAGAGCCCCGCCCGGTTTCACCACCCACAGAGCGGTATCCCCCACCGCGAACAGGGTGCCGCCGGGGAAATACCCCACATCCATCAGCATCAGGTCGGTGCTTTCATATTGCGCCACCGGGTCGGTTTTTTTCACATCAAAGACAGTCAGGGTGGATTTCATCGCCCCGCCGGCAGCGGAAATTCCCGCCGCCGCGAAGGTTCGGCCGTCCGGGGCCAGGGCTGTGGCGACGATCAGCTGATCGGGAAAGCGGCGGCGGTAAAGCTTGTCGCCCTTTTTGTTGTACACCGCCACCTCGGACAAATACCCCTGAGAGGATTTCATTGATACCGCGATGCTGCCGTTGGACCCCACCGACGCGGCGATGATACGGCCCTCGACCTCCATCTCCAGCACGGTGCTGCGCCGGGTTTCCAGCCGCAGGCGGCTGCCGTCCTGTTCCGCTATCAGTATGTAATCCCCGCTTATTTTGGTAATCGGGCTGGTGAAACCATGGACGCGGCTGACCAGCTGGCCGCCGCCCTCGTTATAGATGGTCAGGGAAGTATCGGTGGTCACCGCCAGCTTGTCACCCATGCCCTGCATGCTGATGACGTTGCTGCCGGTGATGTCGACCGGGTACCCGCTTCCCTTCTTGCCGCCCAGCTGTTCGTCCACCCAGTCGAGCACCGCCTCCGGCGCCAGGGAGTCCCAGTTCTTCCACAGCAGGAAGGCGCCGCCCAGCACGGCGATGACAATCAACAGCCGGACGGTGACCCGCAGCGCCCCGTGTTTTTTCTTCCGCCGTTTTTTCGGTGTGTTTTCTTTTTCCTCCGGCAGCTCGGGTTCCACCACATGGAAGGAGCGCTGTTTGACACGGATATCCCTTTTATTCGCCATGGCTGGTGCTCCCTCCTTTTGTTTTTCGTCTAATACCAGCATACCGGATTTTTCGGTAAAATCCCAGTAGTAATTTCTTAATATTTTATGATTCCCGGCCTTTTTTCATCTTTTTTCTGTAAAAACCCCGGCTGGATAACACACACGCTGCAAATACAGCCCCTTTGCCGGCGCGGTGGCCCCCATTGCGGCCCGCTTCCCGCCCGCCAGCCCGGCGGGGATGGCGTCCCACGGCAGGCGGCCCGCCGCCATATCCAGCAGGGTGCCGGTCATGATCCGCACCATATTGTACAGAAAGCCGTCCGCCTGTACGGTAAATTCCACCAGCCGTCCGCAGCCGCCGTCGTAATCTCCTGCCGTCACGGATGCATGGGACACGGTTCGCACCGTGTCGTCCTCCCCCCCTTTGCGCGCGGGGTCGGCAGCCCGGCAGGCGGCAAAGTCGTGGGTACCGATGAAATCCGATGCCGCCCGATTCATCCGCTCCACCTCAAGGGCGCCGCGGAGATGCAGGGCCCGTCCCTCCCAGAAGGGGTGGCGGTCGGGGGCGTTCCAGATGCGGTAGACATACCGCTTGCTTACCGCGTCGTAGCGGGGATGAAAGGCGTCGGGCACCTCCCGGCAGTCGTAAACCGCGATATCCCGCGGCAGATGAGCGTTGAGGGCGGCGGCCATTTTACGGCCGCGCAGAGGGCTTTCGGTGTGAAAAGCACAGCCATACATCTCCGCGTGTACCCCTGCGTCGGTGCGGGAGCAGCCGGTCAGGGGGGAACGGACGCCGGTCACCCCTTCGATGGCGTCCTGCACCACCTGCTGGACGGTGAGGGCGTTTTGCTGTACCTGCCAGCCGTGATAGCGGGTGCCGTCGTACCGCAGCGTCAACAGCAGATGCGCCACCGGCCGCGCCTCCTTTCGATTCATAATCAAGATATCCATGGATTTTGCAGAATTTTTAGTGGTAAACTGCATCCATTTATTTTTTGAGTTAAATTCGTAATTTTTCAGTTAAGAGAAATGAATCATTTCCATTTATTCACATTCATCGTAAAAGCATATAAAATAATAGCTATAAATAACGAAAAGGAGCGTGTCCTATGGATTGGATGACCGACATATTGCGGAGAGCCGATTATCAACATATCCGTGAATTCCTGTTATATGGCGTCGAGTGTGCACAACGGGAACCGGGGCCTTATGAAAAGCGGATTAAACAAGCGGATCACCGCGTTTATGATTTGTTAAAAGAAGTATCTTATGATCCCGAACAATATGAATTTCTATGGGAACAAATCAGTTTATCCCACTCACAATACGCCAATGTGTACATGGAAATGGGCCTGCAGGCGGGGATACGGCTGGCAACCCGAATGGAAGCGGGCGATTGAGGCCGCATTTTCCACTGCCGGGGCTTTCCTCCCCGCTTCGTTCCTTTCGCAGGGGCGCACCCCTGCGAAGGAAGCCTCACACCACCGCGGGGACGAAGAAATTGAGGGTCACGATGGCCGCGATCAGCAGGGCCATGGACAGCAGACACCACACGTCGAGTCGGCCCATATGGAGCTGTTTCATCCGGGTGCGGCCGTCGCCGCCATGATAGCACCGGCATTCCATCGCCGTGGCCAGCTCGTATGCCCGCCGGAAGGAGGAGACGAACAGGGGAATCAGTACCGGGATCAGAGCCTTCACCCGCTGCATCAGGCCGCCGCTTTCCATATCCGCGCCCCTGGCCTTCTGTGCCGACATAATCTTGTCGGTCTCTTCGATGAGGGTGGGGATGAACCGCAGGGCGATGGTCATCATCATGGACAGCTCGTGCACGTTGATGTGAATCACCTTCAGCGGGCGGAGTATCCGCTCCAGCGCGTCGGTGAGGGTGGTAGGAGAGGTGGTATAGGTCAGCAGCGAACTGCCCGCGATCAGGCAGAGGATGCGGATGGCGATAAACGCCGCTGTGATCAGCCCTCCGCTGGTGATTTTCAAAAAGCCCCAGTGGATCAGCTCCACCCCTTTGTCCGAATAGAAAATGTTGAGTGCGGAGGTGATGACGATCAGAGGGATGATCGGCTTGATGCTCTTCCACACCAGCCGCAGCGGAAGGCGGGAACACAGCACGCTGAACACGAGGTACCCGACCGCCAGCAGCAGACCGAACCAGTTCTGGGGAAAGAATACGGCGATGATATAGACGAAGGTCAGGATGAGCTTGACCCGGGGGTCCATCCGGTGGACCACCGAATCGCCGGGAAAATACTGGCCGATGGTGATGTCACTGAGCATGGGCGTCTCCCCCTTTCTTCAGCAGGGGCAGCAGGCGGTCCCGCGCCTGCTCCACGGTATACACCCCGTCGCCCAGGTCGACGCCCCGCTGCTTCAGGGTCAGAAAGACACGGGTTACCGCCGGGATGGACAATCCGATGCCGGTCAGCTCCTCCGCGCGGGAGAAAACCTCCTCGGTAGGGGCGAACATGGCCACCGCCCCCCCGCTCATCACCAGCACCTTTTTCGTGGTGCGGGCCACGTCCTCCATGCTGTGGGAGACCAGCAGCACGGTGGCGCCGGTCTCTTCCTGATAGGCCGTGATCTGCTCGAGTATCATATCCCGCCCTTTGGGGTCCAGGCCGGCAGTGGGTTCGTCGAGGATGAGCACCCGCGGCTCCATGGCCATCACGCCCGCGATGGCGGCCCGGCGTTTTTCCCCTCCCGACAGCTCGAAAGGCGATTTGTCCATCAGCTCCTGCCGCAGGCCCACAAACCGGGCGGCCCGGCTTACACGGACAGTGATCTGATCCTCCGACAGTCCCATATTTTTAGGGCCGAAAGCGATATCCTTTGCCACCGTCTCCTCAAAAAGCTGGTGTTCGGGATACTGGAACACCAGCCCCACCTGAAAACGGATATCCCGTATTTTCTTCGGCTCGGCCCAGATATCCCGCCCGTTCAGCATCACGGTGCCGGAGGTGGGCTTCAGCAGGCCGTTGAGATGCTGCACCAGGGTGGATTTTCCCGACCCGGTGTGGCCGATAACGCCGATAACATCCCCCTCTTCAATGGACAGGGAAACGTCCTTCATCGCCGTTTTTTCATAAGGGGTTCCCGGCGAATAAACATAGGTCAGGTCTTTTACTTCTAACAGGGGCATGAGCGGCACCCATCCTTTACGACTCAGTGGTTTTCTCCCGCAGGCAGTCAGGAGAGCAGGGTATACAGCGCCTCGGCGCATTCGTCGGCGGTGAGGATATCCGGCGGCAGCGGGACGCCTGCCTGCCGCAGCTCGTAGCACAGCTCGGTGGGCTGGGGTACGTCCAGCTCCACCCGGCGCAGCTCCTCCACCCGGGCGAAAACCTCCCGCGGGGTGCCGTCCATAAGCACTTCGCCGTCGTCCATCACCACCACCCGGCCCGCGCCGGCTGCCTCGTCCATATAATGGGTGATGAGGATCACGGTGATCCCCCGCTCCCGGTTGAGCTTATGGACCGTGTCCAGCACCTCCCGCCGGCCCTTGGGATCCAGCATGGCGGTGGGTTCGTCCAGCACGATGCAGGCGGGCTCCATAGCGAGGATGCCCGCGATAGCCACCCGCTGCTTCTGCCCGCCGGACAGCTTGTCGGGGGCGTGGAGGCGGTAGTCGTACATACCCACCGTCTTCAGCGCGTCGTCCACCCGGCGGCGTATTTCTTCGGGCGGGACGCCCAGGTTTTCGGGGCCGAAGGCCACGTCCTCCTCCACTACGGTGGATACCAGCTGGTTGTCGGGGTTTTGCAGCACCATCCCCACCGTGCGGCGGATGGTGAACTTTTTCTCCTCGTCGGCAGTATCGGTGCCGTCCACGTAAAGCTTGCCCCCGGTGGGCAGCAGCATGGCGTTGAAGTGCTTGGCCAGGGTGGATTTCCCCGACCCGTTATGGCCCAGCAGGGCCACGAACTCCCCCTGCCGGATGGTCAGGTCAATCCCCCTCAGCACCGTCACCGGCGGCTCGTCGGTATATTCGTAGCGGAAGGACACATTGTCCACCGTGATAAACTCCATCGCTCTTATCCTTTCTTACTCAGGGCCGTCGGCCGGTTACTCCGCTTCCCACAGGGCCGTGGCCCCGCAGGGAAGCACCAGCGGCCGCGAGGCGTCCCCCCCGCGCACCGGCAGGCCGATCTCGTCGGCGGATACCATACCGCCGATCCCTTTCGGCAGCAGGACCGAGAGCACGTATTTCATCACCGACGGGGACAGCCCCGCCGTGTAGGAATTGACAAGGAAGAACAGCGGCCGTTCCGACAACAGCCCCACGCACTGGGAGATGAGGGGGTAAATCTGTTCCTCCAGCTTCCACACCTCGCCGCCGGGGCCGCGTCCGTAGGAGGGCGGGTCCATCAGTATCCCGTCGTAAGTGTTCCCCCGGCGCAGCTCCCGCTGCACAAACTTGCCGCAGTCGTCCACCAGCCAGCGCATCGGCCGGTCCTGGAGGCCCGACAGCACGGCGTTTTCCCGTCCCCATGCCACCATGCCCTTGGAGGCGTCCACGTGGGTGACGTGGGCGCCCGCCGCCGCACAGCTGAGGGTGGCGCCGCCGGTATAGCCGAACAGGTTGAGCACCTTTACCGGCCGGTCGGGGGGGCGCTTCTCCGCTTCCCTGCGAATCAGCCGCGCCATCCGATCCCAGTTGACCGCCTGCTCGGGAAACAGGCCGGTATGCTTGAAGCCCATGGGCTTGAGCTGGAAACGCAGCGGCCCGTAGCCGATCTGCCAGACATCGGGCATGGGACGCAGCCGCTCCCATTGTCCGCCGCCGGCGGAAGAGCGGTGGTAGCGGGCGTGGGCCTGCTTCCACAGCGGGTGCCGGCGCGGGGTCTGCCAGAGTATCTGGGGATCGGGACGGATGAGGAGGATATCCCCCCACCGCTCCAGCCGTTCGCCGTCCGAGGCGTCGATGAGTTCATAGTCTTTCCAACCGTCCGCTGCCCGCATGTGGCCGCCACTCCTTCTCGTTCGGTTTCCTTTACACAACAGGGCTACCGGCCGGCGCCGGTCTCCCCCTCCGGTACCCGCTGGACCGGCTCCTGCTCCGGCGCCCCCACCGCCACGGCGATCTCCTTGGCCAGGCGGACCGCCAAACGGTTCAGCTCATCGAAATCCCGGCCCTCCGCCATCACGAAGATGAGGGGCTCGGTCCGGGAGGCTTCGGCGCGGATGCGCCCCTCACCGCCTAGCGCCCTATTCGCTTCGGCAATCACGCCGCGGAGTGTCTCATCGGCACGGAAACGGCTGCGGGCCTCCGCGTCGGCGCGGACGCTCACCGTTACCTCGGGCAGACGCTCCATCAGGGACGACACGCGGGAAAGCTTCCAGCCCCGCTCGCGGCACAGGGTCAGCACCTGCAGGGCCGCCAGCTGGCCGTCGAAGAGATGGGAACAGGAGGCGTCCAGCACACGTCCCCTCCCGTCCCCCGCCAGCACGGCGCCGGAAAGGTGCAGCGCCTCCCACAGGCGGCCGCTCCCCTCCACGAGATCGTAGGCGATCCCCTGTTCTTTCAGAAAGCGGAGCAGGCCGCCGTTGACGCCGGATTCCACCGCCACCCGGCAGCCGGGCAGGCAGCCTTTCTCTTTCTTGTCATAGGCTAGGGCGGCCAGCAGCCGTTCGCTGTCAAGGCGGTTGCCCTGTTCGTCCACCATCACGCAGCGGCTCCCGTCGGGACTGAAGGAGACGCCGCCGAAGTATTTCAGCCGGGTGGTGAGCTCGGCCAGCTGTTCAATCGATTCGACACTGTCGTGCTTCACATTCCCCCGACGGTATGATTCCGTCTGCCGACAGTCTTCCAGCGGAGCGGGTTCACCGAGGAAAACGCACTCAGCCTCCAACGAGGTGAAGAGCCGCCGGGCGGTCATCGCCGCGGTTCCCCCGGCGCAGTCCACCACCAGCCGCATCCCGAGCAGGCTGACCTCCGACTGGGCCAGCAGATGGCTGACGTAATCCTCCGCCGCCAGCCGGCGGGGCAGCAGGCGCCCCGGCAGGTAAGACGGCGTGTCCGCGGCGGGTTCTGCTTCCGGCACACCGCAGCAGCGGACGCCCGCCTCATCGAACAGGATCGGATCGGCATCTTCCTGACCGCCGACCCATACGCCGGCCGCCGTTTTGTATTTCGTCACCAGGAAGGAAACCGCCGGCGACGGCACCGTCCCCAGCGGCAGTACATCCGCGCCGGTGGAATACAGGCCCGTGGCAAGGGCGGACGTCAGCATATCCCCCGTCGGTTCCCCTCCCTGTCCCACCGCGACGGCGGGGGCGCGGCCGGCGCCCCGTGACAGGGAAAGGCCCAGTCCCCGCCCAAGGGAAAACAGACGTCCGCAGGCGGCGCTGTAAGCCGTACCACCGGCAGCAGGGCTGTGGGCGACCGTCATATATTCCTTATCTTCACTCATGGAAAGCTCCGCCTTTCCCGCGCCGGGGCGCGTCTGTCCTGTCGTTACAGCATCAACTGGCCGTTGTATTCGATGCCCAGATGTTCATATGCGGCGGGCAGTACCACCCGCCCGCGGGGCGTCCGGTTGAGGAAACCGATCTGCATCAGATACGGCTCGTACACGTCCTCGATGGTGACCGATTCCTCCCCGATCACGGCGGCCAGGGTATCCAGCCCCACCGGGCCGCCCTTATAATGGTTGATCATGGCCATCAGCATCCGGCGGTCCACCATATCCAGGCCCAGCTCGTCAACCTCCAGCCGGTCCAGCGCCTGCCGGGCGGAACCGGCGTCGATGATCCCGTCGCTGATCACCTGGGCGAAATCGCGCACCCGTTTGAGCAGCCGGTTGGCGATACGGGGGGTCCCGCGGGAGCGGGAAGCCACCTCCAGCGCGCCGTCCGGTTCACAGGGGATGCCGAGGATGCGGGCGCTGCGGGTAACGATCTGGGCCAGCTCCTCCGGCGAATACAGCTCCAGCCGCAGCACCACCCCGAAACGGTCGCGGAGGGGGGCTGACAGCTGGCCCGCCCGGGTGGTGGCGCCGATGAGGGTGAAGCGGGGCAGGGGCAGGTGTATGGATGCCGCGCCTTGGCCCTTGCCATTGATGATATCGATGGAGAAGTCCTCCATCGCCGGGTAAAGGATTTCTTCCACCGTGCGTGGCAGACGGTGAATCTCGTCGATGAAAAGCACGTCGCCGGGATCCAGGTTGGTCAGCAGCGCCGCCAGGTCCCCGGGTCGTTCCAGCGCCGGGCCGGAGGTGATGCGCAGGGTAACGCCCATCTCCCCCGCGATGATACCCGCCAGGGTGGTTTTGCCGAGGCCGGGAGGGCCGTACAGCAGCACATGGTCCAGCGCCTCGCCGCGCAGCCGGGCCGCGTCGATAAAGACCTGCAGGTTTTCCTTCACCTTGGTCTGGCCGATGTAGTCCGCCATAATCTGTGGACGCAGGGGATTGTCCCCGTCGTCCTCCGGCAGGTATTCGTTCGACACCATACGGTTTTCGTAATCCATCTCCATACCCGGCTGTTCGTCCTTTCCCGTTAAGCTGACTCTCTGCGGTAACCCGATCACGGCGGCGGGGATGCTGTCGGATCAGCGTCTCATCCCCGGCGGGCCAGCGATTTGAGTGCCTGACGCACCAGTTCCTCCACCGGCAGAGCGCTGTCCAGTTTGCCCACGGCGGCGGACGCCTCACCCGGTGTAAAGCCCAGCATGGTCAGGGCGCTGACCGCCTCCGCCGCGCCTCCGCTGACGGAAACCGGGCCGCCGGAAAGTTCAACGCCCGGCGCGGCGGCGAGCTTGCCCACCTTGTCCTTCATTTCCAGAACAATGCGCTGGGCCAGCTTGGGGCCTATCCCCTGCGCACGCGTGATGGTTTTATAGTCGCCGGAGGCCGCTGCAAGCGCCACCTTTTCAGGGGATAATTCGGACAGCACCGAAGCCGCCGCCTTAGGCCCCACGCCGGATATCGCGGTGAGCTGCTTAAAGCAATTCAGCTCCGCCTGATCGGCGAAGCCGAACAGCTCGATGGCGTCTTCCCGCACCGACATCATCGTGTACAGCAGGGCTTCCTCCCCCAAGGCGGGGAGCTGGCGGGCCGTATTCATGGTGATGTGGCAGCGAAACCCCACGCCGCCGCACTCGATCACGGCCATGCGCGGCTCCACATGGATCAGCTGTCCTCTGACGCTGTATAGCAAAGCGATCCCTCCGATTCCTGTCGTATGAGCTTATCGGGCCTGTCCGCCGGGCCCGGCGGTGCCGCCCGCCCCCGCGACGATGCGGCGCTTGAGGGCGGTACCTCCTGACTGGCCGTGACAGATAGCCAGCGCCAGCGCGTCGGCAGTATCGTCCGGCTTGGGCACTTCCCGCAGGCCGAGAAGACGGCGGGTCATCTCCATCACCTGGGGCTTCTCCGCCTTGCCGTAGCCGGTGACCGCGCTTTTGACCTGCAAAGGGGTGTATTCGTACAGGGGCAGCCCCTGCTTGTGGGCGGCCAGGAGGATGACTCCCCGCGCCTCCGCCACGTCAATGGCGGTTTTCTGATTGTTCTTGAAATAGAGCTTCTCCACCGACAGGGCGTCCGGCCGGTGCCGGGCGAACAGGACGGTCAGCTCGTCGTATATGATCTCCAGCCGGCGGGAAAAATCCATCCCCGCCGGGGTCAGCACCGCGCCGAATTCGAGAGGGGTGAACCGCGCCCGCTCGTAACGAACACAGCCCCAGCCCACGATGGCGTAGCCGGGATCGATGCCAAAGATAATCACAGGGCGTTTCCCTCCCTTCTCTTCGTCAACCCACCGGGCAGAAAGCATCCGCTTTTTCCCGACGGCCAATTATACCATTGTCCGCCGCCTGACAATATAGTTGTACCCATGCTTCATGGCGGCGAACCCGAAAAAGCATCCGCTTTTTCCTGACGGCCAATTATACCATAGAATGATACCTGCGGCAACACTCTGCGCGGGAAAAGAACGTTTTTTCGCGACTAAACAGCAATGCGGCGGGGATGCCGTGCATCCCCGCCGCCGGGTCAGTTTTTCCTTATGATGCCGCAGGCAATTTTTGTCCCCGCATCGCCGGAGGGCTGGCTTTCGAAATCGTCGGAATGGCTGTGGATGATTACCGTTTTGCCGATGATATCGGGCACGGTAAACCGGTCGGTAAAGAAGGCGAGATAAGCGTATCCCTCGTTGGATAAAAGCGGCGGCATATCCCCCATATGCAGCGGATGCGGCCGGTCCTGCGGATTCAGATGCATGCCGGCGTCGGCAAAGGGGTCCTTGTCGTTGCCCGTACAGGCGCCGCCCTCGTGGATATGAAAACCGAGGAAACCGCCGGGGTTGGGTCCTCTCCCGTCCCGGGGCTGCTTTTTGTCATAGGGAAGGCCGTACAGCTCCGCCACCACCAGGGTACCGTCGAATTCGGGGTAAAAATAGACCGCGCCGTGGAGGCCGGGATGCTTTTTGTCGCCCTTTATCGACGCCTTGGCCGCCGGCGGCGTCGTGGCGATCAGACGGGCAAATCGTTTGTAATTCTGACTGGGTCCAAACAGCTTGAACACCCCCTGTCCTCTCCGGCAGATCGCCGGATGGCTGATAGGACAGTATATGCGCTTTTTCGACAGAGGTGCCAAAGGCCCACCGCGGGAAAACTGTTGTCCGAAATATCTCGAAACGATTGACATCCGGTTATAAATCTCCTAAAATGAAACCATCCGCCAACAGGGTTTTCCGGCCGGAAGGAGGGTTCGCCATGCAAGGTGTCGAACTGGTGAGCGATTACATCCTCAGAGATAAAAATGGGTCTCAGCTGTTATCGATGGGGGTACACCGCATCCACGGCCCCTATACGGCGGAACTCCACTCTCATCATGAACTGGAGCTGAGCTGCATGCCTTCGGGCCGCGGCATTTACGATATCGGCGGACGGGAATACGATATCGCCCCCGGTGACGTATTCCTGCTGAACAACACCGAATCCCATGGACTCGTCCTGCCCGAAAGCGGGGTGCTGGAGAACATGGTGATCCATTTCAACCCCTCTTTTATCTGGAATTCCCTGTCCAACGACCTGGACTATAATTTCCTGCTGGTGTTTTTTGAACGCAGCCAGTCCTTTTCCAACCGCCTCGACCGAAACAATCCCGCCACCCAGCGGATTTTTCGCCTGATCTGCGAAATCGGGCAGGAATTTGAGGAACAGCGGCTCTGCTATGAGCTCATTATTAAAATCAAATTACAGACCATCTTTTCCGAGATCATTCGCCACTACGACTATGTGGACGTGAAGAAGGCGGTCAAGCCCCTGTCGGAGGGGGATATCAGCCAGCTCAATACGGTGCTTAAATACATCGACAGCCATCTGGACTGCGAAATCCGACTGGCCCAGCTAGCCGACATCGCCCATGTCAGCCCGGCTTATTTTTCCACCCTGTTCAAACGCTTCAACGGCTTGTCCCCGGTGGAATATATCGTCCACAAGCGGGTGCAACGGGCAGTGGAATACATCCGCACCACCAGCAAAAGCCTCACCGAAATCGCCATGTCCTGCGGGTTCAACAACAGCACTAATTTTTATAAAGCCTTCCGCAAGGTCACCGGCCACACGCCGGCTTATTATCGCCGTCAGGACGACCCGACCCTGTAAGGCCTCCAGCCGCCGGCCGTTGGCCGGCGTTTTTCTTGTGACAACGTAAAAAAGTTGTATAAATGCGTTTGAATAGTTGCAGAAAAAACGACATCGGGCGTTATAATGAAAAGAGAATACCCCTATCAGGCGTTGCTGTAAAAACAGGCAAACACGCTTTGACGAAAGGATGAAATTTGCGTATGAAACTGGGAGTACTGACCGTCCCGCTGCAAAACCTGCCGGCGGAAGAGGCTTTTGCCTATCTGAGCGGCCTAGGTGTGCAGGCGGTCGAACTGGGCACCGGCGGTTACACGAACGGCAATCATCTGCCGCTGGACGTTTATCTGAACGACGATGCAAAAATTGAAGAATACAAACAGCTTTTAGATACGTATCATCTGGAGATCGCCGCCCTGTCCTGCCACGGCAATCCCGTGCATCCCGACAAGGCCGTCGCGGAGAATTACCATCGTGTGTTCGTGGACACCTGCCGCATGGCGCAGAAGCTCGGTGTGGAGACGGTGGTCACCTTCTCCGGCTGCCCCGGCGACTGCCCCGAATCAAGGCGCCCCAACTGGGTCACCTGCGCATGGCCCTCCGACTACTCGGAAATCCTGGAGTGGCAGTGGAACGAGGTGCTGATCCCTTACTGGAAGGAAGCCGCCAGGATCGCCGCCTCCTTCGGCGTAAAGAAAATCGCTTTTGAAATGCATCCGGGATTCTGTGTATACAATCCCGCCACCCTGCTGCGCCTACGCGCCGCGGTGGGCGACATCATCGGCGCCAACCTGGACCCCAGCCATCTGATCTGGCAGGGCATCGACCCTGTGGCCGCCATCCGTGAGCTGAAGGGCGCGATCTATCACTTCCATGCGAAGGACACCAAGATCGATCCCTACAACTGCGCGAAAAACGGCGTGCTGGACACCGGCAGCTTCGGTGACGTGGCCTCCCGCAGCTGGGCGTTCCGCACCGTCGGATACGGCAACGATGTCAGCTGCTGGAAGGACATCATCTCCAACCTGCGCATGGCCGGCTACGAGGGCGCGGTGAGCATCGAGCATGAGGACGGACTCATGTCAGTAAAGGAAGGGCTGGAAAAGGCCGTTGCTTTCCTGAAGGATATCCTGATTACCGAGGCCCCTACCGCAGCCTGGTGGGCATAAATTTTTTCACATGATTCGGGCGGGCCGCCGCGGCGGCGCTCCCCTTTCAAAATAACATTTCACAGGGAAGGCTTGATACATCATCATGAAGCAGTACAAAGCAGCAATCGTCGGCTACGGCGGCATGGGCCGCTGGCATGTCGAGGGAATCCACAAGACCGACCGCATCGCTTTTAAAGGCACCTACGATATCAATCCGGACCGCATGAAGGCGGCCGAGGCTGACGGCCTGACCGTATCCTATCCCTCCTACGAGGCTTTATTGGCCGACGAGGAGATCGACATTGTGGTCATCGCGACCCCCAACAACTTCCACATGTCTCTGGCCGTCCAGGCCATGGAGGCGGGCAAAGCCGTCCTGTGTGAAAAACCGGTGGCCATGTCCAGCGAAGAAGCGCAGGCCATGATCGACTGTTCCAAGCGGACCGGCAGCGTCTTCACGGTCCATCAGAATCGGCGCCACGATCCCGATTACCTCCATGTGTGCGATTCCATCAAGCAGGGCCTGCTCGGCGACGCCTTTGAAATCGAGTCCCGTGTCACCGGCGCCCGCGGCATCCCCGAGGGCTGGCGGCTGTACGCCGTAGCCGGCGGCGGCATGATGCTGGACTGGGGCGTCCATCTGATCGACCAGATGACCGAACTGTTTAAGGGACACAAGGTGACCTCCGTCTACTGCGATATGTACCATGTGGTATATAAGGAATGCGATGACGGTTTCAAGCTGACCCTGAAATTCGATAACGGCGTTTCCTGCATGGTGGAAGTGGGCACCAGCCATTATATCGACGCGCCCCGCTGGTACGTCTGCGGCAACCGCGGCACCCTTTCCATCCCCGACTGGAGCTGCAACGGCAAGATTGTGCGCGCCAAGGACTATGAAATCGTCTGGGGCGAGGACATCGTCTACACCAAGGCGGGTCCCACCCGCACCATGGCCCCCCGCGCCAAGGACACCACCGAGGAAATCGCGCTGGATCCCGACCGGTTCGAGGGCGACTACGACATCACCTACCGCAATCTGGCGGCGGTGCTGGATGGCACCGAAGAACTGCTGGTCAAGCCGGAGGAAACCCTGCGGGTGATGAAGATCATGGAGGCGGCGTTCGAATCCGACCGAACCGGCCAGGCTATCCTCTGTGAATTGTAAGAAGGACGGAAGGAGATTACGAGATGATCCGCGTTACTGTATGGAATGAAAACGTTTCGGAGCAGGTTATCCCCGAGATGAAGGATATCTATCCCGAGGGCATGCACGGCTGTATCGCCGCCTTTCTCGGCAAAGAAGAGGATATCGAGGTGCGCACCGCTACCCTCGATCAGGACGAATGCGGCCTGCCCGACGAGGTGCTCGACAATACCGACGTCATGCTGTGGTGGTCCCACGGCAACGCTGACAAGGTGCCCGACGAGCTGGCCCGCAAGGTGGCCAACCGAGTGCTTTGCGGCATGGGCATCATTTTCCTGCATTCCGCCCATTTCGCCAAGCCCTTCAAGCTCCTGATGGGCACCAGCTGCTGCCTGCGCTGGCGCGAGGGGGACTTCGAACGGGTCTGGACGGTCAATCCCGGCCATCCCATCGCCAAGGGCATCCCCCCCTATTTCGAGCTGGAAAGAGAAGAGATGTACGGCGAATTTTTCGATATCCCACAGCCGGATGAGCTGGTCTTCACCGGCTGGTTCCGCGGCGGCGAAGTCTTCCGTTCGGGCTGCTGCTGGCACCGCGGTCTGGGTAAGGTGTTTTACTTCCAGCCGGGCCATGAGACCAATCCCACCTACCACAATCCCTACGTGCAGCGGGTGATCCTCAACGCGGTACGCTGGGCGGAGCCCACCTGCTCCCGCAAGGAGCTGAACGCCCCGTGGCAGAAGAAATCGGCGGAGGATATGCATCGTGACGGCGAGACCCTCACCGAATATTGAGTTAGTAAGCAAAAGGAATCCCGCGGCTGTATGCAGCCGCGGGATTCCTTTTGCTTACTATCATGAAACGAGAGTTTGAATTTCTCCCAATATTTTGACGAGATCGTCGTAACAAACATAAAAACTGTTTGTCTGACCATCCCCATTCCATTCCCATACGTAAAGGCGAAGAGCGGAAATATTAAAATTATCGCTGATAAGGGAACGCTCGCGGTAGGTCCAATATTCCGGATTCATCACCGGCTGGTTGATGGTGTCTTCGTCATACCACAGCAGAAGTCTTTCCTGATAAGATCCGTCCGCCTTATCGCCGAACAAACCCAGCGCTATCCCCTGTAGAAGAAAATAGGAATTCTGCATTTGCTCTGTTGTCATTTTCATCGCCTGCAGGGGGCTGAAGACATAATGCAGCCGATTGCCGCCATATACTTCGGCCAAAGCGCCCATATCCTCCGGATAGATATAGGTAATACCATCAATAATCAGCCCACGTATCTCCCTGCCGCCGGGCAGCGTTATCGTCGTATTGATTCGTCTGGGAGGGGTTGGCGTATAGACCGCGGTGGTCGTGGGCTCATTTTTAGGCGGTATTACAAACGGGGTAAATTGCGGTTTCGTGCTTTCTGTTTCAGAGGGACCTGACGTCTGCGGAACGGCAGTGGCGGACGTTTGCTGAACCGTCGTCGTTGTCCGGCTGCTTGTTTGTATCGTTTCAATCGCTGTGGTTTCACCATCTGTCGGCAGCGTAGTGGTGGTTACCATCCGAGTGATATCCGTTGTGATGGTATTGTCTGCCGTCGATGCTGTAGGCAGCAACAACGCTGTGGATGAGCAGGTGGTCTCCTCTGTCTCCGCGGCCAGTACCGGCGGCTTTGCCAGCGACGATGCGCCATTGAATAACACCATCAGCAATACCGCCACACAGGATAGGGCGGCGGTACGAACCGGCACCTTCATATGGTTTGCCTCCTTATGCAATCTAAGATCCGTAACGATATTCTGTGTTTATTATAAGCTGTTTGTAAAATATTTGCAACCTGATCGCATAAATATCAAGAAATGGTGTGCAAAATTATTTTTTCCTCTTCAGCAGCTGTTCCATCCGCCTCGCCCGTTCCCGGCGGCGGGCGGTCTCCGCCTCGTCGATCGTGTATCCCTCCGCCGTTTCCAGCAGGACATCCCCCTGCCGCACATGAGAAGGGAGAACAGCACGCTTTACCTGGCGGCCGTTGCCGTCGTCGTCCTGCAGGACGGCCCATTCTTCTTCAAACCGGTCGATGGCGTAAAACATGACCCATCCTCCTATTTCTCGGTGATCACCGTAATCCTGCTGCCGTCGCACAGCAGCTTAACCGTACCGTTGAGGTCACTGCGCGTATAGGCGATCTGTAAATCCTCCAACGTCTGAAGGGTTTCGGCGTGGGGATGCCCGTAAGAATTCCCCGCGCCGCAGGTGATGGCGGCATAGGCAGGGGACACCTTCTCGAGAAACGCTTTTTGGGAGGAGGAACGGCTGCCGTGATGTCCCAGCTTGATGAAATCCGCCCGGAGGTCGGCGCCCGCCGCGATCAGGGCGTTTTCCTCCTCCTTCTCCGCGTCACCCATGAAGAGGAACCGTTTCGAGCCGTAGGTCACCCGGCACACCACCGAGTTGTTGTTGGTGTCGCTGGAGGGCGCCGGCGGGCCGATGAGTTCCAGCTGCGCCTCGCCCAGCGCGTAGGACTGGCCCGGCTCCGCTTCGGTCACGGCGATTCCCTTATTCGTCAGTGCCTCCAGCAGGTCGAGATAGGTTTTGGTGGTGGGGGTTGAGCCTTCGGGCATGAAGGCCATGATGAAGGTATCCACCGTCAGCTTGTTCACCACGACATCCATCCCGCCGATGTGGTCGGCGTCGGGATGGGTGGCGATGGCGTAATCGAGACGGTTTACCCCCCGTGAGCGCAGGGCATCCACCACCTGGTCGCCGTCGTTGTTTTCCCCCGCGTCGATCAGCAGGAAGGCCTCCCCACTGCGCACCAGAATCGCGTCGGCGTTGCCCACATCGAGGATATCCACCCGCAGCTGGCTGTCCAGCGGCCCCTGATCGGTCAGGCCCGCCATACCGAAAATTTCGTCCCAGGTGGGCAGGAAGGGTTTGTCCATCTTGCCGCTGATGGTAATCAGGCCGCAGACCGCCGCCGCGAGTGCGATAATCCCCGACGTGATCCAGAAGGCGAGGCGCTCCCGCTTCGGCCGTTTTTTCCAGTTCCCACTGCTCATGATGGTATCCTTTCCAGGGGCTTGCCGCCCCGTTCATCGTATGGTAGGTCGTTTATTTCTTTTTCTTCGGCAGGGATTTTTTCTTCTTCGGCGCTATCCCTCCGGCGTAGGGCCGCCCCTTCCCCTGAGGACTTTTCCCCCGCCCGTATACAGGGCGGCCTCCTCCTCCCGCTTCGGCGGGCACAAGGCACTGGGGCCCCGTGCCGATGAGGTCGGCCCGCCCCGCCGCTCGCAGCGCGGCGCGCACCGCCTTATGATTTTCCGGCCGGAAATACTGGAGCATGGCACGCTGGGCGGCCTTCTCCTTCGGGGTGCGGGGCACGTACACCGGCTGTAAGGTATAGGGGTCCAGTCCCGTATAGAACATACAGGTGGACACCGTCCCAGGCGTGGGATAAAAATCCTGCACCTGTTCGGGATGCAGCCCTTCCTTTTTGAGGAACAGGGCCAGTTCGATAGCGTCCTTCATGGTGCTGCCGGGATGGGAAGACATGAGGTACGGCACCAGGTACTGCTTCTTACCCATGCTTTTTGTCAGCTCGTAAAACCGTTCCCGGAACCGCTCGTAGGTATCGATGGAGGGCTTGCCCATACAGGAGAGCACCGGGGCGGAGCAATGCTCCGGCGCCACCTTGAGCTGGCCGCTGACATGATGCTGGACCAGCTCGCGGAAGAAGGTGTCGTCCGGGTCCGCCATCAGGTAATCGAACCGGATGCCCGATCGGATGAATACCTTTTTCACCCCCGGCACTTTGCGCAGGCGGCGCAGCAGGTGGAGGTATTCGCTGTGGTCCGCCTGCAGGGCGGGGCAGGGTGCGGGCGCGAGGCACTTTTTCCCCTTGCACAGCCCCTTTTTCAGCTGGGCCTGGCAGGAGGGGCGGCGGAAATTGGCGGTGGGGCCGCCCACGTCGTGGATATACCCCTTAAAGCCAGGCATTTGCACCAGCTTTTCCGCTTCGCGGAGCACCGATTCCTCACTGCGGCAGGCGATCTGCCGCCCCTGATGATAGGCCAGGGAGCAGAAGTTGCACGCGCCGAAACAGCCCCGGTTGTGGACCAGGGAAAAACGCACTTCCTCAATGCCCGGCACCCCGCCCAGCGCTTCATAGGAGGGATGGGGCTGGCGCATATAGGGCAGCTCGTACACGGCGTCGAACTCAGGGGTAGTCAGAGGCGGCTGGGGCGGGTTCTGCACGACCATCCAGTCGCCGTGGCGCTGGATCACCGTCTTGCCCCGCACCGCGTCATGCTCGTCCTGCTGGATGCGGCAGGAGACGGCGTACTGCTTTTTACCCCCGTCGTCGGGCGCGCTCACCCGCTCAAATGAGGGACACTCGGCACAGGGACGGGGCGTGTACTCCTTCACCGGCACCTTCCAGCAGGTACCGGGGATATCGGTCATGGCGGCGACGTCCTCCCCGGCGGCCAGCCGCCGGGCGATCTCCACATTCTGCCGTTCCCCCATGCCGAACACGAGCAGGTCGGCCCCGCTGTCCAGCAGGATGGAGGGCCGTATCCGGTCGTCCCAGTAATCGTAATGGGCAAACCGGCGCAGCGAAGCCTCCAGCCCACCAATGATCACCGGCAGGTCGGGATAGGCCTGCCGGGCCTGCTGAGAATAGACGATGGTAGCCCGGTCGGGCCGGGCGCCCGATTTGCCGCCGGCGGTGTAAGCGTCGTCGCTGCGGCGGCGTTTGGCGGCGGTGTAGTGGGCCACCATCGAGTCGATATTGCCGCCGCTGACGAAGAAGCCCAGGCGGGGACGGCCGAAACGGCTGAAGTCCGCCGCCGACCGCGGCTGGGCCAGCAGGCACACCTGAAAGCCGGCGGCCTCCAGCGTGCGGGAAACGATGGCGGGGCCAAAACTGGGATGGTCCACATAGGCGTCGCCGGTGACCACCACGATATCGGGTGCTCCCCATCCGCGCTCGTCCATCTCCTGTCGTGTCAAGGGTAAAAACGGCATAACTTCTCCTTATTGGTCGATTATCTCCCGGTGCTGCCGCCGCTATCGACGGTCAGTGAAATTTTGTTACGATCTCTTATCGCCGGAACAGGCGGTTGATCTCGCGGAAATAGGGACGGTCGATCCCCTCGATGGTCTCCCCCGTAGTGCGGAAGCGCCAGTTGCTTTCGGGAACGCCGGGAATGTTCATGCGGGCGTCGCTGCCGAAACCGCACATATCCTGAAAGGCCACCACCGCCAGCCGGGCGGAGGACCGCCACACCGTCTCGATGATCCGGCGGCAGGCGGGGCTGCTATAACCCCCTTCGCCCCAGCCGTCCCCCTCGAACCCGCAGTAGCGCAGGGCAAACGCCCGCTCCTCGGGCGTGGCCTCCCATAAATAGCCCAGCAGGGTGTTGTTGTCGTGGGTGCCTACGTAGGCCACCGTATCAAAAGGATAATGGTGGGGCAGATGGATGCTGTCGCTGGTGGGATCGAAGCCGAACTGCACCACCCGCATACCGGGAAAACCGGTCTGCTCCAGCAGCTCCACCACATCCTCGCCGAACACTCCCAGATCCTCCGCCAGGATGGAGGGCGACCCCAGGCGGCGTTTGACCGCGTCGAACAGGCGGACGCCCGGCCCCTTCTCCCACGCGCCTTCCCTGGCGGAGGAGGCGCCGGCGGGCACAGCCCAGTAGGAGGCGAAGGCGCGGAAATGATCAATGCGCACCGTATCGTACAGGGTCAGCGCCGCGTCGATACGGTCGATCCACCAGGCGTAGCCGTCCGCCTCCATCGCCTCCCAGTCGTAGAGCGGGTTCCCCCACAGCTGGCCCTCGGCGGAAAAATAATCCGGCGGCACCCCCGCCACCTTGTCGGGAGACAGGGTGACCGGATCAATGCGGAAGAGGGACAGGCGGCTCCACACGTCGGCGCTGTCCCGCGACAGGTAAATGGGCATGTCACCGATGATCCGTACACCCTTTTCGTGGGCATAGGCCTTCAGCTCCGCCCACTGCTCGAAAAACAGCCGCTGGGCAAAGAGGGTACAGGCGGCGTCCTCTTTCACCGCGGCATCCTCGGCGGCCGTTACAGCCGTCGGATAATGGGCGTAGGGTTCGGGCCACTCCCACCAGGGTCGGCCGCCGAACCGCTTTTTCAGCGCCCGGTACAGGGCGTAGTCGGCCGCCCAGGCGTTTGCCGAAGCAAAGGCGGCGTCCGCTTCTTGCATGATGGAAGTGCGGCGGGAAAAGGCCTGCCGCAGCAGCGCTTCCCGTGTCTCACGGGCATGGGCGTAGTCGGCGGTATAGGGACTGCCGCCATACCGGCAGGCCGCCTCCTCCCCTTCGGTGACCAGCCCCTGTTCCAGCAGGGCACGAGGGTCGATATACAGCTCGTTGCCGGCGAAGGCGCTGTTTCCCGCGTAGGGGGAACCAGCGCTGTCCAGCGGTCCCAGGGGCAGCACCTGCCACTGGCGGAATCCCATATCCGCCAGTGTGTCCACCCACCCTTTCGCCTCCGGTCCGAAGCAGCCGACGCCATAAGGCCCCGGCAGAGAGGTGATATTCATCAATACGCCTGCAGAACGGCTGTCCATTCCCTCACTCTTTCTCTGGTTTATTGACGGGAACCGCTTCGTATTCCACCCAGCAGGGGACGAAACCGCTTTTCAGCGCGGTGCGGGCGGAGTACAGGTTGCGTGTCCAGGTGGTATAGTAGGGGATCGCCCCCCGTTCGAGGATATCCTCCGCCAATTGGCGGGTCAGCGCCGCGGACAACCCGCGATGGCGGTAATCGGGCAGGGTATCCACCCCCACCTGCCACAGGGAACCGCTCCGGTCATCCGCCCCCGCCAAAGACACCGGCCTGCCGTCCACATAAGCCCCGCGGGCCAGCACGTCGATGCCACCGCCTCCCAGCGCGTTGCGGAACCGGCGATCGGAGGCCAGGGCATCCAGCTCCGGGCCGCGTTCGGTCAGCCGGCAGGTAAATCCCGGCGGGAGGGAAAGCTGCTCCCCCTCCCCTGTGTAAAGATAGCGGACGCATTCGCTGAGTTTCAGCCCGAAAGGCCGCAGACAGCGTTCCTCCAGCTCAAACAGAGGCAGTTCCGCCGCAGAGACGGGATGTTCCCGCAAAAAGGCGGCTGCCCGTTCGTATACACGGCCTCCCGCCGCCGCGACGGGACCGCCGCCCATGGCAAGCAGCTGAAAGCTGTCCCCCTCCCCTGTCCGGTACAGCCGGGCGCTGTCGGCAGACAGATCCCGAACGCCGCATCCGTAGTTGGAGGCCAGCCATTCCCTCGCTTGTTCCCCTCCATATACGGTACCCATCCGATTCCTCCTCATGACGCGGGTGTTCGGCCGACAGTCCCCGAAGGGTCAGTCCATTTCCCCGTTCATGTCCATCTCCAGCATCTGCTGGCGGGTGATGAGCACCTGGCGGGGCTTGCTCCCCTCGTGGGGGCCGACGATCCCCTTCTGTTCCAGCTGGTCGATGACGCGGCCCGCGCGGGCGTAACCCAGCCGCAGCCGCCGCTGGATGAGGGAGGTGGACGCCTGACCGGCTTCCACCACCACCTCGATGGCCTGGGGGAGCATCTCGTCCCAATCGCCGTCCATCTCGTCGCCCGACCCCTTCTTGGAGGCGCCTTTTCCGCTGCTTTCCGCCAGACGGTCGATCTCTTCGCTGATCTGCTCGTCGTATTCGTTCTGACCCGCGGATTTCAGGAAGTCCACCACCGACTCTACCTCCCGGTTGCTGACGAAACAGCCCTGCACCCGCATGGGTTTGCTGACCCCTACCGGCATGAAGAGCATATCTCCGCGGCCCAGCAGCTTCTCGGCCCCGCCGCTGTCCAGTATGGTGCGGGAGTCCACCTGAGAGGCCACGGTCAGCGCCAGGCGGCTGGGAATATTGGCCTTGATCAGGCCGGTGATGACATCCACCGACGGGCGCTGGGTGGCGATGACCAGATGCATCCCCGCCGCGCGGGCCATCTGTGCCAGACGAATGATGGCGTCCTCCACCTCGTTGGCGGCCGCCATCATCAGGTCGGACAGCTCGTCGATAACGATCAGGATCAGGGGCATGGGCTTCATGGTCTCGCTTCGCCGCGCCACCGCGTTATAGGATTCCAGATCGCGGACGTTGTTGTCCGCAAAGGTCTTGTATCGGTTGAGCATCTCGGTCACGGCCCACCCCAAAGCGCCAGCCGCCTTGCGCGGGTCGGTGACCACCGGCACCAGCAAATGAGGGATGCCGTTATAAATGCCGAATTCCACCTGCTTGGGGTCGATGAGCAGGATGCGCACATCGTCGGGGGAGGCCCGGTACAGCACGCTCTGTATCATGGAGTTGGTGCACACCGATTTACCGGAGCCCGTGGTGCCCGCGATGAGGAGATGGGGCATCTTGGTCAGGTCCGCCAGCACGATCTGGCCGCTGATATCCCGGCCGAGGGCCACTGTCAGCTTGCTTTTGGCGTTGTGATAATCGGGGGAATCGATCAGTTCCCGCAGACAGACCGGGCTGGAGACCCTGTTGGGTACCTCGATGCCCACCGCCGCCTTGCCCGGTATGGGGGCCTCGATCCGCACGCCGGTAGCCGCCAGACGCAGAGCGATATCGTCGGCGAGGCCGGTGATGCGGCTGATCTTGACCCCGGCGCTGGGCTGGAGCTCATACCGCGTGACCGATGGGCCGCGGGACACGCCCAGTATGGAGGTCTGCACCCCGAATTCCTTCAGAGTGCCCACCAGCAGATCCGCGGTCACCTTCTGCTCCTTGCGGGCAGCGCCCTCCTCCGTCGGGCGGGGTTCGTCCAGCAGGGACAGGGGCGGGTAACGATAGCCGTCCTCCCGCTGAGCGGGGGGCGGCGAGGAAGCCGGCGCGGACTCCGCCGGGTCGGCCGTATTTTTTGCCGGGGCGGACTCCCCCGCCGACCGAGGGCCGCCAGGTCTTGTCAGCGGGCCGGCTATCAGGTCGAGAGGCGCGGGTTCCTCCTCCAGCGAAAGGGGATCGGGTTCTGCCGGGGTGTCGCTCTGCAACTCCCGGGCCGCTTTCGCCAGCTTCTCCAGCTTGGGCGAGGGGGTCAGGGACAGTCCTTCCCCTCCGTCGCCCTCCGACCGCACCGGATGCTGCGGCATCTCGATATACCCGTCGCCGATGTCGATATCGATGGTAGCGGACTCGTTCTGCCGCTTTTCCTCCCCCGCGATCATGGCGTTTTCGATGCTTTCCCGGGTTTTCTGCACCGGTTTCCACGCCATATGGAATAGGGAAAGGATGGTGGTGCCGGTCATCAGCATGAGGAAGACGAAAATCAGCAGAATGATGATGATTTTCGCCCCGATGTCAGTAAAAAAATATTCCATCGGGTAGCCCAGCAGAGTACCCGCCACCCCGCCACTCAACAGGTGCGTACCGTCGGTGTAGCCCTGCCCGATGGCGGCGAAATAATTGCCGTCGATATCTGCGGTAAATACGTGGATGGCACTGGCCAGCAGGATGATCAGCGCCAGGCTCTGCCAAAGCTTGGAGCTGATGCTGCCGATGGGACGGTCCATCGCCGCCACCACCGCTATGTAGATCATCAGGATGGGCAGCACGAAGGAACAGACCCCGAACAGTCCCAGTATCAGGCCGTGGAGCATCCCCCACAAACTGCCGCCGGGGATAATGACCAGACACAGCAGCAGCACCGCCGCCGCAAAGATCAGCACCGCCGCCGTCTGGCGTTTGGCCTTGGTGCGTACCAGCGATTCCCCCGCGGGCCGCGGGCCGTTCTTCGGGCCGCTCCTGGTCCCGCTTTTCGCCCGGGTGGATTTGGCCGGCGCTTTAGCCGCCGGCTTTTTGGCTGTGCTTTTTTTCTTAGCCGCCATGTTGAAAAGTCACGCCTTTCCTGTTCGTTAAACCATCTGAAAATATAGTATACGCCCGATAGGGAAGCGAAAACGGGCGAGTTTGACAGCATGGTAGATGAGTATTGCCCACACTGACCCATGATAAAGAAAGTATAGCATATTCCCGTTAAATTAGAAAGTCCGTTCTCCCACCGGCCGTCCGATTGGACGGCAGAGGAATCCCTTCCGCGGACCACGCACAGAAGGCCGCAGCCGGTTAACGTTAGGATTCCACATCCACCATACGGATATAGCGTCTCAGGGCATACTCGCCGTCGTGCGCTTCCCCGCTGAAGCTGGACGACATCGTTCCCGCCCGGGTGATACGCGTCACGCCCGCCCGCGCCAGAAGGCCGGTGAAAAATGCCCGTTGATCCGCCGGGCAGAGCAGGCCCGCCGTCTGCAATACCCCCTTGTGACGGCGCAGGGCGGCAAACAGCTGTTCCCGCGGCAGACACTTGACCAAACCGTTGCCGAACAGGTCGGACAACTCCAGCTCACTGTCGGTGCAGGCGGTCAGACTGCTTCCCCGCCCCTGGAACACCTGCCGGCCGTCGCTTTCTTCCCCCGACAGCACCCGCTCCAGCCGGTTGGTATACCGCCGCAGCGTCACCTCCGCGGCGGCGGCAGGTGTTCCAGCGGGAAATCGGAGGGCCGCCCGCTCCATATAGGGCAAAAATTCCCCGCAGAAATCGTACAGATCCTCCGCCTTATCGGTGTCGAGAAAAATGGTCTGGCAGGAGCTGCATAATAGCTGCCGGGTGGACAGGATATGTTCGCTCAGAGCGGTCAGCTCCGCCTCCTTATCCTCATAACCGGCGATATAGGCAAAGCTCAGACGATGCCCCCATTCGATCAGCCGGGCTCCTATGGGCGCCCACTGTCTCACGGCGGCGACCGCAGCGTCGCCGCCCCAGACCACGATACCGTCCGCCATCTCCGCCATTTTCCGCATGGCGGCCAGATCGGCGGAGGGCGTGTCGAACACATAGATATACGCCGCAAGCTCCGGCTCGATGGCGATCAGCTGCTGAAAAATCTCCACTGAGAGCCCGTTGTCTGCCTGGGGAAGCTTGAGGATATTCACATTGCCCGTCAGCAGACCCTCGGCAACACTAAAGGCGGGCAGGCCGTCCACGTTCCCGGCGGCGATATGGAACAGGGTCCCGAGCGGCATCGGGACGGCTGTGATGCCCGGATGGTCATAAGGCGGCACCGCCATACGGGGCTGCAAAAAATTACTGCCCAGCTCGGTCAGCAGCTTATACTCGATGTTCTCCCGCCGAAGCAGACGGGCAGCCGTCCGCACATATTCCTCTATGCCGTCGATCGCCAGCGCGGCAATACGGTCGCCGAACGCACCGTCCTCAATTCGGCGTCCCAGTTCGGTGACGGCCGACACCACCGTTTCAGCGGACAAAGAGCCGTCCCGGCGCGTCTCATTGATTTCCTCCTCCAGCGACACCAGAATGCTGCCCTGTTCGCCCGAATCGTACAATTTGCCTTTGGCCAGTATCATGACGATTTGCCTCCTTACCGGTTCGAATCGCGGCGGGCGGTCACGCCTGCCTTCCTGTCAGCAGCTCGGCGGCACCCGCGGCGCAGGTTTTAATCTCTTTCAGCCCGATCCGGCCCACGATTTCGAGATACGGGGATGCGATCCCGCACCCGCAGTCCCCGCCGTCGTGCAGAATCCCCAGATCGTCGGTCATCACGCTGAGCAGGGGAGCCGCCGCCACCATGGGCGTCAGCAGGTTGACCAGTCCGATCTGCCCGTTTCCCACCGGCTCCAGGGTATGTACATCCCGTATGATCACCCGACTGTATGCCGGTATATGAAAATGGTGGCGCTCGCAGTCACAGTATAGAATGGGATGCTCCACAGCGCCGAAAAATTCCACGATATCGGTTTCCTCTATCCCCAGCACCCGGTGGGCCAGCTCATACAGCACAGATTTGTCCACCCGCTCGGTGATAAACTGCTTCCAGCCGCCGCCCAGCAGGATTTTGGATCCTTCTTTCAGCTTCACCTGGATTCCCCGTGTCTCCATCTCCCTGAGCAGAAAATAGGTATAGGAGGGAAAGCCCATCAACCGCATGGGAAACCGGGAGCCGCTGTGCCGCCTGATCGCCCCGATCACCCCATCCATATCGACTGCGTATCCGCCGTTCCCATATCGCAGCACATACGACCGGCTGAGGGCGGGGGTAAACAGGGTGGCGCCGAAGGCGGTTTTCGTCACCGCCGTCTGATTCCCTCTGTGGGGCTGATAGCCCATCAGGATATAATGGGCGGGGCGGGGTGAAAAAAGGCCCCGCCACCGGCCGATTCTCAGCACCATTTTCAGGCCGCAATACAGCCCGCCGCATTCGAAACCGATTCGGCTGAACCGTCCGCCGGTCCCCGAAGAGGTCGCTTTTATCAGCATCCGATGTTCCGGTATCGAATACAGCCAGTGGTTCTTAAACAGCAGAGTGGGCAGAAACGGCAGCGACGCCAGGTCCCCGGTTTCCACGAGGGATTCCGGGTCGAACTGCCGATCCTTCAGAATCGACCGGTACTCTCCGCAGTGATGGTACTGAAAACGACAATTCTCCCGCATAGCGTCCATAAACAGCCCGTCGGTGGTCTGCGTGTCAAAGGGGTCCTTTACGCGGAACAGCCTGGCCCGGTTTTTCATATAGCTCACCTCTTCGATTCATTCATCTTCTGCTTATCCATTCGGTATCGAAAAAACGCTGACAGGGGCCGGTGCCGGGGAATCCCTTGGGATACCCCTTGTATCCTATTATACTATACTCCTCGAGGGAATCACGAAAAAACGGAAACTTTATCGCAGAAAAGGCGGGAGCACAGCTCCCGCCTTTTCTTCCGTAGCCTATTCCGTTTCCGAGACGCTTCCTGTCAGCCGCCAATCATCTGCGGGATGGTCTGGCCGGCAAACAGCTCCACCAGTCCGCAGATCAGGGTCAGCGCGCCGAGAATCAGGCAGTAATATCCGAACAGGTACAGTTTATCGTTTTTGATAAGCCACTGGAGCGCCTTGATGGCGAACAGACCCACCAGGGCGGCTACCACGACCCCGACCAGCATGGGCATCAGCTCGATCGACACCTGCTCCTTCATCGCGTCCCCGATCTCCAGCACGTTGGCGCCGAGAATGGCGGGGATGCCGAGGATGAAAGAAAATTGGACGATATAGTCCTTGGGCAGGCCCCGGTATAAACCGATGGAGATGGTGGAACCGGAACGGGAAACGCCCGGCAGCGCCGCCAGGCCTTGGAACAGGCCGATCAGGATCGAATCCTTGGCGGTGATATCGTTGCCCGTTTTGCGTTTTTTCGACCGGCTGCCCATCAACAGCAGGGTGCCGGTGATCAAAAAGCAGATTCCCTCCACGATGATGTCGGAATCCTCACTCCAGAAAGCGTATAGGTCTTTCATCATGGTAAAGCGCAGACTGCCGACAGAGAAGAGCACATCCTTTTCCGCCATGGCAGCCGGGCCCGGCACGGGGAAAACCAGCAGGACAAAGGTGGCGATGGTGGCGATGATGATCATGACCACCATGCGGCGGTTCAAGGACATGGTTTTCCATTTGAATTTACCGGTGAACACATCCCCTATAAGGAAGACGAATTCTTTAATCAGCGACCAGATAGTTTTCCAGAACACGATGAAAACCGCCGCCAGCGTACCGAGATGCAGCAGCACGGTCCCCAGCAGGGCGCCGTCGCCGGACACGTTAAGGAAATGCTGTACCAGGGACAGATGGCCGTCGCTGGACACCGGCAGAAACTCGGTCAGGCCCTGCACGATGCCCTGGATGATGTAGTCGATAAAACTGTTCACTGTCTACCTCCCTATGTAACCCCCCGCCGGGGGAAATAACCACTGGAACAAGAGTATCAGCCGTTGTCCGCCTCCGTCGGCGGGTCCTTCGGCGCCGATGCGTCGATCATCTCGTACAGCGCGGCAATGGCGTCGGAGAGCGAGCCGAGCGAGTCAATCAAACCTTCCCGCACCGCGGCCTCGCCGTCCAGCACGCTGCCCACATCGGTCACCAGCTCTTTGGTGTTCATGCACAGCTCGTTGAAGCGCTCCGGTTTCATCCGGGAATTGCCGGTAACAAAACCGGTGATACGGTCCTGCATGCGCTCAAAATAGGTGAACGCCTGGGGTACCCCCAGCACCAGTCCGTTGGTCCGCACCGGATGCAGGGTCATGGTGGCGGTGGAAGCGATAAAGGATTTTTTCGCCGACACCGCCAGCGGCACCCCAATGGAGTGACCGCCGCCCAGCACCAGTGAGACGGTGGGTTTACGCATGCCGGCGATCAGCTCGGCCAGTGCCAGCCCCGCTTCGATATCGCCGCCCACCGTATTGAGCAGGATGAGGAGCCCCTCGATCTCCCGGCTCTCCTCGATGGCCACCAGCTGAGGAATGACGTGCTCGTATTTGGTGGATTTATTGGTAGGGGGCAGGATATAATGCCCCTCGATCTGTCCGATGATGGTCAGACAGTGGATAACATGCTTGCCGTTGCTGGTGGTAACCGATCCAGTCTCCACCATCTGCTTGAGCTGTTCCTGCAGGACGCCCGATTCCTCTGTTGAATCGCCGCCTACCCCTTCGTTTTCCGTGTGAGGTTCCTCGATTTCCACGGATTCGCCGTCGATCATTGCCATATCTTTCATCCTTCCCTGTACTACAGTCTTTTCTAGTGTTGCCGAAAGGGGGAAGGATTATGCCGCCGTCAGACGGTGGCGGGCGTCTCCGCTCCGCGGGTTTCACCGGCAGGCGCCGGCGCGAGAGGGGCGGTGGTTTTGCCAGCGGCTTTTTCCGCCGCCATGCGGGCGTTAGCCAGCATCAGTTTGATGCGGTTTTCCTGATTGATGCGGGTGGCGCCGGGGTCGTAATCTACACAAACGATATTGGACTGGGGATGGCAGTTTTTTATTTTGCGCACCATCCCCTTGCCCACCACGTGATTGGGCAGACAGCCGAAGGGCTGGGTGCATACGATATTGTCCACGCCGGAATCGATGAGCTCCAGCATCTCGCCGGTCAGCAGCCAGCCCTCGCCCATTTTGTTGCCATAGCCCAGATAGTCCTTCACCAGGCTTTTCAGATGGTCAAAGGTACAGGGCACGCGGAATTCCGGATATTTTTGAATCGCGTCGATCATGTCCCGCTGCAGCTTGCGCACATACCTGGACAGCACGCCTGCTCCCAGATAGGTGGCGGTTTTGCCGCCGTAGAGGCGGTGGTCCTCCACCCGGTTATCGCATTTGAAGATGATGAAGTCTGTCAGGCCCGGCACCACCGGCTCGCAGCCCTCGGACAGCAGGAACTGCTCCAGATTATTGTTGCCCAGCGGCGCATATTTGATATAGATTTCGCCGACCACGCCCACCTTTACTTTCGGTACCCGGTTGACGGGTATAGAGGCGAAATCCCCCGCGATCAACGCAAAGTTTTCCTTGACATGGGCGGGACGGAAGCTGCCCTTTTTGCTGAATTCGCCCACCAGACGGTCCACCCATTTGCCGATGCGGCGGTCGGTCTCCCCCTCCACGATCTCGTAAGGGCGGCACTGATTGGCCATATGGACGATCAGGTCGCCGTAAATCATGGAATACGCCATTTGAATGAGCATGCCCAGCCCCAGCGAGAAACCGGGGTTCTTTTCCAGCCCCGACAGGTTGATCGACACCACCGGGATATAATCGTAGCCCGCCCGGTGCAGCGCCTTTCGCAGCAGGTGGATGTAATTGGAGGCACGGCAGCCGCCGCCTGTCTGAGTGATCATGAGGGCGACTTTATGGGGGTCGTACTTCCCGCTTTTCACGGCGTCCAGCAGCTGGCCGATGACCAGAAGAGCGGGATAGCAGGTATCGTTGTGCACATATTTCAGCCCTTCGTCCACGATGCCCCGATGGTTGGTGGTCAGCATGACTGCCTTATAGCCATGGTTCACAAACACCTGCCGCAGCATGGCAAAATGCACCGGGAGCATTTGGGGCATCAACAGGGTATACTCCTGTTTCATTTCTTCGGTAAACAACAGGCGGCCCTGCTCGTTATAGATGAGTTCTGCCATGGGATCCCTAACCTTTCCGTGGGGAGGGACACCGAAAGCTCACGCTTTCAGCATACCCGCACTACCTTACGATTATATGACTCCCGCATAACAATATTGTCACCCGGGAGGGCGAGAAACAGCGGCCAGCCAAATGTGTGGCCGAAGCGGATTTCTCGTCGATGGATACGTGATCTATTTAACGGGGGCTGGTGTCCGCGCGTCCATAGCAGCCAGCAGGCTGCGGATACGGATACGCACCGCGCCCAAATTGTTGATTTCATCAATTTTCAGCTGGGTGTAAAGCTTGCCGCCCTCCTCCAGAATGGCGCGCACCTCGTCGGTGGTGATGGCGTCGATACCGCAACCGAAGGAAACCAGCTGCACCAGCTGCATATCGGGCTGGGTAGTGACGTATTCGGCCGCATTGTACAGGCGGCTGTGATACGTCCACTGGTTGAGGACGTTCACCGTCTTTTTCGGTTCGTGGTACGCCACAGCGTCCTCGGTTACCACCACCAGGCCAAAGGAAGCGATCATGCTGTCGATCCCGTGATTGATCTCGGGGTCCATATGATAGGGTCGACCGGCCACCACAATGATGGGCATGTCGTTCTCCCGTGCCCAGGCGATCATATCGGCACCCCGGCGGTGAATCTCTTCCTTATACCCGTCGTAGGCCTGATAGGCGGCTTCCGCCGCAGCTTTGACCTCGCGGGCGGGCACGCCAAATTCTTTTCCAAAAAACGCCGCCGCCTTTTTAGCAAAATTCTTCGGACGGTGCAGACCGAAATAGGGGCTCAGGAACCGGGTTTCCTTCAGCCGCTCCACATTGGCGTCCAGCAGCTCGGGATAATAAGCTACCACCGGGCAGTTGTAGTGGTTATCCCCCTTGCCCTCGTCGAAGTTGTAGGGCAGGCAGGGATAGAAGATGGCGTCCACTCCTTCGTCCAGCAGCCGTTCCACATGGCCGTGGGCCAGCTTGGCAGGATAGCACACCGTATCCGACGGGATGGTGTGCTGGCCGCAGGCGTACAGCTCCCGGTTGGACTCGGGCGACAGCACCACCTCAAACCCCAGCCGGGTAAAAAAAGCGTGCCAAAAGGGCAGGTTTTCGTAGGTGTTCAGGGTCATGGGGATGCCGATGCGTCCCCGGCGGTTCTCCCCGCCGTGAAGGGAGCGGAGGTAATCGTATTTCCATTTCATCAGGTTGGGGATGTCCCGCTGCCGGCCTTTGCCCAGCGGCCGCTCACACCGGTTGCCCGACAGGAAGCGGCGGGACGCCCCAGCCCCGCTGCCGAAGGTGTTGACCGTCAGCTGGCAGTGGTTGCCGCACAGGTTGCACTGGGTGGATTTCGCCACATGGACGAAATTCTCCAGCTCGCCGGGACCCAGCAGCCCCCCCACAGAAGCGCCGGTTCCCGCCTGCGCCGCGTCGAGGGCGGAGAGGGCGGCGCCGTAAGCGCCCATAATCCCGGCGATGGTGGGCCGCACCACATCGGCGCCCAGCTCCAGCTCGAAGCTGCGGAGCACGGCGTCGTTGAGGAAGGTACCGCCCTGCACCACGATGTGCTGCCCCAGTTCGGATGGGTCGGCGGCGCGGATCACCTTATAGATCGCGTTTTTGACGATGCTCATGGACAGGCCGGCAGAGATATCGTCCACCCCCGCGCCTTCCTTCTGAGCCTGTTTAACCGAGGAATTCATGAAAACGGTGCAGCGGGAGCCCAGATCCACCGGCTGCTCTGCAAACAGGCCCAGCTGTGAGAAGTCGGCAATAGAATAGCCCAGCGCCTTGGCGAAGGTTTCGATAAAGGAACCGCAGCCGGAGGAACAAGCCTCATTGAGCATGATGCTGTCGATGGCGCCGTTGCGGATTTTGAAGCACTTCATATCCTGGCCGCCGATGTCGATGATAAAATCCACCTGAGGATTGAAGTGGCGGGCGGCGCGGTAATGGGCCACCGTTTCCACCAGCCCCCGGTCGATATTGAAGGCGTTTTTGATCAGGTCTTCACCATAGCCGGTGGCCGCGCTGCCCCGGATGGCGACCCGGCTGCCGAACCGGCGGTAAATTTCCTTCAGCTGCTCCAGCACCACCCCCACCGGGTTCCCCTGGTTGGAGGCGTAATAGGTATAGAGCAGCCCGCCCTCCGGCGTGATCAGGGCCAGCTTGGTGGTGGTTGAGCCGGCGTCCACGCCCAGATACGCGTCGCCGGTATAGCTGTCCGCATCCATCTCCGGCGGTTTGTCCGCGCCGTGGCGGGCAGTGAAGGCGTCGTATTCCTCCCGGCAGCGGAACAGGGGTTCCAGCGTGTTCTGCGTGTTCTTTTGGGCGGAGGCGTTTTCGATTCGGCTCATAACCTCTTCGAAGGGCAGCGCCTCGGTATTTTCCGCATAGCAGGCGGAGCCGATGGCCACGAACACGTCGGCCGTCTCGGGAAAAACCGCGTTTTCAGGGGTCAGCTTCAACGTCTCCACGAACTGGCGGCGCAGTCCCTCGAAGAAAAACAGGGGCCCGCCGAGGAAGAGCACCTTGCCCTTGATTTCCCGGCCCTGGGCGAGACCGGCGATGGTCTGGTTCACCACCGCCTGAAATATGCTGGCTGCCACGTCCTCCCGCCGCGCCCCCTGGTTGAGCAGGGGCTGGATGTCCGACTTGGCGAACACGCCGCAGCGGGACGCGATGGAATACAGCTTTTCGTGCCGGAGGCTCAGCCGGTCCAGCTCGTCGGGCGCAATACCCAGCAGGGTGGCCATCTGGTCGATAAAAGCGCCGGTGCCGCCGGCGCAGGAGCCGTTCATCCGTTCCTCCAGACCGCCGGTGAGGAAGATGATCTTGGCGTCCTCGCCGCCCAGTTCCACCACCGCGTCGGTGTCGGGCAGAAAGCGCTCCACCGCCCCGGCGGTGGCAAATACCTCCTGTACGAATTCCAGGCCGGCTGCCTTGGCGACGCCGAGGCCCGCGGAGCCGGTGATGGCCACCTGTACCCGCTCGCCGTTCAGGCGGGGCGACAGTTCACGCAGCATCTCCGCTGTTTTTTCCCGCACCTTGGACATATGCCGTTCGTAGGTTTTATGTACGATCTGATCCCGATCGTCCAGCAGAACCACCTTGACCGTGGTGGAACCGATATCGATACCGATACGCAAGAGAGGACCTCCATTCCTTGTCCCCCGTCAGGGCATACGCCCATCTCATGGGACGGCGGCCGCGCCGCCCTGTCAATTAAGTATACCAAATCACTATGATTTATATCTAGGCGGTATTCCTCGTTTTTGGAAACCCGCCGGTTTACACGGGTTTACATGCCGTTATCCATCTGTCAGGTAGAAGTTACAGGATAACGTTTATTATACCATTATGCGTTTAGCAGGGCAAGAACCATTCGCACAGGAAATAACGGCGTTTTCTTTCCAAAATCGGTGATATTTCCCGCCTGTGGCGGACAGGATCGAGCTAAGGGAATTTCCTCCACATCGGCCGCCGTTATTTTTCCTTTCATCGGCGCTCCCGCCGACAGACCGATTGACAAAAGAAAGACAATCCTTCATAATAGATAAATCAGAAGAATACAGAACAGCGGGGCCGGACAGCTCCGCATCCACAGGCAGGAGGTAAACCACATGGGAATGACTCTGGCACAAAAGCTGATTAAGGCCCATCTCGTCAGCGGGGAAATGACCCCTGGCAGCGAAATCGGCCTGAAAATCGATCAGACCCTCACGCAGGACGCCACCGGCACCATGGCCTATCTGGAATTCGAGGCCATGGGCGTGCCGCGGGTAAAAACCGAGCGGTCGGTCGCCTACATTGATCACAACACGCTCCAGACCGGTTTTGAAAACGCCGACGATCATCGCTATATCCAGTCGGTGTGCAAAAAGCACGGCCTGTACTTCTCCCGTCCCGGCAACGGTATTTGCCACCAGGTCCATTTGGAACGCTTCGGCATTCCCGGCAAGACCCTGATCGGGTCGGACAGCCATACCCCCACCGGCGGCGGCATCGGCATGCTCGCCTTCGGCGCGGGCGGCCTCGACGTGGCGGTAGCCATGGGCGGCGGCACCTACTACATCTCCATGCCCAAAATCGTCCGGGTGAACCTCACCGGCCGCCTGCAGCCCTGGGTGGCGGCCAAGGACGTCATCCTCGAGGTACTGCGCCGTTTGTCGGTAAAGGGCGGCGTGGGCAAAATCATCGAATACACCGGGGAAGGGGTCGCCTCCCTCAGCGTGCCCGAACGGGCCACCATCACCAATATGGGCGCGGAGCTGGGCGCTTCCACCTCGGTATTCCCCTCCGATGACGTGACCCGCGCCTTCATGAAGGCGCAGGGACGTGAAAAGGATTGGGCTCCCTTCACCGCCGACGCCGACGCGGTATACGACGAAACATTGGAGATCGACCTGTCCGCCCTGCGTCCGTTGGCGGCCTGCCCTCACTCCCCCGACAATGTCAAAGCGGTGGAGGATCTGGGCGCCATCAAGGTGGATCAGTGCTGCATCGGTTCCTGCACCAACTCCTCCCTTTCGGATATGCTCAAGGTCGCCGCTGTCCTCAAGGGCAAAACGGTCCATCCCGACGTCAGTCTGTCCATTGCCCCCGGTTCCAAGCAGGTGTACAACATGCTGGCGGAAAACGGCGCGCTGGGCGATCTGATCGCGGCGGGCGCCCGCATCCTGGAGTGCGCCTGCGGTCCCTGCATCGGCATGGGCCAATCCCCCAACTCTGCCGGTATCTCGCTGCGCACCTTTAACCGAAACTTTGAGGGCCGGTCGGGTACCGCCGACGGTCAGGTCTACCTGGTCAGCCCCGAGACGGCGGCGGCTTCTGCCCTCACCGGCGTGCTGACCGATCCCCGTACCCTCGGAGGGGCGCCGGAAATTCACATGCCCGCTTCCTTCCTCATCAACGACAATATGATCATCCCCCCCGCCGATGAGAAGGACATGGATCAGGTGGATATCCTGCGCGGCCCCAACATCAAACCCTTCCCCAAAACCGCTCCTCTGGCCGAGAGCATCGAGGCGAAAGCCCTGCTGAAGGTGGGGGACAATATCACCACCGACCATATCATGCCCGCAGGGGCGAAAATCCTCCCCCTGCGCTCCAATATCCCCACCATCTCGGAGCACTGCTTCGTGCGGTGCGACCCTGAATTTCCCGCCCGCTGCAAGGCGGAGGGCGCGGGCATTATCATCGGCGGCGCCAACTACGGGCAGGGCAGCTCCCGTGAGCACGCCGCGCTGGCCCCGCTGTATCTCGGCATCAAGGCCGTGATCGTCAAATCCTTCGCCCGTATCCATATCGCCAATCTGATCAATGCCGGTATCCTGCCCCTCACCTTCCGCAATGAGGCCGATTACGACCGGGTGTCGGAGGGGGACACGCTGGCCCTGCCGGATATCCGCCGCCGTATCGCCGAGGGCGGCGAAGTAATGCTGGTCAACGAAACCACCGGGGACGAAATTCCGCTGAACACCGGCTTCTCCCAGCGGCAGATCGACATGCTGCTGGCGGGCGGCCTGCTGGATTATACCCGCAACCAGGGTTGACGATCCTCAGCCTCATCCCGCCGCACGTTTTTGTAAAGGAGGCAACGGTATGCCTAAAGCAGAACATATCTCCATGTCGGTGGTCCGCCGGCTTCCCCGCTATTACCGGTTCCTTTACGACCTGAAGGAAAACGGGGTCACCCGCATATCCTCCCGTGAGCTGTCCCAGCGCATGGGTCTGACCGCCTCCCAGATCCGGCAGGACCTCAACTGCTTCGGCGGCTTCGGCCAGCAGGGATACGGCTATATGGTTTCTCAGCTGTACGAAGAGATCGGCCATATCCTGGGTATGGACCATCTGTCCGACACGGTGCTGCTCGGCGCGGGCAATATGGGGCGGGCTATCGCCAATCATATGGATTTTGAAAGCCGCGGCATCCGCCTGACCGATATTTTCGATGATTCCCCCGATGTGATCGGCCAAACCGTGCGCGGCCTGACCGTCCAGCCCACCTCCGGGCTGGAGGAGGCGTGCCGGGATCATCCGCCCCAGGTCGCCATCCTCTGTATACCCAAAGAAGCCGCGCCGGAGCTGGTGGACCGCCTGCTGGCCTTGGGAGTACGGGGCTTCTGGAATTTCAGCCACTACGACATCCTGTACGAACATCCCGACGTAGTGGTGGAAAACGTCCATCTGGGCGACAGTCTGATGACCCTGTCCTATCAGTTGAAAACCGCGGTGAAATAAAGATAGACGCCCCCGGCCTTCTTCCAGGCGGGGGCGTCTGTTTTATTCGCCGGAGATTCTCGATAATTATGCGCAAACTATCCTTTTGTTTACATTTGATTTTGACGGGGATATAGTAGGTACGTACGGGGGTTCCCGCTTGCTTTTTATGGAGGTAGGTATATTCGATTTTTACCTTCAGCACCGGTCGGATTCCCAGGGCATCTTTGTCAACTGCGCAAACACTGCTAAGGGAGGTTTTTTGCTTATGCCATCTACCGATCATCAACAGCCGCTCCTATCTGTCCAACCGGCCGTAACAATAAAGCCGGTAGGCAATGTGTTTCCCGTTGTTTACAGCCTATGTGCCATTTCGTTATTTCTCCTCTATATTTTTCGATTCCGGTATCCTTCGGATTTTATCCTCTGGATTCTCTTCGGGTTGCTGTCCTTTCCCGTGTCCCTCTTACTGCACAGCATTGGCCATCTTCTAATGGGCAAACTGTTTGGCGGGAAGTTTCTCGCCCTCAATTGCGGTTGTATACGGATCGCGGCGAAAACGGATCGCCTGCGGTTTGAGCCGCGTCGGTCCACCGATGGGCGGGGTTGTTGTTATATGCATTTCTCCTCCGCCCTTTCCCCAGTCCGGCGTCTCCTTTTCCACGGGGGAGGCGCCCTCATCAATTTCCTGTCCGCCGCACTGTGCTATCTTGTCAGCTATTTTCCCCTTTCCCCACCGGGGGAACTGTTATGCTCCGCCTTCACACTGGTTTCTCTCCTCAACGGTCTGAAAAGCCTGTATCCCGATGGAGACGACAGTGACAGCTGCGTTATTTGGGGGATTCTGCTGCAAAAGCCCTACGGAAAACGCTATGGGGAATACCACCGCTGCCACTCACAGCTGGTGACGGGGGTGCGTCCGCGAGATCTGGTGCTGCCCGGACTATCGCTTGATGAATATATCTCTATTGAGGATTATTCCTTGCTTCTATTGTACTACTGGCGGGATCTGGATGCAGGAAACCGAGATGGTGCCGCGGCGTATCTCTCTTTTCAGGAATCCCCTTCCCACCATATATACGATGATATCCTAGCGCCCCTATGCTATGAACTGTGCTTCTTTTCGTGCCTGAACGGCGATTATGATAAGGCGGTCCATTATCATAATCAAATGGAATCACTTCTATCCCAGGATCATGACAGCAACGGCTGCCGCATTCGAGCATATTACGCTTTTTACATAGAGAAGGATACTGTCTCCGCCGCCCGAATCTGCCAGGAAGGACTGGAGGCCGCTGACGATTTCCCCATTAAGGGACAGGCTGAAATGGAGCGGGATTTGCTGACCAATCTGCTAAAACAGATCGAAAACGGCGTTTCATCGGGCCTTGCCCTTGACGAAACGCCCCCTGCGAACTAAAATAAGCGTGCAGAGATAAAAACACAGCCCGGTTGGTAGTCCGGGCGGAAAGCCGCCTTCGCGGCTTTCTCAGTAACCTGCCTCCTTGGTTGTCCCTTCTCTGACAGGGTACCGTAAGGAGGAACATCCATGGCACAGGTAATCGCCCGTTTTACCGTCTTTTTTGAGGACCCCTTCTGGGTCGGCGTGTACGAAAGGGAAACCGACGGCGCTGTGCAGGCCTGCCGCGTCGTATTCGGCCCCGAACCCAAGGACTACACCGTGTACGCCTTTTTGCTGGAAAACTGGCACCGCCTGTCCTTCGGCCCGCCGGTGGCAGGCGGCGCTCCCGATCGTGGAAGCAACCGCTCTCGCGTCAACCCCAAACGCCTGCAGCGGCAGGTTAAGACGCAGACCGCTGGCGCGGGAGTGGGCACCAAAGCCCAGCAGGCACTCAAGCTCCAGCAGCAGGAGGGCAAGGCCGCCCGCCGGACCCTCTCCCGACAGCAGCGGGAGCAACGCCGGCAGCAGCTTTTCGATCAGCAGCAGCAGAAAAAGAAGGAGAAGCACCGCGGGCACTGAATGGCATCAGGCCAACCAATTAGGGACCGACAGTGCCGTAAAACAGAAAGGGAGAAGCTATGCTTCTCCCTTTCTGTTTATTTCCGACGATATTCCCGCCAATCAAATGGGGCGCCGTGACCGGGACAGACCCGCCGGATGTCCTTCGATGACAGCCGGCGGATGCTGTCGTCCAGCCGCTCAAAATCCCAGGCGTTAGGGGCAGGTGACGGATGCCCGTTGTTCACCAGCGTGTCCCCCGCGATCAGGGTCCCGTCCGACAGCCGGTAACCCACCGAACCCGGGGTGTGTCCCGGCAGGTAAATCAGTTCCCCCTCCAGTCCATATTCGGCAAGGGACATCCCCTCCAACAGCGCCACGTCCGGCGTGAACGGGGTGAAATCCGCCCGGGTTTTCTCCATTACCCGTTGAATCGTCCTCTTCATCAGGCGAAAAAACAGGCGCATGAGGGGGGAGCGGTAATGGAAGCTCTCCATCATCTCCTCCACGCCCGGCTGTTCCACCAGAGGCCGGTCGCCGGGATGCAGAGCAACCGGCGCCCCGTAAGTCTCCCGCAGCCATGCGGCGTTTCCCCCGTGGTCCACGTCGCCGTGGGTCAGCACGATCAGCCGCAGATCGTCGGGGCGGCATCCCGCCTGCTCCAGCTCCCCGCGCAGGATGTCCCGACGCCCGTCGAAGTCCCTGTCCATCACCAGATGTCCGCCGGTATCAAACAGCACCCATCCGGCCGTCCCCTTGACGAGCCAGGCGTTGACCCCGCCCAGGTCCAGCCGTTCTACCACACGTTCTTCCATATCATTCTCCTTCTTTCCCGTCGGAAAAGGGCCGCTCTTCGCGTACCTTTTCGCACCAACGCAGTGTTTCCTCCAATATCCCGATGCCGTAATACAGGGTGGACAGCTTATAGTAGTGGGCGTCCCGATTCTCCCGTTTGTCAAACTGCTTTTCCAGCCCCCGCAATTTCTCCAGGAAGCGGCGGTTGTTTTCCTCATATGCCCGCAGCTGGCAATCCCGCTGCATACGCGGCAGACGGTCGAAGAAATACACCTTTACCAGCTGCGTATCCCGCCCGTCGGCTACCTCCACCGGTGTGGAGAGCCAGGACATGAACGCCTGCCTTCCCTGTTCGGTGGCCCGGTACAGCTTGCGGGCGCGGCCGCCCTGAGGCTGCTCCCGCATGGTGAGCAGCCCTTTTCCAGTCAGACGGCCCAGCAGCGGGTACAGGCTGCCGTAGCTGGCCCGGTAAAAGACCCCCACCCCCTTCTCGATCATTTTCTTGATATCGTAACCTGTCAGCTCCTGTTCATAAACCATGCCCATGACGATGAACTCCAGCATAACGCCGCCTCCATATATCTTTTAGATATATTGTACTGATATATCTGCCCTTTGTCAAGAGGATAAAAAAAGAACCTCGACCTATTATCGAGGTTCTCTCCTTTATTCGCTTTTGCGCAGACGATCGGCCAGCAGGGGATCGGGCGTTACGTAGGCGGTAAGGTTGGTATCGTATATCACCATGCCCGGTTTGGCGCCCGCCGGTTTGCGCACATTGCGCGCCTCGGTGTAATCCACTGGTACCTGCCGGGACTGGGCTGCTTTGGAATGGAGGGCGGCCAGCACGGCCGCCTGCTCCAGCGTGCGGTCGGGCGGGACACGTCCCCCGGTCACCACAATCACGTGGGAACCGGGGATATTCTTGGTGTGGAACCAGATGTCGCCGCCCCGCGCGGTGCGCAGGGTCAGCCGGTCGTTCTGGACGTTGTTGCGCCCCACCCAGATGGTATACCCGTCGTCGGAAAGGAATTCGAGGGGGCCCAACGGTTTCGGGGGTTTCTGCCGGCCCGGCTGACGGCGCAAATAGCCTCCTTCCGCCAGCTCCTCCCGCAGCTCGTTCAGCTCCCGCAGGGTAGTGGCGCGGGACAGGGCGTCGAACACCGTATCGATGTAAACCAGCTCCTGTTCGCCCTTTTCGATCTGCTCCTGCAGAATCTGTTCTGCAGTTTGGGCCTTACGGTATTCCTTATAATACTTCTGCGCGTTGCGGGCGGGTGACAGCGTCGGGTCAAGAGGGATGGTGACAGTGCGGCAGTCGGGATCGTAGTAATCCACCAACTCCGCCGAGGCGGCCCCCCGCTGTATTACCCCGATATTGGCGTTGATCAGGTCGCCCCAGATTCGCCATTTGTCCCGATCGCCAGACCGGGACAGCTCCTCCCGCTGATGCTTCAGCTTGCGGGACACCCTATCTGAGGCGTTGGTCAGCACCCGCAGCATGTCGTGGGCTCGCTGACGGCTGCGCTCCGCCGCGTCCTTCTGCGCGTAGAAGGCGTCCAGCAGAGCGGAAAAACTGTCCATCTCCCGCCCCACGGCGGACAATCCGTATTGTGTGATGGGCATAAAGCTGAAGTCCAACGGGCTGCCGTCCGGTTTATATACAATATAGGGAACCCGCCGTTCCCCCGTTTCAATCGCGGTTTTTATACGCGCGAGACTGAAGACCAGACGGTCCCGCTCCTCCGGCGACAGTTCGTGGGCCAGGGTATCCCGTCCCCGATCGGTGTAGAAGGCCGCCTCTCGGCAGACCAGAGGGGAAAGCCCGTGGGTGATCCCCAGCAGGGCGGAGGACAGCGGTCCGTCCCTCCCTTTTGCCAGCGCGGCGAGAAAATCCTCTGGCCGGCAGCGGGACAGGTCGAGCCGTCCCGCCGCTGCGGGCGGCGGCGAGTAACGCAGGCCGGGCAGCACGGGACGTACCGAGGACATCTCCAGATCCACCCGCTTGATGGCGTCCAGCACCACGCCGTCAGGGTCGATGAGGATGATATTGCTGTGCCGTCCCATAATTTCCACCGCCAGGGTCAGGCTCACGATATCCCCCAGCTCGTTGACACAATCGAAATCCAGATACAGCGCCCGTTCCAACCCCTCCTGGCGGATGCCGGTCAGGCGGCCGCCAGTGAGCCGCTTGCGCAGCAGCATGCAGAACATGGGGGGCGAGGCCGGATTTTCCAGCGCCACCTCGGTAAAATGGATACGGGGGGAGTTGGCCCGCGCGGAGAGATACAGCTTACGGCTCCCGCCCCGATAACGCAGGGCAAGGATCAGTTCTTCCCGAGAAGGCTGATGGATCTTGTCCACCCGCGCATCAGGCAGGGAGGCAATCAGTTCTTCCCGCAGGCAGCTCAGCAGCGCACCGTCCAGCGCCATATCGACCGCCTCCTTTCCTGTCAGACAATGGGGTCTGTTTTATAGGGTACGATAGGGACTCGTTTCCTTCGCCGCGAGAAAGCGGAGGTTGGGAAACCGAACAGAAAGATAAGCCGCCAAACCCTCCGCGGCCAAGACCTCGGTGTGATAATGCCCTGCCTCCACTACCGTGGCGCCGGAGGCCGCCAGCTCAATCCATTCGTGGTGCTTCAATTCGCCGGTCAGCAGGCCGTCCAGACGGTACCGCTCCCACAGCGGCGCGAGATAATCGCCGCCCGCCCCGCCGCAGATACCAATCACCCGCACCGGACGGGGGCCGGCGGCAAACCGCGCGCGGCAGCCGAGGCGCTCCTGTACATACGCGGCAAACCGTTCGGGCGCCATGCTTTCGGGCAGTTCGCCGATGCGGCACAGGCCGTCCCCCGCCACCGTGGTCAGGGACAGGTTCAGCCGGTCGGCCAGCAGGTCGTTGACACCACCCGCCGCGCTGTCCAAATTGGTGTGGGCGCAGATGGCCGCGATACCGGCTTCCGCCAGCTTCCACGGGGCACTTCCCGCCTCCAGCCGTTTCAGTGGGGAAAAGATGACGGGATGGTGGCTGACAATGAGCTGAGCTCCCTCGCCGGCGGCGAACGCCGCCACGGCGGAGGTGATGTCCAGGGCGGTGACCACCGTCGTCACCTCTGTCCGGCGGGAACCGGCCAGCAGACCCACATTGTCCCAGGATTCCGCCGTATCGAACGGCGCCAGCGCGTCGAGCGCCTCATAAATATCCCCGACCGTCGTCATTGTCTCATCTCCTGTTTTTGATACGGCGGCGCGATGCCCGCCGGAATTTCTGCCGGATGGAAGGGGGCTTACCGCCTGTCGGCATCCCCGCCCATATAGGATAAGATGGCGGCGGCAAGTTCTCTCAGCCTCACAGCCTGTTCCCGGCCGGCCATACGCTCCGACAGTTCCAGCCCCGCCGCCTGTTTCAGCAGGCGGCCGGCCTGCCGTTTCAGATAGGCGACTCCTTCCCTGTCGGAAGGATCCACCTTCCCCACATAGTCACGTACATCCTCCCCCGGCGCGCCGGGAACAGATGCGGCCGGATCGTATACGGCCAGCAGGACGGTGTACAGGCGTTTTCCGTCCCTCACCGCGGGCTCCCGCAGCAGGGAAAAGCCGTTCTCACGCAGAAAGCGGCGAAGAATTTCGGGTCGGGACATGGGCTGCAGGATCAGATGATAGCGCTCGTTTTTTACCCAGGGGGCCTCTTCCAGAATAGAAGCGATATTCTCCCCGCCCATACCGGCGATGACGATGTCGTCGGCCTCACCGGGTGATAGCACCGACAGGCCGCCTCCCAGCCGCACCTGAATCCGCCCGGATAGTCCCGTGCTCTCCACCGTCATACGGGCACGCTCCGCCGGGCCGGGCCGGATGTCGGAGGCTATCGCCGAGGGGCACACGCCCCCCTCCACCAGCGCGGCGGGCAGAAGGGCATGGTCGGTGCCCACGTCGGCCAGCCGGCTGCCCTGCCGGACGAGAGCGGCTGCGCAGGACAGCCGGGAATCCAGATGAATAGCAGAGGAAATCATAAAGCCCTCCTAATCCGCTGCCCGATCGGTCATCCGGCGACACAAAAACGGGACGGGCAAACGCCCGTCCCGCCCCGCTGCCGTCCGTCAGGCCTTGGCGGCCAGATGCGCGTTGATCTTTTCGACCATCGCGTCGCAGTCCACACCGTGAACCTCACACGCCTGCTCCAGCGATTCCCCCCGGGCGGAGGGACAGCCGAGGCAGTGCATACCCATTTCAATGAAAAATTCAGCAGTGGACGAATCGTGATCGAGGATATCCCCGATCAGCATATCTTTGGTGATAGAATAAGCCATACGTTTATACCTCCTGCACTTTTATGCCTAGTGGCCATTAGTATTTGACTGTACCTGTTCTATTATAATATGGCGCCGAAAATAATGCAAGGCGCTCCGGCGGTTTCTTCGTATATAAGGGCCTTTTCGTCTTTTCGGTGCAAAAAACAGCCCCGGCCGCAGGCCGGGGCTGTTTTGAAGGACTCGATTAGTTCTCGCCTCTCATCGAAGCAAAGCACTCGCTGCAGTACACAGGACGGTCCTCGCGGGGCTTGAAAGGAACCTTCGCTTCCTTACCGCAGTTCGCGCAGATAGCCGTGTGCATTTCACGGTCGGCTTTTCCGGCGGACTTGCGGGCATCACGGCAGGCCTTGCAGCGCTGGGGCTCGTTTACGAAGCCTTTCTCAGCATAGAATTCCTGCTCGCCGGCGGTGAACACGAATTCAGCGCCACATTCCTTACAGATCAGGGTTTTGTCTTCGTACATGGATGTTACCTCGCTTTAAGATAATAGATTTGCCCTGCGACGGATTCGGACCGACACCTTTGAAAACCAACGCTCTGCTTAAGCTACCCGGGCATATGAAACGGCTCGCGCCGTTTTTGATAAATTAGTCGACCTCATCTTCCAGAGAATCGGAGGTCAGCTTGCGGCGCACCCGCTGGAGGGCGTTATCCACCGCTTTTACGCCGGTATGGAGCAGCTGGGCGATCTCTTCATAACTGTAGGCGCCCAGATACAGCATCAACACCTGATATTCCCTATCGGTCAGGTTCTTGCGCAAACGGCTGTGGAACTGATCCGAGTCTTCCCTTTGCTGTAAAAGGACCGCCGGATCGGTGGGTGCCGACGATTCACCGTCCCGCGCCTCTTCCCCGTCGATGCTGACCAGCTCGGACGGCGGAATATGGTGGGCGGCTGCATTGCGCCGCACAGCGGTAAGCATGCGGCGGCGGATACACACCGAGGCATAGGTACGGAAGGACGCGCCCCCGCTCTCCTGATAGGTGCGGACGGCGGATAATAGGCCGACCAGCCCCTCCTGTTCCAAATCCTCGGTTTCCAGCCGGACACTGCGATACATGGCCACATGCTTCCGGATGATGCCGGTGTATCGCTGCACCAGCAGGGAAAAGGCATCGTCACAACCCTCATGGGCCAGCACGGCCAACTGTTCGTCGGTCATACCGATCCCCTCACCACGGGAGAAAGCCATACCACCACCTCCCCCGGAAAGGAACCCACCTTCGTGGATTCCTTCCCACTATAACGGATAAGATAGAAAATGTCAACACCATCCCGAAAATAATTATGTAAAATACCATATAATGCGCGGTGCTCTGTGCGATACCGTCAAATAACACGCATATTTTACCTTTTATATCCATAAAGGGATGCCGCCGGCATTCCGGCAGGGGGCGGTCGGAATCAGCGCCCCGCCTCTTTCGCCGTCAGGAATTCGTGGATGGAACGGGCGGCGTGCTTGCCCGCACCCATGGCGAGAATAACGGTGGCCGCACCGGTCACGGCGTCACCGCCCGCGTACACCCCCTGCCGGGTGGTGCGCATGGTGTCCTCGTCCACGATGAGGCATCCGCGTCGGTTGACCTCCAGGCCGGGCGTGGTGGCGCGGATCAGCGGATTGGGCGAATTGCCGATGGCCGCGATAATCAGATCGGCGTTTACCACATGCTCACTGCCCTCTACCGGCAGCGGACGGCGCCGGCCCGACTCGTCGGGCTCGCCCAGCTCCATTTTCACACAGGACAGGCCCACGGCGGCTCCGTTTTCATCCCCCTCTACGCGGACAGGTGCGGTCAGGAACCGGAAAACGATCCCTTCCTCCCTAGCGTGATGCACCTCCTCCAGACGGGCGGGCATCTCCTCCTCACCGCGGCGGTAGACCACGGTCACCTCCTTCGCCCCCAGGCGCTTGGCGCAGCGCGCGGCATCCATGGCCACGTTTCCTCCGCCCACCACGGCAACCCGTTCGGCCCGCTTGATGGGGGTGTCGTAATCGTCGCGGTAAGCCTTCATCAAATTGACGCGGGTGAGGAATTCGTTGGCGGACATCACCCCCAGCAGCCCTTCGCCGGGGATGCCGAGGAAGCCGGGCAATCCCGCGCCGCTGCCCACAAAAACCGCTTCGAAGCCGTCCTCAAACAGCTCGTCGACCGACAGGATGCGGCCGATGACCATGTTGGTTTCGATACGGACCCCCAGCTGTTTGAGGTTCTCGACCTCCCGCTGGACGATGGCCTTGGGCAGGCGGAATTCGGGGATGCCGTACATCAGCACCCCGCCCGCCGTATGGAACGCCTCGAAGACGGTGACCGCATAGCCCAGCCGCGCCAGATCGCCCGCGCAGGTCAGGCCGGAGGGACCGGACCCGATGACGGCTACCTGTCGTCCGCCGGCAATCGGAAAAGAGGCCGAAGCTTTCGCTTTATCCCCCTCTTTATCCGCCGCCATATGCCGGTCGGCGGCAAACCGCTCCAGACGGCCGATAGCCACCGGCTCGCCCTTCAGGCCACGCACGCATTGGGATTCACACTGATTTTCCTGCGGACAGACCCGCCCGCATACGGCGGGCAGGGAGTTGGTCTCGGTGATTTTCCCATAAGCGCCCTCGTAATCCCCCTCGACGATGAGGGCGATGAAATCGGGGATCTGCACGTTGACCGGGCAGCCCTCGACACAGGGCCGGTTTTTGCAGTGGAGGCACCGCTGCGCCTCGTTTACGGCCATCTCCTCGGTATATCCCAGTGCCACCTCGTCAAAATTCGCCGCGCGGCGCAGCGGTTCCTGTTCCGGCATCGGTGTTTTTTTGGTTTGTCTGTTGATTGCCATTGATTCTCCCTAACCTTTCCGGTGGTCTATCGTGTGTTCAGCCCTGCCGGCCCTCCTCAAAAAGCAGGCGACAGGCGTGTTCCTGCTCGCGGTACTGGCCCGCCCGCTTCATTGACTCATCCCAGTCGATCTGATGGGCGTCGAACTCGGGGCCGTCGACGCAGGCGAACTTTGTCTCGCCTCCTACCGTCAGGCGGCAGCCGCCGCACATACCAGTGCCGTCGATCATGATCGGGTTCATGCTGATTACCGTTTTTACCCCATAGGGACGGGTCAGCTCAGCCACCGCCCTCATCATGGGCAGGGGGCCGATGGCCACCACCAGGTCGATATCCTTCTCCGTGTCCAGCAGCTCTTTCAGCCGGACGGTGACAAACCCCTTGTTGCCGTTGGAGCCGTCGTCGGTCATGACCGACAGACGGTCGCTGACAGCGGCCATTTCCTCTTCCAGCATGACGATATCTTTATTGCGGAAGCCCGCCACCATGTCCACCTGTGTCCCCAGGGCGTGGAGGGCTTTCGCCTCGGGATACGCGATGGCGCAGCCCACACCGCCGCCGACCACCACCGCGTGCCGCACCCCGTCCAGCTCCGCCGCTTTGCCCAGAGGGCCGGCAAAATCCAGCAGGGCGTCCCCCTGCTCCAGGGTATCCAGCAGCAGGGTGGTTTTCCCCACCTTCTGATAGATGATGGTGACCGTACCTGCCTGGGGATCGGTCTCCGCGATGGTCAGCGGGATGCGCTCCCCCGTCTCGTTTACCCGCAGGATGATGAACTGGCCGGCCTTCGCCTTGCGGGCGATGAGGGGGGCTTCAATCTTCATCATGGTAACCGACGGGTTGAGAGGACGCTTGTATGTAATCGTGTACATGATACCGGCTCCTTGATCGTTCAGTTTATTGCAGAGTAAATCACTTTATCATACCACTTTAAAGGACTCAAATCAATAGTTCTCAAAACCAGGGAGCCTTTCCTGTTCAGGAAACGCACGGCTTCCAGCCGCTCGGGGGTAAAGTTCCCCCTCTTGCCCCCTCTCGCTAAATATGGTATAAATGTCCGCAGAACGCCTTGCCGGTGGTTGCCGTCTGCAGTCTATGCAGGAAAATTCCGTTAGGAATTTTTAAGACCACCGCCGGTAAGCGATGGAATACCGAGGCGTTGGACGGTGGTTGCCGTCTACAGTCTATGCAGGAAAATTCCGTTAGGAATTTTTAAGACCACCGCCGGTAAGCGATGGAATACCGAGGCGTTGGGCGGTGGTCACAGACTGGAAGAATCTCCTTTCGGGACGAAGTCTGTCCCCGAAGGTAAAGGAAGAATTACAAAGGAATTCTTCAGCGCCGGTTCCCTGTAAGGTATCTTGACTTGGGGACGTACAGGAACCGGTGACCGCGCCGGGTATTCTTCCAGGCGGATAAAAATTTATGGTACACTAGGGACACAAACAGGCTTTGTAAAGGGGCCGGAGGAGGGAAACAGGATGAAACGCCCGTTGTGGGAAGGCTTCCGCGACACCATTCCGCTGGGAATCGGGGTGGTGTTGTATGGCGTGGTTTACGGCATGCTGGGACGGCAGGGCGGCGTGCCCTTCTGGTTCATCCTCGGCATGTCCCTGCTGGTATTCGCCGGTTCCTCCCAGATGGCGGCGGTGGAGCTGCTGGTATCCGGTGCGGGTCCCCTGTCCACCGTACTGACCATCTTTGTGGTCAACCTGCGGCATGTGGTGATGGGGGCCGACCTATCCCGTTTTCTGACCGGTGCCAAAGGGCGGGAACGGGCCGTCAACGCCTTCTTCCTCACCGACGAGATATACGCGGTCACCTACACCCATTTTCGTTCCTCCCCGCTCCCCTCCGCCGGACGACGGGATATGGTCTACATGCGGGGCAGCGGACTGTGCATCTACAGCTTTTGGGCGCTGTCGGGAGCGGCGGGTTATCTGGGAGGACAGCTGGTCCCCCCGCTGCTGGAGCCGGCGCTGGGCTTCGCCATGTCGGCGGTATTCCTCGCCATGCTGCTTCCCCTGATCCGCGATCTCCCCACCCTTGCCTCGGTGCTGGTATCCGCTGTGACGGCGGTGGCCGGCTATCTGTGGCTGCCGGGGAAGTGGTACATCCTGCTGGCGGCGCTGGCCGGGTGCCTGGCCGGGTTTCTCTGCGGGGAGTGGAAGCTGAGCCATGCTTCGGGACGGGATAAGGAGGCGGGACGATGACCACCTGGCAGTATCTCATCGCCCTGCTCGGCTGTGCCGCCGCCACCTATCTGACCCGCGCGCCCGCCCTGCTGCTGTCCGACAGGATACGTCTCCCCCAGCGCCTGCTGCGGTTCATGGGGTATATCGGCCCGGCGGTCATCACCGCCCTGATCGCCCCTTCCCTGTTCGCGCCCGAAGGCGCGCTCAACCTGAACCCGGTGACCAATCTCTATCTCCCGGCGGCGCTGGTCACCGCCGTGGTCTTCCTGCTGTGGAAAAAGCCGCTGCCGGCTATCCTGGCCGGTATGACGGCAGCATTTCTTCTGTCACTGCTGTAAGATGGATTATTGAGCAACAAACAGGCCCTTTTCCCGTATGTCGGGAAAAGGGCCTGTATTTATGAAACACCTACACGGCTTCTGCCTGTTCGAACTGGGAGTTGTACAGATTGGCGTAGAAACCGCCCGCGGCCAGCAGGTCGTCGTGGGTGCCCTGCTCCACGATATCGCCGTCCTTCATGACCAGGATCAGGTCGGCGTCGCGGATGGTGGACAGGCGGTGGGCGATGACGAAGCTGGTGCGCCCCTTCATCAAGTTATCCATCGCCTTTTGGATACGGACCTCGGTGCGGGTATCCACCGAACTGGTGGCCTCGTCGAGTATCAGGATGGGCGGATCGGCCAGAATAGCGCGGGCGATGGTCAGCAGCTGCTTCTGGCCCTGGGAGACGTTGCCCGCCTCCTCGTTCAGCTCCATGTCGTAGCCGCCGGCCAGGGTCTGGATGAAGTGGTGGACGTGGGCGGCTTTGGCGGCCTCTACCACCTGCTCATCGGTGGCGTCCAGCCGGCCGTAGCGGATGTTCTCCCGGATGGAGCCGTTGAACAGCCACGTATCCTGCAGCACCATGCCGAACATCTGGCGCAGCTCGCTGCGGTTGAAGTCCTTCACGTTATGGCCGTCCACCAGAATCTCGCCCGCGCCCACATCATAGAAACGCATGAGCAGCTTGACCATGGTGGTCTTGCCCGCGCCGGTGGGGCCGACGATGGCCACCTTCTGCCCCGGTTTGACCGAGGCGGTGAAGTTGTGGATGATGGTCTTTTCGGGGGTGTAGCCAAACTGCACGTTTTTGAACTCCACCGCACCGGTCAGGCCCTCGATGGACACGGCGTTCTCGGCCGTCTGATCCTCTTCTTCCTCATCGAGGAATTCGAAGACCCGCTCCGCCGCCGCCGCGGTGGACTGGAGCAGGTTGGCCACCTGCGCCACCTGCGCGATGGGCTGGTTGAACATTCGGACATACTGGATGAACGACTGGATATCGCCCACCTCGATGGAATTTTTGATGACCAGCCAGCCGCCCAGGATGGAGACCATGACATAACCCAGGTTGCCGATGAACATCATCAATGGCTGCATCATGCCCGACAGGAACTGGGATTTCCAGGCGGAGCTGTACAGGGTATCGTTGAGCTGATTGAACTTATCGGTCACATCCTTCTCGCCGTTGAAGGCGCGCACAATGTTGTGACCGCCGTAGACCTCTTCCACTTCGCCGTTGACGTGGCCCAGATACTCCTGCTGAGAGCGGAAATATTTCTGCGAGCGCTTGACGATCAGGGAGATGAGCAGCATGGAGACCGGCAGGATGAGCAGTGAAACCAGCGTCATCACCCAGCTGATGGAAAACATCATAACCAGCACGCCGATGACGGTGGTGATCGAGGTGATGACCTGCGTCATGCTCTGGTTGAGGCTCTGGCTGAGGGTGTCCACATCATTGGTCACGCGGGACAGCACCTCGCCGTGGGTACGGGTCTCAAAGTACTTCATGGGCATGCGGTTGATCTTCAGCGAGATCGACTGCCGCAGGTTATAGGAAACCTTCTGCGACACGCCGGTCATGATATAGCCCTGGATGAAGGCGAACAGGCTGCTGACGATATACAGCACCAGCAGTTTGATGAGAATTTCGCCGATTTTGCCGAAATCAATGCCCGTGCTGCCGTCGCCGCTGATCTTGCCCATCAGGCCGTTAAATATCTCGGTGGTGGCGCTGCCCATGATTTTGGGGCCGATGATGGAAAAGGCGGCGCTGCCAATGGCGAAAATGACGACCAGCAGGACGGCGATGCGGTATTTCCCCAGATACTGGAACAGCTTGCCCATGGTGCCCTTGAAGTCCTTGGCTTTTTCGCCCGAACCCATGTGTCCGCCAGGACCGTGGCCCGGTCCATGGCCGAAGGGCCCGCCGCGTCGGGTGCCCTGTTTGGTATTACTCATGTGCCAGTTCCTCCTTTGACAGCTGGGATGTGGCGATCTGCCGGTAGGTATCGCAGGATTCCAGCAGTTCCTTGTGGGTGCCCTTGCCGACCACCCGGCCTTCGTCCAGCACCAGTATCTGTTCCGCGTGGAGGATGGTACTGATGCGCTGGGCCACGATCAGGACGGTGCTGTCCGACGTCTCCTTCTTCAGCGCGGCCCGCAGAGACGCGTCGGTCTTGAAGTCCAGCGCGGAGAAGCTGTCGTCGAAGATATAGATTTCCGGCCGTTTTGCCACCGCGCGGGCGATGGATAGACGCTGTTTCTGACCGCCGGAAACGTTGTCGCCGCCCTGGGAGATCTCGGAGTCGTAGCCGTCAGGCTTGGCTTCAATAAACTCGGTGGCCTGGGCGATGCGGGCGGCCCGTTCCATCTCCTCGTCGGGAGCGTCGGGGCAGCCATATTTCACGTTGGATTCGATGGTGCCCGAGAAGAGCACGCCCTTCTGGGGCACATAGCCGATCCGCTCCCGCAGATCGTGCTGGGAAACGCGGCGGATATCCACCCCGTCCACCAGAATCTCGCCGTCGGTCACGTCGAAGAAGCGGGGGATCAGGTTGACCAGCGTAGATTTGCCGCTGCCGGTACTGCCGATGAAGGCGGTGGTCTCACCCGGTTTGGCGACAAAGTCGATGTTGGTGAGGACATCCTCGTCCGCACCGGGATAGCGGAAGCTCACGTTGCGGAACTCCACGACACCCTTGTTGTTCCCATCGAAGGAAACGGGGACATCGGGGTCTTTTACCGTCACGTCGGTATCCAACACCTCGCTGATGCGCTTGCCCGACACCGCCGCACGGGGCAGCATAATGGAGACCATCGAGATCATGAGGAACGACATAACGATCTGCATGGTGTACTGAATGAAGGCCATCATATTGCCGACCTGCATCACGCCGTCGTCGATGCTGTGGGCGCCGTTCCACATGATGAGGATGGTGATGCCGTTCATCAGCAGCATCATCAGGGGCATCATGCTGGACATCACCCGGTTGACGAACAGGTTGGTGCGGGTCAGGTTGCGATTGGCCTCGTCAAAGCGCTTCTCCTCGTGCTTTTCGGTGGAGAAAGCGCGGATGACCGGCAGGCCGGTGAGGATTTCGCGGGTGACCAGGTTGAGCTTGTCGACCAGCTTCTGCATGAGCTGGAAGCGGGGCATGACCACAGCGAACAGCACCACCACCAGGGACAGGATGGCGGCCACCGCCACCGCGATGATCCAGGACATGGTGCTGTTGGTGTTGATGACCTTCAGCACGCCGCCGACGCCCACGATGGGGGCGTAGAAAACCACGCGCAGCAACATGACCATAAGCATCTGTATCTGCTGGATGTCGTTGGTGCTGCGGGTGATGAGGGACGCGGTGGAGAATTTATCGAATTCCGCCTGGGAGAAGGAGACCACCTTGCCGAACACCCGGCCGCGCAGCTCACGGCCCAGGGAGGCAGCGATACGGGCAGCGAAAAAGCTCACCGTTACGGTAGCGGCCATACTCAGCAGCGCCACCAGCAGCATCTTGGCACCCGACCAGAGAATATATCTCGTCTGCATCGCGTCGGTATCCATGCCGACGGCCTTGTATTCCTGCTTGACATACAGCACGGCGCTCTGGGAGATCATGCTCTCAGGCATTTGGGAAAATGCCTCGTCGAACTGCTTAATCATCTGATCCCGCGCCTCCTGCGGCATCTGGGCCAGCGCCGCAAACAGCTGCTCGGGGGTCATTTGAGCACCGTCGGCAGCGGCGGCCTCGGGATCCATCCCCTCTGGGATTTCCATAGGGGCCGAGCCGCCGGATGCCATACCCTCCGAGATTTTCTCCCGGATACCGGCGGTGCTCTCGTCGTCGGAGGACAGCACCGACACCGCGATGATCGGTTTGCTCATCAGGCTGCTCAGCTTTTCGATGATGTCTTTGTCCTTCGTATCAAGCTGATACAGGGGTTCCTCCGCCAAAACAGGATATTTTTTGCTGAGCGAGGCAACCTCCTTATCGGAGAGCTGGCTCCTATCCAGCAGGCGGTAGTGGCTGTCCACCGTTTCCTTGTCCGCCGTGCCAAGAAAAAGAGACAGCTTGTCGTATTCGCTCTGCCGGATTACGTCGGGGGCGGCATTTTTGATGCCGCTCTGCTGGATGCCGACGTTGACGATGTCGGAGGTGAAATCGGGCAGAGACAGGTCGCAGATTGCCTGTACCACCAGCAGCAGGAACACCAGCACGATGGATGCCGCCGATTTCTTCATATACTTAAAGATCTTCAGCATGGGGTACACCTCTTTCCGAACCGCGCCGCGGACGCCTCCGCCGGTCGGGTTCTTCACCCGTATCGTTTAAATTTTGTTTGATTTGCAGGAACAGCCGGCGCAGCAGCAGCTGTTCCTCCGCGGAAATTCCCTCGAACATGAGGTCGTCCAGCTCGTGTACCAGGCCGCCGACCTGCGAGAAGACTTCCTCCCCCTTTTCGGTGATGAAAATGCGGCTGACCCGCTGGTCGTGTTCGTCGGGCCGCCGTTCTACCAGATCCGATCGTTCCATCCGCCGGATCATGACGGCCACCGTCGGGGGTTTGACCATCATACGTTCCACCAGCTCCCGCTGGCTCAGGCCGTTCTGTTTATGAAGCGACGCCAGTAACGGCACCTGACCGGGATGGATGCCCACCGCATCCATCAGGCGGTAGGTATGAGCAAAATACAGCCGCATGGTATGCACCAGCAGCATGTGCAGGCTCTCCGGCTCAAAGACATCCAATTGCCGCCCTCCTTTATCCCGCCGATGCGGGAATGATGATAATTAATATTAGCCAACTAACGGTTATCATACGTTTCTTAGGCGGATATGTCAATATTTTCCCCATGAATTCATAAAGTATTCACAAGTGATGGCCGATATTTAATTAGCCGACTAATATTGTGGTTGTCCTTGCATAAAAAGAACTATCCAGGAGGGTGTTTTTGTGTTAAAATGGGAAGCAATGTCCCGCGGCGGCAATGCCGTCCGGGTCAAGGGAAAGGAATGGTCACAAGCATGATCACGGTATCGGACGTCAGCCTGAATTTCGGCGGGCAGGTTCTGTTCAAACACGTCAACCTGAAATTTACGGCAGGAAACTGCTACGGCGTCATCGGCGCCAACGGTGCGGGCAAGTCCACCTTCCTGCGCATCCTGTCCGGCGAGCTGGAGCCCTCCTCCGGCGAAGTCGTCATCGACTCCAAAACCCGCCTGTCGGTGCTCAAACAGGATCACTACGCCTATAACGACTATTCGGTGCTGGACACGGTCATCAGCGGCAATGCCCGCCTGTATGAAATCATGAAGCAGAAGGACACCCTGTACGCCAAGGAGGATTTCTCCGAGGAGGACGGCATCCTCGCCTCCGAGCTGGAAGCCGAGTTCGCCGAGCTGGACGGCTGGGACGCCGAGACCGAGGCAGGCCGCCTGCTGCAGGGGCTCTCCCTCGACTCTTCCCTGCTGTACGAGCAGATGAGCACCCTGCCCGACAAGGCAAAGGTCAAGGTGCTGCTGGCCCAGGCCCTTTTCGGCAAACCGGATATTATCCTGCTGGACGAACCGACCAACCATCTGGATACCCCGTCGGTCACCTGGCTGGAGGATTTTCTCCTCGATTACGAGGGCACCGTGATCGTGGTATCCCACGACCGGTATTTCCTGAACGACGTGTGTACCCATATCGTGGATGTGGACTACAACAAGATCAAGATTTACGTGGGCAACTATGATTTTTGGTACGACTCCAGCCAGCTGATGCAGCGGGTGCTCAAGGATCAGAACAAAAAGGCGGAGGACCGCATCAAGGAGCTGCAGAGTTTTATCGAACGGTTCTCCGCCAACAAATCCAAGTCGCGGCAGGCCACCTCACGCAAAAAGCTGATCGACAAGCTGACGCCGGAGGAAATGCCCGCCTCCTCCCGCCGTTATCCCTTCGTGGGCTTCCAGATGGACCGGGAGCCGGGGAAGGAAATCCTCGCCGTGGAGAACCTGAGCAAGACGGTGGACGGAGTCAGGGTGCTGGACGGCGTCTCGTTCCGCGTCAACCGGGGGGACAAGATCGCCTTTGTGGGAGAGGATGAAATCGCCACCACCGCCCTGTTCCAGATTCTGGCCGGCGAAATGGAACCGGACGAGGGATCGTACAAATGGGGGGTCAGCACCACCCAGTCCTATTTCCCCAAGGACAATACTGCCTATTTCGAGGGCAGCGGGGACAACATCCTCCAGTGGCTGTGCCGGTACTCCGCCGACACGTCGGAGATATACCTGCGGGGCTTTCTGGGCAAGATGCTCTTTTCGGGCGACGACGTGCTGAAACCGGTATCGGTGCTGTCCGGCGGCGAGAAGGTGCGGTGCATGCTGTCCCGCATGATGATGGGCGGGTCCAACGTCCTGATGCTCGATCAGCCCACCAACCATCTGGACCTGGAATCCATCACGGCGGTGAACAACGGCCTGATCGATTTCAAGGGCGTCGTGCTCTTCTCGTCCTACGACCGGCAGTTCATCCAGACCACCGCCAACCGCATCATGGAGCTGGGCGGCGGCCGCCTCATCGACAAGACGCTGCCCTACGACGAATACCTCCAGTGGCGGGAAGCGAACGCGGAGTAAAAAACCGCCTGCTGTTTAACAGGAATAAGCGAAACGACAGTATTTGTCCCCGTTTACTCCTGTACTATTACTATAGGGTGTCCTCAAACCTGCCTGCCTTTTCCTGTGTTTGCTTTATGGCCTTTTCGATCCTATCCGTATCTAACGTCAGGTTTTCATCGACGCATACCTCCAGGAACTGTTTGAGACGTCCCCAATCGGCGCCAATTTCTACTACATGAGCTACTTGTGTCAGCACAATATAGTATATCTCCATGAATTCCCGATGCAGGCATTGATCGATAATGGCATTGAGATCGTGTGTGTGGATGCCCTGGTCTGTATCTCCGAAACAAAGCCTGAGCCAAAGGTCATGATTTTGAATCGACCATACGATAATCTCACTTAATCGTTCCGAATTCCTCCGGTTTCTTTCTTGCCTCTCTTTTGTCACATTTTCACCTCTTTGTTCTTTATTACGAACCAATTATACTCTCTTGACGCGATATAATCAAAAAAAGTTCGTAATAAGGAACAAGCGGAGAGTTGATTATGCAAAAGATAAGACCAGACTTGGATATTGGTAGCACGATTCGCAACCTCAGATTACAGTGTAACCTTTCACAAGACGATGTTGTTAGGGAATTAAGCTTGATGGGGCTGACGATTTCCAGAAGCACCTATGCTAAACTGGAAACTAATCGTATGAATATTCGGATTAGTGAATTAAAGGCTTTATCATTGATTTTTCATTGTGACTTCAACGCTTTTTTTATAGATATTTAAATTATCCCAACAGAAAACGGACTAACGTTAACAGGGTGTTGATACCAACTTATAAATAAAAGAGGGAAAGAGATCTTAACGACCGCTTTCCCTCTTTTATTTCTGCTCTTACAACTCCCGCAGCAGCGGCAGGGCCGCCTCCACGTAATACCGGGCGATGAGCTTTGCCCCCGCCTCGGTGGGATGGATGCCGTCGGCGGCCCAGTACGCCGGTTCCTTCTGTACGCTGGCGGCGGCCAGTATGCCGTCCAGCGGCAGATAGGCGTCGGCGTATTCCCTCGCCAGCTTCCGGCACCGCTCGATCTTGGCGTCCAGATCAGCCCGCCACTCATCCTTATCGGGGGTATCGTGGAGCAAAAACGGCTCCAGCAGCAGAATCTTCGCCCGGGTATGCTGTTTGACATCCTCCAGCATGGCGCGCAGGCTGTCCTCATACTCCTGGGCGGGGGTGGGATCGTTTTGATCGAAGGCCCGCCAGGTGTCGTTTAACCCGATCAGAATGGACACGAAATCCGGCTGTAAGTCGATGCACTCCGTCTGCCAGCGCTTTTTCAGCTCCCGGGTGCGGTCCCCGCTCATGCCGCGGTTGATGAATTCCAGTTCCCGGCCCGGGAGCTGCTCCCGCAGGCCCTCCGCGGCAAACCGGACATAGCCGAGACCCAGATCGTAGAACTCCTCGTATTTTCGCTGCCAATCGGTGATGCTGTCCCCCTGGAACAGTATACGCATATCCATCCACTCCTTAATTTCCCTCCGCCCGCCGGGCGGTATTTTACGCTTTGACGCTGTACCATTTCCCGCCGGGATTCATTTTGATATCCTTTACCTGCCCGTCATCGGGCACGAAAAACTGGTCGTACTTCCAGCCGCCGTCGGCGAAGCGCATCCGCACCGCGTAGGTCAGCTCGGCCGAACCGGTGTCGATCACATAGCGGACATAGACGGGGTTTTCATCGGTGAGAACCTCCGCCTGCTCATAGTTCTCTTTGCCTTCCCAGTACTTGGGGATCAGCCAGTTGCTGAACTGGAATTTGACTGCGGTATAGTCCCCCGAGGCGGTGACGCCGTCGGAATCGGCCGCCGCCTGGTCAAAGGAAGCGGCGACGCCCTCCCCGCCGTTATCCACCACAAAGGCGCGGAATTCCGCCGCCGACAGCCGGCCGGTGAGCATTTCGGAATGCTTCTGGGCCAGGCGCTCGACGGCGATTTCGTACCGGGTGTTCATGGCTGTGTGATAGGAGGCGGTCAGGAACGTGCCGATGAACAGGCAGATCACCGCGATCACGATGCACCGGCTCAGCTTGAATTTCACCGGGTCGGGCGGGCGGCGTACCCAGATCTTGCGGATATTGAACAGGATCAGTGGTACGATCGTCAGCACACCGATGACGATATGAATCCATAGGGTGTTTTTCATAAGCGGCTACCTCCGCCTTTCTTCCAGATAACAGGGGCCTTACAGCACCTTCGACAGGAACTCCTGCGTGCGTGGATTCTGCGGATGGAGGAAGATATCGGCAGGGGTACCCTGTTCGCTGACGATGCCGCCGTCGATGAAGAAGATGCGGTCGCCTACCTCGCGGGCAAAGCCCATCTCATGGGTCACCACCACCATGGTGGCGTGATTCAGCGCCAGCTGTTTCATCACTTCCAACACCTCGCCCACCATCTCGGGATCGAGGGCAGAGGTCGGTTCGTCGAACAGCAGCACGTCGGGGTCCATGGCCAGCGCCCGTGCGATGGCGACACGCTGTTTCTGCCCGCCGGAAAGGCGGTTGGGATATTCTCCTGCTTTATCGGCCAGCCCCACCCGGTTGAGCAGCTCCATCGCCTTGTCCGCCGCCTCGGGCTTGGTCAGTTTTTTCAGACGAACGGGCGCCAGGGTGATATTCTGCAGCACGGTCATGTGGGGGAACAGATTGAACTGCTGGAATACCATACCTACCTTCTGCCGCAGCTTATCCAGCTGCTTTAGGTTTTGCATGGCGGAAATCCCTTCGATGAGGATGTCCCCCTTGGTGGGAATCTCCAGCAGGTTGATACAGCGCAGAAAGGTGGATTTGCCGCCGCCGGAGGGTCCGATCACGCAGACGCATTCGCCCTTTTCGATGGTGGCGTCAATGCCCTTGAGCACCTCCAGCTCGCCGAAATATTTGTGCAGATTCTGTACCTCAATCACTTCTGCGCAGCCTCCTCTCCAATTTGCTGATACCGGTGGAGAGTACCGTGGTCATCAGGAAATAGACGAACGCCGCACACAGCAGCGGCACCATATAATCGTAGGTGATGCTGCCCACCGACTGGGCGCCCTTGGTCAGGTCGGCGATGCCGATATAGCCGGCCACCGACGTCTCCTTAAGCAGGACGATGAACTCGTTGCCCAGTGCGGGCAGCACGTTCTTCACCGCCTGGGGAATCACAATATGCAGCATGGTGGCGCCGCCGGACAGACCCAGCGAACGTCCGGCCTCGGTCTGTCCCTTATCCACCGCCATGATGCCGGCGCGGATGATCTCCGCCACATAGGCGGCGGAGTTGATGCCGAAGGCAATGCCCGCGATCTGCCAGTCGGACAGCATATTCAGCAGCGGCACATTGCTGAGCAGCCGGCTGAACACCACGAAATAGATAATCATCAGCTGGACCACCGCCGGTGTGCCCCGGATAACCGATATGTACCCGTTGGCAAAGCCGGCCAGCCAGCGGCGCAGCCCCACCACAAACCAGTTACCGGTCAAATTATCCACATCCTGGAGCTTGGCCACGGCCAGCAGCAGGCCGAGGATCACGCCGACCACAGCGGCGATCAGGGTCAGCTTCAACGACATGCCCAGCCCCTGAATCAGATACTGAAACCGGTCCTCTTTGATCAGCGAGAGGAAGATCGCGTCGGAAAAGGAATGCACCATGTTCTGAAAAAATCCGACCAATCCGTCCAATCATATCCCTCCCCCGTCCGCGTCCCCCGCGACGGACGCGGAGATTACGGGTATTTCAGCAGAAAGAACCGGCCGCCAACCGACAGCCGGCTCTTTCCTGTATAGGTCTCTCGGTCATTTATCCGACGTCCAGCATGAGATTTTATTTCACGTACTGCTCGACGACCTTCTGGAAGCTGCCGTCCTCTTTAATCTCTTTGAGTGCCTTGTTGATGGCATCCTGCAGCTCTTTATTGCCCTTGCGGACAGCGATGGCATACTCTTCTTCCTCAAACTGGTCCTCCAGCAGCTTGACGTCGTCGCCGTGCTGGTCTTTGTACTCCTTAGCGGGGTTGTTGTCGATGATAACGGCGTCCACCTTGCCGCTGAGCAGCGCTTCCACCGCCAGCGAACCGTTGTTGTAGCCGACAATGTTATCCTCGCCGGTAACCACGGGAGCGGCGTCGTTCATACCGGTGGTACCGGTCTGCACGCCGATCTTCAGATTCTTGTCCTTCATCTCCTCAATGGAGTTGTAGGGGCTGTCGGATTTGAGGATAACGGTCTGCTTGGCGGTATAATACGTATCGGTAAAGTCCATCTTCTCTTCCCGCTCGGGTTTAATGGTAAAACCGGCGGCGATGACATCGATGTTTTTGCCGGCCAGCGCTTCGGGCAGGGAATCGAAGGTCATATCCTTGATTTCCAGGGTCAGGCCCAGCTTCTTGGCCACCAGTTCCATCACGCCGGCGTCCACGCCGACCACACTGCCGCCTTCTTTATACTCAAAGGGTGGGAACTCGGCATTGGTGCCCATAATCAGCTTGCCGCCGGTGACGAGATTATAGTTGGCGGTATTGCTCGCGTTGAAAGAATCGCTGTTGCCCGGCTTTTGGGTATCGCCGCCGCAGGCGGTGGCCATGACGGCCATCAGGGAGGCGGCCGCGATAACGGCCAGTCCCTTTATGAACTTTTTCATATGCAATTTCCCTCCATTGTCAAAACTCAGCTATTATTATATCGGTTTCCCTGCCAATTGGCAACAGGAAATTCGGACGAACCTTCTATAATCCCCGCCGTACCAACTCCGCCAGCTCCTGAGGATGGGAAACGAGGACGTCCGCCCCTGCCTCCTCCAGTTCCCTCCGGCTGCGGAAGCCCCACAGCACGCCCACGCTCCGCAGGCCCGCGGCCTTCGCGGTACGGATGTCCACGTTGCTGTCGCCGACGAAAACGGCCTCCCGCGTGGGAACGCCGAGGTTGGCGAGAGCGGCCAAAGTCAGCGCCGGGTCGGGTTTTGCCTTTCGGCCCTCGGACAGGCCGTAAATTCCGTCAAACAGGTCGCCGTAGAAGTGGGTGACGATCTTGTTGGCCTGTGGGTCGGGCTTGTTGGTGATCACGGCGAGGCGGACGCCCTGCTCCTTCATGGCGGCGGCAGCCTCCGGCATACCGTCGTAGGGACGGCTGAGATTGAGGCAGTCCCGGTCGTATATCCCGATAAACTCCTGCAGCAGGCGGTCGGTGAGTTCGGGGGCGGCCCTGTCGCCCAACGCCCGCTCGATCAGGACGCGCACCCCGTTGCCCACCATCTGGTTATAGGCGGGCAGCGGATGGACAGGCAAACCGTGAGCGGCCAGCACCGCATTGGTGGAAGCGGCGAGGTCGGCGAGAGAATTCATCAGGGTGCCGTCCAGGTCAAATGCGACGGCGCGGATGGGTTCCAGCATAAATCATCGGCCCTTTCGTAAGACAACAGGTTCTAAAATACGGTAACGGTGAAGGCGTATTCCGCTTCTTCACCGGGAGGCAGCAGGCGCATGCCCCGCTTTTGCTCGAACACATCGCCCTCGCTGTCGCCGGTAGCGGTGCCGGTCCAGGGCTCCAGGCAGATCAGCGGCGCGTCGGCCGAACTGGACCAGATGCCGAAATAGTCGAAGCCCTCGAAATCCATCCGCAGTCCCCGACCACTCTTCTGCGAATACACACGGACGCTACGGGATTTCAGTGTGTCGAAGACCAGGGCGTCGCCGCGGAACAGCACGTGATTGAGACGGAAGGACCGCTCGTCGCTGAGGAAACGGTTGCGCACCGAATCCACCAGCAATCCGTCGGCGCCGACCTGGGGGCAGTCCGCCGTCTCGGCGTATTCAAATTCCACCACATAATCCTCGAAGGCATCCCGTTCGTCCAGCGGCACCCGGTAGCCCGGATGGGCCCCGATACAGAAGGGCAGGGGCACCTTGCCTGTGTTGCGCACGGCATAGGCGGTGGTCACCGACGAGCCCTCCACCGCATGGCGGATGCGCATCTCGAAATCGTAGGGATACCCCTTGCGGGTATTCTCATCGGAGGCCAGATAGTAGGTCACCGATGTATCGTCTGCCGATTCCACCGTCCATTCGCACTGACGGGCCAGTCCATGGCGCGGCAGGCTGATTTCTCCCGCGGCGCTGCTGGCGCGGTTGTTCCGCAGACGGCCCACAAAGGGGAACAGGGTGGGGGCGCGGCCGCCCCAGAAGCGGGCGTCCCCTCCCCACAGGTACTCGATCCCCTCACGGGAGGTGATGGCGCGCTGTTCGCCGCCTCTGGTATCGCAAAGTACGGTCAGCTTATCGCTGTGAATTGTCGTTTCCATATTCGGCTGCTCCTTATTCTTCCGTAATTTTTTATTCAGCTTTGATTTTTCTTATCATACCGCGCCCGGCGCCCGCGGGTCAAGACTTTTCCTCTTTCATCTCTGTGCCGCTGCCCCAGCCGGCACAATTTAAAATTTAACTGCCGCAGCGCCGCATATTGTCCCGCCCGGTCACACACAATAAGGCCAAACGTCCTCATTCTCCCCGGCAGAATCTGCCACCGGCATGAGATACGGAAAGGAAGTCGTTAAGTATGGTAATCAAAACAACAGCAGCGCCGCTGTGGACCTCATTGGGAACCACCCCGAATCAATATCCGTGGCTGGACCGCGATCTGAGCTGTGAGGTCGCCGTGGTGGGCGGCGGCCTGGCGGCCGCCATGTGCGCCTATCGGTTCGCCGAGGCCGGGTACGATGTCGCCCTGCTGAGCGGATCCCCCATCGGCGGCGGCTCGACCGCTTCGGCATCGGGTATCATGAGCGTGGACGGCGAGGACAGCCTGTCCGCCCTCACCGATCAAATCGGTGCCGACCGGGCCATGATGGCGGCGGAGCTGCTGCGGGAGGCCATAGACAACGTGGAGTCCCTCTGCGCCTCCTCCGGCAGCGACTGCGGGTTCCGCCGCGCCGACAGCCTGCGATACGCCGAAGACGCCGCAGGCGCGGAGGCCGTCCGCAAGGAATACGCCCTGCGCCTGCACAACGGTATTACCTCCGAACTGATGGACGGCCATACAGGCGCGGAATGGTTTACCTTCCCCATGACCGCGGGCGTCTATTCCAAGCGGGCGGCGGCTATGGCCGATCCCTATCGGCTGGTCCACGCCGTCACATCGCTGGCCGCATCCAAGGGGGCGAAGGTTTTCGAGAATACTGCCGTCACTTCCCTGTCCGACGAAGAGCTCTTTACCATGGACGAATACGGACAGGCGAGAGAGGGCGGCCTGACGCTGGAAACCTCCACCCACCGGCGGGTGACGGCCGGCTATGTGATTATCGCCACCGGTGCCGCCGGCGGCACCCGCATCCACGGTACCGCTCGGACCGAAAGGGAATTCGATGAGATACGCACCACCTATATGGTGGCGACCGAGCCGGTGGAGGAATTCTCCGGCTGGCGCGGTCCCTGTGTCATCCGGCGGGAGGGCGGGGAACGCCTGTACCTGACCGTCACGCCGGACAGCCGGATGCTCATCGGCGGACTGGACAGTCTGCTGGTGGATGAGAAAGGCCGGGTCGCCGGTCTGCTCAATCTGGGGGAACGGCACAGCGACCGGCGGTACGAAGAACTGGAAATGAAGCTGCGCGATATGTTCCCCGCCATCCGGGACATCACGCCGGAATACGTCTATGCTGCCCGGGACGCACGTACCAAGGATAGTCTGCCCGTTATCGGGCATATGCCCAACAGCAGCGGCCTGCCCGCTGCCGACCGGGTGGCTTACGCCCTGTGCGGCGGCGACAACGGCATTCTGTACGCCGAGATCGCCGGACGGCTGCTGCTGGGACAATACGAGGGTCAGGACAATAAGGAACTGGGACTTTTCTCCCCCGGACGGGCATGGCGGGTCAAACACTGACAACGGATATCAACGACCGGTTGTCCTGAAGATTTCACAAACCGTATGTCGTTATATCGTTCGTAAGGCACCGCGGCGGGAGGGGAATACCTGCCTAAATCCAGGGAGGGCGATACGGCGAAGTAACCTCACGACGCTATAAACCGGCCCGGCGGCATTCCCGGCGGTGTATCGGCTTTCGTCATCATGCCATTCCCCTTGACAAAAGCCGGGTATTTCTGTTATCGTAAAACCATTACAACCAAAAGGGAGCTGAAAGGATGCGCATAATTTCCTGCTAAATCCCATCAGGAAAGGCTGTCATACGGGCGGCGGACAGATGGTCCGCGGCTTTATTGACGTGCTTTGCAGGAAATGTCCGTCTCCCGAAGCTGCTGCCGATGACTCTTACTCCCTCTTGAGGGGGAAGGGGGTATCCTCCGCATGATGACAGCCGCAGGAAGGAATTTCCTGCGGCTGTTTTTATCTGTTACAAGGAGGAACCCTTATGTCACTGATTCAGGTTTCCCATCTGACCTTTCAATACGATGGCGGCAGCGAACGGATCTTCGACGACGTCTCCTTCCAGCTCGATACCGACTGGAAGCTGGGCTTCACCGGGCGCAACGGGCGCGGAAAAACCACTTTTTTTAAGCTGCTGATGGGAGAATACGAATATCGGGGCACCCTTTCCGCCTCGGTGAAGTTCGCCTATTTCCCCTATGAGGTAACCGATCGGGAGGACACCGCCCTCCAGGTGGCGGAAACGGCGGCGGGCGGACGCGCCGAACCCTGGGAAGTCCTGCGGGAGCTCACCCTGCTTCAGGTTCCCGACGAGGCGCTGTACCGGCCTTTTTCCACCCTGAGCCAGGGGGAGCAGACCAAGGTGCTGCTGGCGGCGCTGTTCCTGGGCGAAAACCGGTTCCTGCTCATCGACGAGCCGACCAATCATCTGGACGCTGAGGCCCGCCGGGTAGTCAGCGCGTACCTCCATCGAAAGAAGGGGTTCATTCTCATCTCCCACGACCGCGTCTTTCTCGACAGCTGTATCGACCATATCCTGTCCATCAACCGCGCGAATATCGAGATTCAGAAGGGAAATTTCTCCACCTGGAAGGAAAACCGGGATCGTCAGGACCAGTTCGAACTGGCGCAGGACGAAAAGCTTCGGGGGCAGATCGGCCGCCTGACCGAAGCAGCCCGGCGGACCGAAGGCTGGTCGGATAAGACCGAACAGGGCAAATTTGCCACCCGCAACGCGGGCCTGCGTCCCGACCGGGGTTATATCGGCCATAAAGCCGCGAAAATGATGAAGCGGTCCAAATCCATCGAGGCGCGGCGGGAAAAGGCGGTGGAGGAAAAATCCGTCCTTCTGCAAAACCGGGAAACCGTCGAACGCTTGTTTCTGCGCCCTTTGGTCTATCACAGCGGACGGTTGGCGGAGGCGGAAAATCTCACGCTGGCCTATGGTGAGCGGACGGTATGCGGTCCGCTGCGCTTCACCATTGAACAGGGGGACAGGATTGCCCTCATCGGGAAAAACGGCAGCGGCAAATCCAGTCTGCTGAAACTGATCGCGGGCGAACCAATCGCCCACAGGGGTGCCCTCCGGCTGGGCAGCGGACTCCTTCTTTCCACCGTACCGCAGGACGCCTCCGGGCTGTCCGGCAGCCTGAAAGCCTACGCCGCCGAGCACCGGCTGGACGAAACCCTGTTTCTCTCCCTTCTGCGCAAGCTGGATTTTTCCCGTCAGCAGTTCACCTGTGATATGGAGGATTTCAGCGCCGGGCAGAAAAAGAAGGTCCTGTTGGCCCGCAGCCTGTGCGAACCGGCCCATCTCTACCTGTGGGACGAGCCGCTCAATTATGTGGACGTACTGTCCCGCCTGCAGATTGAGGAATTGCTGAAAAGCAGCGGCCCCACCCTGCTGTTTGTGGAGCACGATGCGGCGTTTGTGGAAGCGGTGGCTACGAAAAAAATGGTATTGGACTAGAAAGAAAAGATCGACAATGTGTCCAGATGATTGATAGGAAACAGGGCTGTTAAAATGGATAAACCGTAGCCACGGAATACAAGGCCCCCGGCGGAGATTTCCGCCGGGGGCCTTGTATTCGTTTGCAGGGGTTCAGCCGGTCACTTCGACGCCCAGTTCTACCTGTTCGCCGTTGATGGACCATTCCTTGGCATATCCGCCCATGGCATCCAGCTCCAGCCGATCGGCCAGCACGTCGCCGCAGATGGCCTTTCCGTTTCGGGTGAGGATCTCCCGGATCCGTTCGTTGCCGCGGGCGTACACCGTGATGTGGTCGGTGACCTGGAAATCTGCCTCCTTGCGCATGGTCTGCAGCTTGCTCGTCAGCTCCCGGACGAAGCCCTCCTCCAAGAGCGCGGGTGTGATGGCGGTATCCAGCGCGACGGTGATGGCGCCTTCGGTCTGGATGGCGAAGCCCTCCGCGGGCAGCACTGCGATCAGCAGGTCCTCCTCCTCCAGCTTCACCTCTCCGCCGGGCAGGGAAAGGGTCAGTACACCGGCGGTATCCAGCTCCCGCTTGGCGGCGGAGCCGTCCAGCGCGGCCAGGGCGGGACCGATCTCACCCAGCTGCCTGCCGTATTTCGGTCCCACCGTCTTCAGCTGGGGCTTGAAGGAATAGGTCATGAAACGGGAGGCGTCGGCGGTGAAGCGGACCTCCTTCACATTCAGCTCGTCGGCGATAATGGCCGTGTAGGTTTCGTCGAGATGCCGCTCGGAGCGAACATACAGCACCGACAGTGGCTGGCGGTTCTTGATGGCCGCCGCGTTGCGGGCGGCGCGGGCCAGGGTCACAACCTCCAGCACCAGCTCCATATCCTCTTCCAGCGCCGGGTCGATACGGGCTTCCTCTGCCGTGGGGAAGTCGCACAGATGCACACTTTCAGGCGCGCCGGCATCCACACGGCACACCAGGTTGCGGTAGATGGACTCCGACATAAAGGGAATCAGAGGGGCGGATATCTTCGCCAGGGTGACCAGCGCGGTATACAGGGTCATATAGGCGTTTACCTTGTCCGTCTCCATCCCCGGAGCCCAGAAGCGCTCACGGCTGCGGCGTACGTACCAGTTGCTCATGTCGTCCACGAACGCCTGAAGGACGCGGGCCGTCTCAGGAATGCGGTAGTTCGCCAGATGGTCGTCCACCTGCTTCACCGTCGTGTTCAGGCGGGAGAGCAGCCATCGGTCCATCACCGGCAGCGCGGCGCCGTCCAGCGTATAGCGGGTGGGGTCGAACCCGTCGATATTGGCGTACAGTACGAAGAAGGCGTAAACGTTCCACAGGGTGCCCATAAACTTGCGCTGTCCCTCGATCACCGCCTTGCCGTGGAAACGGTTGGGCAGCCACGGGGCGGAATTGCTGTAGAAATACCAGCGGATGGCGTCGGCGCCATAGGTGGTCAGCGCCTCCATGGGATCGACCGAGTTACCCTTCGACTTGGACATTTTCTGCCCGTTTTCGTCCTGCACATGGCCGAGGACGATGACGTTTTTATAGGGCGCCTGATTGAACACCAGGGTGGAGATGGCCAGCAGAGAATAGAACCAGCCACGGGTCTGGTCCACTGCCTCGGAGATGAAGTCGGCGGGGAACTGCTGCTCGAACAGTTCCTTGTTTTCAAAGGGATAGTGGTGCTGGGCAAAGGGCATGGCTCCCGAGTCGAACCAGCAGTCGATGACCTCAGGCACCCGCTTCATCTCCCCGCCGCATTGGGGGCAGATCAGATGCACGGCGTCGATGTAGGGACGGTGCAGTTCGATGTCGGCGGGACAGTCGGGGGACATCGACCGCAGTTCCTCGATGCTGCCCACCGCGTGGCGGTGACCGCAGGAGCATTCCCAGATGTTCAGCGGGGTGCCCCAATACCGGTTGCGGCTGATGCCCCAGTCCTGTACATTCTCCAGCCAGTCGCCGAAGCGGCCCTTGCCGATGCTCTCGGGAATCCAGTTGACCGTGTTGTTGTTGCGGATCAGGTCGTCCTTCACCGCCGTCATGCGGATGAACCACGACTCCCGCGCGTAGTACAGCAGCGGAGTGTCGCAGCGCCAGCAGAAGGGGTAGCTGTGCTCGAAGGCGGGCGCGCTGAACAGCAGGCCCCGCTCCTTGAGGTCGGCCAGCACCAGCGGGTCGGCGTCCTTGACAAAGGTGCCCTCCCACGGGGTTTCGGCGGTCATCTCGCCCTTGGCATCCACCAGCTGGACAAAGGGCAGGTCGTACCGCCGTCCCACGTTGGCGTCGTCTTCACCGAAGGCCGGCGCAATATGGACCACGCCGGTACCGTCGGTCAGAGTGACATAGGTATCGCAGGTGACGTAATAGCAGGGCTTGTCGGGGTGAGCGAACTCGAACAGCGGCTCGTACTCCATCCTCTCCATCTCCCGGCCCTGGCGGGAATCCAGCACTTCGTAACCTTCGGGCAGCACGGTGGAAGCCAGCGCCTCGGCGAGATAATAAATATAGTCTTCCGATTTTACCCGGACGTAGGTTTCGTCCGGATTGACGCACAGCGCCACGTTGGAGGGCAGGGTCCACGGGGTGGTGGTCCACGCCAGGATGTAAGCGTCCTCCCCCTTCACCTTGAAGCGGGCGATGGCAGAGCGCTCCTTGACATCCTTGTACCCCTGGGCCACCTCGTGGCTGGACAGGGGAGTGCCGCAGCGGGGGCAGTAGGGCACGATTTTAAAGCCTTTGTACAGCAGGCCCTTTTCCCAGATCTGCTTGAGAGCCCACCACTCCGACTCGATATAGTCGTTTTCACAGGTTACATAGGGGTGGTCCATGTCGGCCCAGAAACCGACCTTGCCCGAAAAATCTTCCCACATGCCCTTGTATTTCCACACGCTCTCCCGGCATTTACGGATGAAAGGCTCCACACCGTAGTGCTCAATCTGTTCCTTGCCGTCGAGGCCCAGCGCCTTTTCCACCTCCAGCTCCACCGGAAGGCCGTGGGTATCCCAGCCCGCCTTGCGGGGGACCATGGCTCCCTTCATGGCGTGATAACGGGGGATCATATCCTTGATCACGCGGGTGAGCACATGACCGATATGGGGTTTGCCGTTGGCCGTCGGCGGCCCGTCATAGAAGGTGTAGGTCTCCCCTTCCTTCCGCTCGTCGATGCTCTTTTCAAAGATACGGCGCTCCCGCCAGAAATCCTCGACCTCTTTTTCCCGCTCCACAAAATTCAGTTGTGTGGACACCTCGTCAAACATGGTGACGCCTCCATTCTTTTTGCCTTATAAAACAAAAAATCCCCGCCCCGAACGGGACGAAGATCCACTTCGCTCAACCACCCAACTCGTCATACCAGCATATGCGTTCCCGATAACGGCGGAAAACCGGCACGGCCTACTTCGTCCTGTTCAGCCTGCAACTCAGGAGGGATATCCGAAGGCCGCTAGTCCCGCCGGGCTTCCACCCTCTCCGGCTCGCTGTGCGTTTCACGGCAATCGACTGTCTCCATCAATGTCTTTGCATGGATATCTTCAGTTTTTCTTACTATAACACCGATCCGGGCCGCTGTCAAATACCTTTATCGGGCCTCCTCCCGATCTTTCGGCGCCGGCACGGAGGTGCCGCTTTCCGGTTTTCCTTTCGAACAGGCGGTACAGTGACCGCAGGAAGCGCAGCGGTCACAGTTCCCTTTGTGTTTTACCGCCCGCCAGATGGTGACGCCGATCACAGCCGCCAGTGACACACAGATCAGGATGGTAGCGCCATGGTCCATTAAAAACGCGATCACAGATTTCTTCCTTTCAGACGTCGATTTTATTAGCCAAAGCTAACCCTCTGCCATCAGTGTAGCCCGCTGCCAGCAATCTGTCAAGGGGCCGCCCCGGCGGGCAGCCCCCTGTCAATGTCAGGCGGCGGCTTTATCGGTGACGGGAGCCAGCGTTATGGTCGGCGCCGTCGGCTGTGGCAGATAGTCCTGCAGGGTCTCCCAGGCGACCTGCTGAAGCCTGCCGGCGATTTCCGCCCCGCGGTCTCCGTACTTTTTCAGCTCGTTACCGGCCAGCGAATAATCCGCCCCCTCCGCGCTCTCCCCGAACAGAGTGGAATACAGGGTGCACGCGGTCAGATAGCCGCCCAGCATGTTGGGATGCAGCTGATCCCCCTGATAAAAACGCAGGAGGGGATCCCGCTCGTTCGCCGTTACCCATGCGGGCCCGCTGGGCATGATCGGCGCCTGAATATCCCGCGATACCTGCAGGTAGGCGCCGGTCAGCTCATCCTGCCGCCAGGCCTGCGCGATTCCGTTCTCATCGCTGCTGCGGCTGGTGATATACAGCACCGGCACAGCGCCGCCAAGCGAGACGGCATCGGCAAAAAGCCCGGCGTATTTCCGAAAGTTATCGTAGTCAGCTACCGGCGGCAGGCCGTGCTCCTGCAGGATGACGTAGTCGTAGCGATGCTCCTGGAAATAGCGGGGGGACAGCCTGTTCCAGTGCATCTCCAGGGTATAATCGGGGTAGGCCAGCAATTCACACCAGACGCTTTTCCCCTTGCTGCGCGCAATGGCCTCGAGCTGTTCGGGCAGCTTGGGCTCATAGGTCAGGCTGTTGCCGATAAACAGGATTTTCACCGTATCGGGCGAAAGGGACGGCTGCGTTGTTTTTGTTGTTGGCGTGGTTGTCGCGGCCGGTTTTTTTGAGGTAGTCGCCGCGGCTGTGCCGTCTGTTGTCGGTTCCGCCGACGTGTCGGTGTCCGCAGCGGAGGAAGAGGCAGTGACTTCCGATTGGTCCGGTATCCCGCCCTCGATGTTCGATACCTCGCAGGAACACAACCCGAATACCGCCAGCAGGCAGGACAGGAGGATTGACGCCGCTTTTTTCACATCTCTCACTCTTTCGTTCTTTTTTTACAGTATACCGTAAAGAACTTTTTCGGATATTCCGCAGGTGATTAATCCCTCGTATGAACATTGTATTGTTCCATAAAACCGCTGAATCGGTGCGAAAACAGGCGGTGCCTATTGAGGCGCCGCCTGTTTTCTGTTCCTGTTCAGTTTTTGACCCAATATCGGCTGCAGTCCCGGGTGCGGTCGAGGAATCCATACTCGATCAGGTAGCGGCGCAGGGTGACATAATCGTCGTAAATTTCACCCAATATGCCATTGACCTCTTTTTCGCTGTATTCGCGTCCAGCCTCAAACTCCTCGGATATGCGGTTCAGGATGACCAGCTTTTTCTTCTGCTTGGGTGGAAAATGGGTCAGCCGCAGGGGTGCCAGGCTGTCAAAGGCATTGTGCAGGATGCGGTCCCGCTCCGGCGGAGTGACGATATAGCGGTCGTCCACCATGCGGGCGCCGGCGTGCACCGGCATCAGCTCATCCTCCGCCGGCTGGCGGCCTTCGGCGGCCAGCTCATATACCGCCAGATACATCCGCGCCTGTTTTTCCTTTTCGCGGAACATGAATTTCTGATGGCGGACGGTGGAGGGGCTTACCTCCAGCTGCTCGGCTATCTCTTTGTCGGACAGGCCGTCATGCATCAGGCGCAGCAGGGTTTTCTGATGATCGGTAAAGGCCGCGTATTTGCTGTCGGAGGACAGCAGCGCCTCCAGCCGGCTGCCGTGTTCCCGCTCCCGGTGCAGGCGGACCGCCCGGCAGGCCTCAAAATATCGGCCGTCCAGCAGATAAACCTCTCCCTTTTCAAATACTGCGCCGCAGTCGGAGCAGATATAGCGCCCCGTCTCGTCATCACAGGTATATCCGTTTTTAATCGCGTCGATAGCGGCATTCCGCTCTGTCGTATGGTTTGTGGCTTTCATGCATTCATCTCCTTCGAATAAACACATTCTACAGTCATTTATAATATATGTCAACACTGTTTTAAAAATACCTATGCAATAATAAACATATTGTAAATTTGTTTGCTCAACACGCTGACGGCGAGTAAGTTGATCCATGATTGGCGAAACGGCGGAGCCGCAAGGCTCCGCCGTTTCAAGAATCGGTATTGATTTTCCGCTTACAGGCACTGCGCCAGCACTTTACAGAGCTGGTCGGCATCCAGCGGCTTACTGACATGGGCGTTCATTCCCGCAGCCAGCGCCGCCGCGATATCGTCGCTGAAGGCGTTCGCCGTGGTAGCGACGATCGGTATGGTGGATGCCAGCGGATGGCTGGACCTCCGGATCTGTCGGGCTGCCTCATACCCGTCCATTACCGGCATCTGAATGTCCATCAGAATAGCGTCGAATTCGCCGGGATCAGAAATCAGGAACCGCTCAACCGCTTCTCTGCCGTTGACGGCGCAGACCACCTCCGCCCCGTTCATAGAAAGCAGCTCCTGGGCCACTTCCCGGTTCAGCTCATTATCCTCCGCCATCAGCAGTCGTTTGCCCGCCAGCGGTTTGCCATCTTCAGGGGAAACGACGGCAAGGGCCCTTCCCTTTTGTTCAAGAGCGGATTTAATCGCTGTATAAATCGACGTACGATACAAGGGCTTCGGGAGGAAGCCGTTGACACCGGCAGCCAGTGCTTCCTCCTCGATGGCGGAGCAATCGTAGGACGAAATCATAACGATGGGGATATCCGGCCCCACACAGGCGCGGATGCGGCGCGTCGCCTCGATGCCGTCCATATCGGGCATTTTCCAGTCGATGAGGCAAAAATCGAAGTCCTCGCCTGTCCGGTGAGTGTCGGCGACACGTGCCACCGCCTCTTTGCCGGACAGGACCCATTCGGTTCCAATTTTGATTTTCTCCAGCAGCAGGGCGGTCTGTTCACAAACGGCCTGTTCATCGTCCACCACCAGAGCGCGAAGGGCCTGCCGGCCAAAATCTGGCGCCGGTTCCTCCTCTCCCTTTTCAAAGGGTAAATCAACGATGCAGGTGGTACCCACCCCCGGTTCGCTCTGAATTTCGATTCGGCCGCTCATCAACGTCACCAGATTTTTGGTGATGGACATCCCTAGGCCGGTTCCGCCGAAGCGGCCCGCAATGGTTGCGTCCGCCTGCTCAAAGGGCTTGAATATCTTGTCGAGCGCTTCCGGCTTCATACCGATACCAGTATCCGAGAGCACGAAACGCAGGGTATCCAGCGCCCCTCTGGTGATGATACGGGAGACTTTCAGCGATATTTTGCCGCCGGAACCGGTAAATTTAACCGCGTTGGAACTCAGATTGAGCAGTATCTGATTCAGACGCAGCGCGTCGCCCCGGAACAGGGTATGCTCACCGAACCCTTCCATAGTTTCCTCAAACTCGATCCCCTTGGCTTTCGCCTGCGGATATACGGTAGAGACGAAACTGTTGACTACCTCGAAAATATCGAAAGGCTCGTTCTGCAGCAGCAGCTTGTTGCTTTCTATTTTGGACATATCCAGGATGTCGTTGACTAGCATGAGCAGGTGCTTGGAAGAAAAGTTGATTTTAGTCAGGCAGTCTCCCACCTTGACGGCATTGTCAATGGAAGCGCCCGCGATGGTGGTCATGCCGATGATGGCATTGAGAGGTGTGCGTATTTCGTGGCTCATGCGAGAGAGGAAATCGCTTTTAGCCCTGTTGGCCTTCTCCGCGTTCAGCATGGCGTCCCGCAGGGCCTGCTGGGATCGCAATTCATCGGTACGATCGGTGAAGACCACGATACGCTGGGCGGTTTTCCCGCCGATGGTCTGATAAATACGCACCGAAAGAAAACGCTCCGCACCGGCTGGGGTGGTATAGGAGGCCACCTTCTCATAGGGGAAGGCCAGCTGCGGGTCCCGCAGGGATGTCTGTATGTCTTTCCTGTCCTGCGCCTCAAATCCGCTGTATATCGCCGCCGCGTCGGCCTCGTCATCCGGTATTCCCAGCACCCGCGGTATATTCAGCGCTGCGTAGCGGATAGAACCGTCCGCCGCGTCGCAGATGACATAGGCGTCATCGATACTCAGCGACAGGCTGTCGAACAGCTCGTTGCGGTAGATCAGCTCCCTCCTCTGCCGATGGAGTACGTATTGTGTCAGCAGAAGCCCGCCGATCATGAGGCTCATCAGCACCATCGAACCAATCAGGGTATACCTGCGCAGCGCATCCGCCGTATTGCTGTAATTGACTTTTCGCTCCTGCGCCACCACCCTGATGCGAACGGCATCCTCCGTCGCCTGCGTATACAGCGGATAGAGATACCGCACTTCATATTCCTCGATCAGCTCCGATGTCGAATCCTCCAGAGCGGCATACGCCAGATAACGATTCTGCTCGTCCCCCAGTCGGTTGAGCGTTGTTTCCAGTTTTTCCACATCCGCCGATGGTCCCAGATACAGCTCCCGAATGCGGCCAAGCGATACGTCTGACTGCTGGTACAGCGCCCCCAGCGCCTCTTCGACAATCGCCGCATCCTCCGGGCTGTTGTGGGTCAGCAGCCGTTCGGTGTGGATTTTCATCTCGGAGACGAATTGCCGTACGTTTCCCGTCTCGATCACCACCTCAAAGGGATGGTTCAAAATGATGTCAGTCTGTTCCGCCAGCTTATTGGAGCTGTAGAGGGTAACAGCCAGATAGATCAGCATCAGCAGGATCAGCAGGGTAGTGCTGACAATGCTCAGTCTGGTCGCGGTTATTTTGGACCGAATGGTGACACTACGATTCCGTTTCTGCATTCCCGTTCTTCTTTCTGCTGTAAATTTCACAAGCGGCCGGCCATTCAAACCGTTTTGTTCAGGTGTCCCCCGTCGGCAGAGTCGCTGTCCAGCTCATGATCCATCGGGGAAAGAACCGACAGATACTCCTGCATGGAGGCATTGTAAAAACGGTATTGCTGTTTCCCGTTCTTTTTGGCCGCGTACAGCGCCTGGTCGGCACTGCGGAACAGCGTTTCGTAATCCGCACCGTCCTGCGGAAAAAAGGCGATGCCCATACTGAGCGATATGGTGAAGCCCCGATAACAATCGGTCAGTGCCTGATAATAGTGATCGACCATCGGTCCGATCCCTTCCTCAACCGCAGAGAAAATCAAAAATTCATCGCCGCCCATCCGTGCCGCGATATCCTGGCTGCTTATGCTGTCCAGCACCTTGGACGCTACGTATTTCAGCACCTCGTCGCCAAACAGATGGCCATAACGGTCGTTGGCGGACTTGAAGTCGTCCAGATCGAACAGCAGCATGGCGTGGGTCTTCCCCTTCGCCGAGTCAAGCACCGCTTCGATCATCTCCCGCGCAGCCATGTGGTTGTGCAGCTTGGTCAGGGAATCCTGCACGGCAAGCCGCCGGAACGTATCCAGCTCCTCGAGTTCGTCGTGGATATCGAGCAGCTTGCCAATGGTACCGGTCATCTCCGTCACTTCTTCACCCACCCACAGGGGACGGGCCACCACCTTAAACCGGCGCTCCTGACCATGGACCTGCAGCAGATAGGTCCGATTTACCACCGGATTGGCCGGTGTGGCCTGGCGAAGGCGCTGGTGCAGATCGAGATAATCCTCCGCGGATATCACCTGATGCAGCACCTCGTTTTCGAGGGGATGGACAATGAGTTCCGGAAGTCCCAGCTGATTCGCTCCCCATTCGGACAGGGACAAAATTTCGGTATGTTCGTTATACTCGAACTGGATCTCCTTCGACATGGAGGCGAAGAACTGATATTTGACCCGCTCCTGCTCCAGCAGCGCCAGGGTGCGGCTGGACACCTGACCACCAGCCAGCAGCTGATTGGTGAGGTTCTGGGTTTCGGTCTGGAAAAGCTGATTTTCCGAATGCTCGGTCAGCTTATCCAGCAAGTGCGGCCCCACCTCGGCCAGGCATTGCAGCAGCAGCGGGTTGAAGGCGCCGCATTCGCCGTCCATGATCATTTTCATGGCGGTATCGTGGGGATACGCCGGTTTGTACACCCGTACGTTGGTCAGGGCGTCGTAAACGTCGGCCAGCGCCACCACCTGTGCGGCGATCGGGATTTCCTCTCCCTTCAGCCCGTCGGGATACCCCAGTCCGTCGTATCGCTCATGGTGCCAGCGGCAGATGTCGTGGGCAATCTGCATCATCTTTTCATTTTTATGGTTAGGTGCGTTTTCCAGTATCTGCGCGCCGATCGCGCTGTGGGTTTTCATGATGTCAAATTCCGCGGCAGTCAGCCGGCCGGCCTTGTTCAGTATGTCCTCGGGGATGGATATCTTGCCGATATCGTGCAGGGCGGAAGCATTGACGATCAGGGCGATTTGTGAAGGAGTCATGGCATACCGGTCGGTCATCTGCACCAGCCGGCGGAGCAGCAGCTCGGTGATCGTCCGGATATGCAGTACGTGCAGCCCGCTCTCCCCGTTGCGGAACTCCACGATATTGCTCAAAATCTCGACCATCAGGTAGTTGCTTTTTTCTTTTTCCAATATCTGTTCCGCCACCATGCCCTCCAGCATTTTCTGCTTGGCATAGAGGATAATCGTGTTTTTGACCCGCCGCTGGACGGTCTTTTCGTCGAAGGGCCGGCTGATATAATCGGTAGCACCCAGATCATAGGCCTGGTCGATATAGTTGGAGGAGGTTTCCGCCGAAATCGTGATGACGGGTATGCTGTCGATCCACCCGCTTCGTTTCATGATGGACAGCACTTCAAAGCCGTCCATCACCGGCATCATGATGTCCAGCAGCACCAGCGCGATTTCACTGTGGAACTTATCCAGAAGGGCGACCGCCTCCATACCATTGGACGCTTCCCGTATCGTATACTGAGAGGCGAGCATATCCGACAGCAGGGAACGGTTGATTTCCGTATCGTCCACAATCAATATGGTATATTGTTTATCCAATCCCCAACACTTCCTTCGTTTGCCCCGGAGCCGTCATCAATCCAGCTTCTCAATAGCCTCTATGGCTGTATGGTAATCCTGCTCCAACGCCTCAAACAGAGCGGCAGTATCCTTGCCGGCCTGGCCGGAGCGGAGATTTTCGGTGAGCGCACTGCTTGACTCCATCAGCCGGGTGAGTCCCATATTCATACAGATGCCCTTAAGGGAATGGGAAGCCCGGAAGGCCTCCTCGTAATGTTCCGCCGCCAGCGCGTTTTTCAGCGTGACAAAACTTTGATCCCGCGCCAGCATCCGCAGAAATCGGATGATCCGCTCTTCCGACACAAGCCGGCGCAAAATATCGTCGTAATCCGCTCCCATAGCGCTGTAGCATTCTCTGAGATTCATCGTTTTCCTCCCTTCGGCAAACTCCCTGATCTTATGTATATGAGGTTCCGCTCTTTCCTTCGGCTGCTTTGCGTTACAGGCGCTCCCCATTTTTCATTAAGATGCAATCGGGGGCGCCGCCGCTGTCATTCACCGTTTTTTCCTGTTAAAGCATACAGGAAGGGGATTCAGATCCATTCGGCGGTATGCCGTGAAATCCATCAAATAATCGTTTATATAATCGGATTTAGTATAGCATCCCCCAAAGCATTATGCAAACACTATTCCCTTCCCGGACAGCCCTTTTATCCGGTTATCCGATTGTGTTAGGTTGGCAGACCGCATCTTCATTATAGCAAAAGGAGTTTTTATTACTTCCTCTTCGCTTAAGCTCTTTTGAACCACTCGCCTCGCGAGTGGTTTTTCTATACAAAAAACCTGGTACCCGTGTCGACGGTTACCAGGTTTGGGGTTCATCGTGTACAGGCGGGGGCTCCAGCCGTTAACCCGACCTTACCAGTTGCGCACCCCGAGGATATGGAGATAACGGGCCTGATCGTATTCATAGGTACTCAACGGGCGCATATATGCGTCAAACGTATGCGCCGCCACATAAATTTCATCGTCCGATATCGCCACGATCACCGGGCTGTGATAAAACGTGCCGTCAGCCCGGCCCAGCTGGATGATGTCCCCCGGTTCCACCGCCGACGCGTCGACTTCCTGCGCAAAGGGGCCGACCCCTTTATTCCCCGTCAGAAAATTGTATAGATAGGGAACGCCGGTCCAGGACGCGGTGCGTTTGGAACTGCTGTAGTAGTACCAGCCGTAAATCTGAGTAGGGTTCATCACTCCGCTGCCGGCATACAGGCACTGGGAAGCGAAGTTGGTGCAGTCGCCCCCCAGATTATCAAAATTTAAGTAAGCCGGGTTGCGCTTCATTGCCCATTCCCTGGCATAGGCAAGGGCTTTTTCGCGATTGTAGGCAAACATTTTCACTCTAGTACCATCCCCCTTGTATGGTACCAGTGTATGCGGTATCGCGGGGGTGTGAGCCAGACGGTTGCGTTTGATTTAATCAGAATAGGGCTTTCCTCTGCCAAACCGGATAACGTTTGCCGTACTCTAATCCGCGTCCGGCACCGCTGTTTTATCGCTCTCAATCTGGTTTCGCAGCCGTGCAGAATGATCTTTACGATGTTGTACCCTACCCATTTGATATCTCATCCAAGTGCACATCCCCGAGGATATCACCGGCAATCCAGTCTGTGCACCAGCCGGGGAATCCAACAATTCAACAGCCAGTCAAGCGTCGTATCCGCCCGCCATTCCTGAAAAGCCTCCTAAATCTCCTTTTCAGGTATCCGCAGCGGTATTCTATGGGGAGCATCATCGCTTGGCGACATTCACAGATATACTGACAAAATAATACACCAATCAAGAAAAAGCAAACATATTTCACAGTTATGCTATTTTTATATCTCTTTTGTAAAATTTTTATGGCACAGCCTAGGCAGCCACAACAGAACAGGATTTATTCATAGTCTCAGTGTTCTTGTCATCATACCATCAAAAGGTCAATGCTGGCACCGGTTTCGTCGTGTACACATAGGATGAAAAAACAGTCTAAACCCAGAAAGGATGGGACGCTTATGCAGGAAACCGCTCCTTCTCCCGAACTCAGGCGTTGTCTAGGTCTGCGTGAAGCGATCACGATTACCACGGGGACGGTGATCGGCGTCGGCTTGTTTACGGTTGGCGCCAATGTTGTCGGGCTGCTGGGACCGACGGTCATTTTTGCTACACTGACTGCTCTGATCATCAGTATCTATCCCTCTTTGCTTTACGCCGAGATGGGCGCTGCCCTTCCCCTCTCCGGCGGCACCTATCAATACGCTTCCCTCGGGCTCGGCCGTGTTTTTGGTGTGCTGTCCGGCTGGTGTTTCCTCATTTCCATGGTTTCGGTGGCCAGCGGTGAAGCACTGGCTTTCAGTTTTTACATACGCACACTGTTCGAAGCGCTGGGGATCCCGCTGCCCGTTGACGACCGATACATCGCCTGTCTGGCGGTTGCTGGATTTCTGATTCTCGCCATCGGCGGCGTCCAGATGACAGGACGGCTGCAAAATGGTTTCCTTTTCTTTTTCTGGGGCGTTACCATCGTATGGATCGTTTCCATACTGCCGTCCATGCATGGGGGGGAAGTCCTTACTGTCCCCAGCCCGAACAGTCTCACACTATCGGGTTTTCTGCCCTGTGTCGCCATGATCTGGTGGTGTTTCGCCGGCTTCGAAACCTGTTGTTCCATGGGGGAAGAAATACGGCACCCCTCTGTCAATCTTCCGCGCGCGCTCATTCTGGCGCCGTTTCTGGTTTTTGCCGTTACGGGTCTGTTTCAATGGGCGCTGCTCCGTATCGTTCCCAACGAGTCTCTATCTTCTCTGGCGGATACTGCCGCGCCCTATGCCGATGGGATGCGGCTGGCCGGCATCGTTGGGTTTCCCCTGATTTTACTCTGCCTGGGGATCGCTTTCGGCGGCGACTTCTCCACCCTCAACGCCAGCGTATCCGCTCCGGCCCGCTATTTATATTCCATGGCAAAGGACGGCGCGATGCCCGCTTTTCTCGGCAGGCTCCATCCCCGTTTTCGCACGCCGGTGCCGGCTGTGCTGATTCTGGGCGGCCTCATGCTGCTTTTGATCTCTACCAATTCCCTGTCGATTATCGCATCTCTTTCCTTGTTTGCCACCCTGCTGTATTACGTGATCGGCATCGCGGCGGCCTGTGGACTGCGCATAAGAAAGCCCGAACTCTCCCGCCCCTTTCGGGCGCCCTTTTTATGGATTGGCGCCCCGATCAGCATCCTGATCTATCTGTTATTGATGACACAACTCGACCGGACAGCGGTGACGGCCGGCATCCTCTGGTGCTTACTCGGCCTGTTCGTATTCGCTCTGTGCAAGCGAAAGCACAGGGACCGGGAAAACATGTTCCCTTTGTTCCTTCGCCCTGACCCTCCCACCCCCGATAAAAAACGGCGGTTGGATCGGGAATTTCATATCTGGTGCGCGATCGTCGCGGCTGCCGCCCTGCTGGTGCTCTGTCTCCATCTGACCCTGCTGCTGTGACATAAAGCCGGCGGCTTCCCGCATAGGTATGGAACAGACAGGCGGACGGCTGCCTGTCTGCTCCGGCTGGCGGGAAAGGAGAGCATCCATGAACAATGACAGGCTGCTGACACAAGGAAAACCATTCCCCACTCTGCTCCGGTTTTCTGTGCCTTTCCTATTGGCGAATATCCTGCAGGCATGCTACGGGGCGTCCGATCTTTTTATGGTCGGACGCTTTTCGGATTCCATTGGCGTATCCGCTGTGGCTACGGGCGGGCAGGTTATGCAGACCATCACCGGTCTGTCTATAGGGCTGACGGCTGGCGGTACCGTGCTCATCGGCCGTTATTTCGGGGCCAGGCAGAGGCACAATATCGCGCACGCCGTCAAAACCATGGTGGTCGTTTTCAGCATGCTGTCCCTGCTGCTTACCACGATTACCATACTTTTCCTGGGTCCGATCTGTTCCCTGATGCGGGTGCCCGTTCAAGCTGCTGAGATCACCCGGCAATATCTGTTTATCTGTGCCTGCGGCATCCTGTTTATCGTCGGGTACAACGTAATCAGCGGCATTCTGCGTGGATTGGGCGATTCCCGCACTCCGCTGATTCTGATCACGGTGGCATGCATCATTAACGTGTCCACCGACCTGCTATTTGTGGGCGTGCTGCGCATGGGCGCGCCGGGAGCCGCGATCTCTACCGTCCTCGCACAGGCCGCCAGCCTCCTTCTGGCGGTGATTTATCTGTTTGTAAAGGGCCATCTGCGACAATACCGCCGCAGCGCCCCTTGCTTTCGCTTATACGCTGCCAAGGATATGCTGGCATCCGGACTTCCCATCGCGCTGCAGGAGGGTCTGGTAAACGTGTCCTTTCTTATCCTCACCGCCATGGTTAACAGTATGGGACTCATCGCCTCCGCGTCAGTGGGAGTGGTAGAAAAACTGATCGTGTTCAGTATGCTGCCAACCACAGCCTTCTCCGCCGCCCTGTCCGCCATGACCGCTCAGCACTATGGAGCCGGGCTGATGGCGCGGGCACGCCGCTGCCTGCATCTGGCCATCGGGCTGTCCCTGGTTTTCGGTTTTGCCTGCCTTACCCTGGCCCAGTGGCGCCCGTCCGCCCTGATCGGTTTGTTTACCTCTGACATCGAGATCATCGCCCAGGGCACTTTATATTTGCGTTCCTACAGCCTGGATTGCGTGCTGGTATGCTTCGTCTTCTGCATCAACGCGTTCCTCAGCGGCAGTGGGCATTCCCTATTTCCGCTGATCCACAGCTTGGCAGCCACCTTCCTGGTGCGTATCCCCTTCTCCTATTGGCTCATCCACACGAAAGCTCCTTCCATGTTTCTGATCGGTTTTGCCGCGCCCGCTGCGTCTTTTCTTTCCGTACTGCTCTGTCAGGGATTTCTGGATAAACATTACCCGAAGGAAAGAAACCTATCGAAAAACAGCACCCTGCATTTCCATCGTTTTCGAATGGGATAAAGATCGGTCATCACTTTCCCGGCAGCAGTGTTTGCAATTCCACCGCCGCTTCCAAAAACGAGCGGTTGGTGTGGACCGGACAAGCTCTCAATCGCCTGAATCAGCCGAAGAGCTTTCTTGCGTTTTCGATTGCCGGTCTGCACATAGTCGCTGAAATGGGGCAGCAGCCGGGAAAAATCGCTTCGATATTCATCCCCGCTGTCCGGGGTTTGCGTCAGATGGACCATCAGATATTGTAAGGCGGGTAAATCTTGGTATAACGCTTCGATCTTATGGCTTAAGCGCACCTTTTCCCACGCGGCAACGGTGATGTCAAATATCAGAAAGGTAAGCATCGCTTCCAGCAGAGGAGGCAGAAGGCCATCGGTTACCACATGGCTAACGTGAACATCAAACAGGAATACCGCCGCCAGTTTACCCGACAGCTTAATGGAAGTGGTCAGAATGCACAGCAGGCCCATTGCAAAATATAGGGCGGGCCGGCAGCGCACCATTATATAAACAACGAGCACCCAAAGCAGGAACAACACATAACGGCAGGCGAAAACAAGATTGTCGCGCATCTGCGCCAATTTCTCCGCAAAAGAAAAAAAGCCTGTCAAGCTGGTCCCCTGTTGTTGCAGATAGTCCAGATAAGCCTGCTTTTCTTCCAATACCTTCGCAATTTCCCATTTATTTTTGATGATCTGTGCCGCCAGCGACAACAGGTCGCCCTCCTGTGCCAGATCGGAGATATCACCCGGTACACCGTACCGGGCATTTGTTTCTTCGGTGAAGTAAACATTACAGCAAAACTGCCCGTCTGTAGCGTATTGAAAGAGTAATTGTGGTTGTCCTCTCTCCATCCAACGGACAAAGGCGCCCCCCAGCCATCCAGATAGAAAATACGCTGACAGAAACAACGTGACTGCCGCGGCAGCTGCTCCTATCTTCTTGATCATGGCAAACACCTTCATGTGAAAAATCATTGGGAATTCGACGGCATTGGCCGGCCGTACGATTCCACAGAAAAATGACGAAAGCCGCTTCCGTTAAGGAGCGGCTTCGTCTTCCTGCACTATTTGTTCCAGAACCGCGATGAGGTCTTGGAGGTTATCCAGATGGACATCTCTGGATAAAATCTCGTTTTTTAAATCAATGGATAACGATTCAAATTGTGCATTCAGTTTTGGATTCACATAGGACATATATACATCACCCGGTAGTAGTCTGTACGGTGATGATCGATTTATGCGGATGGGACCCACGCAGGACTCCACTTCTAGTATGACCGCGTGTTCTTTCTCCCATCCATGCTCATCGTTATTCTTGCCCTAGCCATGATAAGCAAACAGCCTCCAGGATTCGAAATGGCCCCAGAAAAAAGGTATAATTTTAATGGGTCTTATTGAGGAAATGGGTCAATTATTCAGACCTTAATGGTCAAAGCAGTTTACGTTTAGTTTTGTAGGAGCAAGCGTCAAATTCAAAAGATTCCTCGATATTATCCACAGTATAGTAGAAATATTCTCCAGTATTTCTATCAAAATTATAGAGACGGAATAATACATAGGATCCTGTATGATCATAAGCAAATTGTCGCTCTCGATGGGATATAAAAAAACCGTATAAATCATTGGTTACAGTTGTTTTAACTTCTATGTATTTATCGCGTCCATCTGGATAAAACGAATGAATATCATAAGGTGCGGCATTCCCTTCACGGTCACGCGTAAGATAAACTTGTTCTGCCAAATCCGGATGCCCTGCATCATTAAGCAGCTGTTTTTCTAAATCAAATATAGCATCCTCTCCAGCAGCTCCAATTTCATTATTTCTATGTTGTTCTTGGAGGAAGTCACGATTGCCTGATCGAATATGGGAGCTATAACGACGACGATTCGTATGAATACCTGTTGTTATATATGATTGTAGTGATTTAGTTAGCAAATAGCCTTGTCTGGTTACATCGTTGACATTAACAATATCATTTGATACATGACATTTCTGTATAATTTCATCAGTAGGAGCCCAATCAAGTATTTGCCAGAGGAAGTATACTGGCTGTTCTTGGGTAGGATCATGTGTAACGTATGCTAGACGGCCTAGATATGTATATAATTGTCCACTATGAGTACGAAAAAATAAGTAGATATCATGATCCAGCTCATTATGATGAGTTAATTGGATAATTCGAGGGCTAACTAATCGTTGTTTTGGCTGTGACTGCCAATAAAGTATGCCGTCTTTTGTAATACCTTCTCGGAAAGTATGGCTTCCTTGTTTGCTGCCAAGCGTCACGAAAAGTACTAAATTCTGTGTGTTATGAATTGGCACGATTCCTTGCAAACCCCAAGTTCCTGTATTGGGGATAAAGCGTGTATTCGGGGAAAATATGTCATGCACATTTTCCCGAGAGTAATCATGGTAAATTTGTAATGGTGACATAGAAAGACCTCCTTTAGTGTGATTATAACACATTATGTGATGTGTAACCACAAATTTAAGGGCTTAATTGTACATTACAAAATGGCGCTTCCATGTTTTTAACCAAATAGACAATTCATCACGCAGAAAAAGCCCCAGTTCTCGACCAAAACAGCGGCGTAAATCGGGGAAGGACCAGATACGCAGAAAGGCCCCAAACCGCCGGTTTGGGGCCTTTCTGCGCCCGTGTCGAGGCACGGACAACTGGCCAGTGGATTCAGTTTTCGCTTGGGTCGATCCTCAGATATTCGTCCAGCCGCTGCTCCTCGAGCGCGGCGATCATTTCGGCAAACGGTTCCAGATTCTGTTCAATCGCATAGGTTTCCAATGCTTCGAAGTATTCGAGCCGGTTTTCCTTGGCAATGGATACTGGCAGGAACCCATGGGCCATCAGCTGATAGTTCATCATCATCCGGCTGGTTCTGCCGTTCCCGTCCTCAAAGGGATGGATTCTCACAAATTCCGCATGCATCCAGGCGGCCAGTTCTATGCTGTTCAGTTCATCCTTTTTGTAAGGCAGGTCGGCAAAGAAAGCCTTGACCTGCCTGTACATTTCGCTTGGCGGTGGCGGCCTATGCCCCGCCCCGGAGATGCGCACTTCTACCTGACGATAGATTCCGCCGACCAAGATGTTCTCCATGAGTTGGGCGTGGATATCCTTGACAATGCCTTCGTCCAGCGGCTTGTCGTCGGCGATACATCGGCGGACATAGGCAAAGGCTTTTTGATGGTTGACAACCTCATAAATCTCCCGAAGCTGCTTGCCACCGACGGAGACACCATCCTCTAACAGCGCCTTGGTCTGGATCAGGGTCAGCGTGTTTCCCTCGATGGCGGTGGAGTTGTGCGCGTATTCCACATCGAAGCTGCGATCGAAGCTTTCCAGCGCCACCTTGGGAAGCCGGTCCCACATGTGGGCCAGCTTCTCTTTTTTCTGGACTAGACGGTTGTATTCCACGGCCGTTCACCTCTTCATGAACAGTATGCCATGATTTTGAGGAGCCAATTCGCTGCGATGACACCGTCGAATCCCCGTATGGGTCACAGCATGGGTCAGCGGCGATTTCTTCTCAGAACCATAGAATACAAAAAGGCCGTGAAGCCGCATTGTTACACGGTTTCACGGCTGATTTTTGGTCGGAGTGATGTGACTTGAACACACGGCCTCTTGGTCCCGAACCAAGCGCTCTACCAAACTGAGCTACACCCCGAAATGGTTGGCGAGAATTAGTGTTTGCGCCATCAAACAGAGGTTGGAATCTTCCAGAAGGAGGGCCGTTCCGCCCATCCCTGGTATACCGTCTGGAAATTCACAGCTTTGCTATTATACTGCACAACCCGTATTTTGTCAATTGTTTTCTCCCCTTTCCTCCTGGAAATAAGGATAGGAGCGGGGGATTCCCGCTCCTATCCATTCGTTCAGCTATCGGTTATTTTTACTGCTGTCATTATCCAGCAAAGCGCTTCCCCGCTTGGACTTAATCAAATACCGCGGGCGGCTTTTGACTTCATCGTAGATTTTGGAAATATACAGGCCGATAATACTCAGGCTCATCATAATGCCGCTGCCGATAAACAATTGAAGAAGGATGACGGTAGAGAACCCCGTCTCGGCATGGTGGCTGAAATACATATACAAGGTCTGTATGGTGATCACGACCGCGGCAATACCCATGATAACGCCCAGCCAGAACACGATAAACAGCGGAGCCGATGTATACGCGGTGATGCTTCCCACCGCCAGTTTTATCAGCCCTTTGAGTGTCCATTTCGTATCCCCGCCGGCACGGGGCGCCACCTCGAAGGGCAAGGCGTAGCGCTTGTAGCCCACCCAAGCGGACAGACCACGGAAAAAGGTGTTTTTCTCCGGCAGCTTCTTCCACGCCTCCACCACCGAACGGTCCAGCAGCTTGAAATCCGACGCCACACCGATATCGATGCCGGTGGTTTTTCGGAAGGTCTTGTAGAAAAACAGCGCGGCCAGCTTGCTGCCTATGGATTCCTTGCCGCGGTCGCTTTTAACGCCCTCCACGACATCGTATCCTTCTTCCTTCCACAGCCTCACCATCTCAGGAATAATACTGGGGGGATGCTGCAGATCGGAATCCATCACCAATACCGCGTCGCCGTCCGCATTTTCAAGCGCCGCACACAGGGCTGCCTCCTTCCCGAAATTGCGGGAAAGCCGGATGACCGACACGCAGGGACGGTCATCCGCCAGACGGCACATTTCACGGTAGGAATGGTCGCGGGAGCCATCGTCTACCAAAAGGAACTGGTGATCAATCTCTTCTGTGTTTAAAAAATCGTCGACAGCTGCTACATTGCCATAAATGTAATCGCCTTCATTATATACCGGCATAATGATCGTGATCATGCTGGATTCCCCGCTTTCTCTGTCTTACGGATTGCTTTGCTCATCCGAGTGGATATCCGTATCGGTCTCCCCTGCCAAAAACTCCTTTACCTCCTCAGGCACAGGTTCATCTGCCGGTTCGGCAGCAGAGACGTCCTCTCCGGCAGGGAATGACGCATCGGCCTGTGCGCCTTCCGGCGCAGGGGACGGCTCTTCCCCTTCAGTGCCGGTGAAACCGACCGAGGCGGCGGAGCCGTCTCCCAGCGAAACCGTTACAGTTTTCGGCACCAAGGCGTCTTTCTTATTGCGCCGGATATACAGCATCAGGAGTATCAGGGCTCCCAGCGAGACCACGCTGATCAGGATGCCGGGTATGAGTCCCTTGGGGAAGAATTTGAACTCCACCGTATGGTCGCCCGCACCGACATCAAAAGCGAGCATGGCTTGTCCGCCGGCGAAGGTTTCCACCTTTTTCCCATCCACCGTTACACTCCATCCGGCATCATAGGGGATGGAGGTATAGACGACGCCGTCCGAGGGTGCGGTAATGGTACCGCTGATATGGCTGTCGGTAAAAGAGGTCACCTTCATCCCGTTGGCAGCCAGTGTCTGCATATCCTGAGCAAAAACCGACTCGTCCAGCCGCACCACGTAAATATTGCCGGAACAGGCTTTTTCCGAAGTGACGGTGACGTTGATAACAGAGCCGGCCGTCAGATCGCCGGCGTTAATGATATACGGCTCGCTCTTGTTCACCGACCAGGATTTCTGATTGTCCCCCAGTGCTACCGAGATGCTGTCACTGGCAGAGCAGTCCACATACACGTAATACTGTCCGTCGGTTGGCACAGTGGCGGTAAATTTACCGGTTTTTGTATTGCCGGCGGGCGTGACCGTTATACCGGTCTGTCCCTGAACCTTAGCCGTGGCCTCGCTCCCCGTCTGCACCGTCACCGTCTGTATGGCATACATTTCCGCTTCGTTTCCTGTCAGCGCGGTGAACAGCGTATTCTGGGAGAGAATGGGGTTGTATTTGGTGTACAGCCAGTCCTTGATGCCCGATTGGGCAAAATAAGCCACCGGCAGGGCGTAAGGGTTCTCATATATGGTATAGGTGGCGCTTCCCTCGGATACGGTCTCCAGCTTCTGCAGGTGGGAACCGCGCGCCGTTTCGTTGAGCATGACGTAACGAATACCCAGCAGAGAATCGGAAGGCGCCACAAAATCCCGGTACAGGTGGCTGTTTACCCCATTGACGGCGTATCCGATACCTCCCATATATTTCGTCAAATTATAGGGATTGCTGGAGGCAAACACCGTCATACCGCGATAATTGAACATAGCGGTGTCCACCGTCGTGCGCCGCGGCAGGAATTCCATGCGGTAGAAAGACCCGCCGGCCGCCGCATCCCCGATCTCCTTCATCCGGTCAACGCCGGAACGGATGGCGCGGGTGGTATCGTTATCCACATAATCCGCCCGTTTGGTAAAATACTCCTTGGAGTTGAGGGTACGAAAGGTATCACCGCCGTTGAAGGTCATTTCCGCGACCACCACCAGCAGCAGCAGGCAGGTGGCGGGACGCCAGTTGATAGTGCGGCGGGAAATCAATACCGCGATCACGGCGTAGATCGCCGCCAGCAGCAGGCTGATATAAATACTCTTGAACCCATAAGCGTCGTCGCCGAATCGCTCCTCGATCACCAGATAAGAAAGAATCGCCACAAAAGAAATAACGATCTGTTTGAATTTCGTATCTTTCAGATGAAGCAGCGTTTCATAGGCGATCAACAGCAGTACAAAGGAATAGATAAAGGAAAAACGATAGGGCAGGTCGTTGGGGGAATGCAGACCGTGCCACACCAGGTCGAACTGATTGATCACCAGGCTGAAGGCCACCACCGCCAGCATGCCCATATAAGCGAGCCGCCGGCGCAGCGGAATCGTCTTCTGCGTCACGAAAATAGGCAGCAGAAATAAAGGGAGGATACCGCAGTAAATATTGGGCAGGTTGCCCGACCGGATGGTGGGGCTGACATCGTACAACTGACGTCCCAGCAGCTGGAACATATCAAAGTTGTTTTTCATTTCCGGCAGGGAGCCCCCGGCCGCAGAGGTCTGACCCAGCCCCAGAAATACCGGCACCAGCAGGAACATCACCAGCCCGCCGCCCAGCGCCGACCCGACGACAAAGCGAAGGAAGCTGCGGCCCTGCTTTTCCCCGGTGCGGCGTTTGCGCACCGCATAAAACACATAGTAAACCACCAGGAACAGACAGAGCATAAAGCCGATGTAATAGTTGGCGTAAAGGGCGTAGGCCAGCGTCAGGATATAGGGCAGGTATTTGCCCTCCCGCATCAGCTTTTCAAAGCTCATGACCACCAGCGGCAGGATCATTACCACATCCAGCCACATGATGTTCCAAAAATAGGCGAGCATATACATCATGAGAGCATACATGACTGCGCCGATCACCGACGAGAGGTCCCGGCGGCGATGGATATACTGAACACAGGCGGCGAAGCTGGCGGCGGAAAGCGCCACCTTGATCAGGGTAATGACCAGGATGCCGTCGGTGAGCATATTCTCGGGAAAAAGAACCAGCAGCAGATTAAAGGGACTGGCCAGATAATAGCCGAACAGCGGCAGAAAGCTGGTGCCCAGCCCCACCTCAAAGGAATACAAGGGGCTGCCGCCATGCAGCAGGCGTTCCCTCAGATTGGCCAGCAGCGGAGCGTACTGATGGTGCATGTCCACCACCATGGTGCTCCTGTCCCCCACCGGCGCCACCCCCATATAGCACAGGGCGAGAAACATGCCCACCAGGGCCAGCACACCGGCAAACACAGGATAGAAAAAGGGGCCCCTTTTTTTCCCCGTACGGCTGCCCTCCAGCTGCAGATACAGCAGCAGCGTCACCAGACCCGATAAAAGAACGCTGATCCCCAGCGGATAGACGATTTTCTGCAGCGGCGTTGTCAGCACGTCGTCGCTTCGAAATCCCAGATACAAGAGCAGGGTCAGGGAGAGAAAGATCAGCGCCAGAAAGCCGCCCTGTACGGCCTTGGCCTTGGAATCCGCCGTTTTTTCCATCCGTTTCATCCTTTATCCTTCAGATTCGGCAAGGGATGCGCAGTCCCCCTCATCCCACTGCCGTAACGATACGCGGCTGCAGAAATCCGCGTATTGTCCCTGGCCGTTCCCCTTATCCCGGGACGGCACGTTGGGGCTTATAAACACCGACTGCATTCGGGAAGAATTCCGGCCGGAATTC
>JAAWQC010000073.1 GCA_022800315.1 Clostridiales bacterium
CCTCGTCGTGTTCGTCCCAGATTTCGCCCACCAGCTCCTCCAGGATATCTTCCATGGTCACCAGTCCTTCGGTGCTGCCGAATTCGTCGATGACCACCGCCATATGGCTTTTTTCCTGCTGCAGACGGCGCAGGAGGGTGAACAGCCGGGTGCCGGGGGTGATCCACAGGGGCTCGTGCAGGATGGACGCGATGTCCTTCTCCCCTTGATGGTACAGGGTATAAAAATCCTTTTCGTGCAGGATGCCGCGGATGCTGTCGATGGTCTCGTCATATACCGGAAGGCGCGACAGGCCGTTTTCCTGGAACACGGCGGCGATGTCGTCCATCGATTCGCCATATTCCACCGCAACGATGTCCACCCGCGGGGTGAGGACGTCGCTGGCGGTCTGATCGTCCAGCTCGATGGCGGAGCGGATCAGCTCCCCCTCCTGTTCGTTGATGGCACCGCCGCTCTCCACCTCATCCACGATGGTGATCAATTCTTCTTCCGTTATGCCGCTGCTGTCTTTGTGCCCGATCAGGCGGGACAGCAGTTTTTTCCATTGGCGGAAGAGGGCGTTCACCGGTGTCAGCACTACGCACAGCGCTTTCAGGACTGGGGCGGACAGCATGGCGAAGCTGTCGGGGCTCTCTTTGGCGAGGCTTTTGGGGGAGATTTCACCGAATATCAGCACCACCACCGTCATCACGACGGTAGACAGGGTCACTCCCGCGTCTCCGAAGTGAGTGGTGAACAGGACCGTCGCCAGCGAAGCGGAGGCGATATTGACGATGTTGTTGCCGATGAGGATGGTGGAGAGCAGGCGGTCGTAATCCTCACTGAGCTTCAGCGCGCGCTCCGCCCGCCGGTTTCCCGTGGCGGCCATATTTTTGATACGGATGCGGTTGAGGCTGGAAAAAGCGGTCTCCGATGCGGAAAAGTAACCGGACAGCAGGATCAGGAGCGCGAGAATCAGGATCATCACCAGACTGTGGACATCCATACGGATGAGAACCCCCTCTGTAATTACAAATAGTATATATTATTGGGCATTCTACAATATTATCAAGGTACCGGTCGTTTGCAGCACCGCTTCGGTCACGAAAACCACAGCGGTGGAGACCACGGCGGTGGACAGCAGGCCCTTGCCCCACAAAGCCATCAGCAGGGCGGCGATGAGCCCCAGTGCGGCGGAGAGGACCGAGGACGTCGCATACAGTACCGAGGGAAAGGTCATGGCGCCCAGCACGGCCACCGGCATGTAATAGAGGAACGCCTGAATAAACGGGCTGTCGATTTTTTTACGCGTGAGGGACAGGGGCAGTACGCGGGGCACATAGGTAACCGCCGCCATCACGACGGTGCCCAGCAGCCAATAACACCAGGGATGCACGTCGCGTCCTCCTTTGCAGATAGTGGGATATCGCTATGCCGTGACCGGTTCATCCTCATGGCCCAGGGGATACCGGACGGCACAGAAGGCGGAAGCCACCACTGCGCTGAGGATCAGCGCCCAGCCCGACGGTAACCGGTTCAGGAACGGGACATAACGGAACAGGCAGGATAGGCCCACCGCCAGAAGGGTGGCGATCAGTAAGGGGCGGGACTTTTTCGCCTGAGGCACCACAATGGCGACGAACATGGCAAACAGGGCGATCCCCAGCGCGGACGAGAGGGCGGCGGGCAAAATTTCACCGGCCAGCGCCCCCGTCAGCGTGCCGAGAGTCCAGCCCAGATAGGGACCCGCTGCCAGACCGGCAAAAAACCAGCCGGAGAGCCGTCCGTTCTGCTGCATGGCCAGAAAGAAAATCTCGTCGGTGACGCCGTTTGCCAGCAGCAACCGTTTCACCAGCGGCATACCGGTCAGCTTCTGCGACAGGGACAGAGACATGAGCATGTAACGGATGTTGATGATAAAAACCGTGACGCCGATTTCGGGCAGAGGGGCCCCCGCTGTCAGCAGGCCGGCTCCCGCCGCCTGCCCGGCGGAGGTGAAATTGGTCAGCGAAATGAGCAGCACCACCGGCCACGGCAGCCCGCTGCCCACCGCTGTCACGGCAAAGGCGAAGGAGACGGGGGCATAGCCCAGCATGATGGGCAGGCCGCAGCGAAATCCCTCGGCAAAGCGCTTACCCCGCCCGTTATGTAGCTGTTCCATGGGTGTCCTCTCCCGTCACTTTCGATGATTGACCCGATAAAGAGGGACGCGTCTGCGCCCCTCTATCATTTGTTTTATCAATGGACCGTGTGGCGCCTCCGCGGGCTCCCCTGCGACATCGGCTTCCGCTCGTCGTATTTCATGGGGTGGTTATCTTCTGTCAGGGAGAGCAGGCTGTAACCAACCTATAACCGGTGCCTATCGTTCCGCTGTAGGGGAGGAGCATGGCCCCTCTCCTACGAAGACCACGGGGGCGGACAACCCATTCCCACTTAAATAAAAAGCGATCCGCCGGAGTGGCCCTCTCTTTAGTTGATATGCCGCCGCACGGAAGAAATCCCGATGTGGCGAAGCCACAGGAGGCGGTTTACGCCGACAGGGAATTCTTCCTGTAATGCGACTCGACGGGAGTCGATGTCGCTTTACAACGCTCTAGTTGATATGCCGC
>JAAWQC010000033.1 GCA_022800315.1 Clostridiales bacterium
TACGACGCGTGGGGCAAGGTGCTTTCGGTGACCGACAAGGACGGCAATACCATCACCGACGCGAACCACGTGGCGAACATCAACCCCATCCGCTACCGCAGCTATTACTACGACACCGAAACCGGCTGGTATTATCTCAATTCGCGCTATTACGATCCCAGCGTGAAGCGGTTTATTAATGCAGACGGCGTCAGTTTATTCGGTTATGCTCATCAGAATATAACTCAATACAATATGTTTGCCTATTGCTTTAATAACCCAGTAGGTTATTATGATCCTACGGGGGACTTTCCCATACTGCTAGGAGCTTTATTCTTGGGGATTGTGACATATACCGCGATTGCAGCAAGAGATAGTCTTAATAACTATGAAAGTAATACAGTTGCCCAACAAGGTTTTCGTGGTGGGTTTATCGATGATCAAAATGATTTTGGACAATTCACGATGGGCAGATCTGGCGCGGACGATAGTGGGTGTGGATGGATAGCTGCATACAATGCAATGATAATGTTAGGGAATCCTCAAGATCCAGCGGATGTAATTCGCTATTTTGACAATGCGTGGGGAAGCCTAGCTCTGGGAGCACTGGGGGTAAATCCTTTTGTTATGTCTGGCTATTTCGAATCGCAAGGCTATTCAGTTAATAGAGTGACTGTTGGACTCAGCGAAGGTTCAAGGGATTTCTATTCTCAACGTGCTGAAGCATGCGTAATGCTATATACTCATAGTGAAGGTATGCACTATATTGCTTACAAGTGGAATGGAGTAAAATACGTGGCATATAATGACAATCGCAGATATTTCTCGTCTGTGGATTCCTTTATAGAGGAAAACGGAAAGGTGGAACACTAGTGAAGAAATTATTCTTATTTCTACCTGTTCTTTTAATTATTGTTACTGCATCGGGCTGTCAATTTTCTCAAAGTGAATTTACTTTTCGCCTGACAGACAGCGGTGCTGAACTAGTTAAATATACCGGTCATTCATTAAACGTGTCAATACCAAGTACCTTTCAAGAAAAGCCGGTGTATAGAATTGGTAAAGAAGCCTTTGCCTACAGTCAAATAGAATCTGTCGAAATTCCGTCCGGTGTCAGTGAAATCGGAGATAGGGTGTTTTACTGGTGTCAATCTTTAAAAAATGTTAACTTACAAAACGATTTGGCTGTTATCGGAAGGCAAGCCTTTTTTGCCAATACCAGTTTAACAAAGATACAACTGGGCGACAAAGTACAAGAGATTCAGCAAGAAGCGTTTGCGTATACGAATTTATCGGAAATATCCATACCAGCATCTGTTCGCTGGATAGGCGTCGGAGCCTTTACGGGTACGAACAATTTGGAATTTATCACGGTAGCTCAAGAAAACACCAAATATATGTCAAAAGAACAAATACTGTATAACAAAGAACAGACAGAAATAATTTTAGCACCCTCCAAGAAAGATCTAAGCTGTTATACGATACCAACATCGGTAAAGGAAATTGCCGATTTTGCTTTCAACGACTGTTCATCTTTGTCAGAGTTGCACTTGCCTCCGGGATTCACGAGAATAGGACAATCGGCATTCTTCAATTGTTCCGCGCTGAATAAGATCGACTTTCCAGATAGTTTGGAATTTATCGGAGACAATGCTTTTCAAGGGACAAAATGGATGTCCAGCCAACAGCAAGAATATGTTATTGTCAACGGCAAGCTATTGCTGGCGTATCGTGGTAATGCAGCTGTAATCAAAGTGCCAAAAGGTATTGTTTCCGTATCCTATCACGATGTAACAGAAGAGACAGAAAAGGTGCGGATACTCAATTTGTCCAGTGAGGTTCAATCAATTACCCCGGGATTTTTGAAGGCTTATAATTTTGATTACTTTCTTGTAGATTCATCCAACAGTTATTACAGCAGTGAAAACACCATACTATATAACAAAGACAAAACAGTGCTAATCTGTTGCCCAATACGTTATAATGATTCTAATTTTACGATAAAAGAAGGGGTGGAAACTATTAATGATTATGCATTTTCCAGATGCATAACAATTAAGTCGGTTATATTGCCCAAAAGCGTAAAAGAGATACGAACGGGTGCTTTTAGCAGCTGTACTGTTTTAGAGAAATTAGTGATACCATCAGAGGTGACGGATATTCAAACGGATGCGTTTATTGGAAGTAAACGACTGACAATATATGCAGAAGAAAGGTCCGTTGCTGGTGAGTATGCCAGAAATCACGGAATACCGATTAAACAGTCGGACTAGTGCAAAGGAAAATGCCCCGCGATACTGGAAGAACAACTTGCAACCGTTGAGGGAATGCTTTATAATAAAGCGGCACAAAAGTGGGCGCCGGCCGCGTTTTTTACAGCTGGCAGGTATGAAAGCTTCCCTTGGGGGGCTAAGGAAGGAATCTATCCGTTCTATGAAACTAGGAATCGTGGGACTGCCCAATGTGGGGAAATCCACCCTGTTCAACGCCATCACCAACGCGGGCGCCCAGAGCGCCAACTACCCCTTCTGTACCATCGACCCCAACGTGGGTGTGGTGGCGGTGCCCGACAGCCGTCTGGACAAGCTGGCCGAACTGTACCATCCCGAAAAAATTACCCCCGCTGTCATCGAATTCGTGGATATCGCGGGTCTGGTGAAGGGCGCCAGCAAGGGCGAAGGGCTGGGCAACAAATTCCTCGCCAACATCCGCGAGGTGGACGCGGTGGTCCACGTGGTCCGCTGCTTCGAGGATGACGACATTGTCCATGTGGACGGCAGTGTGGACCCGCTGCGGGATATCGAAACCATCAATCTGGAGCTGATCTTCTCCGATATGGAGATGCTGGAGCGCCGCATTGACAAAACCCAGAAGCTGCTCAAGGGGGACAAGGGACTTCAGCCGGAGCTGGATTTTTACAAGCGGGTGTATCAGACGCTGGAGGCGGGCCATCCCGCCCGGTCGGTGGAGTGCGAGCCGGAGGAAGAGCCCCTTCTGGCCGGCGCCCAGCTGCTGACCGCCAAGCCGGTGATCTACGCCGCCAACCTGAGCGAAAAGGATTTCGGCGGCGACCTGGACGCCCAGCCTCACTATCATAAGGTAGCCGAACTGGCGGAAAAGGAAGGGGCCGAGGTGCTGCCCATCTGCGCGCAGATGGAGGCGGATATCGCCGACATGGACGGGGAAGAAAAGGAACTGTTCCTCGCCGAGCTGGGGCTGGAGCGTTCCGGCCTGGACCGGCTGATTCAGAAGAGCTATCACTTGCTGGGCCTCATCTCCTACCTCACCGCCGGGCCCAAGGAGGTGCGCGCCTGGACCATTGAGCGGGGCACCCGCGCCCCGCAGGCAGCCGGCAAGATCCACACCGATTTTGAGCGGGGCTTCATCCGCGCTGAGATCGTCGCCTACGACGAGCTGATCAAGTGCGGCTCCATGGCCGCCTGCAAGGAGAAGGGCCTGGTCCGCTCCGAGGGCAAGGAATACGTGGTGCAGGACGGCGACGTGGTGCTGTTCCGCTTCAATGTGTAGTGACAGTTAAGAATCCCCCGAAAGGACAGGCTCCTTTCGGGGGATTTTCTGTTGATGTGTGGATATCGGCGGCATTTACGCGGGGGGCAATTGCTCGTAAATGGCCAGCAGCTCTTCGTTTAAGGAGGGGGCTGCTTGGTAAAACGCGCTCTCTCTGGAGGCGCTGGGCTGATATTGCAAAACGCCCAGGAGGGTGATGGTGCCGCCCCACTGCTCGTTTTGCAGGGTCAGGGCCGTTCCGTTTACCGACCCGCAGGAGGCCACCCGCTCCCCCAAGGCGCCTTCGATCAGCCGCGCCGCCTCCCCCACGAGGGCGGGATCGCTGGTCCGCCGGGTTCCGCCGCCGGGTCCCTGTATCGTGATCGTCAGGGTTCCCTCAGCCGGCAGGGAGGGCAGCGTGATCGTGTTGGTGGCGCCGTCATACCATTCGTCCGCATCCAATCCCCCATACAGGGCTTGCAGGTCTTCCAGCAAGCGGGCGGACACCCGGAAGGAACGCTGGGCCCCCGACGGGTTCTCCGCAGTAAGACGGGATTCGGTCAGCAGCAGGGTGCGGCCCCAGCCGGTGCATTCCAGCCGCATGAGGGGGTTAAGATCAGGCTCGGCGTCGGGAATCAGCTGCGGCTGCTCTGCCTCGATGCGCCGGGTCACCTGCTGGATTACCGCCGGATCATCCGTCTGCTTATAGCGGGATTCACCCGGCAGGATAAGGCGGAGGGTGGAGCCCTCCTCCCCTGTGGGCAGGGCGAAGGAACCGCCCGTCCCCGTTTGCGTCGGGTCGGCGGTGGAGGAGGGAACCGATTCCGGCGGAGACTCCGAGAATGCACAGCCGGCGAGAGAAGCGGTCGTCAGGATGGATAAAAAGAAGAGGGTGCCCGTGTGGAGAAAACGATGCATACTGTTACCTTCTTTTAGAGTATAAATCTGTTTGGTTATAGGGGATCGTTCTCATCGGTTTGCGCCTGCGCGGCGCGGCGGCTACTTTTCGAATTGCCGAAAAGTAGCCAAAAGGCAACCAAGGGGGGCCGACCGGGTCGAACGACTGACGAAAAAGGCGGCCCCCCCCTGGGATCCCCCTGCTGATATAAAATGAGTGTTATATGCTGCGTAGAGCGATGGAGAACCTTCGGTCATTGCGAATTATGAACAGCACTTCATCCCCTCCCGCTTCCAGTGACGGAGTAAGGGAACCCTGCCCATCCCCCAAACACAGTCTGTAAGAGAATCCGCCGGTCGTTCGACCGGCGGATTCTCTCTTACGCCATGGTGACCCAGTGGGTGACGTTTCCGTAGGAGCAGGCCAGCATGAGATAATCCAGTGTGACCTGTCCCACGCTGTGGGGTGCCACCTCCAGAGTATAGATCAGGGGGTCGCTTTTGCCCTTGCCCATGGTCATGAGGCTTTCCAGCACCGTGCCGTCCGCATCACGGACCAGGGTGGCCAGCGCGCCGTTGTCCTTCAGGTACAGCTTGAAGGTGCGGGCGCTGTCCCCCTGATTGACAAAGGTGAAGTTGTCGTGGTATTCCACCATCCAGTTGGCCGTGTTGGCGGGATTGCCGCCGCCGTCGGCGTGGTTGTTGTCGATGACGACCTCTTTGCCGTCAGGGGTGCGGCAGGCAAAGTCCATGAGGTCCATCCCCACTGCTTTATGCTCCACCTGGGGATTCAGGTGGGTCATCCAGGTGGAGGCTTTCTCCACCGTATAGTCTTTATTGGAATAGGCGGCGTAGGGTGTTTTGACCGCGGCGGCTTTGGTGTCGTAGGCGTTGGTATAGGTGACCGGCAGGTTCCCGGCCGGGGACAGGTCGTTCACCGTCCAGACCATGTTGTTTTCCACCAGCCCCTGATGGGGGTCGGTCCCTTTATACTGGGCGGAGTAATCCTTGCCGCCGCGTTTGGTGACATAGCCCTGCTCCGCCGGCTCGGCGGCCACCTGCGCCGGGTCGGTATAGCAGTAGAAGGTACCCGTGACCGCCCCACCCGTGACGGCGAATTTTACCGTGCCGTTGGCGCACTTGCCGGTGGCCAGCGTTTTGTCCGCCGTTGCCGCCACGTTGAGGCGGCGATAGGCGTCGGCGCTGGTGCCGCCCAGCACGTAGAAGGATTCTCCCGCCGGCAGGCGGTAGGTGGTGGGACGGAACACCCGGGGGGTGTAGTCGATGAAGGCCAGATCCTGGCTGGTGTACTTGCCGTTGGGGGACCCGTTTACGAAATAATCCTTCGGCAGCTCGAACCGGGTGTTGTACACATCCGACCAGCACTGCTGACCGAACCACTCCCCGCCCGTCTGATAGCCGATATTGGTGACGGTGACGTACACGTCGCTGTCGCCGGTATTTTTCAGCTGATAACCCAGCGTGAGTGGCTTATTGGCGTAATTGGCGTGCTCGAAGGTAAAATACACCTCGCCGGTCAGTCCCTCGTTGCGCAGCAGGGCCTGCCCCAGGTCGTCGGGGGCCAGCAGCTCGGGATTGTTCGAAAAGACGTAGGTGCCCCCTTCCCTCTTCTGATAATCCACCGTGGCGGGTTCGAGGGGGTCTTCATCCGGATTCCCCGTCAGATCAAAGCCGTCCGCGCTCTGTGAAAAAGCGTTCTCATAGGGCAGGGTGACGGGATTGTCCCGTGCCGCGATCTCCAGCTCGAAGGGGGCCTCCGCCTCTCCGGTGGCCACGCTCACCGTCACGGTGTCGCCTGCGGCGAGGTCGGCCTCCACCGAAGCGGTACCCTCGGCGGCTTTTTTGCCGCCCTGATACAGGGTCAGGGCGGACGCTGCCTCACAGGTGAAGGTGTAGTGGTCGTCCTTCGGCACGGTCATGCTGTAGGCGCGCCCCTTCTGCGCGTCGGTCTGATCCTGTACGCCGGCGAACGGGAGCGCCAGCGCGTCGGACGGCGCCTCGTCCTTTTCGGTGACGTCGCAGCCGGCCAGCGAAACGGCCAGCAGGGCCGCGGTCAGCAGAGCCGCCGCCCGACGTATGCGTTTTGTCAACATCGTCTGTTCCTCCTCAAAAGTCGTCGGTGCATAGGGATGGGAAATCTTACTTTTTCACTATCATAACACAGACAATAAAAACCATCAACCGCAGAAGGAGAAATTTGGGCGAAACAGACGATACCGGCCGTGCCAGACAGACGAAAGGCGCCGGGCTACCATTAAGCCCGGCGCCGGTTTCAGTGGGTTATTCACATCAGGGGGGACAGCAGGTTGAAAAGGGAACCCAGCAGCTTTTGCACTAACGGCCGGCCTTTGATGTCGGCCAGGGTGATCTCGTGGGAGACCGCCATGGTTTCCTCGATATCCCGGCGGATATCCTCGATCACCGGCGCGTCGCACAGAAACACCCCGTTTTCGTAGTGCAGGTACAGGCTGCGGAAATCCAGATTGACCGACCCCACTGTGGCGCAGCGGTCATCCACCAGCATCAGCTTGCCGTGGACGAAGCCGGGGGTATATTCGTAAAGCCGCACCCCCGCCTCCACCAGCGGGCGGTAGTTGTGGCGGTTTACCAGCCCCACGTACCAGTGGTCGGGGATCGCGGGTACCACGATGCGCACGTCCACCCCGCCCTTGGCCGCCAGGCAGAAATCCGAGATCAGCTCCTGATCTATGATCAGGTAGGGCGAGGTCATCCACAGGGTGCGGCGGGCGCCGCCCGCCGCCTGGCGGATGAGGTCCTGCGCCGGGTTGCTGGGATTGTTGGCGGGACCGTCGGCATAAGGCTGGAACCAGCCCGCCGCACCCTCAGCCGGTTCCTCGGTGAGATAGGGGCTGTAATCCTCCCCCACGTCGTGGGTGGTGATATCCCACATCTGAAAGAAGATCACCGACAGGCTGCGCACCGCGCTGCCCTCCATCCGGATGCCCACGTCCTTCCAGTGGCCCAGCTTGGAATCCACGTTGATATACTCGTCGGCGATGTTGACCCCGCCGGTGTATCCCACCCTGCCGTCGATCACGACAATCTTCTGATGGTTGCGGTAGTTGAGGTAGAAGCTGGAGATGAAACGGTGGGCGGGATTGAACATAGCAGTCTGAATCCCCTCCGCCCGCAGCACCTTATCGAAATTGGAGGATATTTTGAAAAAGCAGCCCACGTCGTCGTAGAGCAGCCGCACCTCCACCCCGGCAGCGGCCTTGCGGCGCAGCACGTCGTGGATACGGTCCCACAGCACCCCTTCCGCCACGATGAAATATTCCATCACGATAAACTTTTCCGCCTGCTCCAGATCCGCGATCAGGGTGTCGAAGTACTCCTCCCCAATGGGGAAATATCGGCAGCGTGTATCCTTGTACAGAGGGAAGCGGGAGGCCGCCAGTCCGGTGGCGAAGGGGGACTGCTCGGGATGGGTGGCGCAAAATTCGGACAGCGCGCCGCCGGCGGCGTCCAGATGAGCGAAGCCGTTGTCGAAGGAACGGTCCAGTCGCCCGTGCTCCCGTTTGTTCATATCCACATTGCCCCACACCCCGTAGAGCAGCAGGCCGAATACGGGGGTGAACAGGATCACGACGATCCACGCGATGCGGTAGGCGGAGCTGTCGTGTTTGTTGATCAGGGAGAAGACGGTAATGACCGCCAGCAGGTCGAGGATCAGGTACAGCACCACCGACGTGGCCTGCAAAAAGTAATTGATGAGCAGCAGCAGGCCCAATTGGAACAGGACCGCCACCGCGATCACAGCGATGCGCAGATAGGTTTCGTACGCGCCGGTCGGGCCGTTCTTTTTCCTCGGGTCTTTTTTCAGGGATTCAATGATTTTCGACATCGCCGGAGACCTCCTTCTGCCTCGCCAGCCTTTTTTTGATCAGAGTGGTGCCGATGAAGACTGCGATGAGGCAGCCGGTGGGGATCAGGAATTCGGGTGACAGGGGATCGTGGGCGGAACTGCCCATCAGGGACATGGCGACGGCCTTGGGCGCTGCGCCGAGGACCGACGCCGCGAAATAGCGGGAGAAGCGCCCCTCCCGCGCGCCGGCCAGCAGGCTGATGGGGTCGGTGGGCATGCCGGGCAGCATCCGCAGCATCAGCAGGTCGAAAAAATCGTCCAGCCGGTCGCTGCGCAGCACCCGGTCGAGAAAGCGGCTGCGTCCCTGCAGCCAGTTCATCAGGCGGTTCAGCCATTTTTTTCCGATCTTTTTCCCCAGGAAATACCCGACGCTGACCTCCATGGACAGCATACCGAGGGTCAGCAGGAGGGCCGGCACTGGGGAAAACAGCAGCCCCGTCAGCAGGTAGACGGCGGGCTGGGGCACCAGGATGACCGTCACCGTCTTAAAAAGATAAAGCCCCGCCAATATGGGGATGGCGGCGAGCTTGTTCTTATATTGCGCCGCAAAGGCGTCCATATCCACACCGGGGAACTGAAATGTCAGCACGACGGCCACGAACAGGATTACTGCCAGAAAGCCAGCGGCCCACAGCGACCGCCGTTTACTCATTTTTGACAAGCGGCCGCCCCCTCCCCGCGCATTTTCTACAGTATAGCGGTTTTTCTCCGATTTCACAATCCCTCCCGCCGATTTTCCACCGCGGGGCGATGCGGTGTGGAAAACTGCCGGAACCGGTAAAGACGCCCCGCCGCCTTCGTCGACACCGTAGGGGCGAACGGCGGCGACGCAGGAGCGGCACTGTTCGCCCGCGCTTTTTGTATAGTACTTGTTGGTACTATATGGACAAGGTTATCCATTATAAGGAGTATTATATTCTGTAATCAGTAGAAATATTAAAGGGATGATCTCCATGAATGAAAAACCAGAATACCTGTTCGTCTTATACGGCCGGATACCCGACCGGAAGGACCCGCCCTATGAATATGTCGAACTGCTGCGGGGCACCTCGGAATACTCACGCGATACGATTGAGCGGGCCTATTACGCCGGTTCGCGGATAGAGATAGCAGCGTATAATCTGGCGGTTGGCGACGTACTGGTGTGGTTTGATGGAGGCTTTCCGTTGGTGTTCCTGGTGGGCGAAACCGGGTTCGAATCACAGATGACCACGGCCGAGCAATGCCGGGCGCTGATACAGATTTGGTACGATTTTTTAACGGAGGAGCAGTCAGATTAAAAAAACTGGCCTCGGTCGCGGGCCTGATGCGGGCGTTGTGTCCGCGTCAGGCCCGCGATGCTATCATAAAAAATCCGGCGGGGATTCCCGCCGGATACGATTATAAGGAAACAGGCTTATTTGGCGATTTTCATGGAGATGTCCAAAGCGGTTACCGAATGGGTGAGGGCGCCGATGGAGACGATATCCACCCCGGTTTCAGCCACCGCCCGCAGGGTTTCCGCCGTGATGCCGCCGCTGGCCTCCAGCAGGGGGCGTCCCGCGCCGGGACGCTTTTTCGCGCACAGCTCCACCGCCGCCGTCATGGCAGCGCAGTCCATATTGTCCAGCATGATCACGTCGGCTCCTGCCTCCAACGCCTGCCCCACCTCGTCCAGATTGCGGGTTTCCACCTCCAGCTTGACCATGTGGCCCAGCTTCTGCCGGATGAGGGCCACCGCCTGAGGAATCCCCCCCGCCGCGTCGATGTGGTTATCCTTGAGCATGGCGCCGTCGGACAGGTTATACCGGTGGTTGCGCCCGCCGCCGGTGACGACTGCGTATTTCTGCATCGCCCGCAGGCCGGGCAGGGTCTTGCGGGTGTCGGCGATGGAGGCGTTCGTACCCGCGGTCAGGGCGACGGCGCGGGCGGTGGCGGTGGCCACGCCCGACAAATGCTGCAGCAGGTTGAGGGCGGTGCGTTCCCCCTTGAGCAGGGCGCGGGTCTTCCCCGCCACCTCAGCGAGGACGTCCCCCGGCTTCACCCGGTCGCCGTCTTTAGCGTATACCTCTGCCGTAAAGGTGTCGTCCAGCAGGGCGAACACCCGCAGGGCGATGTCCATGCCGCACAGGGTCCCCTCCGCCTTGGCGAGGAACCGGGCGGTGGAGCGGGCGTCCTCCGCGATCATCAGGTCGGTGGTGGTATCCAGATAGTTGATGTCCTCCCGCAGGGCGGTTTTGATCACGTCGTCGATGTAAAACAGGGGCAGTACCATAGGGGGCCTCCTCAAGCGTTGAATTTTTTGAATAAGGGGAAAGCGGCGGTTCAGCCGGCCTGTTCCGCCATGACCTCGCGCAAAATCAGGGTGCAGATGGTGGCCAGGCTCTTCGCCTCCACATAATCGGGGGTGAGGGCGTATCCGCCCTGGCGCAGATCCTGCAGGATGGCCTCCGCCTGCTTCAGGCCCTCCCGCGCCGCGCCGTAGTCGGGAAGGACGAACCACGCCCGCTGCATGATGCCGCGGATGGCGGTGCGGTAGCCAGTGGCCAGCTCCCGGCCCCCGGCGGGCGGGGGCGGCGGAGGGGCGGTCACGCCGGACCCCTCGTGCCGCATGCGGCGGCTGATGTCGTAGGTGGTGCGGCGGGCGAAAACCAGCGCCTCCAGCAGCGAGTTGCTGGCCAGCCGGTTCAGGCCGTGCACGCCGGTGTGGGAGCATTCTCCCGCCGCGTACAGCCGGTCCACCGTGGTGTCGCCGTACACGCTGACGTCGATGCCCCCCATCAGATAGTGCTGGCAGGGGAACACGGGGATCAGATCGGCTGTGATGTCCACCCCCTCCTCCAGACAGCGGGAGTAGATCATGGGAAAGCGGTTTTGAATGAACTCGGGGCCGCGGAAACGGATATCGAGGTAGAATTTCTCACTGCCGGTGCGCCTCGCCTCCTGCATGATGGAGCGGGAGACCACGTCGCGGGGAGCCAGCTCGCCCCGCTCGTCATATCGGTCCATGAACCGTTTCCGGTCGCAGTTGAGCAGCAGGGCCCCCTCCCCGCGGACCGCCTCGGAGATGAGGAACCGCTCCCGCCCTTCGGCGGCGGCGAAGGCGGTGGGATGGAACTGCACCAGCCGCAGGTTTTTGATGCGGGCCCCTAGCTCGTGAGCCAGCGTGATGCCGTCCCCGGTGGCGATGGCGGAATTGGTGGTGTAGGGGTACACCCGGCCGATGCCCCCGGTGCACAGGATGCAGTAGGAGCAGGTCATCGCCCGATAGCCGCCGGGGGTCAGCAGCCCCGCCCAGTAGCCGCCCTCCTCAGGGGTGAGGGAGACCAGCTGGGCGTTTTCCAGAAAGGTGATATTGGGTTTCCGCCGGGCGGCGGCCAGCAGCTTTTCGGTGATCTCCCGGCCGGTGGAATCCTTGTGATGGAGAATGCGGCGGCGGGAATGGCCTCCCTCCAGCGTCATGGAGATGTGCTTGTCCTCGTCCCGGTCGAAATCGACCCCCATCTCCTTGTACAGGCGCAGCACGTCCTCCGGCCCCTCGTTGACCAGGATTTCCAGTGAGCGCAGGTCGTTCTTATACCCGCCCGCAATCAGGGTGTCCGCGATATGCAGGCGGTAATCGTCGTTTTCCTTATCGACGACGGCGGCCACGCCACCCTGCGCCAAAAAGCTGTTGCACAGGGTCAGCTCCCGCTTGGACAGCACCAGCACCCTCACGTCGGGTGCGAAGTTCAGCGCCGCGTACAGGCCGGCCACGCCGCTGCCGGCTATGATGACGTCGGTTTCATTCACCATGGGTTCATCGCCTTCTTTTACAGCAGGTCCCCGCGGGGACCGTTTTGTCAGGGGATTAATTATGCGCCGTATGTCAGCATGTTTTCCAAACTGCTGCGGGCCGCTTCCATCAGGGCGGGGTCTATTGCAATTTCGTCCCCGCCGATCCCCTCCATCGCTTCTGCAATCATGAGAGGGGTGGTCAGCTTCATATCGGGGCAGGTCAGGCAGTCACCCCGAAGCTGGTGGAGACGGCCGGGGTATTCGAGGGACAGCTTATCCACCACCCCCCGCTCGGTGGCCACAATGACCTCCCCTTCGACGCCGCGGATATAGTCGATGATCGCGGCGGTGGAGCCTACCATGTCGGCCAGCTCCAGCGCCTGGGGCGGGCATTCGGGATGCATGGCCACCGCGGCGCCGGGATGGGCGGCCTTCGCCTCCAGCACGTCGTCGGCGGTGACAGCATTGTGCACCGGGCAGTAGCCGTCCCAGGTCAGGATGTTTTTTTCAGGCACCTGCCGGCGCACGTAATCCCCCAGGTTTTTGTCGGGGATGAAGAGGATTTCCCGCTGGGGCAGCCGCCTGACGATCTGGACCGCCGAGGAGGAGGTCACGCACACGTCAGCCACCGCCTTGAGCTCGGCGGTGGTGTTGATGTAGGCGACCACGGCGATGTCGGGATGGGCGCGGCGGAAGGCTGCCACCCGCTCCGGCTCGATCTGCCGCGCCATGGGGCAGTCGGCACGGGGGGAGGCGAGCACCACCCGCTTTTTGGGGGAGAGGATCTTGATCCCCTCGGCCATGAAGCGCACCCCGCAGACCACCACCGTGTCCGCATCGGAGCGGGCGGCCTTCTGCGCCAGGGCGAAGCTGTCCCCGAGGATGTCGGCCAGCTCCTGCACAGCGGGAGGCTGGTAGGTGTGGGCGGCGATGACGGCGTTTTTTTCCCGCTTCAGGCGGGCGATCCGATCGTTGATGTCCATGGCGGTCCTCCTCATTACTAGGTGAATCTCGCTTTCCGTCCATTATAGCACAAGCGGCGTCCGGTTGGATACGGGAGTTATCTGTCGAACGACAAATCGAACGACAAACTTTGTGCTCCTTCGACAGCATGAAATATGGACAATGCACAACATGCGGGATATAATAAGGGGGACCGCTGCGGCCGATGCCGCCGCATCACCGGCCGGTTTCCCGCTCACTCAGTTCCCCGGGCCGCCGGCCATACCGCCGTACGTGACGGCACAGGAGGATCCTTTTTGGAACAACAGAAACACAACACGCAGGAGATCGAACAGCGCGAGGGGCCCGAACGGGCCCTGCTGGTGTCGCTGGACACCGGCGATTTCGACGCGGAGGTATCTCTGGCCGAGCTGGCGGAGCTGGCCCGCTCCGCCGGGGCGGAGGTTTGCGGCACCGCGATGCAGCGGCGGGAATCGCCGGACAAGGCGACCTGCATCGGCAGCGGGCGGCTGGAGGAAATCCGCGAAATCTGTGAGAACAACGACATCGGCCTGCTCATCTTCGACCGGGAGCTCTCCGCCACCCAGCAGCGCAACATCGAGGATGCCGCCGGCCTGCGGGTGGTGGACCGCACCACCCTGATCCTGGACATTTTCGCCGGACGCGCCCGCTCCGCCGAAGGGCGCCTGCAGGTGGAGCTGGCCCAGCTCCAGTACCGGCTGCCCCGTCTGGCGGGCATCGGCACCGAACTGTCCCGTCTGGGCGGCGGCATCGGTACGAGAGGGCCGGGCGAAAGCCAGCTGGAGAGCGACCGCCGTCACATCCGCCGCCGTATCAACCATTTGAAGCGGGAGCTGGAAGAGGTGGAGAAGCGCCGCCGGCTCATCCGTGGACGGCGCCAGAAAAACAGCGTGAACACGGTGGCGCTGGTGGGCTATACCAACGCGGGCAAGTCCACCCTCATGAACGCACTGACCGATGCGGGGGTGCTGACCGAAAATCGGCTGTTCGCCACCCTGGACCCCACCTCGCGGGCGCTGAAGCTGCCCGACGGGCGGGAGGTGCTGCTGACCGACACGGTCGGTCTGGTGCGCCGTCTGCCCCACCAGCTGGTGGACGCCTTCCGCTCCACCCTGGAGGAGGCGGCCCACGCCGACGTGCTGCTCAATGTGTGCGACGCCTCCTCCGACGAGGCGGAGGAGCATTTGAAGGTCACCGAGGAACTGCTCAGTGACCTGTGGAATCGGGCGGAGGGCGACGGTCAGCGTCCGCCGGTCATCCGCGTGTTCAACAAATGCGACGCGGCCCCCGACGCGGGACGCGAACGGCTCCAAGCCCTGTCGGGGGATCGGACGGCGGTGCGCATCAGCGCCCTGACCGGCGAAGGACTGGATGAGCTGCTGGAAACGCTGGCCGCCGCCCTGCCTCCCGACCGCCGCCGGGTACAGCTGCTGCTGCCCTTCCACGAGGGCGGCGTGACCGAACAGTGCCGCCGGGAAGGTGCGGTGGAGTCGGAGGAATTCACCCCCGACGGCGTGCACATGACGGTGGTGCTGGGGGCCCGGCTGCTCAGCCGGGTGGAGCCGTACATCGTGGAGGAGTAACACCGGCAAAAGAGGGCATCCTATTGCCTATTCCCACCGGAAAGGATGAAACGCCATGGATATCCGCCCCTACCGCGTGAGCAGGCGGGACAGCTTCGACATCCGCGCCTTCGATACCGCCCGAACCGACGGCTTTCACGATAAAGAGGAGGCCGCCCGGCAGCTGCGGGACAACGTCCGCCGGATGGCGGAGCTGCAGGACCGCTTTTATGCCCAGGACCGAGAGGCGCTCCTGATTATCTTCCAGGCAATGGATTCCGCCGGCAAGGACGGGGCCATCAAGCACGTGATGAGCGGGCTCAACCCCCAGGGGGTACAGGTCACCAGCTTCAAACAGCCGTCGGCGGAGGAGCTGGATCACGACTACCTCTGGCGGGTGGTGGCCCACCTGCCGGAGCGGGGCAGCATCGGCATCTTCAACCGTTCCTATTACGAGGAGGTGCTGGTCAGCAAGGTCCACGATCTCCCCGCTACTCAGAAGCTGCCCGCCCGCTGCCTGGACGGCGACCTGTGGAAGCGCCGGTACCGCCAGATACGGGACTTCGAGACCTATCTGGATGAAAATGGGATTACGGTGGTCAAGTTCTTCCTGCACATATCCAAGGGGGAGCAGAAAAAGCGGTTTCTGGAACGGATCGACAACGAGGCGAAGAACTGGAAGTTTTCCTCCTCCGATATCACCGAGCGGGGCCGCTGGGAGGACTATCAGGACGCGTACGAGCGGGCCATCAACGAGACGGCCACCAAAGCGGCCCCGTGGTATATCATCCCGGCCGACAAAAAGTGGTACGCCCGCCTGCTGATCTCGGAGATCCTGATCCGGCGGCTGGAGAAGCTGGACCCCCAATATCCTGCCGTTTCCCCTGAGCAGAAGGCAGCCCTGAAGCGCTGCCGCCGGCAGCTGACCGACGAAAAAGACTGATATCGTAACAAAAAGGGAACCCCGCCGGGTTAAATCCGGCGGGGTTCCTTTTTTTTTGAGCTGCCGTAACATCGCCCTCCGGCGTATTGTCAGGAAGAGGACATTCCCTTTGGCAGGCTGTTCACGGTTTTTCCACCGCGTTCCGTTCCTCCCGCCGGCTGCGCAGCCGTTTTTCGTAATCCTCTTCGGGTATGGGGGTGGAGAAAAAGTAGCCCTGCGCCATATCGCATCCGATGGTCCGCAGAAAATCAGCCTGTTCGGCGGTCTCGACCCCTTCGGACACCACCCGTATCTGCAATTGTTTAGCCAGGGTGACCACGGCGGCCACCACCTGTTTGCCCCGCTCGTTGTCGGGGCATTCGCCGAAAAATTCCCGGTCGATCTTGACGATGTCCACCGGCAGCTCCTTGAGCAGGTTGAGGGAGGAATACCCGGTGCCGAAATCGTCCATGGACAGCATAAACCCGGCCTCCCGCAGCGTATGCATAAGACGGCGGAGCACTTCCACGTTGTCGAAGACCGCGCTTTCGGTCAGCTCCAGCTCCAGCAGCCCCGCAGGCAGGGCGTACTGCTCCACGATATCGCGGAACCGTTCGAGGAACTGGGGGTTCTGCAGATGCACGCGGGACAGATTCACCGATACCGGGACGGGATCCAGCCCTTCGTCGAGCCAGCCGCGCATTTTCCGGCAGACCTCCTCAAAAACGTACAGGTCCAGATTGACGATAAAGCCGTTGCGCTCGAACAGGGGGATGAAGTCGCCCGGCGGGATCAGTCCCTTCTCCGGATGCTTCCAGCGGACCAGCGCCTCGGCCCCCGACAGGACGCCGCTGGAGAGCAGCACCTTGGGCTGGTAGTATACCACGAACTCCCGGTTTTTCAGGGCGGTTTCCATACGGTTCTCGATTTCCTTCTCCTTAATGATCCGTTCGTGGAGGGAATCGCTGTAAAACACCACGCTGGTCCGGTGACTGCCCTTGCCGCTTTTGCGGGCCAGCGCGGCCCGGTCCAGCAGCGGGACGATGTCGGTGCCGTCCGTCGGCTGGCAGATGCCAAAGGCGAGGACGAAGTCGTAGGGACGGGGCAGGTCGGCCGACAGAGACGCCACCCGGTCCGCCAGCCCCCGCAGACGGCGCTCGATATCCTCCTGCCGGTTTTCCTCCAGCAGCAGCACGAACTTGTCGTTGATGATGCGGGCGCACAGTTCTCCCGGCTTCAGGCTGCGGCGCAGAATGTCCATCAGGCCGGTCAGCACCCGATCTCCCGTTTCGTAGCCAAACATATCGTTGATGTATTTAAATTTGTCGATATCGAATTCCACCAGCGCGTATTTGGCGCCGCCATACCGGCGGACCAAACGCCCCGCCTCCCGTTTGAAGCGGGTCTGATTGGCCCCGCCGGTCAGGGGATCGACGAAAGCCAGGGCGTACAGCTGCCGTTCGTTCCGGCGCTGGGTGTACAGATTATACGCCACCAGGGCCGACAGCACCACAAAGATGCCCACCGACAAATATAAGGTCTGGTCCAGAATGTAGCCGGTTCTATCGGTGATGACGCTGCTGGGGGCCAGTGATATCAGGTACCAGCTGTCCACCGCGTCGGTGTCCACGGGCGTGTAGTTGATATAGGTGGTCACGCCGTGGTCCACGCACTGGAGCACCCCGCTCTCGCCCCGCATCATGTGCAGGCGCATATCGGTGACGGCGTCGGGGTCGGAAAAGGCGATATCGGGGTCGGCCATATGATTGCGGGAGAGATCGATGTAGGTATCCGCTTCCGCGGGGCGGATGACCGGTTCGCCGTCTGCGGCGACGAGATAAAAGCTTCCCTTGCCCCCAAAGCTGGACAGGGACAGGATTTCCCGGTACACGGCGGTGTCGTGGGTGGCGAACACCACCCCGAGGCATTTACCGCCGTTCAGGATGGGGGCGTAATACACGTTGATATCGCCTCCGCCGATCTTGTCGGTCAGGGTGCCCGACAGGCTGGAACGGCCGCTCAGCGCCTCGTGAAAATACTGCCGGTCGGAGAAATCCTGTACGTAGCCGTCGGTGGTGTGGGCCTGTCCGTCGGGAAGGATCACCCCCATGCGTTTGAAGCCGCCGTCCTCCACCATCCCCCGCAGATAATCGAGGGCTTCCCCCATGGCGATGGAACCGCCCCGCCCCAGCAGGCTTCCCACATTTTCCAGCAAACGGATGTCGCCGGCTATCTGCTTTTGCAGCGAGACGACGTTCTGTTCCGCCGTTTCGGTCAGGTGCAGGACCGTTTCCTCCTCCATCGTCTTGTTCAGGTTTCGGACGTAATGGGTCAGGTACAGCGCCGCTGCGATCAGCAGCAGGCAGAAAACGGCGGCGGACGCCAGCACGGAATTCCGGCCTTTGTAAGGCTGCGCCTTTGCCATACAGCCCTCACCCCTTCTCTGCCTTCGATAACCCCAGTATAGCGGATACGTTCACGCTTTACAAGGATAAACCGCCGCCGGACAAGGGATTTCCGTTGACAAACTCCGCCACTGTTTTTACAATAGAAAGGAGTCAAGACATGGAAACGCCATGGGATGGGATGTGGAACGATTTGGACCAGCTTCGACAGACATGGGAGACGTTTTTTACCGGGGTATTGAACTTTCTGCCCCACCTGCTTTCGGCGGCGGTGATCCTCCTGCTGGGGCTGGTGGCGGTCAAGCTGCTGCCTCGTCCCGTCCACGCCATGCTCAAACGAACCAGCATGGATCCGGTGGCGGTGAAATATGTGCTGCGGGTGGTTCGCATCACCATCTGGTCGCTGGTGGCCGTCATGGCGCTGGATAAGGTGGGGGTACCGGTGGCCAGTCTGCTGGCCGTGCTGGCCGCGGTGGGCGCGGCGGTAGCCCTCGCCATACGGGAGAATCTGGCCAACCTGGCGTCGGGGGTCGTACTGCTGTTCTCCAAGCCCTTTAAAGCGGGGGATTTTATCGAGGTGGACGATGTCTCGGGCACCATCACCGAGATCGAGCTGATGCACACCTATCTCGACACGGTGGGGAACATGCGGGCCGCCATCCCCAATACCAAGATGATGACCGCGACTATCATCAATTACTCCGCCCACGACAGCCGGCGGCAGGATTTCGACGTATCGGTGGAATACGGCTGTGATCTCGACCGGGCGCGGGAGGTGCTGCGCGGCCTGGCCGACAGCCACCCCAGGGCCTTGCAGGAGCCGGTGCCCCCGCGGGCGGAGGTCAAGTCCTACGACGCCTCGGCCGTCACCCTGACCCTGCAGGTCTGGTGCCAAAACGCGGATTACTGGGAGATGCGCTACGACCTGAACGCCCGCATCAAGCCCGCCCTGAAGGCGGCGGGCATCGGCATGCCCTTTCCCCAGCTGGACGTACATATCGCTTCCCCCGTTCCGCCGGACGACGGCGGGACGGAAAAATAAAGGAGCCGGTGACGTATGCTTAAGCCGTCTGTACTCGTACCCCTGACCACACGGGAGATTCGGCCCCGGGGCTGGCTCCGGCGCCAGCTGGAGATCCAGGCAGCGGGGCTGTGCGGAAACCTGGACCGCGTATGGCCGGATATCCGGGACAGCCGCTGGGTGGGCGGCGACCGGGACGGCTGGGAGCGGGTTCCCTACTGGCTGGACGGTTTTATCCCCCTGGCCTACCTGCTGGAGGACGAGGAACTGATCGGACGGGCGAAGCGGTATGTGGACGCGATCCTCAGCCGGCAGGAACCCGACGGCTGGCTGTGTCCCTGTGCCCCGGAGGAACGCCGCCGCTACGATATGTGGGCGCTGATCCTTATCGCCAAGGTACTGGTGTTGTACGCCGACTGTTCCGGCGACGAACGGATTGAAGAGGCCCTGAGCCGGGCGCTTTTTTGTTTTAACCGTCATCTGGACGGCGCCACCCTGTTCGACTGGGGGGCCGCCCGCTGGTTCGAATGTCTGATCCCGATCTTCTGGCTGTACGAGCGCACCGGGGAATCCTGGCTGCTTGATCTGGCCCGCAAGCTGGAGGTCGAGGGGATGGATTACGGCCGCCTGTTCGCTGATTACCGCGATCAGGAGCCCCGGCGGCGGTGGAGTTATCTGACCCATGTGGTCAACCTGGCCATGTGCCTGAAGCAGCAGGCGCTAACCAGCCGTCTGAGCGGCGGCGATACTGACGGGTTCGCCGAAACGGCCCTGGGCATCCTGCTACGCCATCACGGTATGGCAGTGGGTCATTTCACCGGCGACGAGTGCGTATCCGGCGACAGCCCGATACAGGGAACCGAGCTGTGCGGGGTGGTGGAGGCGATGTATTCCTATGAAACCCTGCTGGCGGCGGGAGGCTCCGCCGTGTGGGGCGACCGGCTGGAGCGTCTGGCCTTCAACGCCTTGCCCGCCGCGCTCAGCGAGGATATGTGGACCCACCAGTATGTGCAGATGACCAATCAGGTGGAGTGCAGCCGGCTGCCCGACGGCCACGTGGTGTTCCGCACCAACGGGGCGGACGCCCACCAGTTCGGGCTGGAACCCAACTACGGCTGCTGCACCGCCAATTTCGGGCAGGGCTGGCCCAAACTGGCCCTCTCCGCTTTTATGCGCACTGAAAGGGGACTGGCCTCCGCCGTACTGGTGCCGTCGGAGGCGCGGGTCGTTATCGACGGCGCCGAGGTGTTCTGCCTGCTGGAGACCGAGTATCCCTTCCGCGGCCGTCTGACCTATACGGTGCGGACATCGCGGCCGGTTTCCTTTGAATTGCAGCTGCGCATCCCGGGCTTTGCCGCGGCGGCGTCGGTGGACGGTCGTCCGGTGGACACCGGGGCCTTTTATTCGCTGGAGCGCCGCTGGGAGGGCGAGAGCCGGGTGACGGTGGAGCTGGTCCTCGCCTGCGAGCTGACCCCGCGCCCCCGGGAGCTGTATTGCCTGTGGCGGGGGCCGCTCCTCTACGCCCTGCCGCTTAAAGAGCGGTGGGAGAAACGGGAATACGTCCGCGACGGCGTGGAGCGCCGGTCCCCCTACTGCGATTACGAGGTATACGGGGAATCCCCCTGGAATTACGGCTTCGCCGACCACAATTTTACCGTGCGGGAGCGGCAGATCGGCGGCGTCCCCTTCTCCCGCAGTGCGCCCCCGGTAACGGTGGAGGCGGTGATGGCGCCGGTGGCCTGGCCGTTCGCTCACGGGGTGTGCGCCGCCGGACCCGAAGGGCGGGAACCGCTGGGCCCGCCGCAGCGGCTGGAGCTGATCCCCTACGGCTGTACCAGCCTGCGTATGGCCGAGATGCCCCGGACAGCCCCCGCTGCATGGGCTGACAGGGGATAATTGCTTTACAGCCCGCCGGTTTTCCGCTATGATGGAAGAGAAAGAAGCCGCCCCCCGTCTGCGGCGAGGAAATATCCCTGTTGGGACATCGGAAGTTTAAAGGAGGAAGGGCTCATGCCGTTCACGAACCGAGTCAAACTGAATATCTGCGCCACCGATTACACCGTGACCTCGGAGGATCCGGAGGAATACATGCGTTCGATCGGCGCTGAGGTGGATCACGCGATGCGGGTGCTGCTGGACAGCGACCCCCGCATCTCCACCACTATGGCGGCGGTGCTCACCGCCCTGACCAATGCCGACCGCGCTCACAAGGCGGAAGCGGCGGCGGATAACCTTCGCCAGCAGATGAAGGATTATCTGGACGACAACGCCAAGGCACGGCAGGAGCTGGAGCGTCTCCGCCGCGAGGTGCAGGAGCTGCGCGGCCGCCCCGGCGGCGCGCAGAAATAGGTTGGGAGCTGTGAAGCGGGCTGAGGTACTGGCTCCGGTGGGCTCCGCCGAGGCCCTGACCGCCGCCCTGCGCTGCGGGGCGGACGCCGTTTATTTTGGCGGTGCGCGGTTCAATGCGCGGGAAAACGCTTCCCATTTTTCCGGCGACGCCCTCCGTGAGGCGGTGGAAAGCTGCCACGCACGGGGGGTACGTGTCTATCTGACCCTCAACACCCTGCTGCGGGGAGAGGAGCAGGAAGAGGCTCTTTCACTGGCGGAGGAAGCGTGTGCGCTGGGGGTGGACGCCCTGATCGTGCAGGATTTGGGCCTGGCCCGCCGCCTGCGCGCCTGCGCGCCGGATATGCCCCTGCACGCCTCCACCCAGCTCACCGTCCATACCCCCGCCGGGGTGGCCCTGCTGCGGGACAGCGGCTTTACCCGTGTGGTACTGGCGCGGGAGATGTCCCGCCAAGAGATAGCCGCCTGCGCTTCGCTGGGCTGTGAGCTGGAGGTGTTCGTTCACGGCGCGCTGTGTATGTCGGTATCGGGACAGTGTTATTTTTCCGCCATGCTGGGCGGCCGTTCGGGCAATCGCGGCCTATGCGCCCAGCCCTGCCGCCTCCCGTTCCGAGCGGAAGTATCCGGCTGCGGACCAGGCACCCTCCCCCGCCCCGCCGGGGAGGGGGAGGCGGCGCTGAGCCTGCGGGACCTGTCCCTGCGGGAGCATCTGGCCGACCTGCAGGAGCGGGGCGTGTGCTCCCTGAAAATAGAAGGCCGGATGAAGCGGCCCGAGTATGTGGCGGCCGCCACCGCGGTGTGCGCCGCCGCCGTCCGGGGAGAAACGCCCGATCCGCAGCTGCTGGATGATTTACAATCTGTATTTTCTCGCTCTGGATTTACGGATGGTTACTATATCAGAGGCCGCCGGAACACAGACGGATGCCCAGCGGGGAAATCTTCGGCAGACAGGAGAAGACATTCTCCAGAATTTCTTGGGGAAGACAAATGCACGCCAGGGCATCCCAGTCAAATCAGCAGGGGAAGAAATTCCGAAGGATTTCTTCAGGAAGAGTTATGTCCTGACGGGCATAACTCTTCCATGTTCGGCATCCGGCGGAAGGAGGACGTCATCGCCGCCGCGCCGGTGCTGTCCCGGCTGTCCCGCCTCTACGGGAAAGAAATGCCCCGGGTGCCGGTGCGCATGGAACTGACCCTTCAGGCGAAAGAGCCCGCCCGGCTCTCTGTCTTTGATGGGGAATCGGGCGGGTGTATACAGGTGGAGGGACCGGTCCCCGAAAGGGCGGAGCACCGCCCTCTCGATGAGGGAACCGCCCGCCGCCAGCTGGAAAAGACGGGGGGCACCCCCTTTTACGCGGTGTCGTGTACCGCAGCGATCGGGGAGGGTCTGACCCTGCCCGCCTCGGCCCTCAACAGCCTGCGGCGGGAGGCGCTGGAGCGCCTGTACCGCCTGCGCGCCCGGCGGCCCGCCCTGCCCTTTGACCCCGCGGCCCGTCCGGGGTCGGTGGAGGGCAGGCGGTATGCCGTGCTGGAACGGCGGCCGGACGGCCCGGCGCTGGCTGCCCGCTGTGCCGACCGGGAACAGGGATTGGCCCTGTCCGCCCTGCCCGGCGATGAACGGCCCGCCCTCCTGATCGTGCCCCTCACCCTGCCGGCGGAAACACTGGCCGAACTGGCCGCGGCCGGTCCGCTGGCGGTGGAAATCCCCCGCGGCATGTTCGGCATCGAGGACAGCCTGCGGAGGCGGCTGGCCATCGCCCGCCGGGCGGGGGCGGAGAGCGCCCTGTGCGGGACTGTCGGGGCGCTGCCTCTGGCGAAGGAGGCGGGACTCCTACCCGTGGGCGGGTTTGGGCTGAACCTGTGGAATGGGGCGTCGGCGGATCAGTTGGCCGAATGGGGCGCATCCGCCGCTGTGGCGTCCATGGAGCTCACCTTCCGCCAGCTGGGATTTTTGCAGCGGATGGCCATCCCCGGCGGGCTGCTGGCTTACGGACGCCAGCCCCTGATGCTGACGCGGAACTGCCCCGTCCAATGTGGCACAGCGGCGGACGCCTGCGCTGCCTGTGGCCGAAGGGGCGGCCTGGTGGACCGCAAAGGGATACGCTTCCCTGTCCGGTGCGAGCTGCCCGGCGGCTGTTCCGAGGTGCTCAACTCCACCCCCCTGTATCTGGCCGACCGGCTGGCGGAGCTGCCGGCGGTGGATTTCCTCCTGCTGCATTTCACCGGCGAAACGCCGGAGGAAGCGGCCGAAGTGCTCCGGGAGTATCGCGGCGGCGGCCCGCCGCGGGAGAATATCACCCGCGGGCTCTATCGCCGCGGGGTGGAATAACCGACCGCCGGTATGTTACGACATTAAAAAAGAAGGAACGTCGGTATGTATAAGTAAACTGGAAAGGAAGTGCCCCATGACTTTACCCATCAAGAAACTCCATCCGGAGGCCAGGATTCCCGTCCGCTCGACCGGGGGCAGCGCGGGGATGGATTTGTGCGCCCTGCTGGACGAGCCCCTCACCCTGCCTGCCGGCGGCCGTGCCGCCGTGCCCACCGGCATTGCCATCGGCCTGCCCTCCCCCGAGACGGTGGGGCTGGTCTTCGCCCGCAGCGGGCTGGCCGTGAAGCATGGGCTGGCCCTGTCCAACGGGGTGGGGGTCATCGACAGCGACTACACCGGCGAGATACGCGTGGGACTGGTCAACCTGTCCGATACCGCCTACACCATCCAGCCGGGGGAGCGTATCGCCCAGCTGGTCGTGATGCCGGTGCTCCTCCCCGCGGTGGAAGAGGTTCAGACGCTGGAGGAAACTGAGAGAGGGGCCGGCGGCTTCGGCTCCACCGGCCGGCTGTAAAGTCAGCGCGGATACGCTTTGTTCATATAATCCCGTAAACTATACGGGGGGAAATCCTCATGCAAAAGGGGCGTTATCGTGACAAAAACGAAGAATACCCTGATCCTGGTCTTCCTGGTACTGGCGGCCATCGTATTGGCCGCCTTGGTGGGACAGCTGACCAGCGGGGTGGAATTCCTGAAATGGCTCACCTGGGGGGAAAGCATAGGCTTCGACACGGTGAATCTCAACCTGTCCATCATCCAGCTCAGCTTTTCCTTCAAAATGCAGGTAAACGTGCTGCAGGTACTCCTGATCGCGGCGGCCCTCCTGCTGTATAAAAAGATCAAATAACCGACGGGGAAGGAATGGGTGAAATGACTGTTTTATCGTCCGCCCGCCCGCCTCTGGTCCTGGCCTCCGCGTCCCCGCGGCGGCGGGAAATTCTGGAGCGCGCGGGCCTTTCCTTCGAGGTGGTTCCCGCCGCCGCCGAATCCCCCGCCGACCCCTCCCTCTCTCCCGGCAGGGCGGTGCTGGCCATCGCGCGGGATAAGGCGGAACAGGTGGCGGCCCTGCGTCCCGGCCGGCTGGTGCTGGGGGCAGACACGGCGGTCTGTGTGGACGGCGCTCTGCTGGGAAAGCCGCGGGACGAAGCCGACGCCTGCCGGATGCTGTCCCGTCTGTCTGGACGCACCCACCGGGTGCTGACCGGCGTATGGGCGCGGCGGACCGCCCCGGACGGCCGCCTGCTCCGTGCGGGGGGGTTCGTCTCCCAGGCGGAGGTGATCTTTTACCCGATGACGGCGGCGGATATCGCGGAATATGCCGCTACCGGCGAGCCCCTGGACAAGGCGGGCGCCTACGGCATCCAGGGGACCGGCCTGCGGTACATCCGGGGCATCCGGGGGGATTATTACACCGTCATGGGTCTGCCGGGGGCGCGGACCCGCCGGTTTTTGCAGGGGTATTTCGGCGTGAAATGACCCGGCGGCGTTTTCCCCGCTGTATTGCCGATTTTTCCGGCGGAATACTTAAGTTTTTATAAAGAAGGCGAAAATTCCCAATTCCCCCGCTTTTTTTATTGAGAAAATTTGGGAGGCAGTATATAATAGGGTATCCGTTAGCCTATAATTCCCTCTGCAAGGGATAAAACGTGAAAAATAACCCTGCCGGGTGCCATAAAGAAAAGGGAGAGTTGTCAAATGTTTTTTAAACACGATATCGGTATCGACCTGGGAACCGCCAATACCCTGGTGTATGTCAAGGGGAAGGGCATCGTCATGCGGGAGCCGTCAGTTGTCGCCTGGGATGTGAAGGACGATATCGTGCTGGCCGTCGGTTCGGAAGCGAAGGAAATGATCGGCCGTACCCCCGGCTCCATCTCCGCCGTCCGCCCCCTGAAGGACGGCGTGATCGCCGACTTTGACATCACCTCCGCCATGCTGCGCCACTTCATCAAGCAGGCCATGCGTTCCTCCTTTATGAGCCGGCCCCGCGTCATCGTGTGCATCCCCTCCGGCGTGACCGAGGTGGAGCGCCGCGCCGTGGACGAGGCCGCGCGCAACGCCGGCGCCAAGGACGTGGAGCTGATCGCGGAGCCGATGGCGGCCGCCATCG